>JAJUFC010000010.1 GCA_029263855.1 Candidatus Thermochlorobacteriaceae bacterium | reverse complement strand
TTCAAAGATGAGATGCTGGACTTCAAAGACGAGATGAAAGTGTTCAAAGATGAGATGCTGGACTTCAAAGACGAGATGAAAGTGTTCAAAGATGAGATGCTGGACTTCAAAGACGAGATGAAAGTGTTCAAAGATGAGATGAGTGTCTTTAAGGATAATGTGGACAAGACAATCGTAGAATTGAAAGCAACAACATCGGAATTAAAGAACACAACGGCGCAGTTGAGCAAAGAAATGAGCGACTCAAAAGCGGAGTTGAATAAAAAATGGGGAGACCTTGCAAATAGACTTGGAACGGTGGTCGAGGATATTGTCGCGCCTAATCTTCCGACCATTGCGAAAAAGTATTTTAAGATTGAGCACATTCAACGCTCAATGATGAATCTTTACATTGAGAGCGAGACGCTGAAAAAAGGAAAAGAATTTGATTTAATTCTGGTTTCAAAAGACTATGTTTTGCTCAACGAAACGAAAACTACGATGCGTCAAAACTACATAGACGATTTTATTCAAAGCCTACCCGAATTCTTCGAGTTCTTTCCTGAACTCAAAGAAAAAAAGTTGATTCCAATTTTTTCAAGTCTCAAATTTACGCCTCAACAACTGGCATACTTGACGAAACACAAAATCTACGCAATGTCAATGGCGGGAAGCACGATGGAACTGCTTAACTTTGAAGAGATTTCCCGTGCGTAAAAATGAAGTGCTGTAAAAATGAACAAAGCCGATTTTATAGACCTTTATGCTGAGTTGGGACTGACGCAAACCGCAACCGAAGCCGAAATCAAACGCGCCTACATGGAGCGCATCAAAGAAGTTCACCCTGACAAACTCCAAAACGCTTCCGAACAAGAACGCAAACGCGCCGAACAAAAATCGCAACGCCTCAACCAAGCCAAAGAAATTTTGCTCAACGCCGATAAACGATTCGACTACGACAATCTCTACCGCGAAAAACTTTCCGACGCAGCAAACGCGGCTTCGGAATACGGCTTCGATGGACGACGCTACAACGATTACGCCCAAGATATTGAGCGATTCCGCGCCGAGCGCAACGAAACCCTCAAAGCCCAATCGCGCTACCGTCCGTTCATCTTCGTTTTCATCGTCATTATGGGCGGGCTGTCGATTTTATGGCGACTCGTCAAGCCCGAACAACTGACCGACTTCACCCGACCCGAAGAAACTGTAACGCTCAACGAGCCGATTTACTCATTCAACGTCGGCGCACAAGCCTTTGAACTTGTCCCGACTGAAACGATGTGCTGGGTAGCAACCGAAAACAAGCAGGTTCAAGGATTTCAAAAAGAAAATCCAACCAAGCCTGTTCAAACAATTTCCCTTACAGAGTCGCCACTTGCGATTGCAGAAAAAAACGGAATCCTAGCGATTGGCGATAAAAACGGCGTGCTTAATCTCATCAACTTGAACGACGGCGCGAAAAGCAAATCCGTTAAAGCCCATAGTTCCGCTATTAGCACCGTTCAATTTAGTCCGACAACTGACGAAGTGATGACTTCAAGTTGGGATAAAACGGTTCGCGTATGGAACAAAGACACAGGCGAGCAACTGCGAACACGACTTGGAATTGCATTCCCGATTTACTCTGCCACATTTGAAGCATCGGGGCAAAGCATCGCCTTTACCAACGATGCGCAAGCCATGATTTGGAATTGGAAAGAGGGCACGATGAAAACGCTTACGCTTCACAAACGCCGTATCTTCGCGGTCGCCGCATTTGGAGATTGGGTTGCGACTGCGGGCGAAGACCGCGTCATCAAGCAGATTCATTTCAAAACCAATGGCATTCGCGCGATTGAAGATTACGTGGCGGTCAAACTTGACTATCGTCCTGACGGAAAACTGCTTGCCGCCGCTGGGCAAGATGGCCGTGTGAGAATCTACAAAGCGGAAAACGGACAGAAGTTGGAAGTTATTGATGCGCATCGCCTTAAAGCCAACGCTGTGAAGTTTTCGCTTGATGGAAAGGAACTCTACACCGCTGGTGCAGACAGCACCGTCAAAGTTTGGGATTTGAGAAAATTTGATTGATTGTTTACATTCTTCACAAGAAATCTTGATTTTCTCAAACTTGAAAACTTGAAGTAACCATGGCGATTATTTCTATGCTCGTTCTGCTCGTTGTCTTCTTCTTGATGAGCCTCTCGCTTGCCAAAGAAAGTGCAGAAACATTAGCCTCAGCCCGAACGATTCGCACCCGAAAACTGCGTGAGCGTCACTTAGTTCAACTTGTTCGATTCCCAAGAAAAATTGAAACATGCAAAAGTCGATGCCTCGACGACGAAGATGGCTTTTCACTGAACTGATGCACGCGCAACAGTGCGACTGCCGGGTTTAACAGCCTCGATTGCCGCAAGTTCAGGCGGAAGTTTATCCGCTTCATAGACTTCCACTTGCATTTTCAAAAGAGAAAATTGCTCTTCGCAAAGCCGAACCGCGCCATTGCTTCTATCCACGATAAATCCAACGCCCGCCACCACGCCGCCCGCCGCTTCAACGAGCTTCATCACTTCGCGCACCGACTTGCCCGTCGTAACCACGTCTTCGACAATCAGCACGCGCTCGTTGGGGTGAATTTCAAAGCCACGACGAAATTTCATCTCGCCTTCGGTTCGTTCCGCAAAAATGGTGCGAACGTTCATTTGTCTGCCGACTTCCGTCCCGACCACCACGCCGCCCAATGCCGGAGACGCTACAACTTGAATATGCTTGTCCATAAAATGCTGCGCAATCGGCTTGCAGAGTTTGGTGAGATACTTTGGATATTGAAGCACTTTGGCACATTGAAAGTAGTGCGGGCTGTGAAGCCCAGACGAGAGAATAAAATGCCCTTCGAGGAGCGCGCCCGTTTCGCGAAAGATGTTGAGAACTTGTTTGTCGGTTATCATTGGCGTTACTTGATGATGATGTTTCCAATTCCTTTTTCTTTCATCAACGCTTCAATCTCTTCGGTTTTGCGAGGCAAGGTGGCGGACATCACTTTCGCGCCGCTTTCCGTAACGAGAATCATATCTTCAAGGCGCACGCCGATGTTCCACCACTTGCGCTCGCACGGCGAACCTTCGGCGATGTAAATCCCGGGCTCAACCGTAAAGACTTGCCCTGCTTGCAAAATCGCCATGTTTGGGTCGTGCACATCAAGCCCGACGCTGTGCGACGTGCCGTGCATGAAGTATCGGCGATAGTCCGATTTATCTTGAATCAAGCCGAGTTTGAGCAAGCCTTCGGCGATAATTTCGGAGGCTTTTTGATGCGGCGCGCGGAACGAGTTGCCCGGCTTGCATTGCGCAATCGCGCTATCTTGTGCGGCAAGCACGAGGTCGTAGATAAGTTTTTGTTCAGGCGAAAATTTTCCGTTGACGGGAATCGTGCGGGTTACATCGGTCGCGTAGCCATGATATTCGCCGCCCATATCCATCAAAACAAGTTCGCCCTCGAACATTCTCTTGCGCGTTGTGTTGTAGTGAAGAATCACGCTGTTTTCGCCCGCGCCGACAATGCTCGGATATGCCGTGTATTCGCACCCTTTTTTCTTGAACACATATTCAGCAACAGCGGCAAGTTCATATTCATACATATTCGGCTCGCACGACTTGATGGCTTCAAGATGCGCGGCGACCGTTGCGTCCGTCGCCTTCTGAATCATCTCGATTTCAATCGGATGTTTGATTTGTCGCAGTTGACCGAGAAAGGGCGATGCGTTCTGAACGACGAGCGATTTGTCGCTTCGCAGTTCAGCGTCAATCGTTTTGACGAGTTTGGCGAAATCGCCATCAGAATCGGCGTAATCTTTCGCGGGATAAGAGAGAAACGCGCGCTTGACATTGGCGCGATAAGTTTTGAGAAGCGTCCCAAACAAATACGGACGGAGCGAATCGATAATCATCGCGGCGTTCAAGCCGAGTTTCTGCATCGCGCCGTCTGGACCAAGACGTCTGCCCGTCCAAGTTTCCATCAAGGCATTGCGCGGCTGAACGAACAAGAGTTCCGTCGTGGCGGTGTTTTGAAACGGCATCGGGAACTTCGAAAGAATCAGGGCGGCGTTTGGCTCTTCGTAAAGCCCCGCGAGGTAGAGAAGCGAATTGGATTGTCGGAAGAGAAAGTCGACGTCGTTGTTGCGCACTTTCAAATCGTTGGCGAAAAAAATCGCAATCGAACTATCAGGAAGCATTGAGAGCATTCGCTCGCGATTTTGTTTATGAAACGAAGGGAGCGGACGGTCGGGGTCATATGGGCTTTCAGGCGGAAGGTCAAGGTTGGGCATCACGCGCTGCGCAACGGCGCAAAGCGAAGTGAGCGAAAAAAGGAGCAAGCAAATAAGCGACTTCATCAGAAATTGGTGATTGTTAGCGATTGATTTTGGCGTCGAAGAATGTAACCTGCAAGTAGATGGACATTGAGGTCTGGCGTGTTAGACAAAGCATGTGCGAATTTTCAAGGCTTCTTTGAGCAGATGAAGATAAGCGTTGTGCGGAATTTCAATCGCGCCGAAGCGCGCCACGTTGTCGTTGATGAATTGCGAATCCAGCAAGGCGAAGTTGCGCGCTTTGAGCCGCTCGACGAGGTGATAGAGCGCGACCTTTGAAGCGTTGGAAACGCGATAGAACATCGACTCGCCGAAAAACGCGCCGCCCATCGACACGCCATACAAGCCGCCCACGAGTTCGCCGTTTTGATACGATTCAACGCTGTGCGCGTAGCCCATGTCGTGCAGTTCGCAATACGCTTCAATCATTTCTTCGGAAATCCACGTGCCGCGCTCGTCGCCGCGCTCGGTCGCGCAACCGCGCATCACGGCTTCGAAGTTTTCGTCGATGCGAATCTCGAACAAATTTTTCTTGATGATTTGCCTTAAAGAGCGTGGCGCATAGAATTTGTCGAGCGGAATGATGGCGCGCATTCGCGGCAGATACCACTGCACCTCGCCCGTGTCGGAATCCGCCATCGGAAAAATGCCCGTGCTGTATCCGTAGATGAGCAAATCGGCGGAAAGGGTTTGTGGTCGTCGTTTCAAGCGCGTCAAAGTTTAAAAGTTTGACATTAAAATCAGGGTTGAACAAGTTATGCTGAATAGAAAACAAGAATGGACAGAGCGTATCGCATTATCATTCCTCGCTTCGCTACGGTCAAAATGAAAAACATCGCCTTTTCAAGCAATAGAGTTATTCAGCGAGGTTTAAACTCCTTATGACTGAATTATGGTCGTGCCTGTTTACCCCGTTTAGCAAACTCATGCTTGCGGGAGGAATTATAATCGCTTTGTAGTTGCTTGTAATGCGCAAATTAGCTGCGCTTATTTGCGGCGAGCGACGAGCTATTTGTATTTCCCCTATGCCGTAAAAAAACAACTCGAATGTGCTTGTAGTTAATGTAGTCACTGTTACAGGCAAAGCCGCCCAAGCACTTCTGTCGTTGTTTGGAGACGCATCATAATACACCAAAACCAATCCGCTATCTACTACCGAGCGATTCAAGATAAGAGTGGAAATCGGTTGGTTGTAAAATAAGTTGCTATTGGGGTCTACAAGCCAATCGAAAGAGTTAATCCTGAAGAAAACCACTTGAACATTGGCGTTTCCGTCTCTGCCGTCTCTGCCGTCTCTGCCGTCTGCTCCGTTCAGACCAGTATCACCCTTGTCGCCTTTACAACCAGAAATAAGGGCGAAAGCAAAAAAGCAAAAGCCGATTATGGAAAAGATTTTATTCATTTTTGGAATCGAAGTCGACATTAGTTGTTATAGTAGTGATAGTCAGTCTCCCGTCGACTTCTTTGGGAAATAAGAAGCCTGACTATCGTTGCAAAAATATATCACTACTCTTTCGCGACCGCCATCACGCCTTTGAGCGCGGTTTCGGCGGGTTCGGGTTCGGGCTCGCCGGGCTGTCGGCGGCGAATGAGTTCATAGACTTTAATCGGCTCGGCTTTGCCTTGCACGGTGATTTCGGCGAGCCATCGGCAGAGGCATTTTTCTTTGACGATTTCGTAAGTGAATTGCGAAATCATAATGTAAGTGCCGAAGGCTTTGTTGGCGGCTTCAAGTCGAGCGGCGAGGTTCATTCCGTCGCCCATCGCGGTGTAAGCGAATCGCCCTTGCGAGCCCATATTGCCGACGATGACGGGCGCGGTGTTGATGCCCATTCGCGAATAAATTTCGTGTCCGTATTTCGCCTTCCAAATCGGGCGCATTTCTTTCAGTTTCTCTTGCATTTCAATGGCGGCGTAGCAGGCTTTGAGCGCGTGGTCTTCGACGGGCAAGGGCGCGTTCCAAAAGGCGACGACCGCGTCGCCGATGTATTTGTCGAGCGTGCCGCCATATTTGAAGACGATGTCGGTCATCGCGCCGAGGTATTCGTTCATCAGTTCCGTCAGGCGTTCAGGCTCGTTCTTGAAACTTTCGGAGATGTTCGTGAAGCCTTTGACGTCGCTGAAAAACATCGTCAGTTCTCTGCGCTCGCCGCCGAGTTTGAACATATCGGGATTTTGAATCATTTGGTCGACAAGCACGGGCGGCACGTAGGTGTTGAAGAAGCCTTTAATCATCTTCTTTTGGCGCGACTCGGTGAAGTATTGATAAAGAATACTGCCGCCGTAAGCAAAGGCAATCGAGGTTGCAAAAGGAACGACCGCAATAAGCGTCATGTCCGTGATGAACACGTGCTCCGCATATTGATTAAGCGCGGCGAAGATGGCGACACTTAGGAAAATGGCGACGATTTCCGTCGTGAACTCTTGCATCGAGTTTCCTTTTTTGAGCAAATACGCAATCAAACTGCCAATGCCTAAAAGCGAAACCACGACTACAAGCTTCGTTACAGCGGAGAGCGAAAGAAGGTAGACGATGGGCGAAACATCGCCGATGTAGAGAATTAAGACAAGCACGCTCAGAAGCACCGTTGTTGCGGCAATGCCTGTAAGCACAAGCAAGAGCGTTTGGTTTTGAAATTTGATGCGCTTGAAAGAAACCGACGCACCAAAAACAAGAAAACTCACTAAAAGCATCAATCCAAAAACAGAAGCAGGATTAGCACGCTTGATGAACTTTCCGTCAATGAAATTTTGCGTGGCGATGGCGTGCGCCTCGACGCCATACATTTTGTTTTGGTCGGGTCGACCCTCCGTCCACATCGACATCGGGAAATCATCTTTGGCTTCGGGAAACATCGGACCGACGATGCAAATTTTGTCTTTCACAAGCTCTTGAATTCCGGCAAGCGGGTCGTCGAAAACATCGATTGACCATAGGTCGCGCAGTTCTTCAATCGCCATCAGTTGCTCCCGCAAATCATCATTTTGCGCAACAGTAGCAGAATCAATTTTCAATTTTTCATAAATGCCGTTGTCGCGCAGTGCCGCGTAGAAGAGTTCGGCTTCGGCTTTCGTCATAAATTCGGCATCATCGAGAATGTTGTCGGCAGAAATTTCTAAAAACGAGTGGCTCGGTCCGTAGGGATTGAGCAAAACAGATTCGCCGTCGTAAGTAGGAATTTTCTTGCCTGCGAATGTGAAATGCTCTCCATCAAAGCCGATTGTATCCTGAGTTCCTGTATAAAGTTTGAGAATGGCATATGCGAAGGAGAGAAACGGCTTTCCGAGCACGTCGGCACTGACAGGGTGATAGCGTCGGAGAACGCCATCGTTATCTTGGCGCACATTCACATTGCCGACGTTTGCGCCCGGCGTGCCGTCAAAAATGGTGAGGTAGTTTGCTTTATCGACCGATTTGTATTCAACTCTCGAGGCTTCGGTGTATTCGGTCGGCTCTCTACCTGCAACGACAACATTTCTACATTTTTCCGCCGCTTTGCGAAATTCTACGTCGCCGCCTGAGCGATCGATGTCATCAAAGACGAAGTCAAACGCGACGACTTTCGCGCCTGCGCGTGTAAGGTTGCGAATAATTCGAGCGTGATAATCGCGAGGCCATGGAAATGGCTTGATGGCTTTTTGCGCTTGGTCATTGACGGGAATAAGAATCACTTGTGCTGTCTGCTTGAATGTGCTATCCATCGGTCGAGCGTTGAAACGAATGTCGAGGGTTTTAAGCTCGAGATTTTCAAAGACCGTGAAGCGCGAGAGCAAGAATGCAAACACAACGATAATCGGCGCAACTAAGAGTGCCGTGAACCAAATGTTTGAAGCAATGCGCGTCTTGAAAAATTCCGTAGCGGTTTTCCACATAATCAGCAAACGGTTTTTGAGCAGTTACGAATCTTTGACGGAATTTAGAAAAATCTTTCTCAAAAGTTGGCATCATTGAACCGCCGCGCAACCGAAACTTAAATTGCCTGATTTGGCGCGTCGCTGTATCTTCAAGGCACTTTGAAAAATGAACATCTCTAAAACCAACCTGTTTTCGTCCAATGCCAGAAGAACTCACACGAAATCCAGAAGCCATTCTTGAATTTCTCAAAAGCGTTTATCCGTTCAGCGAGCTCAGCGAGTCGGAAGCACGGGTTGTGGCGAACATCTTGACACCGTTTGAATACAAGACAAGCGAACTTGTCTTTTCCGCGGGCGACCCAAGCGGATGCGCTTTTATTGTGCAAAGCGGACGATTAGCATTTGAAAAAAAGGGATACATCACAGGCTACTATCACACGCGCGACGTGCTTGGCGAGCGTCGTCTGATTGACGGCATGCCGCGCACCGCAACGGTGTGGGCAGAGGAGCCAAGTGTGCTGTACAGAATCACAAACAAGGATTTGGAAAATCTCGCCCTTGTTCCGCAAGAAACTTGTCTGAAAGTCTATAAACTCCTTTCACGCTTGGCAAGCTCGAGCGAACACGAAGAGCATCGGCTTTACAGCGAAATGGACGTGCTGTTGGTTCAAGACGGTGGCTGTGCGCCGGGCTATAACTCCGTAACGGCATACATTACGGAGTATCTGGAATCGGCAGGTCGACGTGTGTTTGTGGCGGCGCAAGGCTTTAAGTCGCTCGTGAGCGGCAAGCGCGACGACTTCCGCTGTCTCGTCTATAGTTTCTCGCTCTATCGGCAGATTGAGCACATTCACGGCGTTATCTTCGCACCGCCCCTGCGTGAAGCGCGTGGTGCTGATTTCAGAACCGAGCGTTACAAAGATTTCAAACTGCTTGAAAATCAAAAACGCGCCGCTGAAAACATCATTGAAAAGAAAGTAAAAGTTCTTGTTGGAATCGGCGGAAATGGAACGCTCGCCGGCATTAAAGATTTAACGAAACTGCTCCCGAAAGAAGTCCAAACCTTTTTTATTCCCGTAACGATTGATAGCGACGTGTCGGGGACGGAGTGTATCGGTCAGCACACGGGCGTAGAAGTCGGCGCGGAAAAGATTCGTTGCTACATGGCGGACGCACGCACGCACAATCGTTGTTACATCATTGAACTAATGGGCGCGTCGGGCGGATTTCACGCGCTTCACTCGTGCTTGGGTGCGGGGGCGCATTTAGCCGTCTTACCTTCAACAAACTACGCGCCTGCTGATATTGCAAAAGCCTTAAAGAACCGTTCCTCGACCGTTATCGTCGTTGCAGAAGGCTATAAAGCCAAAGAGCGTAAAGAGAAGGGAATTACGCTCAACGCGGCGGAATATCTTCATGAAGAACTCAAAGCCGCAGGCTTGGAAACCCGACAGCGCGTCATTTGTGAAGCCTTCTCCCGCGACGTGCGCGGTGCACGCCCCAACAACATGGACATGACGCTGGCGCAACGCATGGCGCGAAAACTTACTGAACTCGTCTTGGAAGGAAAATCGCAAATGATGCCCGCTGTTCTCTCAGGAAAAGAATACGCGATTCCGTTTAACGAAATTCAGACCGATAATACGGTTGATCGAGAACTTGCGCTCTTAGCCAATCGTTTGAGTGTTTGAATTTAGAGGGAAAGAGGAGCGAAACGCAAAAGTCGCTCCTCAAAAAGAAAGGAAGAAAGAGAAAGGCAAACGCTACTGCTGTGTGTAGCAAGCCGAGATGAAATGTTCGCCGACTTCTGCGTTAGAGCGTTGGTCAAGCAAATGAAAGTTGCGCGCCCCAAGTGAATGAGAGACTCGCGCCGCAATCGCCCACGCGCCCAAACCCGAACCCAACTTGTCGCCGTGCATCATCGCCATACGAATGAGTGCGCCGTAATCGTGTTCGCGCATTCCTGCCATAAATTCTTCCACAAGTTGCGTGTTTTCCGTTGAGAGATGAAAGTTATTGACTGCAACAACAAGCGCGTTTTTAGAAGTTAAAATTTCAGAAAGCGCGGCGGCGGCTTCGTTGCAAAGGTCAATCGTTTGGTTGCCGATGAGAAGCGGAACAATGCGAAGCGGGTGATGCTTGCCAATCGTGCGCTGTAAGAGTGGAAGTTGAACTTCAATCGAAGAGCCTTTCGGCAATCCCAGTTCGGAAATGAAAAAGTCGTCGTCTTCGTCGCAAAGTTCGTTGCGCACGTAGTCGCTCAGTTCAATCTCGCCGAGCGGCGTGCTGAAGTAGCCATAGCCTGAAATCATCAAGCGGTCGTAGGTATCAACCGTAGGTGCAACGAAAATAACCAATTCATATCGCGCCGATTCAATGTGGCGATAGCCTTGCGCTAAAGCCTGCAAGACGTGCTTGTAGTGTCCATGCGGCATCAGGAGCGTTCGTACGTAGGGAATCAAAGGCTTTTCAGGGGTCGCGTTTGCATCGGAAAGAGCCGCGTCAATTTGGGCTTGCAATGTGAGCGTGTCAGCAGGATAGAGTTCTCCCGCAAACATCGGGGGGCGAACGGTTCTATTCGGCGGTAAATTCGACATGGCAACAGGCATAATAGATTCAAGTGCAGAGTAAGCCGGCATATACTAAAACAGGTTAATTGGAAAAGTGAAAATGTAAAATGTTCAAATGCGAGAAAGTTCAACGCAATCAGCGCGAAAGAGTTACTTACGGCTGCGGCGACGCTTTGGAACTGCAGGGCGTTCTGGCTTCACCGAGCCCGGCTTTGCTTTCCGACCGCGCCGCCGCGAAGAGGGCTGGTCGGGATTTGTATCGTCGGTCGGGAAAACTTCTCCCGTCGATGAATAAATCTCAATAACATTGCCGTCAGGGTCTTGCAAGAAGAACGCTCGCCCGTCCCGACGGTTCGCGGGCGAAGTGAGCAAATGAACGCGCATTTCTTTTAGAAAAGCGTGAGCGGCATCAACTTCCGCGTTGGTTTCAAGGCGCAACCCGAAGTGGTCTAAATGAAAATCGCGGTCGCTTTGCGCTGGCGTTTCGGCTTTGACAAGCACAAGCGAATCGCCTTCAGCGACGAGATAGGTCATGTTGATTCCAAGGCGATGATGAAGCTGAAAACCAAGAAGTTTCGTGTAAAACTCCTCCGACTTGCGCAAGTCATTGACGCGCAAGGTGATTTGGCTGATGCCCGTAAGTTTGAGCATACTGGAGCAGTGTTAATTTTTGGATTTGCGTCCACCCTCACGAGCGTCGCGATAGTCAAAGGTGTATTTCTTTTCGAGCAGTTCTTCAATAGCGGTTACAGTCGGCTTCGGCAATTTTTCAAAGCGCACGCTAATGCCGACTTGCTCTGGAAAAACGCGGTCGGCTTCGGCTTCATTCGTGGGGTTGCGCGATTTCATCTTGAACGGCGCGAGTTTTTCCTCCAACTCAGAGCGCAGTTGCTCGTTGAGTTCTTTGGCGCGGCGCGACATGGCGACCGTAATCTCGTAAATGTTCGACGATTGATGTTTGAGTTTGTCCAAATCGACAGGTTTAATCGGCATCGTTTAATAAATGAGTTTAAGAGTTAAGAAAGTTTTGAACAATCTGTTTGACTTCTGAAATCGCACTCTGCAAGTCATCATTGACGACCGAGGCGTCAAATTGGTCGGCAAGCGAAAGTTCGTAATCTGCACGCGCAAGCCTCATTAACACCTTATCGGGCGATTCCGTTTTGCGTTTCATCAAACGCTCTTTGAGCACTTCAAGGCTCGGCGGTTTTATGAACAAAAGCAAGGAGTGCTTGCCGTAATACTTTTTGACGTTCAGCGCACCGTCGACGTCCAAATCCAAAAGCAGATGATGCCCAGCGTTCAGAACCTTTTCGGCTTCGGATTTAAGCGTGCCGTAGTAATTGTCAAAATGTTTGGAGTATTCGATAAACCCGTGCCTTGCAATTTCCGCCTCGAACGCCTCGCGTGTGAGAAAGAAATACTCTCTGCCATGTTCTTCTCCGTCGCGTTTTTCGCGCGTGGTCGCGGAAACCGAAAATTTGAGCGTCGGAATGTCGGCTAAAATCGCTTTGGCAATCGTCGATTTGCCCGTTCCCGACGGCGCAGTAAAAACGATAAGTTTGCCTGTCATGAACTTTCCTGGTCGCTTGCACACCGATTGAAAAGAGACGCTCATCTGCGAGCCGCGCAAGACTTATTCGATGTTTTGGACTTGCTCGCGAATTTTTTCAAGTTCTTCTTTGATGAACACACTCTTCTGAGAAATTTCCGCATTCTGTGATTTGGAAGCAATCGTGTTCGCCTCGCGGCTTTGCTCCTGCAAAAGAAAATTTAACTTGCGCCCCGCAGGCTCGCCTGAATCCAACGCCTCCAAGAAAAATTTGTTATGGCTTCTGAATCGGACGCACTCTTCGGTGATGTCCATCTTATCTGTCAGCAAAACAATTTCCATTTCCAAACGCTCTTTGGCGAGCGACTCGTCGCCCAAAAGGTCTTTGACTTTTTGGCGCAATTTTTCTTTCGTGGCGGAAAGTGTTTCCTGAGAAATCGTCTCAATGTGGGCAAGAACTTGATTGATAGCGGCGATGCGCGCCTTGAAATCAATTGTAAGCTGTTCGCCCTCCTTACGGCGCATCTCGCGAAGTGAAGCAATCGCCGCTTGAAGTGCCTGACTAATCACTTTCCACTCGCGCTCCAATTCATCGCTCTCGTCGCTCGAGACTTCAAAAATTTCCGAGAACTTCAAGAGATGTTCAAGGCGAAGCGGCTCATCGATACCGGAAATGGCTTTCAATTCAGAAAGCATTGCCGCGTAAGCTTTAACTGCGTCAGGTTTGATTCTAATCGGAATGTCCGACTTGTTCTCGCGCTCCAACTGAACAACCGCAGAAATTTTACCGCGTTGCAATGCTTTTCTAATCAACTCGCGTGCCTCCAACTCGAAACTGCTGAATTGGCGCGGCAGTTTAACGGAAATCTCGATAAAGCGACTATTGACGGAGCGAATTTCTGCCGTCGCACGAAGCCCGAACTCGGCGCACTCGCCGCTTCCGAAGCCCGTCATACTTTCAATCATTTTTGAGAAGATTCAAATTCAAAAGGCGAATATACGAAAGAAACCTGCCAAAGAAACTGTAACAAATATGACCGACGATTTGCGTCGTTTCAGATAACTTTACATCGCTGGTATTAAATGAAGCAGTCAATTCTCAAAAAAGTGAAACGACTCAGCATAATCTTCTTCTTTGCACTTACATCTTTGCACTTGCGTGCGCAACCGATTAACGAGCGTGACATAGTCAGTTGGACATCGGCGATGATAACCTTGCGCTTCAGCGAAACACCTTACACGATTCAAACCTTTGCACAAACGCGCTTCACCCAAAACGCAACGCGATTTCAAACAACGGTTTTCAGTGTCTGGGGCTTGTATCGCTTTATTGCGTCAACTTCCGTCGGCATCGGATACACGATTCTCACTCCGATTAACAATCGCGTCTTGGATATTGTCGCCTTCCAACTCTGGCACGATACGCACATAAACGACATACCGTTGAGCCTTCGCTTTCGCACTGAAAACTTGACTTGGCGTTCACCCAACGACTTCTCCGCTGAAATTATTTCAGCCTTGCGCTTCCGATTCCGCCCTGAACTTGTCGTTCCGGTCTGGGGAAGTTATGGACTGCTGTTGAACAATGAAATCTTTTGGGGGGTAAGCAAGCCGATTTTCAATCAAAACCGTGCTCACATTGGAATCCGATACCGAGAACGGGGGCTAATCATTGACGCGCTTTACCAACATCGATTCATCAATCGCATCGCGGGCTTGCCCGACCGCATCGAGCACACTTTGCTCCTCAACTTCTTTTACGCCATCACGCTTTGAGAATCAATCAAGTTTGATTTTGAAAATCATTTCTTAACTTCCTTTGAAATTCACTGCGAAAAAACTCCAACAAAAGAACTAAAATGTCAGACATAAAACATTATGAAGTCGTCATTATCGGTTCAGGACCGGCGGGATTGACGGCGGCGATTTACGCCTCGAGAGCTAACTTGAATCCGTTGGTGATAGAAGGAATTCAGCCCGGCGGACAACTGACCATCACAACCGAAGTCGAAAACTTTCCCGGCTTTCCGCACGGAATTTTAGGACCAAAGTTAATGGACGATATGCGTGAGCAAGCCAAACGCTTCGGAACGGAGTATCTCTACGGGAGCGTCTCGTCGGTCGATTTATCGCAACGCCCGTTCAAAGTAACAATTGATGAAAAGAAAGTCGTCATGGCAGAAACGCTGATTATCTCGACAGGTGCGTCGGTGCGATTGCTGGGGCTGGAATCAGAAAAGAAGTACATGGGCTATGGCGTTTCGGCGTGCGCCACTTGCGATGGCTTCTTTTACAAGGGCAGAGAGGTTGTTGTTGTTGGCGGTGGCGACAGCGCGATGGAAGAAGCAAACTTTCTGACGAAGTATGCCACGAGTGTAACCATTCTTCATCGGCGAGACGAATTTCGTGCATCGAAAATTATGCTCGACCGTGCCAAAGCAAATCCCAAAATTAAGTTCGTTACAAATGTCGTTGTCGAGGACATCGTCGGCGACGGCAAGGTTGTAACGGCGGTTCGCATCAAGAATGTAAAGACAGGCAAAACATCTGAAATCGCCTGCGACGGCGTGTTCATCGCGATTGGTCATAATCCAAACTCAGGCTTGTTCAAAGGGCAACTTGAACTTGACGAGAGCGGCTATATCATCACCAAAAAAAGTTCGACTGAAACAAGCGTGCCGGGCGTGTTCGCTTGTGGCGACATTCAAGACAGCGTTTACAGACAAGCCGTCACCGCCGCAGGAACTGGGTGTATGGCGGCAATCGACGCTGAACGCTTTTTGGAACAGCAGAAAAGCCTCATCCATTCGGAGGTGGAAGTGCATCAGTGAAATCCACAAAAGAGTTCTTGCTTTTTTGGAGTGCAATCCCGTATATTGCAAAAGTGCTGTTTCAAAAAATCGCTCTCAAGTTCACAAATCACAAAATTAAATCGTTCGTTCTAATCATCTTCAAGGTTAAATCAAGAATCAAGGTTCAGTATTCGTGATGGAATTATAACGCACGTTGCCGATTGCGATATGACGTTTGTTAATGTAGTATCTCACAAGTTTCAAACCATCTCACGACGCTTGAAAAACCGTTATTCCACAAAGATTTCCCTGTTGCTTTTGTTTGTTTTTGCGCCCCTCTCGGCGTATGCGCAGGACGTATACTCAAATCTATCGCTCCCAACCGACAGTCTCTTCTTATCGGATAGGCAATACATTACTGACTTATTGCGCAAGGAACGCTACCTCAATCTGCTGGCAACAAACATCGAGCTCATGACCAATGAAGCGAAACGCTTTCCCGTCCGCTATAAATTCACAGCGCAGGAAGAAGTAACAATTTTGAAAGATATTGACAAGAAACTTAAACAAACAGTCGACATCGATAGCCTCGAAAAAGCCTACACCCTTTTACAGAGACAGGTCGATTCCAGCCGAAAAGCACTTGATCAACTTGAACGAGCCACACCCAAAAAGAGCAAAGAAGAACTTGACCGAGACCCTGTCGCAAAAGCCAATGAAGAGCGACTGAAACTTGCCGCCGCAGAAGTCAAAGCCATCGAGGAACTGGCAGAGGCAACAAAGAAACTGCTAGATAATCTGCGCAAAAACAGAGAAAAAATGCGCGAGAACATTGAACGCTACATGTTCGAAGGGAAAAAACGCTTGGTGCTTCTCCTGCGAGATTACTCCCGCCTCAATATTCAAGATTTCGGCTATCAAGGGAGTAATAAATCCTTCTACAATTTCGTGGATAAATACGAGTATGAGCGTTTCGTTCAGTTTGCGCGTTTTTACGCAATCTGCAACGAATACAAAGCCATGAGAAAAGCGTTGTTCAGCGTCCTTGACGATGAATTCAAAAAGCGACTTTACCGCCTCGAGTTATCTTCTGCGATGAACGTGTATAATCGTAAAGATTATGGAACGGCACTGCTTTACCTAAATGACCTACACGAGGCTTACAAAGAAGAGTATGGTGAAATCGAAGACGTGGTATATCACCGAGCCGAAGCCAACTTCGGACTTGGCTATTACAGCGACGCAAGGAATTTGTATGAACAACTCTATACAAAGTATTCCTCGCCCGAATACGCTGAGATGAATTACTTTGACAAAACCGAAAATGAAATCAAAAAACTTGAAGCAGATTTAAGCGCACAAAAAGATTCAATGAACGCTATCAAGCGGCAGTATCAATCTTTGATGACGGCGGCAAAAGCACAAGAAAACAATGAACAAGCAAGCTACTCCATACGCCAAATCAACAAGCAATTGCAAATTATTGATGAAGAAATTGAAGAGATTGATAAAGGGCTGGCAAAAATCCGACGCAGATATGCTGAAGCAGTTGCAGAACGACAAAAAAATCCGAAAGCCGCGAGCGTAAAGGTTTCAAAAAGTGCCCCGTATCGCGCGCAAGCGATGTATCGCATCCTCTTTATGAGTTATGCTTACAACGATGCAAAACAGTTCCAAACCGATTTAGAACGATTCAAGCCTTACCTGAAAAAAAACAACGATTACGTCGACAAGATTCGTGTGTTAGCGGCAACGATGGATTACAAGAATAAGCAGTACGAAAGCGCAGTCGGTTGGGCAAAACAAGTTCCCGAAGATTCGCCAATGCGCAGCGAGGCTGACTATGTCAGAGGGCTTGCTTATCTTGAATTGCAAAATCTCGACCAAAGTGCAGAGTCCTTTGGAAAAATCGTCTCGCGAAGTCAGGGACTGTTTGAAAAACAGAGCTACATTCAAAACGCGGCATACCTTCAACTTGGGAATATCGCCTACATCAAAGCCAATCGCTTGATGCAAGAGGCAAGAAAAATCCTGAGCGATGATGCTGAAAAGCGACAACGAGCCGACTCAACGCTGCAAGCCGAATTCAAGCGTTTTGTGCGCTCCAAACAAGCGAATATCTATGACCGGCAACTTGCAAAAATTTTAGACCGAATCACTGAACAAGACACGGTGATAGAAAGAATTTCCAATCAATTGGGGGCAGAATTGTTGGAACTTGCAATTTCAGAGCGTGACTTCCAACGACTTACATATGAACTTCAAAGCAAAGGAGCTGAAATCGATAAAGCCGAAAAAGATTTGATGAAAATTCAAAGCGAAATTGAATTCATTCAAAGAGAAGGGCGTGTTGCGTCGGATCGCATGAAGCGAATGAGGGAATCGCTTTCAAGATTGCAAAGACAAGCCACCCAAGCACGCTTTGACCTCTACAAGAAATTCGCGCAAATCGAGTATGCAAAAGCCGAAGAATTGTTTGAGAAAGTCGATCGCGGATATGTTGGCAAAGACGTCGCTCGCACGGGAACGCTCTGGGCGAAGTTCAGACAGAATAGACAGCTGGAGGTTGAGAAAGACATTGACCAATACGCACGCAACTTCCGCGGTTCGGATAATCTCTACGAAACGATGTTTCTTTCGGGATACATGAAACACATCAAAGACCCGACTGATGCAGACATGATTATGAAAGAGTACGACTTCGTCTACAACGGAATGATGGCGTTTGACTTCGCGGACAAATTCTTGGAACAAAAAAGCATTTTGAGACAACAAAAAACGCTTACCGAAGCCGTTGTTTCCACCTCAAACAATCCAACCGAAGTTCAACTTGGAGCAAAGTTAAGCGTGCTTCAAGAAAGCGCACTGAAACTTTTGATCTTGGACAGAGCCGCGATTGCAAAAGGACAAAAGTCGCTTCTTCCCGACGAGAGAAAAGCATTACTACGAAATCGCCTTGAAGAGATTAAGCAAGTGAGGGCTTCAACACCTGCAACGTTTAAGAATCTTGCATCTGCTGTTGAAAAGACGCAATTGGCTGTTGACAAATTGCTCAGAATGAGCGTCCAAACGCTCTCCGAAGAACAGCATCTCTTCGCAAAACATGCACCCACATTGATTGCAGGAGAAAAAGCGGATTATCAACGAGATATTGACTTTTACAAAAAAGTTGCACGCGAAGAATTTGCGCGCTCTGAAAGGCAAGCAAAAGCGATGCAGACTGCAGTAACAGGCAACGATAATCGCAAAAAATTGCTTAATGCCTTCTACGCTGATAACGCGAACCTTCAGAAAAATCAAGCCAATACTGTGGAGACTATTTTGGCTCAACGAGAATTTTTTGGAACGCGCATCATCGAACGTTCCGGAACATCAGCTCAGTATGCCCTGACGAGTTTAATGTATAACGAAATTCAAAAAAGCAGAACCCAGATTGCAAATTACGAGCGCATCGTTGGAACCTTCAGAAATGCAGTTAAGAGAAAAATCGGACAGTTGGAGTTTTACTTGAGCCAAATTGACTTGGAATCAACAGGAGATACGAAAGCACCGATTACGCGTGCCGACCTCCTTCAACGAGAATTTAATTCAAACATTGAGGATTTCAGAAAAGCATTTTTCATTGGCACGGATTACCTGAAATTTTCAAACACAAGAGAACAAAAAAACATGCAAGTGCCGTAAAAAAGTGTATATTCGCATTACTCAAAGTCCATCAAAAACAAGTGTATCAAACGAAGTTTATCACAATTACACATCAATTACACATCTTCAATAATCTAACAAAAACAAATCAATTCAATCGGAGGTCATCACAATGAAAGGAAACAATAAGCTTTTTCTGTGGGCAGTCATTATCGTGTCAACGGTCATTTCCTACGCAATTTTCTTTTTTGTCTTTGCGCCAGCTCCAAAAGGAACGCTCTTACACAACTTTTATGAAGGAGGTCCCATTGTCGGATCGCTTATGGCTTCCTTGATGATTTTGATTGTGGTAGTTGCAGAACGCGTGTTTTCCTATAACAAAGCCCGAGGCAAAGGGAAGTTTGATAAGTTGATGCAAGAAGTGAAAAAGTACTTGGAAAAAGGAGCAATCAACGAAGCCTTGCAAGAGTGTGAAAAACATGGAAGCGCGATTGCATCTTCAATCGCAAGCGGGCTCGAGCGGTATCGTTCGCTTGATGAAGTTGAACCGCGCTTCAATGCTAAAATCCAAGAAGTTCAAAAGGCAATCGACGAAGCGGCAAACTTTGAATCAGCCCAGTTTGAAACCAATTTGACCCCGATTAAAACCATTGCAACCATCGCAACACTTATCGGACTTTTGGGAACAACTGTTGGTATGATTCGCGCATTTGCCGCAATTTCCAGCGCAGGCGGAACGCCCGACCCAACGGCACTCTCTGGTGCAATCTCCGAAGCCCTTTACAATACGGCAGGCGGACTTTTCACGGCTATCTTGGGAACAACCATGTATAATTATTTCAAAGCCGAAATTGACAACTTCACTTACTTCATTGATGAAGCGGCATTTGAAGTAATTCAAACGCTTACGATTTCTCGCAGAAATCTGATTTCCGAGCGCGAACGGGCTCAATAAACCGACGATTGAACATGAAGAGGAGGGCGCAAATTGCGTCCTCTATCTCCTAAAATTTCTTACTCAAAACGTTAAAGTCACATGAACTTTTTCGGATTCTTTATGCACGGAGGAGAAGATGCGATTGACCTTGCGCCAATGGTCGATATCGCCTTCTTGCTTTTGACCTTCTTTATGATGACCACGACCTTTTCTCCGCAGGAAGCCTTGAAGGTTGAAACGCCAAAATCGTCTTCATCTCTCTTAGAACCCGTCAAGCAATACATCGTTGTTACAATTGGGGACAGCACGAAAGAAAACCGCATTCGTGTTTACATGGATGAGGTAAATACACGTGTTGCGGCACTTTCAAACAAATACGGTGAAGCTGCAGCGAGAAGCACTGAGGGTGTGGAAATTGGAAAAATGGATAACCCGAATGATCCTGCCGAAGTAGCGAAGGTAATGGCTGACCTAAAGGAAGTTTTGCTCCTTGCACGAGCGGCGGATCCAAAGCAAACAATCGTCCTAAAGGCGGATAAACTCGTCAAATTCAGCATCGTTTATAAGGTTATGACGATGATGAAAGAAGTTCGCTTCGAGCAAGTGCAAATGGTAACATTGATGGAAAAATAATTTATCAGAATGTTAAAATTTTAGACCAATGAAAACATCAGAAAGTAAAGGGCATCGCGTTAAGCATGAAATGAGAGAAGGAAAAACAAACGCGCAAGCCCGAAAAACCAAAAAATATAACGAAAAAAGCGATGAAACCTCCCATGTCGACCTTGCTCCTATGGTTGATATTGCACTTCTGCTTTTGATGTTCTTTATGGTAACCACATCGTTCAATAAACCCAATGTATTTCTCATGGGGTTGCCAAAAGAAAGTGCAAACTCAAAGCCTGTTCCAGTTAACCCGAACTTTGTGATGACGGTTCAAATTGCAAAGAGCGGAAACGTCTACATTCAACGAGGATTAGAAGGGCCCAATAATCTGCCGAAGCGCGTGGCGTTAGACCAGATTGAAAAGTATGTGCAACAGATTCGCGAGCAAGTCCTCAACGACCCTGAGAATAAAACAAAATCGGAAGTTGTTACGGTTGTGAAAATTCATAAGGAAAGTTTATATGAAGCAATGATTGATGCTCTCGATGAAGTTTTTCGTGGAGGGGTTCAAAAATGGGCGACATCAGAAATGAAGCCCGAAGAAATGGCAAAAATTGATGAATTGGACAAAAGTGCTGGTGGCGCACAATCCCAATAAAATCGGAGGATAATCACAATGAAGGCTCGCTCAAGAGAATTGAGTTCCCAAATTGAAATGCGATGGTATGCAGAAGAACCATTTGCATACAAAATTCGCAAAGAGATGCAAAAGCGTCTCTTCATTGGACAAGCAATTGCTGTTTCATTCTTTGTGCTTTTGCTTGCCTTTTATTTCATCAAAGAGGCAATTGACGGAACGGGAGATGTAGAAATAAAGAAGAAAAAACTAGTAGTCTTGGAGGCGCAAAATATAGACCCTCCGCCACCCCCTGACGTCAGACAACAAGAAGTTGTAACCGACGCAGGAGGAGAGAGCGGGTCGGAATCGGCACTTGCATCCAATTCAGATGCGCGCGGCGAAGCATCTGCAGAAGCGTCTGCCGCAGTTGAAAGTGCCCTCGGAGCGGCATTAGAAGGACTATTTAGCCAAGCGGAAGGATTACCTACCCCAACTGCCGGTGCAACGGGTACGGGAGAAGGATTGCTCGGTAGCGTTGGCGCGGGCGGCGGACTTACTGGACTTTCCGGCTCAGGATTCGGCGGCGGAGGCGGGCTTGGTGGCGGCGAAGTAGGGTTTGGTGCTGGAGGGAGCGGCTCTGGGCTTGGCGGTGCAGGGCGTGGAACAGGACTTGGTGGCGGTGGTGGACGCGGAACAGGTATTGGTGGTCGTGGACTTCGTCTTGCCGTTCGTGCACAAAACTTAAAAACACAAACCGGACTGCGTCCCGCATCGGAAATTCAAAAGATTGTTGATAAAAATCAAGGTGCTATTGAAGAATGCTACGCCGCTGCTCGCAGTAACACAGATGCCAAAGGAAAAATGACCGTTCGCATAATTATCGCACCTGATGGTGCGGTTACAAACGCACAAGTTGCAAACTCAACAATCAGAAATGAAAGTCTCAATCGCTGTGTTGTTTCTAAGATGAAGCGAATGAAATTTTCATCAATTCCACAAAAAGTAAATCAAAGCGTTGATATTCCATATGATTTCAGAGAAATGGAGTAGTAATTACGCATAGAAATATTGATAAGTTAGGGAGGGCATACAATGTCTTCCCTTTTGTATGTATTCATACCAGCGTTTAGTCATTAGCCCTATGTAAAATCTCTATGATAAACATTTGAAAACGTAATCAACTTCAAAAAACAAAGGGCATACATTTTTTTTACCTCACAGAAAAAGAAGTTAAAAAAAGCAACAATGTTGAAAAAAATACTCCATCACAGTATATACTGCAAAATTACATGGTATGGTGCATTTCTGTTGCTTGGCATATTTTTCTCTGCATCACATATGTCTGCCAAAGAGCAGAAGCAGAAAATTGATAGCGCGGCAGTAATAAACAGTCAGCAGAGTGCGCTCTCCACTTCGCGCCTGGTGCCAAGAGACGTGATGCGCGCAAAAACAGGGAATCGCGAAACAGACAACATTTTCTCGTTTTTCACAACCCGCCAAATTCAATTGATACTAAGTGAATATGAAAAGAAATTAGAAAAAACACGGGAACGTAAGCAAAAAATTACACAGACAAGTCTAAATGTTGCAGAGCAGTTCTTAAAAGTTTTCCCCGACAGTAAGGTTGCCGATGAAATCGCTATCAGATATGCAGATCTTTACTATGAAAAAGTAACAGAAAAGTATTATGAACAGCGTGCGCCATATGATAGTGCGCTTGCGGTGTTTCAAAATTCAGAAGACTACAAAAATTATCTTAAAAAAGTAGATAGCTGGCTTGCCGCAGGCATGGACGAAAATGCAAAGCCCAAATTACCAGATAGTGCTCCCGTTCCACCTGACCCGAAGTTAGATGAAGTGATTGCGTTCTACGACCGAATCATCAATGATATGCCGCAAAGTCCATATGTTGCTGACGCACTCTATGGAAAGGCATTTATACTCGGAGAACGATATAGCGACTACTCCTCACTGCGTACTTACCAATACGAGCGAAACGTACCAAATGTCAAACGTTGGGAGCGGAGAGAAACCGAAGACAAAAGACGGGAAGCAATTGCTGTTTTGGGGCAAATTATTCGCAGATTCCCCGATAGTCGCTATGTCGTTGATGCTTATATGCTTACAGGTGAGTATTATTTTACATCGCGGCGAAATCAGCCAAAATCAACAAGAGATGCGATACCCTATTTCCAAAAGGCAATGGACTTAATTGTCAAAAAAGGAGAACGTTCTGAGTATTTTAATCAATCACTCTATAAACTAGGCTGGTCGTATTATCGACTGGCCGAATACCAACAAGCGATTGTGTATTTCACACAACTTGTTGATGAAATTGAAAAAGCGGAGGAAATATTTGAAGGCGGAATGTTGCCCGATTATGTTCGAACCGACATGAAAGACGAAGCAATGGAATATATCGTTGCCTGTTTTGTAAAAATACAAGATCAAATTGATAGAGAGAAGACGGCAATCGCTTTGATTGATGATTATTTTAGTGCTATGCCAAAAAAACGATATGCACCACTAATCTACGAAATGCTTGGGGAAAGTTATGAACGCTCACTACAGCCACCAGAAAAAATTAATAGCGTTTATACAATTCTTTTGCGTCGCTATCCAAACTATGAGCGAGCTCCATTAGTTGCGCATAAAGTGATTAGTCAGTTGGACTTACAAGCGCGCAACGGCGAAAAGCTGGGAAAAGAGTTAGAAGAGTTAGAAACAACGCTTTACGAGGAGAGAAAAAATCTGTTTTATCGCTATGGGCGAAACAGCGAGTGGTTTAAGGACTTACAGCGACGCATGGACGCGGTAAGTTCAGGGAAAGTGCTTCCGTTTGCGGAGCAAAGTGTTAGAACATCTGGTTTTGACGCAACTATCCTCGCATTTGCTGATAGCATTTCTAAAAAAGTATTGTTTGAAAATATACGATATGGAATTGATCAAGCCGCTATATTAGAAGGAACTGAACAACCGCCGGAAAACAAAGCGCACATCTTAGATTATCCAATGGCGTTTCGTCTTGAAAAAGCTAAAAGTTTCTACCTGCAAGTTGTAAAAGATGTTGAAAGTTATACATCGTTCTTTTCGCGTTATGATGAAAAAGCATTCTGGGCTCAATTTCAACGAGCACAGATTTTGGACTATAAATTAGGTAGAACAAAAGATGCAGTTCCAGCATATCTTGACATCGCCAAAAATTTCGCATATGACAGTATGCGATTGGATATAGAAGACGAGTATTCACCTATAATTTCATTCAGACGTGAATCACTCAAGCAAGCGTTTGGTTATGCGGATTCACTTTGCCAATTAAGTAAATCTGCCATTTATACGCCGTATCTGGACACGCTTGCGAGGTTTTCTGGAAAAATAGACTCCTTAAAAGAAGAAGAAAAATTATTTTTGGAAATTGCAGATACATACATACGCCTTTATCCTCACGATTCCATCTCTGTAAATTTGATTAAGGTTATCTCCGACTTTTATATTGCAAAAGGAATGTTGAAAGAATATCGCGAAGCAAATTCACGACTTGTTCAATACTATCCTATTCAGACAATTTATTCTGGAACAGTTTATAATTTGATGGACAATGCCTACTTTGTCGAAAAAGATTATGGATTGAGTGAACGGCTCGCTAAAGCAGTGTACTACGGTCCGAACACAGGCGACCCAAGATGGGAATCTCAAAAGCGAGATGCATATGAAAAAATAGGATATTCCATTGGTGAGAGAGCTAAGTATTACAATGGAAAAGGAAATTACGCTGCCGCAGGGCGCGAGTATGAGCGCGCATTCAGAGAGGTTAGAAAATGGAGATTGGCTGATGAAGCCGCAGTATTGTCGGCTGATAACTATGTGCTTGCTGGTATGACCGAAGATGCGGTCCGCATCAACAACGATCTTTTCAATACGACGAACGACCCTGTGTATAAGATTAAAGCCTATACAGGAATTGCATATGCTTACTCAAAAGCAGGAAATAAGACGGCACTTGCACAAGCAGTCGAGAAAATCGCCGATACTTTTCCCGATTCAGTAGGAATTGTAGAAGATAACTTATATAAAGCGATTGATATTTATCAAGGCATAGATAGTCTTGACCAAGCTATTCGTGTGACGGACAAATATCTCAATCGCTTTCAAACAGATTATCTAAATGCCGTTCAGCGAGGTACAGAAACATCCTATCAAAATCGCTCGGACAAAATTGCGCTAAACCGCATTGATTTGTTTAAAAAGAAAGGCGAAGAGCAAGGAATTTTTGAAGCATATGGGGTATATGCTGATAATTACACCAATAGCCCACAAAGCGTGTTAGCCTATTTCAAAAGAGGTGAATACTTACAGCAACGTGGCGACGCAAAAGGCGCACAAGCAGAATTTGAAAAAGCAATTGCTCGTAATGCCTCTCTGCCAGCAGACAAACAAAATCCATTCTGGACGAGCGAAAGCTTATATCGGTTAAGTCAAAACTTGCTGACAGGGTTGAAGCAAACACCCGTCAATTTGATTGTTAAACCTGATGCATTTACTGTAAGTAACGAAAAGCCAAAAAAAGCTACAACAAAGAAGAAAAAGAAAGAAGCACCACCCGTTGTCGAGAAACAAGAAGCATCAATTGAGTATGATAATAAAGTTGCCGTAGGATATAAAGAAAGTTTGTATAACTACTTAGCGCAAATGATTCGTATTGGCGGATACAGGCAAGTAGAAGCAATTTACAATGCCGGATATACTGCGGAACTAATGGCGAAAAAATACGAAATTTACCCTGACTCATTAGATAAAATCCGTAACGAACGAGGCGACAGCATCAATCCTCAAAAATTGCTATACAACCAAGTGCTTGCAAATCAAGAAGCGGGCGAATTCTTTAAAGGTGCAGGAAACGACTACTATCGGACGATTACAAATCTCACACAAGCAAAGGCCGATTTTGTAAAAATGAGAGAAAGAGAGCCTGATTCCCTGAAAATGGTGCGCAAAAAAATAAAAGACTATCCAGATTCTGTTTCTTCATACATTGCATTAATTACTCAATATCTCAGACCGGGAACAGGTGGTCCATATGCAGATTCCACAATGGAAGCCGTGCGACCGTTTATTGAACAGTGGATTACTCAAAACGCAACTGAAGTGCCTGATGATGTCATCTTGGCTACGCTTGATGGATCTGTTGAGAAAGCGAGAGATAAAGTATCCGAGATGTTTTATCGGGCAGGTCTCATGAAGGAAAAAAGCATTACGCTCTACCAAAATAAATTTAGAGTTCCAAAAAGCCTATTAGATGAGAAAGGTGTCGTAACAATTAAGAGAAAGCGAATGAAGCCCGTCGTCATCGATGTGCGAGACCTTGTCGAGCTTGCCGCTCAAGTTGATGCAACGGCGAGATATATCCGTCCTTTAGCGCAACAATCAATGGAGACTTATGAGCAAGGTGTTGTGCGGTCAAAAGAATTAGGTTTGAAAAATGAATATGTGAAACTCTCCGAACAGGCCTTGCTGAGATTGGCGACTGTAACTGTTGACCGAGCCGATTCACTTTCGCGTTCAGCACTGAAACTCTTTGATAAATACGACAAGTCGTATCAAGATCAGTTGGCGGATACAAAAAAAGTAACTTTACAGGGTGTTACAGACTTTAGTGTAAAAGCGGCAAAAATGCGCAGTGCGCTCCAAAAAAGCTACACAGAGTTAATTGTTCCTTCGCTTGTAGAGTACGCAGAAGCCTATAATCAACTGAAAAGATTGAACGCTCCGCCCGACCGTTTGCGAGAACTTGCTAAGAACTCCATGTCATTTGTCTATGAAATTGGTGTAGGCTATTATCGCCGTGCATTAGATATTGAAAAGCGCATTGAACTTTATAATAAAATTAACAATGAAGATTTAGAAAAATCATGGTATGGAGATGCCGCTGTGCAGTATGATGATATTAGAAAACTATGCCGTCAAGTTGCCGCCGTTGTATTAGGTGAGGTCATTACGCTAAATGATAAATTTGATGACTATCAAGATGATAACTTTATTGCAAGTCTTAGAGCATTAGTTGACATTGATGCGTCTATCGCAGCAATTCTTGACAAAGAAGCGGAAAAAGAAACATTCGTTTCAACAGGTTCAGATTGGGTATTCACTGACACTGTGGCAATGGAAGACGACTTTAACTGGTTCAAGAAAGACTTTAATACATCAAAATGGATGCCTGTTACGGTGAACTCAGGCACTCAAAAGGTGAATTACATCATTAAAGTTAATGATACAACTTTTGCAGTTGGAGAAACGAGCACTTCGCCGATTTGGTACGCGCCACTCGCACCACCTGCTCCGAAGCCCATTGCACCACAAGCACCTGCGCCAGAACAGCCTGTTCAGCAAGCACCGACGCCTGCACCTGCACCGCAAACACCTGCGCCAGAACAGCCCGTTCAGCAAGTGCCGACGCCTGCACCTGCACCGCAAACACCTGCGCCAGAACAGCCCGTTCAGCAAGTGCCGACACCTGCACCTGCACCACAAGCACCTGCGCCAGAACAGCCTGTTCAGCAAGTGCCGACACCTGCACCTGCACCGCAAACACCTGCACCAGAACAGCCCGTTCAGCAAGTGCCGACGCCTGCACCTGCACCGCAAACACCTGCACCGGAGCAACCCGTTCAGCAAGCACCGGTAGAGCCTGCGCCGCAAACGCCCGCACCGACGGAACAACCGCCCGTCCAGCAAGCACCGACGCCTGCACCTGCACCGCAAACACCTGCGCCAGAACAGCCCGTTCAGCAAGCACCTGACACAACAGGCAGAACTGGATACCGAGGAATAAACTCGCTTAAAAGAGTATCATTGGAATTGAAAGTCTCTTACTATGCACAAGAATCTACGCCAACCGATACAAACCGTGCCATAGCGGACAGTGTGGTTGTTCCAATTCAAGCATCAACAGATACAACGGCGACACTTCAATCAGCACCTCTGATTACAAGAATTCCGTCATTCGTATATTTCAGAAAAGAATTTGAATTCAAAGGAGCGTTTCGAACAGCGCAACTTGTGCTTCCGAAAGACTTGCCGTTAGACCAGATGGAAGTGTATGTTAACGAGTTGCTCATCGACCTGCTTGGCGACCAGTTGCAGTTTGCATTCGATTCAACGCTCTACAATAAAATTGATACATCACGACAAGTGATGTATGAAATTTCCTCTAAATTGCAGTCAGGCAAAAATGTCATTGCCGTTAAAATGCCAGGAGAATTAACAACAAGCGATGGATTGAAAGTGGTAATTTATTACTCCTATTTCGGAGAGTTGACAGATGACCAATTGAGAAAGATGAAAAATATCATTCTCAAAAAACGCAAAGCACAGCAACAGCAAATCAGGAGCGATGGCGGCTAAAAACCTCATCTTAACAATTATGACTATGAAAATTATTTTGGCAATCTTCGTCGGGCTTTTAGCAGTATCTTTACTATCTGATAGTGCACTTGCTCAAAGTAAAGGTAAAACGAAAAGCAAGCGTAAGACTACAGTAACCGATAAGAAAAAAACGGTTGGTGCCTCTGACACGGTTTTGGAAGAGCGGACTATCTCGACCAAATTAGAAACGCCGCGCACAAAATTTGTTGTAGATAGAATGTATCCTGATGTAAAAGTCGACTTCGGACGATTCGGCGACCTCTCCGAAGCGGTGAATGGCGACGCGCAACGGGCGATTTATCGGAACAAGTATGAAGAAAAGCCTGAAAAAATGTCGGCAAACGATATTGTGGATAGGATGAGAAAATAGAGCGGAAGATAAAATTCAACACAAAAGGCGGCTGTTAATGGTCGCCTTTTACTTTTAAGGTGAGTTTTTAGCAGGCGTTTGAAAGCCAGAATAATCTTATGATTTCTTCTTCTTTTTGACGCGCTCACGGGCGTTGGGAGAAATGCCGTGTGTGAAACGAGCGTCAGTATAGTGTTCAATGAAGTCTTCTAATGAAATGAAATTCCCCTTTTTATCTTTCACGGTTTTATCCCACGCGCATTGAGTAATCCACCCCTCCAAGTATTTCATGCCCGAAACTTGCGCTTGCAAACGGGCAATTTCCCGTTCTATCTTTTTGCGTTCCGTAATGTTGCGCAGAACAGCAACAAAATGAGTAACCTCGCCTTCATACCGAACAGGAGTAAGGCTAAGAGAAATCCAAAACGATTCGCCACTTCTACGATATTGAAGCACATCGCCGACGAATGAATGACCTTCACGAATGGAATGATGAATCTGATCGATCACTTCTCGGTCGGTAAAAGTGCCACACAAAAAGGTAATTGTTTTACCTGAAACCATGTTCGAGCTAAATTCCGAGATTCGTTCAAAGGAGGGATTCGCCCATATAATGTTGCCACGCGGGTCGGTGATAATAATCGCATCGTCGGAGTATGCGATTAACGAGAGGTCAATGCTGATTTCAGCATTAATTTTTAGATTTTGCTTCATCGTTGCAAAAGGGCGAAGTTAACAGGCATCAGAAAAATTAAAGCAAGGAAACTAAATCGTCGTCAGTTTCATATATCCGTTAAGCACCGCTCTCCAAATCTGATAAGCGTATTTCAATTCGCGTTGAGCCTCGTGAAATTTAGCCCGAAGTTCTGCGAGTTGATGTTCAATCGCTTGGTTGTTTGAATTTTTGAGTGATTCATATTGAGCACGAATCAGCGCCAACCGTTCCGATGCAGTCGCCAACTGTTCTTTTGCGGTTTCAATTGTTTTGTTGATTTGCTCCATCAACGCGGGTGATTTCACTTTTTGAAGCGAAAGGCGTTCGCGTAAGGTTTTCTCTTGCATTGCAATGCGGCTTTGCAGGATTCGCTCAGGAGAAACTTCGTGAAGACGCCATGCCAGTCCAACTTTTGACAAGCCATAAATCAGCCACTTTGTGATATCAAAATCATACCATCGGATACCGTTGCGGTAATCGCCCGGGAAAGCGTGATGGTAATTGTGATAGCCTTCGCCGTAAGTGAAAATGGCGGTGAGCCAATTATCGCGAGCAGTGATTTTATCCGAGAACGGCTTTGAGCCTGCAAAGTGGCAAAGGGAATTGATGAGGAAAGTAAATTGCTGATTGAGCGCGACGCGCAAAAATCCGCCGATGAGCAAGCCGCCCCAAGCATCGCCCCACAACGAGCAAACGAGCGTTGGCACAATAAATCCCATAAAGACGGACCAAAGAATAAAGTAGCGATGTTGAGAGCGAATCACGGCACTTTTCCAAAGGTCGGGGACGTCGGAGCCATCGGCACGCCAATTTTTCGTGTAAAGCCAACCGATGTGCGCAAACCAGAATCCTTTGAAAATTGCATAAGGGTCTTCGTCTTTATCTTGATAGCGGTGATGAACGCGATGGTCGGTCGACCAATCTACGACAGAACCTTCAAAGCACGCGCTTCCTAATGCGATGAACGCCCACTGAACGGGCTTTGCGGCATCGTAGCTTCGGTGAGAAAAAAGACGATGATAGCCAGCAGTGATGCTAATGCCTGCGAGATTAAGGTATATAAATGTGAAGATGACGGTTGCCCAGTTGAACTGTCCTGTTGAAACCCACCAGATTGCGCCTGCAATTCCGAGAAGAGGCATGGCAGAAAGGAAAATGACATTAACCCAGTTGAGCGATAAAGATACTTTGTGCGATGGCATAGTTTAATTTATTGTGAAGAGACGTTGGTAATGTTGTCGTTTGATTTTGGTTTGTAAAGAATTGCATAGATAATCCAAATGAAGCCGCTAATGATGAGAATCGGTGAGACATTTAGCGAAAGGAATCCATCAACATCGCGCTCAATGCCAATGAGCAGATAGCCAAGAAGAATGACGGCGAAGCCGATGGCGATGAAGAGGTAATTTTCTTTTTGAAGAGGCATGCCGTAAAGGGCTTCGCGCTTCGCGAGTTCGGTGAAATTTCTTTTCTTCTCGCGCTCTTTCTTTTTAATGGGTGTTTTTGCCATGCTTGAATGGATTAAAGTTCAAATCGAAATATCGCTGTTTTACCGCAAATGAAAAACAGTTCAGTTAAAAAACGTTCAATCGTTTTGACTTCAACAAAAAGTTTGTAAATTCAAAAGCATAAAGCATTCACACCCAAGCATTCCACATACCCAAACATTCCAATTAACAAGCAAAGTTAAGTAAAAGGAGTAAAGCCATGACAGGACAAATTCACCGACGCAATGAGAAGATTCTGCGCAACATTTCCTTCGCCAACTTTGATTTTCTTGAACTCTCTGAACTTTACATTCATTCAGGCGAACTTACCCGACGCGAAATCGACTTTCTGCGCGAGCGCACAGAAGAGATGGTGGAAGCGAGATTACTCTGCGACCCTTCTTCCATACCGATAGTGAAAAAAGCGACCGAAGAGCGAATCATGAGGTTTATCGGAGAAGCGCGTTACAAGCGATTGAAATCCGAAATGGAACTGCACTACATTGAATACTGCGACCGCTACCTTGAAAGCGATGAGCCGATGTTTTTTTCAGAGCCTACGTTGCTCGAGAAAGTATCAGGTCAACTTAAAAAAATTATTGAGCGATTGACCAACCGAAAATAGCAAACGGCTTTTTCCGGTTGGAAGAAAACAAGAGGAGAGAAAAGAGGAGAGGACGAAAGAACTTTATCAAGCATTTTTCAAAAAACCTTAACAAAATAAAAATGAAAAAAAGTTATGTCGCTTTTCTCATCGGCTTGTGCTTTGCATTGCCGATTCCTGTGTTGAGTCAAAGTCTTGTCATCGGTAATGCAACAGGAAGCAATTCAGCCTTTGATTACCCATCGCCTTTCGGACGATACTACTACGGCTCGCGCCATCAATTCGTCTATACTGTCGCCGAACTGCAAGCGGCAGGGCTGACATCAGCAACCGCATTCGATTCACTTGGATTCAATGTAACGGCGGTCAACGGGGCGGATAATCACGCAAGATTTACCATTCGTGTCGGAAACGTAGCCAATGCGAATCTGGCAAGCAGTTGGATTGATACCACATTGCTGACAAGAGTATATCAAAACATCGCTGGCGTTCAACCAGTTATTGGCTGGAACATGTTTAAGTTGGACGAGCCGTTTGTTTGGGACGGCACATCTGACCTCGTCGTGGAGACATTTCACAACGATAACATATCCTACACAGAAAACGCCAGCACGCAATGGACCGGTAACCTCAATCTTTCCATTACACCTACGCGATACGTGAATATTGATAATGCAAGCGATGCCAGTTTTTATACGGCGGCGGGAAACACAAGCGCGAACACAAGAACGGACATACGCCTTGTGGTTGCAACACCTTTGCTTAGAGCGGCACCAAGTGCCACAAACTTCAACAATGTTCAGGTCAATACGACAAGCGCGCCACAAACCTTCACGCTCAGGAACGTCGGCATAGGCTCTGTATTTCTGAACAGCATTGAACTTATCGGCGCGAATGCGTCGGAATTTTCGCTCTCTGGCTTGCCTACGCTCCCTGCAACGCTGACAACGAACACAGTTACTTTCAACGCATCTGCCGCTCCGACGACGACGGGCGCGAAATCCGCTTCCGTGCGCCTGACTTACACAACCTCTGAATCAAGCGAAGATGCAACAGTATTAGTTCAACTGACGGCGCAGGGTGTTGGAGAAGCACCGGAGTTCAGCCGCGCACCTGAATCCATCAACTTCGGGCAATTTTCAAACGGCGCGACGACTTCAGCGCGGCTCGTAACGGTAAAAAATCTTGCCGGCGGCGGATTGGTCATCAACGGTGCGAGCGTAGGCGGTATCAATGCGGCACAATTCGGATTGGTTGATACAAATACTTATCCAAAAACCTTAGGCGTTAATGACAGCCTGCGCTTCGGCGTTACTTTCTCGCCGATTGCGCTACAATCTTATTCGGCGGTTATCAATATCACGCACAGTGGCATAGTTACTGAAACGGTATCGCTTTCGGGAACAGGGATTGATGCCTTCGTCGTCAGCAGCAATAATGACGCGGGGGACGGCTCGCTCCGTCAAGCACTTGAAAGCATCAATAAGGCAGGCGGAAATCAAATCATTCTATTCGCCACCACGGGTGAAATCAATTTACTCACAAGCTTACCGACAATTGCGGCGAATGTAACCATAACCGGACCTGGCGCATCGCAAATGACCATTCGCAAAGATGAGACCGCACCTGATAACACTCGAATTTTCGCCATAGCCAAAGGCTCTACGGTAAGCATAAGCGGGTTGCATTTGGCAAATGGTCTTACAATAGGCGAACAGAGTGGCGCAGGCATTTTGAACGAGGGTAATCTGACTTTGAACAATTGTATTATCAGTAACAATACCTCAGAGGATGGTTTGGGCGCAGGAATATTCAATGGAGGAACGCTTGTCCTCAATGGATGCACAGTTGAATACAATCAGTCGCAGTTCAGCAATGGTGGTGGTATTGGCAATCAGGGCACGCTCACGGTCAATAACTCGACCATATCTAACAACGCAAGTAGAGATGGCGGTGGCATTTACAGCACGGGCACGCTTCTGACTAATAATTCAATCATCAGCAACAATGTGGGAGAAAGCCAAGGTGGGGGGATTTACAACTCTGGAAGCATGAACCTATCCAATACGACAGTTTCGTCAAATAACATCTTCTTCGGGGGGAAGCGAGGAGGCAGGGTTTCGGTGAGAAATACATCACGGCAATCGGCGGCGAAACACTCAAAGAATGTTCGGGCGATGAACGAAAAAAGAAGAGGTGGCAAAAACAACATTGAAGGTGGTCTGGTAGGCGGCGGCGGTATATTCAGTAGCGGCACGACGGATAGCTTGATAAACTGCCAAATTACGAACAATGGCTCTGAATTGAGCGGCGGTGGAATTTGTGTCGAGTCAGGGTTACTTGTCGTTCAAAATACCGTGATTCGGTTGAATCGTGCTGAAAGTGGCACGTTAGGCGGCGGCGCGATTATCGCAGGCGAGATGATTTTAGAAGAATCTGTAATCGACAGCAACACAGCCTCGCAAGAGGGCGGTGGCGTTTGTCTCGACTTTTCAGGCGAGTTTACGGCAAGGCGAAGCGTCATTTCCCGAAATACTTCAGAGACCGCTTCGGGCGGCGGCATATTCATTTTTAGCGGTATCGCTAATTTGACAAATGCCACTGTTTGCGTGAATGTTTCGAACTTGGGCGGCTCAGGCGTTCATGTCGATAGTGAGTTTGGATTGCTCAATGTTGAAAACTCCATCATTTATAGCAATCACCAAGACACAAAAAACGACGTCAGAGATTTGTCCGGCTCATTTGTAATGTCGCCGTTAAGCGGATTAAACTCGTTAGGATACAACCTGATTGGAACGCTGACACCGCTGTCTTCCATCGGAGGCGATGTTGCGACCAACCTAACAGCACCGCCACAATTCGTGGATTCTGCAAATGGAAACTATCAACTGTTGCCGACATCGCCGGCGGTCGATAACGGCAATCCGTCGCTTCTGCCGCCGTTGGGTGGAGAGCCGTTTGTGGACATTGGTGCGTTTGAAGTCATCGCCAACACTGTTCCAACAAACAATCCGAGCGTCGGAACGTCATTCACCGTTTTAGGCGGCGGTTCATTTGCCTTGCGCGCACAAAGCGGAACGACAGATGCATCGGTTCAGCAATTTTTCACGCTTGCTCCGACCATCACGCAAGGGCGTGCGATTTCGCGCTATTGGGACATCAACTCCGATACGCCCGCCTTCTTGCGCTTTTACTACCGACAATCAGAAGTCGACGATGCAGGGTTCACGAACAATCCTGTCATTTATCACTTCACAGGTGGCACTTGGGTTGCCGTGCCGACTTCCGCGCCGTTTACGCTCGCCAATGGCATTCGATACGTGGAATCCACTTCGCCTGTTACCTCGTTTTCGCCCTTTACCATCGGCGACCCCGACGACGCTCCGCTTCCGGTTGAACTCACGAATTTTAGAGGCACATCGTCGCATGGAAAAGTAACGCTCACTTGGCGAACTATCTCGGAAATTGATAATCAAGGCTTTATGGTCGTTCGTGACGGCGTGCAAATCGCCTCATTTGAGAACCTTCCTTCGCTTGTGGGACAAGGCACAAGCACCGAAGCCAAAAATTATTCGTTCATAGATGATGCGGTGGAAGTCGGAAAAACATATATCTACACGCTTCGCTCACGCGATTTCAATGGCACATTGCATAACTATCCCGACCGCGTGAGTGTGAAAGTCGAAGCCGGTGCAAGCGTCGTTTATGATTATCGCTTGGCGCAGAACTATCCGAATCCCTTCAACCCCAGCACGAGAATTGAATACGGATTAAAGGCGAGAGGGCTTGTTACGATTCAGCTTTACGATGTGCTGGGGCGGGTGGTCGCAACGCTCGTCAATGAAGTCAAAGATGCAGGAAATTATGCCGTATCGTTTAATGCGTCGGCACTTTCAAGCGGCGTGTATTTCTACCGATATACGGCGGGTGGAAGAACCTTCACGAAGCAGATGCTTTTCGTGAAGTAAATAAGGTACAGAACAAAACGATAAATGCGCGACGTGCGAACCGTTGAACGGGGGGCAAGTCGCGCATTTTTATGACCAAAATTATCTTGATACTTTTTGGGTGAGTTCGCGCTCGACTTCGGCTTCGGTCAAATTTGAAAAATTGATGTTGCTGTAAAGGTCGGTGGCTTCTTCAAGTTTTTCGCGTAAGTCTTTGCGAAGTTCCTTGCCGCTTTTCGGCGCGAAGAGCATGCCAACCGCAACGCCTGCCAAAAAAGAAAAAACGCCAATTGCAATTCCTTGTCCGCGTGTCATAACTGCTCCTTGTTTTGGTGAGTTTGTGTTTGAATAAGACGATACAATTTTTCTATCGTCATCGTCAAAGTTAAGTTTCGGCGCAATGTCAAAGAAATTGTTTCGGCGTAAGGCGTTCAAAGTTTTTTGTCGCAAGAATCACATTGGGAATCTTTCGCATAAACGAAACGTGATGCGTCGTCGCAATCCCGACAACCTTCATGCCCGCACGCCTTGCCGCTTCAATTCCCGGGAGCGCGTCTTCAAAAACAAAACACTGTTCGGGTGACAAGCCAAGCGCGGCGGCGGACTTCAAGTAGATTTCAGGATTGGGTTTGCCTTGCTTGACATCGCTTGCGCCGAGAACGGATTGAAAATGCTTGCGAAGGTTAAGCCCGTCTAAAACGAAGTCGATGTTTGCTTTGCCACCGCCTGTTGCCAATCCCATTGGAATGTGTCGCTTTTGAGCCTCTTTGAGAAAGGACATCAGTCCCTTCATGGGTTTGAGTTTCTTGCGAAAGAGAACACGATAAAGAAATTCCTTCTGTGCGGAAAACTGCTCGAGTTCAGCCTTCGCGAAACGATTGCCGAGAAAGTATCGCAGAACTTCCGTCGCCTTCATTCCTGCCGTTTCGCGATGAAATTCGTTGATGTCAATCTCAACGCCCAAGTCGCGAAAAAGTTCGAGCCATGCGTGTTCGTGCGTGCGCATGTTGTCGATAATCACGCCGTCCATGTCAAAAATAAATCCGATGTGTTTCATAGTTAGTTGTTCGTAATGCGATAGCGAAAGGCTAATTCAAGCGTTTGAGAGAGTTGAACGTTTGGGCTAATCTGCTCTTGATAGACGAGTGCGAAGAGGAATTGAATTTGGAGGGATTCAAAAACCTTCATTGAAAACGTGTTGCGAAAATTCACGTCCCAAGTGCCTAATTTTTCAAAGGAAGAGAAGAGTTGAACGCGCGATTGGTAGCGCGTACGGTCGTTGAAATCAATCGTCCAAGAGGATTTAATCTCAATACCTGTGGTGAAATTGACGCGCTCGATTTCGGGCGTTTCAGGTCGGTCGCTGAACGACGTGAAATTGCGCGTGATGATTTGGCGCAAGGCAAAACCCAACGACGCATTGAACGCGCGCGACGGTTCTTCGTAGAACATACCCAAACTTTGCACGGCATAAGCGGGGTCGAAGAACGCAGAAATTTGCGGCTCATTGGGGCGAGTGTAGTCAAAACCTGCGGCGAACTGTGAGCGAAGCGTCATGGAAAGTTGCGGGTAAAAGACATTTGAGCGAACAAGGTTGTAGCGCAGTTGAGAAATGATTTCGAAGTTATCAACCGTTTTGCGAATGCCTTGTCCTTCGTTTTTCGTTTGTCCAAACCGTCCGATAAAATCGTTGCGCCAAATCAGTTTGCGCGTTTGAAAGCGCGTGGCAACATCGAGTCCGAGCGACCATGCCAACGCGTTAGCGCCACCTTCCACCCAGTTGTGAAACGCGCTCTGAACGATGGAAGCCGTCGGCGTGATGGCGTAAAAAAATCCCGTGTCGGGAATCACCTTAAAGCGAACTGTGGCTTTTGAAACCTGAACAACTTCAAGCGTGCCGTCGGCTCTGAGAATGGTGTCGGATTGAATCATCTCTCGCGCTTCGCTGAATTTTTCCAAACGCGATTGCGCCGCGAGCGATGAGGCAAAAAGGAGAAAAGAAACGCAGACGGCAATCTTTTGAATCAAGTCCAACAAGTAAAGTTAAGTGAACTCACGCCTCGCTTTCAGTAGCGACCTCCTCAGGCTCGCGCCACTTTCCATGCTCTTTGATGAGTTCGACCAATCGGTCGACGGCTTCGGCTTCGGGGATATTGCGTTTGGCGACTTCCTTTCCGACATAAAGGGAAATTTGTCCAACGCCCGTGCCAACATAGCCGAAATCCGCATCAGCCATTTCGCCTGGACCGTTCACGATGCACCCCATAATGCCAATTTTCAAGCCTTTGAGGTGCGCCGTCCGCGCTTTGATTTTGGCGGTTACTTCTTCCAAATCAAAGAGCGTGCGTCCGCACGATGGGCAAGAGATGAACTCCGTCTTCGTCATTCGGTAGCGCGTCGCTTGCAAGATGTTATAGACCAAATTCAATTCATCGCCGCGCAAGAGGTTAGAGCGAAGCGCAACCACGTCGCCAATGCCGTCGCAAAGCAATGAGCCGAATTGAACGGCAATCGCGCACAGCGCAGAGGCATCGGTCGTCGAATCAGGAATTTTCGCATTTGTATTTTCAGACGGTGCAATGTGACGCGCGTCGTAACGGAGCGCGATTGGATACTTGACATTCGCCGCGTTGAACGCTTGCGCCAAACGCCGATACGGAAAAATGATGTCCTTCGCTTGAATCGAGAACATCGCTTTTTCAAGTCCGACGGCTTTGCACTTTTCGGCGATGCGCGTCAAAATTTCCGCGATGGCGACGTCGGATTCCTCGTCTTTGACGAAGGAAAACTCAATCGCCGCTTTGCCGACAAGATGCTTCAAACCGTCCGCATCGAAGGGCGCGTCGCCGCGCTTGACGTTTAGGCGGATTTTATCGACTGAATTGACGAGTGCTTGCGCCGTGAGCATTTCATTGACCGATACGGAAAGAATCGGCGAAACGAACTTCTCTTCCAACGATTTCTGAACGGCTTTGACTTCATCAATGAACTCCGTCTCAATCGAGGTGAACTCTGACTTCGCGCCTTCGGCAAGAAACGGCTTGGCGGAGAAGATGATTTCGTCGCGGACTTTCTCGATGTCCGATAGCGACTCTTTGACCTCCAACTCGACGCGCGGAACGGCATCGCCGCCGACTTCCAAATGTCCAACAAGAATTTTTTGTGAAGGACGGCGATTAAACTCAAACGGCGTGAATGGCGGCTCTTCCTCTTTGAGTTGCGCGAATCGCTTGGCGAACTCGCCGACGTTATTTGCCTTAATCCAAAGTTTGTCGTTGTATTTCTTGACGAGTTCGAAGCCGAAATGAACTTCGTTCACGGGGTCTTCGGTGAGCGAAACGCGAATCGTGTCGCCCAATCCGTCTTCCAATAGCGCGCCGATGCCAATGGCGGATTTGACGCGCCCTTCTTCGCAGTTGCCCGCTTCGGTTACGCCCAAGTGAAGCGGATATTTGTGTTTCAATTCCTTGTCGGCTTTTTCCACAAGCAAGCGATAGGCTTGAATCATCACTTGCGGATTGGAAGATTTCATCGAGAAGATGAAATCGTAGTAGCCATAAAGTTCGCAGATGCGCGCAAATTCGAGCGCGGATTCGACCATTCCGAGCGGCGTGTCGCCGTAGCGGTTCATAATGCGGTCGGAAAGCGAGCCGTGATTCGTGCCGATGCGCATCGAGCGACCGTATTCTTTGCACTTCAAGACGAGCGGCTTGAACTGGTCGTGAATGCGCGCAAGTTCTTCTTCGTATTCGGAGTCGGTGTATTCGTGAACGGCGAATTTTTTTCTATCGGCATAGTTGCCGGGGTTGATGCGCACGTTCTCGACGAACTCCGCCGCCTTCATTGCCGCGTTGGGCGTGAAGTGAATGTCGGCGACGAGCGGCGTTTGAATGCCCATCTTGCGAAGCCGCTTGGAGATTTCGCCCAAGTTTTCGGCTTCTTTCATCGAGGGCGCGGTGATGCGGATAATTTCGCACCCCGCTTCATAGAGGCGGCGGCATTGGTCGACGGTCGCGTTGGTATCCATCGTGTCGGTCGTGGTCATTGATTCGACGCGGATTGGATTCATTCCGCCGAGTTTGATGATGCCGAAGCCGACTTCAACAGTTTCGCGTCGGCGGTAGGCGTATGGGTTGGTCACGTAAGACATGGCATTAAGATTTTTGTGCGACAATGTTTATCGTGGTTGCAAATGCAGGAAACAGCGAGTTGAATTTCTTGGCAAACCCAGACTCGCCCATTCCGCGATTAAATAAAATCAACTCATAGCCTTTTTGCTCAAAGTATTTCTTGAATGAAATTGGCTGACACAAATGCACGACATCGTCATCGCCCGATTGAAAATCGATAGCGCCGTTTTTCATTCTCGGATAAACCATAATCCATCTCGGGTTCGCTGAAAAGCGCGCTTCAAGATACCAACCGATTGAGCGGAAAAAGCCAAAGAAGCCATCAAGAACTGTTTCATATTGCCAATAACGATGACGGTGGCGCGTCAAACTTTGCAAAGCGCGAACAGGATTGTTAATCCCACTCCAATTCGGGCATTTGATAATCAAGAGACCGTTCGGTTTCAAGACACGGTGCATTTGATTCAAAACGTCTTCCACATCGACGATATGCTCTATCACGCAAAGCGACGAGACCGTATCAAAGTAGTTATCAGGATACGGAATGTTCAAGCCATCGTATCGAACTAACTGAACATTCTCCGACGTTAATTTGCTCCGATAGGCATTCAGATAGTCGTCAGAAAAGAAATCGCACCCAATCACTTCCTCAAAGCCTTGATTGGCGATGGCTTGCGGGATTTGCCAATCGCCGCACCCGAGTTCTAAATGTTTCCCTTTGGGAGAAGCAAACCGCGAAATAAGCTCGGCATAGCGTTGATACTCGCCTGCGCGGTGGTCGTAGCAACCATACTCGACAGGTTTGTTAGAATAAAAATCAGTAAGCAGTTTTTTGATACGTAATTTTTCGGACTCGTCGTAAAGGCGTTTAGGTTTCATTGAGTTAAAAGACTATTTGATAACATAGACGGTTTCTCCCGGTTTAGAGAAGCCATATTTCTCGCGGGCGAGTTTTTCAATAGTTTCCAAACTTTTCGCGTTTTGAATTTGTGCGTTAAGCTGTTCGGTGCGGCGATGTTCAGCATCGAGTTCCGACTGCAAGCGCGCACGCTCAACTTCAAGGCGAATGCGAGAGACAATGCCATAATCGCCGAACATTACATAAAACAAAATAAAGCCAATGATAGCAAAGCCAACGTATTTTTTCGGATGTGCAACGGCATCGTCGCTAATCTGCTTGAACCACGACTTGAACTGAACCTTTCGGTAAAAATCTTTCTGCAAAAAGGCTTTGCATCGCTCTGAAGAGTCCGCCACAAATCGTGAAAATTGAGATTGCGCCTCGTGTAGCATTGATGTATGGAATTAAATTTTGCAAATCTACAAAATAACGCGGCGAATCGTGAAAAATTCGGTTTGTTGTAACTTCACCATGAACAAAACCTCAAAACAGCGATGGATAAGAACATTCAAACTTTGCTTTACCTCCAACATCAAGCCCACAGCGTGTTCATAGATGGAAACTTGACGATGCCCACGAACTACCTTGTCGGAGAAAACAACATTCTCGCGCTCTTGCAGGCAAGGCTTCAATCCCAACCAAATGAAACTTACATCACGTTTTATGACGCGGAAGGCAAAGCGCAATCGCTGTCGTATCAAGCGTTCATCAAAAAATGTTTTCAAACGGCGAACTACTTGAAAGCGCAAGGCTTGATTGAAGAAGACCGAATCGCGACCATTTCCCATAATCACATCGAGACCGTCATTCAGTATTTCGGCGCGTGGTGTGCAGGAATAACCGTCGTGCCCATCAACGTCGGCGAAACGCCCGAACGGATTCAATACATCTTGGAAAATGCAGGTGTCAAACTTGCCTTCGCGCGCGACGAATACTTGCCGATGATTCAATCGCTGAATTACGACATGGCAATTCTGCCGACAAGTGAATTTCAAGCCACCATCGCCGAGCACTCCGACGAATTTTTCCAAAGCGGCGTTACCGATACGCGCAAACAAATTAGCACAACCGACCCGCGCTCCACGCTCGCTGACCTTGAAACCGAAGCCCTCATCGTCTACACGAGCGGCACGACGGGCAACCCGAAAGGCGTGGTTCTCACGCAATACAACTTGCTCTGCGACGCGAAACATATCGCCGAGTGGCACGGCTTGAAGCAAGGCGACGCGATGATGTGCGTTCTGCCGATTCATCACGTCAATGGAACGGTCGTAACGCTCCTAACGCCAATGTTCTACGGCGGGCGCGTGGTTCTCAATCAAAAATTTCAAACAGAGAAATTTTTCGAACGCCTTGCGGGCGAGAAGGTCAAAATCGTGAGCGTAGTGCCTACCCTTCTTGCGTTTCTCATTCAAGGCGACATCGACACGAGCCAATACGACCTTTCAAGTTTTTCGCATTTCATCTGCGGCGCGGGTCCGCTCACGGTCGAACTCGCGGCGAAGTTCGAAGACCGCTACAACCTCAAAATCATTCACGGATACGGCTTGTCTGAAACGACCTGCTACTCGTGTTTCTTGCCGATTGATTTAAGCGAGGAAGAACACAAGCAGATGATGCGGCAATACGGCTTCCCCTCCATCGGCGTGCCGCTGGCGTGCAACGAAATGGCGATATGGAACGAGCGCGGCGAAAAAGTGCGCGCGGGTTGGCGCGGCGAAATCGTCATTCGCGGACACAACGTGATGAAAGGTTATTACAACAATCAAGAAGCCAACTTGAAGGCGTTTGAAAAAGGGTGGTTTCACAGCGGCGACGAGGGCTTCTTCCAACAAGACGAACAAGGACGAAAATTTTTCTTCATCACAGGTAGATTGAAAGAACTCATCATTCGCGGCGGCGTGAACATCTCACCGCTTGAAATTGACGAAGCGCTCAATCGCATCAAGGGCGTGCGCGCGGCGATTGCCGTCGGCTTCGAGAACGATTGGTATGGCGAAGAAGTCGGCGCGTTGGTTCAACTCTTGCCGGACGCGGAACTCACAAAGGAAGATATTTTAAGACAGTGTGCCGAAAAGTTGCCGTTTTCCAAACAGCCGAAGGTCGTTGTTTTCAGCGATGAAATTCCTGTAACCTCAACGGGCAAGTATCAACGCAATAAAGTCAAGCATCTTTTCGAGGCGTGGAGAACGGTGCAGTTCAAGGAATCGCGATAAAATTATCGCGTTGTTGAAAGTGAGCGCACCGCCCACCCCGCCCAATTTTGAAGCCAACTCACGCTTCCTGATATGCCAAGTTTTTGATAAGTAATCGGAAAAATTTTTGGATACTTCGCGCCAACGGTGAGAATAAGCGTCGTAAAATCGGCAAGCGACATTTCATCGCGGAACATGGTTTCGCGGAAGCGCGGCGGCAGTTCATCAAGAACTTTCATGATTTCGTTCATCAATTCGTTGACGAAGTTTGGCTCGTCGGTGCGTGCGTTGTAGCACATAAATTTCATCAGGTTCGACATAATCGCCACGTTTGGCTCGTAAGCGGAGATATTATCGAGGTCGCTTTTGGTTGTGGCATTTTGCGAGAGTGCGTCGGCAAGTTTGGACGTCGTGCGTTCCAAATTGCGCACCATTGAGCCAAAGCCGCAGAAGGTGAGCGGAGAAGAAAGCGAAGCCGCATCGCCAAACAGCACAATGCCGTCGTCTGCCGTAACGCGCGTTTTTCCAAAGCCGTCGTGATGATAAGCAGGAATAATTCCGAAAACCGGCTTCTCGATGCGGAACTTCGCGGAAGGCTTTTTGTAGGTGGGAAGTTTCTCGAAGTAAGTCTCGAACAAATTGAGAAGCGATTTATCGTTGTCGGAATCGATGCGGTCGTAAAAAAAGAGGTATGATGTAAAAAGCGTATCGCTGGCGGGGAAACCTTCCCAAATCAGTTGGCGACCGCTTCCGTGCGACGTGTCCGCAGGTTCAGTGCTGACGAGAATTTCGCCGATGTCGTAATCAATCTCTTCCAAGCCGCTGGCAAGCGTGCCGACCGTCGGGCAGATATGCGTTTGCGGTCTGACGATGCCGTTCTCGGAGTTGAGTTGCATGGCAATCGGCGACATAACGCCCATTGTATCGACGAGCACTTTGGCTTTGAAAAATTGCGGAGAGCCTTCGCGCAGAACTTCAACCACAACGCCGCCGTCCACTTTCCAACATTGCTGAAAGGCGGTCTGTGCTAAAACAGCATTTTCTTTTCGTGCTAAAACTTTGTTCAAGGCTAATTGCAGAATCACATCGGATTCAATCGCGCAATCCAAGACTTTATCAATGAAGAGACGCTTCTTTTCTTTTTGTGCGGCAAATTCAACGAAGCCCGTTTTGTAAGTTTTCGTGATGGCTTTTTCGGTTTCGGATTGTTTGAGAAAGCCCATTGCGTCGAGGCGTTGGAGTTCGCGCAAGGAAATGTTCCAATCGCGGTGCGTTTTAGCAGGCGTATATTTATCCAAAATGAGCACGCTTTTTCCGAAAAGGTCGGTTAGTGCCGCCGCGTGCAATAAGCCAAGCGTTGCGCCTGCATAAATTGCGTCGAACTCGCCTGAAATCTCAATATCTTTGGGCAACTTTGCGCCATCGAAAATTACCTCTGGGGCAGGGCGGTTGCCCACTTGCGACCAATAGCGGTCAAGTTCCAAAATGCGCTTGAGCCAAAATTCACCGTGCTCAATGTTTGAAAAATGTTTGTAGACAAGCGGGTGTGAATGCTGAATCTCCGAAAGCATAGTGTAAGTTGAAATGAATTGAAGTCGCCTCATCAAGGACTGCCGGAAGACGATGACACTCAACAAACCAAAAATCATTGTTGATGGTTTGCAAACATAACGCAAAACAAAGTTTCTAAGATGATATTCAAATCGGACACATCTGAAATTCAATCTTACCTTGAAGATACAAGCGCAATACGAGAGGGCTACGCCAGCGGTGTCTATTTCGCTGAAAGTTATCAAGAGGTATCCGACATTTTGCGTGAGTGTTCGCAAACTCAAACGCGCTTAACGCTTTCAGGCAACGGCACAGGCACAACCGGCGGTAGAATCCCATTTGGCGGCGTGGTTTTAGCCATGCCGAAACTCAATCGCATCTTGAACATCAAAAAAAATTCGGACGGCACAGGCACGGCAACGGTTCAAACAAGTGCGCTGCTTTATGATGTTCAGCAAGCCGTAGAAGAACAAGGATTGATTTACACGCCTGACCCCACCGAACGCTTTTGCTTCATCGGCGGCACGATTGCTAACAATTCATCAGGCGCGCGCACCTTCAAATACGGCGCAACGCGCAACTATGTTGAACGGCTGAAAATCGCGCTTTCGTCAGGCGAACTCTTAGAAATTCGTCGTGGCGAAATTTTCGCCGACCGTTCAGGTACACTCACCTTTGAAACGGAAAACGGCACGCGCTACGAAGTCCCTGTTCCGACTTATCAAATGCCAAAGGTTTCCAAGCACGTGGCAGGCTATTACGCCGCGCCAAATATGGATTTGATTGACCTCTTCATTGGCTCAGAAGGCACGCTCGGCGTGATTTTAGAAGCAGATTTGAAATTACTCCCAAGACCTGAACGCATTTTCAGCGGACTCATTTACTTTGCCGACGAAACCAATCTTTTGAACTTTGTCAATGAAGCAAGAGAACGCTCTCGACGCACAACATCTTCAAACGACCTTTCAGCACGCGCATTGGAATACTTCGATAAACACTCGCTCAACTTTCTGCGCCCGAAATATCCGCAAATTCCGAGCGATGCCGTCGGCGCGATTTTCTTCGAGCAAGAAATAACCGACGAGACCGAAGACGACTTGCTTCAAGCGTGGCTTGGCTTGATGGAAACGCACGGCACATTGATTGACGACTCATGGATTGCGCTCACGCCCGACGAGCAACAAGCCATTCGCGACTTTCGCCATGCGTTGCCCGCACAAGTCAATGAATGGTATGCCAAATTCAAACAGCGCAAAATTTCAACCGACATGGCAGTGCCCCACCATCGCTTTCCTGAGTTGATGAAGTCCTACCAAACCAAGTGCGAAGCCGAAGGATTTGATTACATCTTGTTCGGACATATCGGCGATGCGCATTTGCATTTGAACATTCTTCCCAAAGATTCCGACGAAGCCAAGCGCGCCAAAGACCTTTACCGCGTCTTTGTCCGCGAAGCGATTGCGATGGGCGGCACGATTTCCGCTGAACACGGCATCGGCAAATTGAAAGCGGAGTATCTTGTTGAAATGTTTGGCGAGAAAGGCATTCGCCAAATGGTGCGCGTCAAGAAAGCCATTGATAAATCTTTGATTTTGAATATCGGCAACGTGATTCCTGAACCTTACTTGGCGGATTAGATGAGCCTGTTTGCGCTGATTCCGTGCTACAACGCGGAAACCACACTGCCGAATCTGCTTGCCGAACTTCGCGCCTTCGTTCCGCCTGAACGCACTATTTGCATTAACGATGGCTCGACCGATAAAACCGTTACCATTCTTCATCAATCGGGCGTGAAAGCCTATCACTTGCCGAAAAATCAAGGCAAGGGCGTTGCGCTCAAATTAGGCTACGACCTCGCGCTCAAATGCGGCGCAAGTGCCGTGCTCACGATTGATAGCGACCACCAACATCTGCCTGCCGACATTCCAAAATTTTTAGAGACAGCCTCGCACTACGACATTGTAATCGGCTCGCGCCGTCGCAACGGACGATTCACTGCGCCAATGCCCCTGCCGCGCATTTTTTCGAATACCACCACTTCCGCCATTCTTTCGCGCCTCACCAAACAACGCATCGACGACGCACAGTGCGGATTTCGATTTGTTCACCGAAAATGCTTGGAACATATTGTTCCGCTGTGCTTTGAGAAGGGATTTATGTTCGAGACGGAATTTCTGCTTCACGCCGCAAAGCGCGGCTACTCGATTGGCTTCGTGGAAATCGAGGTGATTTACGGCGCGGGGAAAAGCAATATGCGCTACGTCGCCGACACGCTGAACTTCATCAAACTTGTCGTCAAGCAAATTCTCTCATTCTGACCGACTGTCATTTCGAACGTAGCGAGAAATCCATTGTGGATTCTTCGCTTCACTCAGAATGGCAAACGATGTGAATATTTGCCAGCGAAAGAATCATTCCTCGTTCCATTTGCTTCTGAGCCACAATTCAAAAATTTCGCGTTGCAGTCGGGTGGGGTTTTTCTTTTTGGAAATCGAGTAAGTGTAGTTGCCTTCAAGGCGCATAGTTTTTTCGTGAAGTTTGCCATCGCGTTGAATTGTAACTTTGACGCTATCGTCTGCCTTGAATTGCGAAAGCATAGCAGAAAGCGATTGCTTCATCAAGAAGTTACCATTGAGGGCGATGAGCATATCTCCGTTGTCCAAACCAATAGCGGCACCGGGCGATTCAGGCACAACGCCTTTGATGACAGGAAAATCATTTTCAACGCTGGTGGAAATGCCTGAGTAGGGTTGAGGCGAAAGCGTCTTTTGCAGGTCTAATCCTGCGTAGCCCAGCGCGGTTTCAAACGGCAGTTCTTCCGTGCCGTTGATGTAACTGTCGAAGAACGTTTGCATCGAACCGCCCGCGAAACGCTCGACGACTTCTTGAAAATCTTTCGAGGAAAATCCGCGATTCTTCTTGGCGAACTCTTCGTTCAGTGCGCGCATCACGTCGTCGAGCGAGAATTTGTTTTTCGAGCGATGTCGAAGTTCAAGGTCTAAAATCATTCCGACGAGTTCGCCTTTGCTGTAAAAGGAAATCGTGCTGTTGGCTCTGCCCGCGCCGTAGCCTGAAAGCCATGCGTCAAACGAGGAGAGCGCGAGCGATTGAACTTTTCTGCCGTATGTTTTTTGCAAGTTCGTGATGCCATCAGCGATGTCGTCGATGTAACTTTTCGGTGTCCAAACTTTTGCGCGCACGAGCGAGAGGTCTCCGTAGTAACTCGTGAAACCTTCCGAAACATAAAGCATTGGCGTGTAGCCTTCTTTGGTGTAATCGTAAGGCATGAACTCTTTTGGCTTAATGCGCTTGATGTTCCACACGTGAAAAAATTCGTGCGAAGTGATGGAGATAAAGCGTCCGTAATTCTCGTTCATTTTGTCGGCAGGACCAAGCACGATGGAAGTCGAGTTTTTATGTTCAACGCCGTGCGCAAACGAAATGGGCAAAATGTGGTAGATGAACCAATACTCTTTGAACGGCACGTCGCGCATCAAGTCGAATTGCGCCTCGACGACGGCGGCAATGTCTTTCTTGATAGTTTCTTCGTTGAACTTGTAGCCCCCAAGTCCTGCATTGTCTTTGAAGCAGATGTAAATCGTCGCGCCTTTAACTTTGACGTCATAGGTAATCATCGTTGGACTAACGAGCGTTGGCGCATCGATGAGGTCGTCGTAAGTTTCGGCAGTGAAAAAGTGTGGGTTGTCGGTGCGCTCGAGCTGCGTGGCGACTTTCCAACCCGCAGGATAATCAATGTAAAGCCGAACAGGCTTAAATCGCGTCTCGTTCGTATAGACGAAGAGGTTTGAGCCGTTGAAATAAATTTCGTCTCTGCCGACGTAGGAGTTTCCCGCGTCCAACTGCGCGCCCGCAAAGTATTTGTATTGAACCGTAACTTCCGATTTGCCTTCGGTAGAAACGCGCCAAGTTTGTTTATCGATTTTTTCAAATGCTAAACTCGTTTTGCCCGACATTGCCTTAAATTCTTGCACATTCGCCGCATAGTTTTGAATTTGATACCGTCCCGGTCGCCATGCAGGCAAGATGAAATCTATCGTCGGCTTTGTATCAGGATTTTGAATCGTGAGAGTGATAAGATACATGTGCAAATTTGGCTCGAGCGATTCAATGCGGTAATCAGCGGCGAACTCGCTCGTGGTCTTCTTCTTGGAAGAAGCTTTGGAAGCATTAGGCATAGCGATGATGAGTGAAAGAATTAACGAGAGCAATTTCATTGAGATTTCAAGTTGAATTGAAGTTTGCAAGATAAACAGTTTGCCCGACTTAAAGATGAAACGATTGAGAAACTGGCGCAAGCGGGCGTTGGCTTTCGCGCTGTTTGTTACGCTTCTTGTTGGATATATCGCGTTGCCAATTTCCAAACAAGAGTTCTCTCACGAAAAGAGCCACTCGATTCAAGTTCTTGATAGGAACGGTCGGCTGTTGCGCGAAGTATTGAGTTCCGAATTTGCTTCATCGCGTCCCGTCTCGCTTAAAGAAATTCCGCCGATGCTGATTCAGGCGACGATTGCAACGGAAGACAAACATTTTTACACGCACTTTGGAATTGACTTCGGCGCGCTATTGCGCGCGCTGTGGCAAAACGCGAAGGCGATGAAGGTCGTATCGGGTGCGTCGACCATTACGCAACAAACCGCGCGCTTGATGCTCGGCGTTGAACGCGGGTTCTTCTCCAAACTTTACGTGATGCTTTACGCGCTTCGCTTGGAGGCGCATTGGAGCAAAGAGGAAATTTTGAGCGCGTATTTAAATCGCGTGCCGTTTGGAAATCAATGTTTCGGAATCGGTGCGGCGTCGGAATTTTATTTTCAAAAGTCGCCGTCGCAACTGACGCTCGCCGAATGCGCCTTGCTGGCGGGCTTGCCGCAATCGCCAACCACCTACGACCCACTTCGCCGCTTCGACCTGGCACGCAAACGACAAGAAGAAGCGCTTCGCCGAATGCGCGCCAATGGCTTCATTTCCGAAGCAGAAGAGCGCGATGCACTCGCACAACCGATTAACTTTGCTGAAACCAAGCGTGCCTTTCACGCACCACATTTCGTCGAGTATGTGCTCAAACAATCTCTGCCAAGCGACGCAAAAAAAATCATCACCACGCTCGACCTCGACTTGCAAGAAGCCTGCGAACAACTTGTGAAATCGCATCTGCAACGGCTGAAACGGCATCGCGTTACAAACGCCGCGCTCGTCGTGATGGACAATCGAACGGGCGAGATACTTGCGATGGTCGGCTCTGCCGATTACTTCAACGCGGAAATTGATGGTCAATACAATGTTGCCACAGGTTTGCGTCAGCCCGGTTCCGCGCTCAAACCATTTACCTACGCGCTCTCGCTCGAGGGAGACTACACGCCCGCAACGCTTCTGCCCGATTTGCCTGTGCCATTTCAAATTCAAGGTCGATACGACGAATCGAGCGAAATGGGCGTTGAGATGTTTTTTCCTCAAAACTTCGACAAAAAATTTCACGGCGCGGTGCGTTTGCGCGAGGCGTTGGCGTGCTCTTACAACATCACCGCCGTGAAAGTCTTGGAACATATTGGCGTCGAGCAACTCTACAACTGGCTCAAACGCCTTGATTTTACAACTCTGAATCAAGAGGCGAAATTTTACGGACTCGGACTGACGCTTGGCAACAGCGATGTGCGCTTGCTTGAAATGGTGCGCGCTTATAGCGTCTTTGCACGAAGCGGAAAAATGATTCCTGAATCGGCTCTCAAAGCAATTCTTACGCTCAATGGCGATACTGTGAAAACTCCAACAACTGAACAAACCATCAAAGAAATTTTCTCGCCGCAAGTCGCATTCCTGATTGCCGACATTTTGAACGACAACGCGGCGCGACGCGCGAGTTTCGGTGCAAATTCCGTTTTGCGATTTCCCTTCGCGGTGGCGTGCAAAACAGGAACAACGAAAGACTATCGCGATAATTGGACGTTCGGCGCGTCGGAAGATTTCACTGTTGGCGTGTGGTCGGGAAATTCCAATAACGAACCGATGCGCAGCATTTCGGGCGTTGACGGCGCAGGTGGCTTAATGCACGATGTGATGATGCTTCTTTCTGAACGCTTTCCTGAACGAAGCGGCTTTCACAAAACAAATTTTGATATGCCGCACGGAATCTGTGTGCACCGCATTTGCCCGATTTCAGGGGAGTTGGAGGGCGAGGCGTGCAATGCCACGATTGAAGAAAAGTTCATCGTCGGAAAAGAGCCGAAACGCCGATGCACATTTCACAAGCGATTTCGGATTGATGTGCGAAACGGACTTTTCGCCACAGACCTAACGCCGCGCGAATTTATGCGCGAAAAAGTGTTTATTGATTATCCCACGCTCTATCGTGAGTGGGCGGAGTCGCAGCATAAAGAGTTGCCGCCGCGCATGTTCTCGACAATTGAGAGCGATTCGTTGCGGGTAGCAGATGTTGCGCAGGCTCGTTCCAACATTGAAATTCTTTTTCCAAAGTCGGGAATGACGTTTGCGCTCGATGGCACTTTGCGAGCTGAGTTTCAGCGGCTTCTATTTTCAGCGAGCGCGCCGCCCGCCGTTGAAAAGGTTCAATGGAAGTTGAACGGAGAAGTGATTGGAGAGTGCGCGCCAAACGAAAAAATTTCGTGGCAACTTCGAGCGGGCACATTTGAATTGGAAGCGAATGCGGGCGCGCTCAAAAGTCCAACAATTCAATTCACAGTCCTTAAATAAATCGCGAGAAGCGACGCATCGGGATTTGTTTTTTCGCTTGACTTACCTTTTTTTGCAACCCTTAAAAACAAACAAGCCAAGATTAAAAGCGCAGAAATGGTTGTTCACGAGTGATATGTGATTATTTCAAACCGAACATTAACGCGATATGGCAACGAAAAAAAGTTCTTCAAAATCTGCGGCGACATCAGCGAAACCCGCCTCCAAAAAATTCGCCGATTACCCAACGCCCGACGCAAAAGGCAAGCGGTTGGTAATTGTCGAGTCGCCGTCAAAAGCAAAGACGATTAACAAATATCTCGGCAAAGATTTCACGGTGTTTGCGTCAGTCGGGCACATCAAGGAATTACCGAAAAAAGAAATCGGACTTGATTTCGAGCACCACTATGAGCCGCATTACGAGATAATCGAAGGCAAAGAGAAAGTCGTGCGCGATATGAAGAAACTCGCCAAAGAATCGAGCGAAATTTTTTTGGCGACCGACCCCGACCGCGAAGGCGAAGCGATTGCATGGCACATCGCCAACGAAGTCCACGATGCGCGCAAGCCGATTCGGCGCGTCCTCTTTAACGAAATCACTCAAAAAGCCGTGCGAGAAGCCATCGAGCATCCGCGCGAGATTGATTACAAACTCGTCCGCTCCCAACAAGCGCGACAAGCGTTGGATAAAATCGTCGGCTACAAAGTCAGCCCGTTCCTGTGGAACACGGTGTTGCGCGGGCTTTCGGCGGGGCGCGTGCAATCCGTCGCCCTTCGTCTCATCTGCGAGCGCGAAGCGGAAATCGAAGCCTTCAAACCGAAGGAGTATTGGTCAATTTACGCCGACTTCATCACGAAGAGCGGCGACGTGGTAACGGCGAAACTCGTCAAAATCAACGGCAAGGAGTTCGAACTCGCCAACGAAGCCGACGCGAAAGCCACCGCCGAAAAAATCAAACAGCGGCTCTACTCGATTCTCGAAATCAAAAAGCGCAAGGTTCGGCGCAATCCGCCATCGCCTTTTACGACGTCGCTCTTGCAACAAGCCGCCTCAAACCAACTCGGCTTCGGCGCGAAGCAAACGATGCGGCTGGCGCAACAACTCTACGAAGGCATCGAACTCGGCGGCGAGGGCGCGGTCGGCTTAATCACTTATATGCGCACCGATTCCAAGCGCATCAGCAAAGAAGCGCAAGCCGAAGCGCGGGAGTTTATCGGACGATATTTCGGAAAAGAATTCGTGCCGGAATCGGCGGCGCAATTCAAAACGTCAGAGTCGGCGCAAGACGCGCACGAGGCGATTCGACCAACGAGCGTCGACCGCTCGCCCAAAGCGATGGAACGCTTCCTCAGCAAAGAGCAACAAAAACTTTACGACCTCATCTGGAAACGCTTCGTCGCCTCGCAAATGGCGGCGGCGGAATTGGAACAAACCAGCGTCGACATCGCCGACGAGCGAAACGAATTTTTGTTCAGAGCGACGGGAAGCGTGGTGTTGTTCGAAGGATTCTTGAAAGTCTATGGCGACGCGCGCGAACTCGATTACGAAGAAAAAAAATCAACCAAAGACGACGACGCGGAAGAAGAAAAAGGCTCAATCCTGCCGAAAAATCTTGCGGAAAAAGAACCGATGCGCCTTTCCGACTTGAAAGAAACGCAACATTTCACCAAGCCGCCCGCGCGATACAGCGAGGCAAGTTTGGTCAAAGAGTTAGACAACTACGGCATCGGTCGCCCGTCGACTTACGCCACGATTCTCTCGACGCTCGTGGAGCGCGGTTATGTGGAAAATCGCAATCGCCGTCTATTCCCGACGGAACTTGGAAAAGACGTGTCAAAAATCCTCGTCGCCAATTTCGCCGAACTCTTCAACACCGAATTTACCGCGAAAATGGAAGGCGATTTGGACAAAGTCGCCGCTGGCGAAACCGATTACGAAAAACTGTTGGACGAATTTTATCTGCCCTTCGAGAAAGCCTTAGAACTGCGTTCAAAAGACCCGATTCTGCCCATCAACGACAACGCCGAAACCTGCGACAAGTGCGGCAAAGGCAAGATGGTGGTCAAATGGACGAAGTCGGGCAAGTTTTTGTCGTGTTCGCGCTATCCGAAGTGCGACAACGCCAAGTCGCTCGCCGTGAAAAAAGCCGCTCCGCAAGAATCAGGCGTGCATTGCCACAAGTGCGAAACGGGGCGAATGGTCGTGCGTCTCGGAAAGTTCGGCAAGTTCCTGTCGTGTTCAAATTATCCGACCTGCGACGGCATTTTGAACCTTGATAAAAATGGACGGATTATGCCGCCTAAAACGCCGCCACTTGAAACCGAAGTGAGTTGCCCAAAGTGCAATGCGCCGATGTATTTGCGCGACAGCAAACGCGGATTATGGTTCAGTTGCACGCGATTCCCGAAGTGCAGAGGCACGCGCTCGTGGAAGCAATTTGGTGAAGAAAAAGGCGAAGCCGAATTAGCGAAATATGAGGCGATGTATCGCGAACACGAAAAGCAGTATCCAACTGTGGAAATTAAAATGCTCGACGGTTCGCCGCTCGATTTAAGCATCAAACTCGATGATTTGGTCGCGATTTACAACGAACAAACGCCAAGCGAGACGAGCGAACCCGTGAGTGCCGAAGTAAGCGCAAACGACGACGCGCCATTTTAAGAAATCTTCCCCCTTACTATCCCCGCTTCACGACCGATTCGTATTTCACCTCGCACCCGCTTTTTTTGAGCGTGCCCGAAACGCTACAATACTTTTCCATTGAGAGTTCGACCGAGCGTTCCAAGTCGGCGAGTTCCGCGTCAGGGCTGGTGAGTTCGTAGCGAAATTTCGCTTTCGTGAACACTTTGGGGTGTTCGGTGGCGCGCTCCGATTCCACGAAAATTTTTAGGTCGGTAATCTGCTTGCGCTTTTTGGTCAAGATGTCAATCACGTCGACCATTGAGCAAGCGGCGGCGGATTGCAAGAAAATTTCCATCGGCGTGGCAATCTTTCCGCTTCCGTGATGGTCGGGGGCAGGCTCAAAGAGCGTTTCGTTGCCGCGCTCGTTGTAGCCGCGCATCGGATATTTCCCGTCATAAACGACGCTTACGTTCATTTTTGTAGCGAGTTTGAATTAAGGTTAATGCGTTTGCGCGCGCGTCGCAATGAACCTGACGCTGAACATTCCGCGCAAATCGCCTTGTTTGTAGCCAACGGCGTTATCGTTGGGATAAAGCGCTTTCAAGACGGCGTAATCGTCTGTCTTGACGTCTTTTCCGACTTCGCCATGACATTTCAGGCAAGTCGGCATTGAAATTTTAATCGGCTTGTAAAAACTGATGGTTGAGTCGTTGGTTTGCGTTACGATGGGCATTGCTTCGGCATCGGGCTGTTGCGCTTTGGCTTTGAAGAGCGCGAAGACCTTTTGCTCCTCGTCGTCCATTGCGTCTTTGGGGTTGCGCGGCTTGTCGGAAACGCGGCGAATCGTTGCGTGGTGGGCTTTTGAAAGCGAGTCGAGGAGCGGATACGCGGCGGCATTGCAGAATGTCGCGGCATATTTCACGCCGCCTTTTTCCATTGCATCAACGAGTGCAGTGCTGATGACTTGCTTGGAAGTCGAGACAAGGTCGTCGCCGAGTTCCATATACTTCGCCGTATCTTCGGGCGACATCGCGCGTGGCGGCGCGGGCTTTTGTGCCGTTTGCGTTTTGGATTCAGCAAGTTGTGTGTCCTTTGGCTGTGAGCAAGCGGCGAAGAGTAGCGCGAACATCGCTATCAAACTCCATTTCATTTGAATCTCCTTTCCGTGAAAATTGACGATGAGCAATAGTAGCGCATCGCGGGCGCGATGGCAGTTACATCGGTTACAGAACGAAACTTATTGAATCGTCTTTTGAATCGCGTCGGCGAAGGTTGATTTATCCGCCATTCCGACAATGATGTCGACGATATTTCCGTTTTTATCAATCACAAACGAAGTTGGAACGCTCGTCAAACCGCCTTGAATGAGTTTGCCATAAAGCGTTGACAGCCCGTTATCCATCGCGATGGGATAGTTGATTCCTTTTTGCGAGACAAACCCATTCACTTTGTCTTCTTGGTCGTTTATCGCAACGCCGATGAAGGTGAACTTGTCGCCGTGTTCCTTTTGCAGTTCAATCATTTCGGGAATTTCGGCGCGGCAGGGTGGGCACCATGTCGCCCAAAAATTCACGATTACGCCTTTGCCTTTGAGGTCGGAAAGCGAGAGCGTTTTTCCGTCAATCGTTTGAACGGTGAAGAGCGGCGCGCTCGAAAACGCCGCCGCCGTCGGCTTTGGCGCAAGAAGCGGAACGACGACATACTTTGAAAGAAGCAATCCCGCCCCAACGGCAAACCCAAGCGGAATGACCCACGAAATCAGTTTCTTCATTGTTCGTTCTCCGTTTTTGATGACTTCTTGCTGTCCCAACCCAACCCCGCGCCCATCAACGCGCCGTAGCCTGTGCTGATGTAAGGGTTGCTGGTGATAGGACATGTGCCGCTGACGCAACCGATGAAATAGTAGTAGGCAAATCCACCAATCGCGCCAAGCGCGATGAATGCGCCGAGTTTAAGCCAATGCGGTTTCATAGTCGTTACGGTTTTCTTGCGATGAGTTGAATGACGGACGCTCTGCCCGTGTGATACTTGCCTTCAATCACGTCGCGCTCAATTTCCTGCGCGAGTTCAATCGTCAAGCCTTGCAGTTCTTGCAACACGTCGTTGAGCGGTATCAAGAGTTCCGCTTGTTTCGGTCCGCCCGTGCCAAACTGTAATTGCTTTGGCGAATATGCTTCCAAAAGAAACGCGCCGCCTCGCTTTAACCCCTGAACCGCTTGCTGATGAACTTTTTGACGCAGAGGCTTTGGCAAGTGGCAGAAGATAGAAACGATGCCATTCCATTGATTCGGCGTAATAGCGAAATGCTCAAGGTCGCAGAGCGTTGCGTTGATGTCGACTTGCCTTTCGCGAGCGAGCGATTTGGCTTTTTCAACTCCGACGCTTGAATAATCGACGGAAGTAACCGCGTAGCCTTGCTCGGCAAGGAACACGCCGTTGCGCCCTTCGCCATCGGCGAGTAGCAAGACGTTGCCTTTCGGAATGGTTTTGAAATTAGATTTGAGAAAATCGTTCGGCGCCGTGCCATAGGCGAATCCGCTTTCGGAGTAGCGCGCGTTCCAATGCTCCGCCGACATCGTCAGTTCAACGATTGCTCTTTGTAGGATTCCAGAACGACTTTGTAGGTATCGATGAGTTTCAGGAAGTCGTCGGAAATTTTGTCCAATTCGCTGAGAAGCAGGCGCGCTTCGTCTTTCTTTCCTGAAAGAGCGAGACGCTCAATGCTGGAAGCGATGTCGTGTAGAAGACGATGCTGTTTAACAAACATCTCGAAGATGGGTTCATTTTGATATTTCCACAGCCCGACCTCTTGAATCCACTTGCCGATGTCGCTTTTTTCAGGTGCGTTAGCATAGACTTCGCGCCAATCGGTTGCGCCGTTCAAAGCGGAACGGACTTTCATTTTCCAAGTCAGGTGCATCGCTTTGACGAGCGCAATGTCAATCGGCGCGGAGCGAACGATTTTCTCTTGCATCTTAATTCGTTTTGATAACGCGATAAAACATCGCTAAATCCATAATCACGTCGTTTGAGGCGCGCGCGTAAGCGCCATTCGTGATTTCTTGCAAGGCTTTTTGTTTTTCGCCGCGAATAATCATCACGAGCACGCGGCTGGCGCACGTGTGAAAGAACGCATGGTCGCCGCGCAGTTTTTCCTATAGCGGGTGAGTTCCGAATTGCTCCTGCGCCGCGCCGTAAATCCATTTGCCCACCGCGCATTGATTATCCTGCGCGATGACTTCGGGATTCAACGCTTCGGCGATGCCGCTATCAATCATCGCTTTGAAGCGCGCCTTCCAATTTTGGTGACTGGTGATTGCCGTATGGAAGTTTAGCCCTGCCGCTTCGGCTTCCACAGGGTCGATGACTTCGGGCATCTCCATTTCCGTTTCGGAAATCGGCACGACCGCGTTGTTGTTTTGGGTTTGGGTGAACTTCGAGAGCCATTGTCGGAATGATAACGCCATTTTGACTATGATTTATGGTTTTGAATTGAACATAACAGCGTTTTGTTCGGGTGACAACGGTTCCGAAAATATGGCGCAAAGTTACTTCACCAAAATGATTTTTCTGCCAAGCAGTTCTTTGTCAATGATTTCCCGCAATGCGTCTTTGGGCAACGCGCCCGCCGCCATTTTGGGCTGTCCGTTCATCGGCACGAAGAGCAGAGACGGAATCGAGCGAATGCCAAACATCGCCGCCAGTTCGGGTTCGGCTTCCGTGTCGACCTTGTAGATGTTGATTTCGTCTTTATACTCTTCGGAGAGTTCTTCCAAGATGGGCGCAATCATGCGGCACGGACCGCACCACGCCGCCCAGAAGTCGATGAGGCAAGGCTTATCGCCTTCAAATTTCCATTCTTTGTTTTTCTCGAAATCGAAGACCTTCGTTTTGAAGGTTTCGTAGGTTAATGGCGTTGTCATAATGCGTAAGGTTAAGCGTTAAAAAAGCGCGACTACACGATGGCATGTTTTCGCGTGTACATAAAGTATTTCTCAAAAGCCACTTTCGCCCAGTGCGCTTCAGGTCCAGGAATGATGAACTGATGTTCGCGGGGCGCAAACATATGGTCGCCGACAATCATCATTCCCATATTGCCCGTATCCATAATGCAGAGCGCGTTCATTTCGGCAAACGATTGTTCATAGCGGTTGGGCAGATTCTTGATGTCGGCAACGATGTTCTTGGCGGCGATTTTCGCCATTTGCTCCGACGGGTAGCCTGTTTTCGGCACGCCACAAGGAACTTCGGTGCGTTCAGGCGGCTTGACATCGACCGCCGCGCCGATGACATACACTTCGGGATATTTCGGGTGTCGATAATCGTTGCCCACTTCAATAAAGCCCATTGCGTTGCCAAGCCCTGGCGTGTTGCGCACGCATTCGGAGCCGATAAAGCGCGGAATGGCGACCGTAAAGGCAGACGGAATTTTTTCGCCCGTCGCGAGCATCACGCCATCGGGGCAAAATTCTTTCACGGAGACGTTGAATCTGCCGTCAATGTGGTAGAACTTGAAGAGCGTCTCGCACATTTTTTTTGCATTGCCAAATCCGCCGATGCCAAAGTGCGCAGGGTAAGGTTCTGCCGTGATGTAAGTCAGCGGCGATTTTTCTCTCAAATGATGCTTGGCAAGTTGATAGCGCATATTGAAGAGAAATTCATATGCGGCGCCAAAGCACCCAGTGCCTTGCACGGACGCGACGACCGCCGGTCCTGGATTCTGCAAAAAGCGTTGCCAAGCTTCGCGGGTGCGCGTCGCTTGCTTGATGCCGATAATCGAGTGCGCATGCTCTCGCAAGCCGGGCACGTAGTCGTAATCAACGGCGAAGCCTGTGGCAATGACAAGGTAATCGTATCCGATGGGGTCGGCTTGCTCAATGTGAATGGCGCGGTTGTCGAGATCGAAATGGGTTACGCGCTTTTCGATAAAGCGAATGTCGTGGCTTTCATAGATGGGACGCACGTCAAAGGTGATATCTTTTTCGTCGCGGATTCCAAACGGAAACCAAATTAGCGAGGGATAGAAGACAAACTTATGCGTTGGCGAAATCACGGAAATCTCATGTATGTCGCCCAGCATTTCGCGAAGTTCGAGCGCCGCCGTGTAGCCTGCGAAATTCGTGCCCACCACGACGATGCGCTTTGTTTCTGTGGTCATAGTTATTTACTCCTTTCCGATACGAAATGAAAAATGTGCGAACGTGCGTCAAAGATACGCAAGTTTTCAAAGAACATTCGGAACATTCTTGCGCTCAACCCTCTCCATTCAGAGAGGGCTGACGCGATGGTTTGATTAAAGCGATTTTTTCACAAGGTAAAAGTCCACGACTTCATCAAACTTGCTTGCCAAGCGGTCGTCGAGTTCCTTTTGCGTTTTCGGCGGCGGCACGATGACCTTATCGCCCGGCTTCCAGTTTGCGGGGCAAGCGACGCTGTTTTTATCTGCCGTCTGCAACGCTTGAATCGTCCGAATCACCTCGTCGATGTTTCTGCCGACATTCATCGGATAGTAGAGAATGAGGCGCACGATGTTTTTCGGGTCGATGATGAACACGGCGCGCACGGTTGCCGTCGAACTGACGCTGTGCAACATTCCGTAAAGTTTGGCGACTGACATATCCAAATCCGCGATGACGGGAAATGGGATTTTGGTTTTCGCCTTTTCGTGAATGTTTTGAATCCACGCCACGTGCGCGTGAATGCTATCGATGCTCAGCCCGATGAGCTTGACGTTCATTTTGGCGAATTCGTCGGCGCGCTCGGCGAAGCCCATAAACTCGGTGGTGCAAACGGGCGTGAAGTCGGCGGGGTGCGAGAAAAGCACTGCCCAACTGTCTTTTTTGTATTCGTGAAAATCTAATTCGCCGTGCGTCGTCATCGCTTTGAAGTTCGGCGCAACGTCGCCGATGCGCGGCATTGAAGTTTGAATGGTCTCTGACATTGTGAATACAGTTTTGGGTTATTGAAAAATGAAATTCAGTGAGGCAATTTATCTCGGAAATATCCGTAGACCCAAGTGCCTAAAATTGCGCTCAACAGCGTAATCGCAATCACGGTCGCTCCCATTCCAATTTGCGCGTAAAGCGGACCGGGACACGCGCCCGTCATCGCCCAGCCCAAGCCGAACAGCAATCCGCCAATCACTTGACCTTTGTTGAAGGTTTTGGGGTGAAACTCAATCGTCTCGCCATAAATGGTTTTGATGTTGAATTTGCGAATGAGCCAAACAGAAACCGCACCAACAGCAACCGCACTGCCAATGATGCCATACATGTGAAACGACTGCAATCGGAACATTTCTTGAATCCGAAACCAACTGACGACTTCGGCTTTGACGAAGACGATGCCGAAAAGAATGCCAACGGCGAGATACTTCAAGTTGTGATGCCACTTGTGCGTCAGGTGGCTTTCGTTGATGCATATCGCATCGAGCGAGCGGACTTCAAAGTCTGAATTTGATGCTTGCGGCGTTGCGATAGAGGCAGTTTCAAGTTTTTGCGTTTCGTTCAAAGGTTTCATCGCGTTTGAAAATTCGAGTTAGAGTTTGAGAATGAAGGGCAAAAGAAAATTTGCCATCAAAAATCCGCCGAGCATAAAGCAAATCGTGGCGATGAGCGATGGCAGTTGAAGCGTCGAGAGTCCCATAATCGCGTGTCCGCTCGTGCAACCGCCCGCGTAGCGCGTTCCGAATCCGACCAAAAATCCGCCCACGACCATCATCAAAAATCCTTTCAGCGTGAGAACTTTTTCCCAAGAAAACAAATCTTGCGGAACGAGCCCGTTGAAATTCGTGATGCCGTAGTCGGCGAGTTCTCTTGCCAAGTCGGGATTGACCGCAACGGGCTTGCCACTATTGAGAAAAAGCGTCGCGACGATTGCGCCGAGAAAAATGCCGCCCACGAAGTAGAGGTTCCATACCTCCTTTTTCCAATCATACTTGAAAAACTTGATGTTCGCGGGCGCGCACGAGGCGCAAATGTGCCGAAGCGACGAACTAATCCCGAAAGATTTATTGCCAATGATGAGAAGCGTTGGCACGACAAGCCCGATGAGCGGACCCGCCACATACCACGCCCAAGGCTCTGAAAGAAATTCAAACATCGGATAGTCAATGAAGTTTAAGGGTTAATTGAATTTTCCGACCGCGCAACTGACAAACGATTTCGCCTGATGAAGAAGCGAATTGCTTCCTTTTTCAGGGTAGCCGAGCTCGGCAAGTTTCGCGGTGAGCGTTTCGCGGCTGATGTTGCCTTGCGCCTGAACGGTCTCTGTTTCTTTCGTGATGGAGACGTCCGAAACGCCGTCGAGGTTCATCAACGCTTTTTTGATGGTGTTCATGCATCCACCGCATTTGATATTTTCTACTTCTATGATATGCGTCATTTGTCTTTTTTCGTTGAAAGATTGAGCGGAAGGTAGAGCGGGCACGAGCCGATGAGGCTGGTCAGCGCGAACACGCCCGCCAAAACGAGCAATACAATGCCAAGCGTGCCCGAAACAACGCCCGTGAAATACAGCCCGACGAAAACCGCCGCGAATACAAGGCGAATCGCCTTATCGAGAGAACCCATATTCTTGACCATTGTTCGCAATTATTTTGAGTTGAGAATGTCGTTGATGTCTTGCCACGTGCCGCCATTGATAACATTCCCGAATCCATTTTGATTGAGGAACGCTTTGGCTTGTCCGCTCCGATTGCCGCTTCGGCAAAAGACGACGATATGCGATTTGCCTTTGAACTTCGAGAGGTTCTGCGGAATCGCATCGAGCGGGATATTGACCGAACCTTTGACGTGTCCTGCGGCAAACTCTTCGGGCGTGCGCACATCGACGAGATACGCGCCGCTCTTGACGATTTTGGCGAGTTCAGGATTTGCCTCGCCGCCTCCAAAACCTTTGAACAAATTGAACATCGTAATTTCAGTTTGATTTGAGATGGTTAAATGAAAATTCAATAGCCTCACTTCATCACTTTGCTTTGGCAAACGAAGTCCGTTTTAGGAATCGAGGTTTGCGCAATCGCGTTGAAGCCGCCCTCGATTTCGCTGAAATTGCGATAGCCTCGCGCTTGCAGAATCGATGCCGCAATCATGCTGCGATAGCCGCCCGCGCAGTGCAAGTAAAAATGCTGTTTTGGATTGAGGTCTTTAATCCAGTCGTTGATGTAAAGCAAGGGCTTGCTGTATGCGCCGTCGACGTGTTCAGCTTCGTATTCGCTTTCTTTGCGCACGTCAATCACGACGCTTTCGCCTGCTTTGAAGGCTTTTTCAAATTCTTGCGCCGAGATGCGACTAATTGCGTCAATTTCTTTGCCCGATTGCTTCCACGCCTCGAATCCGCCGTTCAAATAGCCGATGACGTTATCGAAGCCGACGCGCGAAAGGCGCGTAATCACGTCGTCCAATTTGCCGTCTTCGCAGACGAGCAAAATCGGTTGTTTGACATCGACAATCATTGCCCCAACCCAAGGCGCGAAATCGCCGTTCAAGCCGATGTTGATGGATTGCGGAATGAAGCCTTTGGCGAAATCTGCCGCGTTGCGCGTGTCCAAAATGAGCGCGCCCGTCGTTTCGGCGGCGACTTCAAATTCGTCGGGCGAGAGCGGTTTCATCGCGCGTTCTTTTACAACATCTAAACTGTCATAGCCTTTCTTGTTCATCGCCACGTTGAAGCCGAAATACATCGGCGGCGGCATTAAGCCTGAAGTTACTTCTTTGATGAATTCCTCCTCCGTCATATCGGCGCGAAGCGCGTAGTTGAATTTCTTCTGAGCGCCAATCGTCGAGACGGTTTCTTTGCTCATATTCTTGCCGCACGCCGAGCCTGCTCCGTGCGCAGGATAAACGATGACCTCGTCGGCAAGCAGCATAATTTTCGCGCGGAGCGACTTGTAAAGATGGGCGGCGAGTTGTTCTTGGGTTAAGCCTGTGGCTTTTTGTGCAAGGTCGGGACGACCGACGTCGCCGATGAAAAGCGTGTCGCCCGTGAAAATCGCGTGGTCTTTTCCCGTTTCGTCAATCAAAAGGAAGCACGTGCTTTCCATCGTGTGTCCGGGCGTGTGCAGGACTTTGATTTTCACCTTGCCGAGCTCGAAAATTTGCCCGTCGCTCGCGCTGACGCATTCAAATTCGCATTTGGCGTTTGGTCCATAAATGATAGGCGCGCCTGTTTTTTTGGAAAGGTCTAAATGACCCGATACGAAATCGGCGTGGAAGTGCGTTTCAAAAATGTATTTGAGTTTCGCGTTATCGGCTTGCAATCGTTCAAGATACGGTTCAACTTCGCGGAGCGGGTCAATGATAGCGGCTTCGCCTTCGCTCACGATGTAGTATGCGCCTTGTGCTAAACAGCCTGTATAAATTTGTTCGATTTTCATAAATGCGTCAGGTTGAAGTTTCAAAGTTTGAACACACAATTTTACGATGAAAAAAGGGTTCGGTCAGTAACCTTTGTTACACCAAATCTTTTGGTCGTGAAAAAGTTGAATGATAGGGGCAAGAAGCAATTTAATTTGTGGTGGGCGAGTCTAACGAACGAAAAAAGGCTGTCGGACTTTCGCCAAACAGCCTTTGCAAATATCAATATCTGATGCGCGGTCAAACTTCCATAATTTCCTTTTCCTTTTTAGCGACCGTTTCTTCAATCAATTTTTCGTAGCGTTGGGTGAGCGAATCGGCGTCTTTTTTTCCGCGATTTTTTTCGTCTTCGGTGATGGCTTTTTCTTTTTCCGCTTTCTCAATGGTTTGAATCGCGTCGCGGCGAATGTTGCGCAAAGAGACTTTGGCGTCTTCGGCGAACTTCTTGACGAGTTTGACATATTCGCGTCGGCGTTCTTCGGTTAAAGGCGGAATTGGAACGCGAATGGATTGACCTTCTGCAGCGGGGTTCAAGCCCATGCCTGATTCCCTTATCGCTTTTTCAACATTAGCGACAACGCTTTTATCCCAAAGTTGCACCATCAGCGTTTTGGAGTCTTTCACGCTCACATTGCCAACCTGTTTAAGCGGAACGAGTTGTCCGTAAGACTCCACTTTAATGCCATCGAGAAGTGCGGTTGTGGCTTTGCCCGTGCGGACAGAGGCTAATTCACTTTGGATAACTTCCAACGATTTTTTCATGCGCTGTTCAGCGGCATGCAGAGTTTCTTTAACCATTTGAAGAAAGTGTTTTTTCGGTTTGGACAAAAAAAATGCTCAAAGGGGCGGTTGCCGATTTGAGCATCAATGTTTATGGAGCAAACATTACTTGGCGTCTGATTTCGCCGCAGGCTTGGTGAATCGCTTGTTGAAGCGTTCCACGCGACCTGCCGTATCGACGAGCACTTGCTTGCCCGTGTAGTATGGGTGAGACGAATTGCTGATTTCCACTTTGAAGAGCGGATACTCGTTGCCGTCTGTCCATTTGATGGTTTCTTTGGTGTCAACACAGGAACGTGTGATGAAGGTCGAACCATCGGTCAAATCTTGGAAGACGACAGGACGATAGTTTTGCGGATGCGCATTCGGTTTCATGCTTAAATATCTTTTGGCGTTACCGTTGAATGAGATTAAACTTTTCTAAAAAAGGACCGCAAATATACGGCGCGAGAATTGACTTTCAAAAGTACAAACGCAGTCTTATTTGACGGCATCAAGGACTTTGAAAGTCAGGTCGTGCGACTTATCGCCGTAAAGCACTGGGTTGGCGACGCCGCCTTTGTTCAAAACGATGCTGTAACCGTATTGCTTGGCGACTTTTTCGACCGCTTTCATCACTTTTTCTTCAATCGGCTTCAAGAGTTCGCCCGTCTTCTTTTGCAATTCGTTCTGCTTTTGATAGCGGAACTCTTCGAGTTGTTGACGCTTTCCTAAAAGTTCTTCTTCTTTTTTCTTTTTGGTGTCTTCGGTCATCGTGGTTTTCTTGCGTTCATAGTCTTCAAAAGCGGTTTGCAAGTCTTTCGCCATTTTTTGCATTTCGGCTTCTGCGCCTTCTTGCATTTTCTTCATTTTTTCTTGAATGCCTTTGGAATCAGGGAGTTGAGAGATGACGTTGTCGGTATCGACATAACCCACTTTAACATCGCCCGCGCCGCTCGCGCCTACGCCCAGCATAAAGCCGATAGCAAGTCCAAAGCCGACAAAAAAACTTTTGCCTTTTGAAAGCAGTGATAATTTCTGTTGAATGGCTGACATTCTTTGTTGTTCCTCCAATTAAATGATTGAGTTAAAGTTGAGTTGTTTATTTGCCCCCGCCTTCAAGGTTGGGCGCGGAAGTTTGACCACCCGTGCGGTCTCGTTCAGGAAGCGACGCAAGCAGGCGGTCTAAGACTTTTTGCGTCAAGTTGTGTGTTTCGTTGGCATAAAGCAGAAGCGTATCGCTGGCGCGGTCGAAGACGAACTCGTAATCGTTATCAATGGCAACCGAACGCATTGCCGAGTAAAGTTTGTCTTGAATCGGGCGCATTAGTTCGCTCTGCTTTCTGAAATACTCGCCATCGACACCGAATTTTTGATTTTGATACTCAAAGATGGCTTTATCCGCGTCCATCATTTCTTTGCGCTTTTGCTGTTTGATTTCGTCGGTATAAAGCACTTCTTTGGCTTGAAACTCGCGCACCATTTTGTCGAGCGCGTCGCGCTTTTTTTTGATTTCATTTTGCCACTCTACTGTAAGCACTTCCAATCGGCGTTTGGCATCTTTGGCTTCGGGCAGTTGGTCTAAAATCGCTTGCGAATCAATGAACCCGATTTTTTGCGCCCGCACTTCGCTTGAAGCCGTGCTCAAACCAAATGCCGAAAGGCTTACGAGGAACGCAAAATAAAGTTGTTTTCGCATTTTCATCTCAAATTTAATCTTGACAGATTTGTCTTGACAGATTTTCATAAGGCGGCGAAGTTACAAAAGCGACTACCCAACATCAAACCATAAGGCATTCTCCTTCCGTTCACAAGCATTTGGCTTCTCTGACGATTTTGACGCTGGCACTTGCGCCGATTCGCGTTGCGCCGTATTCAATCATTTTTTTGGCGGTGGCGTAATCGCGCACGCCGCCGCTGGCTTTCACGCCCAGCACGTCGCCGACGGCTTTGCGCATCAAGGCGACATCTTCAACCGTTGCGCCGCCTTTTGAAAAGCCCGTTGACGTTTTAACGAAATGCGCACCCGCATTTTTGGAAAGAACAGATGCAATCACCTTTTCCTCGTCGGTGAGCAAACACGTTTCCAAAATTACTTTGACGATTGCATTTGAAGCGTCGGCGGCGGCAACAACGCCCGCCATATCGGCTTCAACCAAATCGTAATTTTTAGATTTGAGTTCGCCGATGTTGATGACCATGTCGATTTCCGTCGCGCCGTCTTCGCAGGCGACTTGGGCTTCATAGACCTTCACGCGCGTCGTGCTTGCGCCGAGCGGAAAGCCTATCACGGTGCAAACTTTTACATCAGTGTTCCGAAGCATTGTCGCGCACAGTTTGACATAGTGCGGATTCACACAGACCGACGCAAAGCCGTGCGTTTTGGCTTCGTTGCAAAGCGTGATGATTTCTTCGCGAGAGGCGTCGGGCTTCAAGAGCGTGTGGTCGATGTATTTGGCGAACACAAAGTTCGGAACGCAGACCGCCTGTTGGTGCGAGGCTACAACGCCGACGCGCTCCGCGCCGTAGTCAAGATATGACTTCACTTCGTTGGTCGCTTTTTGTGCGTCAATGTTGCTAGCTTTTCGCAAAACCTGTTGCGCGATGAGATAATTCGGCGTGGTCATTGAAAGATGATTGAAAAAAATGCGATGAGCGAAATTTATTATGGTCGATTTGGCGTTTATCGTTCAGAAGTTCCAACCAGAAGTTCCCTTTTTCACAGTCAGCATTTGTCATTTTGAGTGGTCGTATTTGTAGTTCGTCATTGTCTTTTTGAGTTCAACTAAATACAAAACTACACTATTTGCTATGCAAGTCAAGTTACGCCGTTTTGGTTACTATGCGTTGGCGACCGTAATTGCCGCCGCGCTTTCTGTTCCGTTAGGAATTTTGGCATTTGTATTTCTGCCCATTTTAGTTGTTTCCTCAATTCCGATTGGGTTGTATTTCATCTTCCGCACAAGCGACAAGGTATGGAACGATTCGGATTACACAAGGGCGACACAGCCTATTCCAGCGCGCAACCGAAAAGTCTATACGCTTATTCAGCCGAAGCGATTGCTCTCCAACTACAAATCTTATCACTTGAATTAACGGTATCGGCTTAACCGTGCCATTCTAAAAGTAGCCCTCAACGACCAAGCAATCCTGAAGTACTTTAATCGAGGTTTTTTTGAGGTCGATGCAGTCGGCGATTTTCTTCAAACCAAAGTCGCCGATGCTGGCTAAGCCGTCGCCGCCGATGAGCTTGGGCGCGATGAAAGCGTGGAGTTTATCGCACAAGCCTGCTTTAATGAGCGAGGCAAAAAGTTGAGCCCCGCCCTCGACCATTAGGGAAAGAATCCTCTCTTCGTGCAGAATTTTCATGATTTCAAGCAGATTCAGCGATTCGCTTTTTTCACCAACGAAAAAAACTTTGACTCCGATTTTTTCCAATGCTTTGACCTTTGGATGTCGCTTGTTGATGCGCGAAGTAAAGACGAGCGTCGGCGCGTCTTTGCTGAAAATGTTGGCTTGAAGCGGCACGCGCAGTTGGCGGTCGAGCAAAATGCGCGTTGGATTTCTGCCCTGAACAAGCCGAACGGTTAATTCGGGATTATCAGCAAGAGCGGTGCGCGAGCCGACCATGACGGCATCGTAATGATTGCGCAAACTGTGGGCGTAGGCGCGAGCGACTTCGCTGGTAATCCATTTAGAATCTTTGGTTTTCGTGGCGATGCGTCCGTCGAGCGATTGTGCGAGTTTGAGTGCAACGAAAGGCAAGTGTTGGCGATGCGATTTCAAAAAGGCTTCGTTGAGTTGCTCCGATTCGTCGCGCAAGACCCCGACACGCACCGCAATGCCCGCTTCTTTGAGTTTCTTAATCCCTTTGCCTGCTACCTTGCGATTGGAATCGATACAGCCCACCACAACGCGCGGAATGTTTTTCTCGATAATCAAGTCGGCGCAGGGCGGCGTTTTGCCAAAGTGCGAACACGGTTCGAGATTGACATAGAGCGTCGATTGAGCCAAAAGCGATTCATCTTTGACAGAGCGAATGGCATTCACTTCAGCGTGCGCTTCGCCGTATTGCTTGTGCCATCCCTTGCCGATGATTTCACCATTGCAAACAATCACACAGCCGACCATCGGGTTTGGACTGACTTTTCCCGCGCCCCGCTTAGCAAGTGATAAGCACTTGGCGAGAAAAAATTCGTCTTTGGAGTCGTCAAATGCGCGTTTCTTGGTTTTTGATTTCTTCGGCATAATGTCAAACTCACATTGCAGATAGAGGGCGAGAAGCCTAACTATTTAGACTTTCAATCGCCGATACAATATACTTGTTGATGGTCTCTTTCGGCAAGGTGATGAAGAAATCTTCGCTCGACAAATCGAGAAGACGGTAAGAGTAAGTGATGAGCGGCTTTGGGTCTTTGTTCAAAATCGCATCGGTGCAGAATTGATAAATTTTTTTGTCGAGTTCGGTTTCAACCAATCCCGATGCTTTATGCACCAAGTAGCAACACTTCACAGCGACTTTGCACAGTTTCTCGCACAATGCTAAATGCACTTCGTTTGAGCCGCCTGGTGGAAGTTCATAATAAATGATGTATTCCATCACGGCATCGCGCAAAAATCGCCCCATCGTTTTGAGCATCAAGGCTAAATAATTTTCCCAGAAATCGGGCTCGACGGCAAGGAAGGCACGGCGATGAAGAGGGTTTTTCATTTGCTCATGGATATAAAAAAGTAGGGTGTAGGAGCAGTCGGCAGGAAGGCTGATGGCGCGGCTTATGAGTGTCGCCGCGTCTAAAATGAGTTCCATTGTATTTGTATCGAGTGGCAACTGCATCAAGAGCGACGCCAAGCGAAAACTTTTCGTGAGCCAGGTTTTGTCGGGGTTTTCGCCCTGCGTGCTTAACTCATCGAGCAAGGCTTCTACTTCTTCGCGAAGTTTCAAGGGGTTCGGGACAACGGCATCGGATACGCCAGATTTAATCAATACGGCTTTCGCGTCGGTATCCATACCTTCATCTGCCGCTACGCCAGAGGCATAGAGGAAGTGAAGTATCGCAAGGTATAAGGCTTGATTAGGCGAGGAATCGGCTTGAATTTTTTCAATCGTAGATTTGGTGAGCGCGTTAGCGTTTAGGCTGTATCTCGCGTCCCAGAGCGCAAGGTTCGTTCTCAAGGTTGTTTCGCTTTGTTTTGGATTTACGGGTATGACAAGATACAAAATCACGAGGATTCTACATGAACCTGAACGAGCCTAACGCCCGAAAGCGAAATCATTTCCGAGATGTTTTCCATTTTGTAGGGCTTGTCGTAATAAATGGTTTTAATGCCAACATTGATGAGCACTTTCAGGCAGTTGAGGCATGGGCTTGCCGTGATGTAAATATCCGCGCCTTGAATGGCTGTGCCGTTTTTCGCGGCTTGTGCAATCGCGTTAATTTCGGCGTGAATCGTGCGCATGCAGTTTTCCTCGACCGTGCCGTCGGGGTGCGTGGATTTATAAATGAGGCAGTTCGGTCCGTCGCAGTGTGGCAATCCCGACGGAGAGCCGTTATAGCCTGTGGCGAGAATGTTGTTTTCGCGCACGATAACTGCGCCGATGTGTGCGCGCTCGCATGTGGAGCGGCGCGCAATCAAGTGCGCCACGCTCATGAAGTATTCGTGCCAACCAATACGCTCTTGCTTTTTCTGAACGCCGTTTGCAATCTCGTTGTGAGTTAATGGCTCATTCATTGCAGGAAAGAATTGATATTATACCTATTGATGTTGTGCCTTTCGCGGAAGTTAATGCAATGAAAGGGTAATTCCGTTTTCGTGGTTGGTCGCCGAATGATTTTGTCGTATTTTCAGGAATTATTTAGAAAATGAATCCGAAAATGAAATGGCAGTAAAAAGTGCAAAGAAATCGCCCGCCCACTCTGAAACAAAGAGACGCACCTCGTCAAAAAAATCTTCTCAACCTAACCGTAGTAACGCTATGAACACCGCCGAACTTACCAAAGAAATGACAACAACCGACAGCGTCAACAAGCATCAGAACATTCCAAAAGAAACGCTGCACAATTGGTATCGACTTCTTTACACAGGTCGACAACTAGACATCAAAGCGGCAGGTTATCTCAAAAAAGGAATGGGCTGGTCGTATCACGCGCCGTATCAAGGGCATGACGGAATCCAACTCGCGCTTGGGCTATCGTTTCGCGCGGGCAAAGATTTCCTCTTCCCGTATTACCGCGACATGCTCACCACATTGGCGGCGGGATTAACACCCGAAGAAATTATTCTGAACGGACTTTCTCGCGATACCGATGTCGCTGGCGGCGGACGCCACATGTCCAATCACTTCGCCAAACCCTCGATTCGAATTCAAAATGTTTCATCATTAACGGGCAATCATTCTCAACACGTCGCAGGCGTTGCTCGAGCGATTAAAAAATACGGCGGCGACGAAATTGCCTTTTACTCCGCTGGTGAATCGGCGACTGCCGAAGGCTATTTTTACGAAGCCATCAATGGTGTCTCACGCGAAAAACTGCCTGCAATTTTCGTGCTTCAGAACAATAAGTATGGCATTTCAGTGCATGTGAGCGAGCAATTCGGCACGCTTCGCCCCGCCGAAGTCTTTCGGTCATTCCCAAACCTTGAAGTCATGTTCTGCGACGGCACTGATGTGTTTGATTCATGGTTCACGATGCAAAAAGCCGTTGAGCACGTCAAAACAAAACGCTTACCCGTGCTCGTCGAAGCCGATTGCGAGCGCATTGGCTCTCACTCCAACTCCGACAACCACTTGCTTTATCGCACGCACGAAGAACTCGAGGAAATCAAAAAGCGTGACCCGCTGCCGAAATTCAAACACTATTTGCTTGAACACGGACTTTTCACCGAATCGGAACTTGCCGACATTGAGCGCGAAGCCGACCAAGTCATCGCCGAAGCCTGCGAGAAAGGCGAAAAAGCCCCAACGCCGAAACCTGAATCCGCAAAAGAGTTTGTCTTCCCCGAATTTCAACCGACGGGCGGAAAAGTCATCGACCTTGCTGACCCCAAAGGCGACGACGAACTTTACACAAACGAAACCATCAGTTTTCTACAAGCCATCAACTTCACACAAATTGAGGAGTTCCGACGCAATCCGAACACGTTCCTTTGGGGGCAAGATGTGGCATCAAAAGAAAAAGGCGGCATCTTCAACGCCGATAAAGGCATGCTCAAAGAATTTGGAAGCGAGCGTGTTTTCAATGCGCCGATTGCCGAAGACTTCATCGTCGGAACAGCAAACGGCTTTTCGCGCTACCGCGAGGATATTTGGGTTTTAATTGAAGGCGCGGAATTTGCCGACTACATATGGCCTGCAATGGAGCAAGTCGTCGAGTGCTCGCACGAGTATTGGCGCACGAAAGGGCAATTCGCGCCGAACATCGTCATGCGCGTTGCCTCTGGGGGCTATATCGGCGGCGGCTTGTATCACTCTCAAAACGTCGAAGGCGCATTTACAACCTTGCCCGGTCTGCGCATTGTGATTCCGTCGTTTGCCGACGATATGCAAGGCTTGCTTCGCTCGGCGTTCCGCTCACGCGGCATGACGGTGATTCTCGAGCCGAAATTTCTCTACAACAACCCTTGGGCGAAAACCAAACGCTTGAAAGAAGACATCTTGATTCCCTTCGGCAAAGCCCGTATTCGCCGCGAAGGAACGGATTTAAGCATCATTACTTACGGCACTACCACGCACCACGCGCTTCTCGCCGCCGAACGCTTGGCGAAAGAAGGCGTTTCAGTTGAAGTCGTCGATATTCGCTCGCTCGCGCCGCTCGACACCGAAACAATTTTTAACTCGGTCAAGAAAACAAGCAAAGTATTGGTTGTTCACGAAGACAAAGTCACGGGCGGATTCGGCGGAGAACTTGCGGCGTTGATTGCCGAACATTGCTTCCAATATCTCGATGCGCCGATTCGCCGTGTAGGCTCTATTTTCACACCCGTCGGGTTCTCTAAAATTTTAGAGGAATATATTCTGCCCAACGAGCAGAAAGTCTATGAAGCGGCCAAAGACTTGGCTCGCTATTAAAAAGAGAAAATAAATTGAAGCGCGTTTTAAGGTTGAAGCGCGTTTAAGGTCGCCTGTAAGTGTCTGTGGGCAGTTGCAGGCGATTTCTATTTAAGCAATATCTCTGCACGAGGTAAGAATTTGCCGCTCCGCCAAACTTTTTGCATTATGCGTTCAGAACTAAAACGGAGCGAAAAATGAACACGACATCACCAACAGACGCGCTGAACCGCGAGCGCGATTTCTCCAACCTCTTCAACATTCTGAGCGAGCAATCCAAAGACGACAAAACCGAGGAAGTCAATCTTCACCCGCAAACGATGTGCCCCGCCTTTGGCGGATTGCGCGTCATTACCCGCATCGACGGCGCGCAAGTGTGCATGGCGACCGACAAAGGCTGTATGTATGGCTTGACCTTCGTTACGCATTTTTACGCCGCCAAAAAATCTATCGTCTCGCCCGAACTGATGTCGCAACAACTCTCGAGCGGCACGATGATTACCGACATTCGCCATACGCTCGAAGAAATCGCGAAGGATAAATCCATTCGCCTCATTCCCGTTGTAAGTTTATGCGTGGCGGAAACGGCGGGCATTGCCGAAGAACTTCTGCCGAAGAAAGTCGGCAATGCCGAAGTCGTGCTGGTGCGCATTCCCGCCTATCTCATCAAATCGCACCCCGAAGCCAAAGACATCGCCATCGAAGCCTTGCTTAAACGCTTTGCGCAAACGCCAACAAGCGAGCGCAAAAAATCGGTTGCCATCATCGGCGAAATTTTCCCCCTCGACGCGATGATGATTGGGCAAGTCTTGGAGCGCATCGGCGTGGAGTCGGTCATAACGCTTCCCTCGCAACAGTTGGACGATTACAAAGACGCGGGGAGCGTTGAGTGCGCCGTCGTACTGCACCCGTTCTACGAGCGCGTTGAGGAGTTTTTTCGCGCGCGTGGCGTGAAGGTAGTCGGTAGCAATCCTGTTGGCGTGAATGCGACTTACAAGTGGATTAAAGACATCGGCGACGCTTTGGGGCTTGACGAGACAATCACCGAACAAGTAGCGCAAGAGGAAAAAACAAAAATCAAAGCCGTTATCGACGCAAAGAAAATGAAGGGAACGGTGATTGTCGCGGGCTACGAAGGCAATGAGTTTCCGCTCGTGCGCTTGCTCTTGGAGGCGGGGGTGAATGTGCCTTACGCTTCAACATCGATTGCGCATACCGAACTCGGCGAGGGCGACCACAAACTGCTCACGATGCTTGGCACGGAACTGCGCTACCGCAAAACGCTCGAAGAAGACCGCCGCGCCGTTCTCAAATACAAGCCCGACCTCGTCGTCGGCACAACCTCGCTCGATAGTTACGTCAAGGAACTTGGCATTCCCGCCGTCTATTACACCAACATCATCTCCTCGCGCCCGATTTACTTCGCCCAAGGCGCAAGCGTGATGCTCGACCTAATTCAATCGCTCGTTCAAAAGCGCGATGCGTTCGAGAAGATGAAGCGATTTTTTGAGGGCTAAACAATCTCTTCCAAAAACCCATACAGCAAAATGTCGCCGTTGTCTTGCGCGCAAACGGCGGCGGTTACTTTGGCTAATTTGACTTGCTTATGCTTGGTCGCATAAATCATCTCCCAACTCAAAATCTCCTTTCCGCTTTTGAATTGGCTGAGAATCTTCGTTATGCGAGGGCTAACATCTTGGTGTTGCAGCAAATCATCGATGCGAAGCGACGCAAACTCCTCTTTTGAATATCCTAACATCTTGCAAAGCGGCTCGTTTGCATTTTGAAAAGTATCGCCAATTTTCAACACGCCTGCCGCAATCGGAAGCCTATCTAAAAAACGCTCGAAGGTTTCATACCCCTTCTCCAAAAGCGTTATCAAATGCTCGGATTTGGGTTGCGCCGTTCCGTTGAAATGACCTGAAAAAACGGGCGTTTCAGATTCAAACGTTTTATCGTTCAACGTGGGCTTTTGTCGCCACAAGAAATGGCATTGAACGGCGGCTTTGACGATTTCCAAAAATTCGATTCGACGAAATGGCTTGACGATGTAGCGAAACACGCGCACCTCATTCACCAAACGCATCGCAACATCTGCGTCTTTTTGTTGGGAGTGCATAATCGCCGTGATTTCAGGAAATTTTTCTTTGAGATCGATGAGAAATTCTATTCCGCATTTGCCTTGTGAATGCGTGTCGCAAATGACGGTTGCGATTTGTCTGCGTCTTGACAACGACACCGCCTCGTCAAAATCTCTCGTTGCCGAAACGTCGTAGTCTTTTTCAAGCAACGTTTTCATCGCTTCTAAATGCTTGGGATTATCGTCAATCAGCAACACGCAAGGACGCTCGCGTGGTTGTTTTCTTCGCTCCACGAAGGTTGTTTCGGCGAAGTTTTTGCGTTGGAAAATGCGCATCGCGAGTTGAATCGTCTCGCGAAGTTTAGCCGCCTCCCAAGGCTTCGGAATGAAACGAAAGACTTCGCCGTCGTTTACAGACGAAATAATCGCGTCGATGTCGGCATATCCCGTGAGCAAAATCCGAATTGCGTGAGGATAGAGAACTTTGACTTGTCGCAAGAGTTCAATGCCTTGCATTCCCGGCATGCGTTGGTCGCTGACGATAATCGCAGTGTCGGGGTGTGCTTGAAGTTGCATCAGGGCTTCGGTTGCGTTTTCCGCCGTGAGAACTTCATAGTCGTGAAACAGCAATCGCAAGGATTGCAAGATGTGGGGCTGGTCGTCCACAAAGAGAATATCTGCCATAGTTCGACATTTGTTTTGTTTAGGTTATGACTCAACGGGCAGTTCTCTCTTACGCTTCTCTATTAGGCTGAAATGTTCGAACTAGCTTTTGCTTCTTCTTTGAGCCAAGCGATAAGCTCGGCGCGATTTGAACTAATTTTAACGAGGTTTGCGCCGTTTTGATGAACGGATTGAAACATTCTCGCCGTTCCATAATTCAAAGCGCTCTCGCAACAGATGGCGATTTTGCGAGACCGCGTCGCCCAAGCTTGCGCGCATCGGACAATCTCGCGCATTTCCTCATAACTAATCTCTAACTTTGCGCTCGTCAGTTCCACAAGCACGCCGTAGTTAGACAGCAAGCCTTCTGGAACGCAAGCGTAAAAATCGCGCAACTCATCGAGCGCGGAAGAAAAGGTAACCTTGCCGACGAAGATAAACTCAACAATCGGCTCATCTTTGCGTTGATGAAAGGGCATTCGGGCAAAATTTCTAAAAGCTTAGATGAATCGAGGCAATATATGAATGAGGATTGGAAGAACAAAAATCATGGGGCGCGACAAACCCGCGTCAAGCGCATCGCGTTGGCGCAAAAGCGCTTGACGTTGTTTCTGATTGAGGCGAGGACTCTGCAACCGTTTCTTGCCCAAAAGAAGAGCAAACTTCGCGCCGCGCCGAATTGCGATTCGTCAAGACGACCCAAATGCGCTATCGAGCACATCAAACAGTTCGTCAATCGAGACGGGCTTGCGTAGAATCTTTACCGCGCCGAGCGAGCGAAGCGCGGAAATTTCATCGGCGTTCAAAAACCCCGTCAAGACGGCGAATTTCAAATCGGGCTTCGATTCTTTCATCGCCAAAAGCATCTCTTTCCCTGACAAGTGCGGCATATTTAAATCCGTCAGCACGAAGTCGACTCGTGCGGGCGATTTCATAAAGAGCGATAAGCCTTCTGCGCCGCTCGATGCCACAACCACATTAAAGCCACGCTCTCTTAAAATCTCAGAAAGCAAGTTTCTCAAATCGTCTTCGTCTTCGACAACCAATATCGTTTTATGAGCGGATGGCAACTCTTCGGACTCTTCTTGCGCATTCGCCAGTGGAAAGTAGAGCAGAAAGGTCGTGCCTTTGCCTTCTTCGCTTTCCACCTCGATGAACCCATCGTGGCTTTTGACGACGCCGTGAATGATGGAAAGCCCAAGCCCCGTGCCTTTGCCGCTGGGCTTCGTGGTGAAGAACGGCTCAAAAATGCGGCATTTCACTTCGGGCGACATTCCCACGCCTGTATCCTTGACCTTGACGAGCAAAAATGGCGACTCGAATTTTTTCCCAAACTTGGATTCCATAAAGCGGGCGGAAACTTGCGAGAGTTCGTATTGAATCACGCCGCCGTTGGGCATCGCGTCGCGCGCGTTGATGCCTAAGTTCAACATCGCTTGATAGACTTGCGTCGAATCGCCGTAGATGTAATCGTTGCTCGTCAGAAAACGGGTTTTCAGTTCAATCGTTTTGGGAATGGAATGTCGAAGCATCGTGATGACTTCCTCGACAATTTTGCAAACGGAAAACAATTCTCGCTTGGGTTCTTCGCGTCGCGAAAAGGTCAAGAGTTGGCGCGAGATGTTCACGCCGCGCGCCGCCGCTTCTTCAATCGTGTTGATGTATTTGAGAAAGTCGGGATTGGAGAGTTTGTGCCGCAAAATTCCCGAAGCCATTTTGATGATGCCAAGCAAGTTGTTGAAGTCGTGCGCAATCCCGCTCGAGAGCCTTCCAATCGCTTCCAACTTTTGCGATTGAAACAGTTGCTCGGAAAGTTGTTCGCGCTCTTGTATCGCTCGCCGTTGCTCCGTCATATCGACGGCGGTCGTAACGGCGCACCGCTTGCCTGAAAACGAAATGACTTCGACCGAGTAATTGAGATAAACTCGCTTGCCTGACCGCAAGACAAGTTCCGATTCTAAATTTTCCGCAGGAACGCCTTTTTGAAGACACTCAGTAATTTTCGCGTGGTGTTCGGGCGGAAATATAAGCCCAAAGTCTTCGGGCGTTTTGCCAATGGCTTCTTGACGGGGGATTTCAAAGAGACGCTCAAAATGCGAATTAACCTCCATAAACCTGCGCGTTTCCACATCAATGATGCTGATGGCGGCGGGAATGCGATGAAAAATTTTCGCAAACTTTTCCTCCGACTCGCGCAGGGCAAGGGCGGTTTGGCGAACTTGCGTGAGGTCGGTATGAACGCCGATGATTTTGAACGGTTTTCCGCGCTCATCTTTCAAGGCGATGGAATTGCAGAGAATCCAACGGTAGTCGCCGCTCTTATGGCGCAGGCGATGAAGCAGCTCGAAGTGGTCGATGGTGCCTTTGAGCAACTCATTGACGGTTTGAATGGCATGCGGCGCGTCGTCGGGGTGAAGGCGCGATTTCCACGCATCGTATTCGTTGGTGAATTCGTCGTCGGCGTAGCCAAGTTGCGCTTTGTAGCTTGGCGAAAAGAAAAGCGCGCCCGTCTCCAAATCCAAGATGTAGAACCCGACCTGCGAAGATTGAATGATTAAGTCGAGCATCGCCGACTTCTCGATCGCTTGTCGTTGGCGTTTTTTTTCGGCGGTGATGTCGCGGTTGAGGCTCAAAATGGCGGGCTTGCCCTCATATTCAATCAGCGAAGCGTTGCAGAGCATCACGAGTTCTTCGCCGTTCTTTTTGTAGTGAACGCTCTCGAAGTTGCCGATGTCTTCGCCGTTTAGAAGTCGGGCGATGGCATCTTCGCCGCGACGAACGTCTTTAGCCACGCTTTTGAGCGAAAGCGAGCGAAATTCGGAAAGGTCATAGCCATAAATCCGCGCCGCCGTTTCGTTGGCTTCAAGCACTTGCTCGGTGCGCGGGTCGAAGATGATAATCGCGTCAGCGGCTTTGTTGAAAACAAGATGCAGCAGTTTGGTTGAAAAATCAGCAGGGTCGCCCTCGTTGGCGTGGGATAAATGTGGTTGATGTATTGCCATATCGTCAAATAGTGATGCGTTGCGAGTAATGTTGCGTTGTTTCTTTCTCTCCGCCGTGGAACGATACTACGACAGGGATTTGGGAACGATGTTCGCGTAGAACAGGGTGTCTATGTTTTGAGATGTTTTGAATATAGAAAGTTGTATCAAAACGCGAGCGACTTTTTTTGATACGCGACGACGATGTTCACGGGCTTATTGAAAATTAAATTGACGGCTTTGTCAATTAGTTTCCATGCGCCGAAGGGCAGGAATTGAAGCAGGATATATGTTCGCAGAAAGAGCAACGCTTTGTTGTTGAACGCCCACCACTTTACCGTTTCCAAATCATTTTCGCGATACAAGTTCGTCAAGCGACGCTCGTCAAACGAGTGCAGATGCGCGTTGGCGGGCGTGAGGCGATGGCAATGAACGCAGAGTTCGTAGCGGAGTTTTTCTTTGTAAGGCGTGGAGATGATGAGCGCGCCGCCTTTTTTGACGACGCGAAAGAGCGATTTGACGAAGGCTTCGGGGTCAGGCACGTGCTCAATCACTTCAGAGGCGATGACGCAATCAAATGATTCATCTTCAAACGGCAGATTGAACGCATCGCCGACGATGCCTTTGTGATTGTTGAACGGATAGCGCGACAAGGCTTTCTCGACGTTGGTCGGCGAGATGTCCATTGAGCAAACTTCGATGCCTTTTGGGCAAAGCGCTTGCGCCACCCAGGCGCGTCCGCACCCGACGTCAAGCACGGACTTTGCGTTTTTCGGCACGACGGAAAGAATCCACTCGGCAAGCCGACGCTCGCTGTGCGCTACAACGGGCAGACGCGCTTCGAAGTAATCAAAGTGCGTCGCGTCAAGTTCGTAATGCGTCTTGTAATCGAAGGTCATTTCGCGGCGGCGGATTCGTCAAGGTCGAAGAGGTCGCGGAGCAAGGCGATTTTGCCTTCGAGGCTATCGTCCGTTGGCGCGGGCGATTTGAGGCTTTTGATGGGGAAGTGCAAGAGTTTGCCGATGAGCCGGTCAGCGAGTTGTTCGAGCAGTTTGTATTCCGCGTCGCTCACCTTGTTTTTGAGACGAGCGAGTTCCATCGCTTTAATCGCGTTGAATTTTTCTTGCAACGAGCGAATGGTCGGGGCGACTTGCAAGCTCGACAGCCATCGTTCAAACTCGACCACGCCTTCGATGATGATGCGCTCGACTTTTGGCAGTTCGGCGCGGCGCGCATCAAGATTTTTTTGAACGATGACTTGCAGGTCGTCGATGTCTTTGAGGAAGACGTTGTAAAGCGAGGCGGCGGATTTATCAATGTTGCGCGGCACGCCGAGATCGAGCAAGAGCGTCGTGGCGCGTTTGCGTTTCTGCATCGCGCGCTCAATCTCGCTCGCCGAGAGCAATTCGCCAATCGTGCCGACGGCGGAAATGACGATGTCGAACTCGTGCAAGCGTTCTTTGAAGTAATCGAAGGTGAGCACGTTGCTCGTGCCGAGTTCGCTGGCGAGGGCTTCGGCTTTGGCGAGCGTGCGATTGGTGATGGAAATGCGCCGCGCTTTTTTTTCAATCAAGTGTTTGGCGGCAAGTTCGGCGGTTTCGCCCGCGCCGATGAGCAAGACATTTTTCTCGGAGAGGTCGGAAAAAATTTTCTTGGCAAGTTCGACGGCGGCATAACTGACGGAAATCGCGCCTTCGGAAAATTTCGTTTCGGTCTTGACGCGCTTGGCGACGTTGAACGCATCGTGCGCCAATCGGTTAAGCGTCGTTTTCGTTGCGCCAACTTCCGCCGCCAATCGATACGCATCTTTGACTTGCCCTAAAATCTGCGCTTCGCCCAAAATCATCGAGTCCGCCGCAGAGGCGACGGCGAAAAAATGTTTGACCGCGCCGCACGCAAAGGTTCGGAAGAAATGCTCGCGATGGACTTCCTTCGTCATCGCGCGACGCGAGATGAGAAAATCAATCAAATAGTCCGCTGTTACTTCGGGAAGTTTCGGCACGGCGTAAAGTTCGGTGCGATTGCACGTGGAAACGAGCATCGCTTCCGACGCGATGCCGTCGCAAAGTTCGGCGAGCAATGCTTTGGTTTCGGCTTCGCTGAACGCGAATCGCTCGCGGATGTCGAGCGACGCGGTTTTGTGCGTAATGCCAACGGCAATGAGTTGCGTCGCTTCGGGTTGCGAATGGATACTGCTATGCATCGTTCATCAATCTTTAAACAGTTTAACGGCTCTGGATTTGACGCCTAAAATGGTCAAACCGATAAGTTCTTTTGAATCCTGCTTATATCTTAAAATCACGCCATCGCCAACATCAAGCCCGACTCCTGCTTGGGGCTCGCCGATGCTCACGTAAAGCACGTCGGCTTCATCGTCGTAATCCCATTTGGCGTTTTCGGTCTTCAACGCGATTTTCAACGCTTCCATATTATGCTCCTGCGTTTTGAAAGTTCTTCGGTATGCCGCGATAGCGAACCCATCATCTTGGCTGACCTCGCGATAGACTGCGACGAGATATTTGTCGCCGTGTTGTCTTGCCGCCATCAGCGTTTCAAAATCTCCCGCTTAAATGAGGTCGGGATTCTCAATCGTTTCAAAAATCTTGTCTCTTTCGTTGGTCATTTCAAGATGGCGCGTCGTGATATGCTTCCATCGTTCATCGGTCAGGCGAATCGGAACGCCGTTGATAGAGCGCATATCTTATGAGTGAAAGCGAGACGAAAACAAGTTCAGCGCCGTCATTGAAAGAAACGCGAACAAAAATCCCGAAATGAGCATCACCGCCATTCGTTTGCCTTGAAGCGCGAGCCGCTCACGGAACAAAAGCCCAATGCCGTAAATCGCCCAAACGACGATTGTGCCAATCAGTTTGAAATCGACAAGCGAAATCGTGGTTTTCGGAATCCAAATCGCGCCCGCAATGAAGGCGACCGTCAGAAAAAAGAAGCCGAACAAGACGGCGTTGTAACTCATCTTCTCAAAGAGTTCAAGGTTGGGCAAACGCTCGAAGAGCAACCCGTATCGATTCGTCTGAATTTGCTTCAAGAGCATCAGGTAGAGCAGGCTATAAATGCCCGCAATCGCAATCGCGCTGTAACCGAGCAATGCGGAAACGACGTGAAGCGAGAGAATCGGATGTTTCAAATTCTCGCTTGCCTCGCCGACGTCTTCAATGAACCAAGACGAAGTAATTTGAAAGAGAAGCGCGACCGAAAGCACGAAAAAGCCCGTTTCAATCACGCCCGTCGAGAGTTCGATGAACAGGTATGTAACAAGCAAAGTGAAGGCGATGGTGGTCATCAATTGAAAAACAGACGCAATCGGCGGGTAGCCATTTTGCGCGATGAGCAGATGAAGATAAACGAGGTGAAGAATCGCCGTAAGAAAGAGAGCAGGACGCTTGATGGAAGTCGCCCACTCAAACTTCCAAAAGAAATCGGCGCAATACGCGCCCGTCGCGCCCAAATAAGCGAGCGGAACAGCGATTGAAAAGATGTAAAGCGATGCGTCCATTTTTACTGCGATTGCGCGAAGTTAAGAAAACTTAATAACAACCTTTCACTCGCGAATGTTCAGTTCAACGCTCATTCCGCTTCGCGCTTGCAACAGCCCTGTGGTGAGAACGGTATCGCCCGCGTTCAATCCGCTGACGATTTGCACTTCTTTGTCGGTGCGAAGCCCAATCTCGACGGGCTGTTCGGCGACTTTGCCGCCGCGAATCGCGAAGACTTTTTGCCCTTTCAGTTCAGGCACGAGTGCTTCGGAAGGAAGCATCAAGGCATCTTTAATCTCTTGCAAAATAAGCTCAACATCGGCAAACGAGCCTGCGATGAGTTCGCCGTTTTTGTTCGGATAAATCGCGCGAAGTTGAAGCGTGCGCGTGTTGAGGTCGATGCGCGGTTCAATGGCATAAACCGTCGCTTCAAAAACCTTCGGCGAATTTTGGACGCGAAAGAGAACCTTGTCATTGACGCGAACTTGCGAGGCGTATTTTTCGGGAATTGAAAAGTCGAGTTTGATGGGCGTTGACGATTGAAGCGTGGTAATGCGCGTCGATGGCGAAACGTAACTGCCTTCGCTCACGTAGCGCAAGCCGACTTTGCCGCTGAACGGGGCGCGAATTTCCGCTCGGTCGAGTTGAGCCTTCAAGACTTCAAGTTGCGCTTTGAGCGTGTTGAGTTCGTTGAGCGCGATGTCGTATTCTTCTTGGCTGGCGGCTTTTTCGGCGAGCAGTTGGCGTTGGCGCGCTTCGCGCAGTTCGGCAAGGCGCAGTTGCGATTCCGTCCGCTTTTTCTGCGCTTGCAGTTCATCGTCGTTGAGTTTCAGCAGCAGTTGATTGCGCGAAACGTTTGCCCCTTCCTGAAAAAAGATTTTGCTAACTTTGCCCGTGATTTCGCTGAGCAAATCCACTTCTTCGCTTGCAATCAATGTGCCTGTGGTATAAACTTTATTGGCAATCGTGCGCGGTTTGAGAACAACCGCATCAACAGAAAGCAACGCAGGCGTAGAGCCTGAAGCCGTCGCCGTTTTTTTAGCACTGAACATCTTGGGTAAAAACAAAAGCAGAATAAGCGCGAAGAGAACAATCAAGGAAATGATACGCGACTTTTTCATTCGTGTTTGAACAATGTTTTTAACTTCATAAACAGAACGGAGGTTAGTTTGTTCCAGAACAAAACAGTTCGAAATTTACTCATTCTTGCCGTTATCGTCGGCGTTTATCTCTTAATTCAATCCCAAAGCAAGAAAGACGAAACGCCCGCACCCGCTGAAACCAAACAAACCGATAAGCCTAAACAAGAACGACAGCCAACAGCGACAACCTCGAAACCGCAATCGCCAACATCGTCGGCAAAATCTTACTTTGAGTTGCACGCGCCGCTCGGCATTCCCAAAGATGGCGACGATAGCGACGACTACGTGATGGAAAAACCACAATACGTGCTCTCTTACAACAACGCACGCGGCGGCGCAAATTGGGTATCATGGAACTTGAACGAAAGTTGGTTCGGAACAGTGGAGCGCAAACAAGGGCAATTCATCACCGACATGAGCCTGCCCGAAGGATTTCAGCGCATTACACATAACGACTACACTGGAAGCGGCTACGACCGAGGACACATGGTTCGCTCCGAAGAACGCACACGCACCAGAGAAGACAACGACGCCACATTTCTCATGACCAACATTCTGCCTCAAATGCACGACCTCAACGCTGGACCTTGGCTCTCGCTCGAGACCTTCTGCGAAGTGCTGTGCAAAAAGAAAAATCACGAACTTTATATCATCGCGGGCGGTATCTACGACAAAAATCCTGAATACTTAAACGGCAAAGGTAAAGGGCGCGTTGCTATTCCGAAATCAACTTGGAAAATTGTCGTCGTCTTGGAGCGCGGGCAAGGCTTGGAAAACATCACCAAAGACACGCGCGTTATTGCCGTCAACATGCCAAGTGCGCAAGGCAAAGAATTTAAGAAGTCAGGTTGGCGAAAGTATCTAACGACCGTCGACGAACTCGAACGCCTAACGGGATACGATTTTCTTTCAAACGTTCCGCCCGATATTCAAGCCGTTATTGAAAGCAAAACCGATTAAACAGAATAAACCTATCATCACGCATCTGTGAACGCAACTTCGCCTGAATTTTCCGTCGATATTTCACTCGTCATTCCGCTTTACAACGAAGCCGAATCGCTACCAGAACTCACCGAACAAATTTACGACGCGATTCAAACAAGCAATCTGCACGCGCTTTTCGGTCATCAACCGACATTTGAAATTCTCTTCATCAACGACGGCTCAACCGATGGCTCTGATGCGGTCATCAAATCGCTTATTGATAAACACAAAGAGGTGAAACTCATTTCATTTCGGCGCAACTACGGCAAATCGGCAGGGCTTGACGCAGGCTTCCATGCCGCACAAGGCAAATATGTGATTACGATGGATGCCGATTTGCAAGACAACCCCTACGAAATCGAGCCGCTCATTCGCAAACTCGAAGAAGGCTACGACCTCGTCAGCGGTTGGAAAAAGAAACGCTACGACCCGATTACGAAAACACTGCCGTCCAAACTCTTCAACTTTGTTACAGGCGTGCTCAGCGGCGTGCATATTCACGACTTCAACTGTGGCTTGAAAGCCTATCGGCACGAAGTCGTCAAAGCCGTGCAAGTCTATGGCGAAATGCATCGATACATTCCCGTGTTGGCGAAGTGGAATGGCTTTCGCGTCTCGGAACTCGCCGTCCAACATCGCCCGCGCAAATACGGTTACTCAAAGTTCGGGTTGAGCCGCTTCTTCAATGGCTTCTTGGATTTGCTCACGGTCATGTTTATCACGAAGTATATGAAACGCCCAATGCACCTTTTCGGCATGCTTGGAATTGTGTGCTTTCTGTTGGGCTTCGTGATTGCGGCAGTGCTCACTTACGGCAAGTATGTTTATCAAGAAAGCGTGAGCAATCGTCCTCTCTTGATGCTCGGCGTGTTGCTTATCATTCTCGGCGTGCAGTTTTTCTTAGGCGGATTGCTCGGCGAAATGATTACAAAGAGTTACCTCCAAAGCGAACATTACCTCATCAAAGAAACGGTGAACTTTGAAAGAGAGCAAAGTTTTACGAAAGGCGCGTGAGAACGGCGGCGAAAAATCCGTCGGTGCTATCGCGGTGCGGAAAGAGTTTAAGATAAGTTTCGTGTTGTAATCGCTCGCGAAGCCTTGTCAAATCAGCCTCTATACGAATTTCCTTCACAACTTCTGAAACAGGCAAGAGCGAAAAATTTTGACGTCGCGCAAGAAACGCTTCTACTTGCCCTTCGTTTTCATCACGAAAAATCGAACAAGTTGCATAAACAAGCCTTCCGCCAACTTTGAGCAGTGGCGCGTAAGTGTCTAAAATTTTTGATTGCACTTTTGTCAGATGCTCGAGCGAGTGAGGCGTGAGCCGTCGTTTCAAGTCGGGGTTGCGACGGAGCGTGCCGCTTCCCGTGCAGGGCGCGTCGATGAGCAAATAATCGATGTTGCCGTCGAACTTGACGAGAAAGCGTTGGAATTTCTCGTCGCTATCGAGAATCTCGACGTTTTGAAGCGACGAGCGTTTGAGTCGGTCGCGAATGTTGCCGAAGCGTTTTGGAAACTTTTCGTAGGCATAGACTTTGCCTTTGTTCTGCATCAAGGTCGCAAGGTGAAGCGTTTTGCCGCCGCCGCCTGCACAAGCATCGAGCGTAATGGTTTTGGGTTTTGGATTGAGGAGCAATGAAATAAGTTGACTGCCTTCGTCTTGAATTTCGCACAGTCCTTGCTTGAAAGTTTGGGATTGAAAGATGGGGCGGCGTCGGTCGCAGATGAGCGCGTCGGGCGAAAGGTTGCCGAAAGTAGTGGCGATGTTTTCATGGGCGAGCCTTTGTTTTAAGGCGTCGCGTGAAGTGAGCAAAGTATTGACGCGCAAGGTAAGTGGGGCTTCGGTGTTGAGCGCGGCGTAAAGGCGCGCAAGTTTTTCGTCTGAAAAGTCAGAGCGTAATTTTTCTGTAACCCAACAGGGAAATGAAAACTGTTCAGAAAGGCTAGCAAGATTTTGGCGTTGCGAAAAAAACTGCGCACGAAGTTCCAAAAGAGTTGCTTCGGAGATTGAAGTCAGTTCGCTTGTTGGAGAAAGAAGTTCGTCGTGATGTTGTTGGGAGAGAAAAAGAAAAATCGTAAGCGCGTAAGCTATCTTGTTGGAATTTTGAGGAAGTGCGTCAATGATGAAGGCTTCAAACGCAAGGTCGTGGCGAAGTGTGCCATAGACGGCTTCGCTGATGAACTTTCGGTCGTGCGAGCCGAGATATTTTCGGGCGCGAAGATAATCGGAAAGAACGGCATCGGCGGGGCGGCTGTCGGTACGCACGGCAGTATAGGCTTCAATGCTATGTGAAAGAAGCGATTTGAGCGTCATGGTGAATGTGTGAAAGTAAACCCAAAATCAAATAAATGGGGCGAAGATACAACGGCAAGAGAAAACGCAATACAATAGAAACAAAGAAAGGTCGCAGATGAGGCGACCTCTCCTTTGTTTACAAGTTGTCTTGCAAAATTGCCCTACGAGCAAACGGCATGAAATTCCGTAATGCTATGTCGAGAGCGAAGAGCGTATGGCTTCATCGCTTAACGGTGTGAGTTGCTTGACATTTTGCGCTTGCAACCCTTTGTTGGTTGTAAGAAGTTCAAACTCCACAGGTGCGCCTTGATCGAGCATTTTATACTTCCGCTCCGACGCAATCGCAGAGTAGTGAACGAAAATATCTTCGCCACCCACCGGATTAACAATGAATCCATAGCCCTTCTTGCCGTCGAACCACTTCACTTGACTTTTGTGTGCCATTGACTAAAAACTCCTTTCGTTAAAGAAAGATTCTTGAAAGAATTGTCCCGCAGCCGTAAGACCATTGCACACCTTTTACAGCATCTTCTTGGGCTACTTTTGCACTATGAATATAGACGCAAGGCGTGTCTACACAAGCCAAATTATGAGATGAATACAGACGATAAAGCCGTTTTAACACGCAGAATGTTAGGCTGAAAGAAATGGGAGAAGATGGGGGACTGAATAAATAATTAAAATCGAAAACTTGTAGTCAGCACAATGCTGTTGATGGTGAGCGTTTCGCCAACTTGTGCTGAGCCAGCGTAAAGGCTTCCGAAAATGCTCTGCGTTGTGCGAACATATGCAACATCGATATTGAGCGTTTTGCGAAGCAGAAGTCCTGCGCCGAAGGTGAGAGTTTTGCGTGCGTCGTCGCTTGTCGTCGGCTGTGTTCTTGCGGCATCGCGGAATTTAAGCGGCGACATTTGGTAATTGTATCCAGCGCGAGCGCGTATCGGCAAAAAGACAGAGCGAATCTCCGCGCCAACGGCGTAGTCAATGGTTTGTTGAAAATCGGTTTTGAAAATGCGGTTGAGGTCGGCGAAACTCTCGCCATCGGCGCGGTATTCAAGTTGCGTCCAATCGGTGAAGATGGCTTGCGCAGAAATGGTGAAATTCGGTTCTTCCAAACTCACGCCGCCTGAAAAAACAAATGGCGTTCGAAGTCGATACTCAAAATTGTTTGAGGGCAATTTATCCGAGAAAAAAAGTGGCTGATTGGGCGCAGGAGCGACTTTGAAGCGCGACGAAAGCGTTTGCGTGGAAAGTTCGTTGAAGGTTAAAGTCGTCGGCGTTTCAACGGATAAGCCCAAACGAAAATGGTCGTCAAGCACATACATCAAAGAGGCTTTGAGATTCCAACCCGTGATGTCGGTTTCAATGGTTTCTTCAAGGGTCAGCGATTGAAATTTCTCGTAGCGATTTTGAGCGTCGCTCTCGCGGTAAGTGCGAAAGTAAGAGTAACTGCCACTGACGATGTTGAGCGTGCCGCCAACAAACAAAGACGGCGCGACCTCTATGGCTGTGGCAATCGAGAACGTGTTTTTGCCGCCGTCTTCCAAGAGTTCCGAGTTTTGCAACACGTTGCCGCGAATCGGATTGAGATATAGCCCTGATGAATCGTTGAGCAGAAATTGCTCCCAAGCGTAAGCGGCAAGGTCGCTTAAAATGATGTTTCCGCTGTTATCAAAGCGCGGATTTGAGTTCGCCGCAAGTCCATCTAAAATGCTTTGAGATGGGTTAAAGACGTTGATGTTCTGACCGCCTGTGAAATTGGCTTGACGGTTGTAGCCGAACGCCAAAACAAAACTGCCTTGATAAGTCGGGAACGGCATCACAAATCCGAGCGACTGAATCGCGGTGCGGCTATTGGTTGCGTTTTGCGTGCTGTTGAGGTAAGTGGCATCGCTGTTGAATTGATAGAAGTCAAATCCGAGATTGAACTCCATGCGCTTGATTTGACCAAGCCCCGCAGGGTTGTAGAAAATCGCGCTGTAATCATTAGCGATGCCCGTATATGCGCCGCCCATGCCGAGTGCGCGTGCGCCAATGCCAACTCCTTGCTGGCTAAAGCGAATGGCATCAAGTTCGTTTTGTGCATGCACCGTAACGGAAAAAAAGCAGATTGTGGAGAGGAGAAAAAACTTTGTGAGTCTCATTTCAAAAAATTAATGCGATTAAAGTCAAGATTCTTTCGTCAAGAGTTTGAAAAGCTGGTATGCTTATCGGCTTCGTCCGCCTTCGCGCTTTTCGGGTTGCGCGGGCGGGGTTTGGTTATCGCCTTGTCGGCGCGTTGGTTCAGTTGTTGGACTGCTTTCGGTGGTGCGGCGTCGGTTGTTGCCGTCATCATCGTTTGAGTTTGTTGTGCGATTCGGATTTGCAGAGGAAGTTGTTGGCGCGCTCGGTGCAACAGACGATGCAGGCGCGGCGACAGTAGAGGTCGGCGTTGTTGGGGAAGAAAGGCGCAATCGCCCCGACCCGCGCCGATAACTCTGACGACGGCGACGTTCGTCCGTAACTTCTTCGTTGCCCTCAATCGGCGTGCTGTTGTAGAGCCTTGAACTGACGATGTAATTATCATACCACCAAGGGTAGAAATAATAAAACCCAAATTCGCTTTCGGCGTAGTTGTCGTAGCCGCGCATTTCCGCACCGTTGAACGCATCGGAACGAACTAAATTGATTTTATCTAAACTCGTTTTGTTTTTGACGGCTTTGCTATAGACGGTGTATTTATCGGTCAAATTTTCATGACAACTGCCACACTTGGAAAGCACAGAAACTTGCTCCATCAAAAACTTTTTTGAATCAGGGTCTAAGACTTCGACTTCGGGGTGAGTCATTTTGGTAAAGCCACAGCCTGCCACAAGAAAAACAAGTCCGAGAACGAGTGTGTGTTTCATTGTATTGATGAGTTATCGTTGTCGTCGCCCTGATGAGCCAGAAGAAGACGAACCAGAAGAGCCGCTACTTCCGCGAGAGGGTGCAGAAGACGGCGAAGAGCCGCGTTGTGCAGGTGCGGAATACGATGGTGCGCGTCGTTCGCCGCTCGATTGCCGCCGAGATGGAGTAGAGTAACTGCCATCTTTTTCTTTGGATTTTCCATCTGATTTACGCTCGACGGCTCTGCCTGTGTTGGCACGGCGGCTTGCATCGGCAGGTGCAATGCTTGTTGCGCTTTCGCGTTGTCGGCGTGAATTAGAGGGCGCAACGCCCCCGTCGCTTGAAGCACCCGTGCGTAGCGATGAACTTGTCGGGAACAAGGTATTTGTCATGCCCTTGTCGCGCGTGCGACCGATTCCTATTCGGCGCGTTCCGATGCGTTCGGTAGAGGCGACGCCGCCACTGCCGCCCCAATACGGCGGGAAATAGGGATTCCATCCTCCCCAGCGATTCCAGCCCCAACCTCCGCCCCAACCGTAATACATCGGCACGAAGCCATACCACGCAATCGGTGCAATGACGGGCGTATACCAAAGTGGATAATCCCAGAATGGGTCATACCAACCCCACGCGCCGCCAAAGCCGTAAATCGTCGGACGCATAAAGCGCGCGTAGTAACTGTCGTAATAATTGTTAATCGTAACACTGCCGCCGTTCTCAACGAGTTCTTCTACATCGACTTCACTCGGAGAAGCAATGCGCTCAATCGAGTTCGTTGTGGCAAACTGCGTATAGCAGCCCGCCGTCAGCATGGAAATCGTCAAGAGCGAAGATGCCAGCAGAAGCACTGAACAGAAATGCTGAATCCGCATCATCAATCACCTCGCTTAACTTTAAGTTGGAATAAAATTCAGAAAAAAAACGCTTTCAAAAAGCCGTCAAGGTTTCCCCGCACCTATTCCTGAAAACAAAATCGTTTCTTCCTTTAACGCATAACGAGCGAAAGAGGTTTTAATATACTCAATCTTGAAATGACAATTTTTCAGAACCTTCTGACACAAGCAAGATAGACTTGCTTCTTCAGCCTGACATGTTTCGGAATAAGTTTCTTTGCATCAGCAATGTGGCAGGTTAAAACGAGCAAGATGAGCATTGGCACGGGAGTTGATTCTGAAAGAGGTGAAAACAGGTTCAAAAGTAACTTTAACGAAATCAAACCTTTAACTAAATCAAACGAAATAGGAGGAAATAACAATGTTAGTCAAGTTCAATCAAAATCCGTTTGCCGCTATCGACCGCGTCTTTGATGATGTATTCCGTGATACAATGCCTGTGTTCAACACCGCGTTTAATCCAAACGCAATGCGCGTCAATATCGCCGAAGATGAAAAGAATATCTACATTGAAGCCGAACTTGCGGGCTTGAAGAAAGAAGATGTAAAGGTGAGCATTGAAGATAATGTGCTGACCATTCGCGGCGAACGCAGACAAGAAACCGAAGAAAAGAAAAAGAACTATCATCGTGTTGAGCGCGTCTATGGCAGCTTCTCGCGTGCCTTCACCCTCGGCGAAAACATCGACAAGGATAACATCGATGCCAAGTATGAAGATGGCGTGCTGCACCTGACGCTTCCCAAAGTGGAGCCAGTGAAGAATGTCAAAGAAATTGCGCTGAAGTAATTGCGCTGAAGTAGCCATGAGTAATGAAGTGCAGTATTTTGGCAAAGTGGAAAAGAAGCTCGAGTCTTGTGCTCGGGCTTCCTTTATTGAATAAAACTGTTGCAAGTTTTGAGAAATGCACTTTCGCGAACGCGATTATCCGCAATTCGCAGTATGAAGTTTAGTAAAAATTGAAATTTAAACTTCTTGAAATCATAGATTTAGTAAAAATTATTAACTGAAATGATGCAGTCGGGAACAAAACGAGGGGCGAAAGCATTATCACAGCCAGTTCATAGTTATTCTCCTTTTTCAATGGCGCTTTCGCAGTTTTGTTCATTTTTCTGCGAGAGCGTCTTTTTTATTTTTTATTGCTTGCCGCATCGTTACCGTCCTCGCAGCTCCGACAATCACGCTTACCAGCGCATCAAAAATTCAGGTTGATAAAAATTCAGGTTGATTAAAAGGTTTTGACGAAAGGTTTGGAATCTCCAAACAATTTGTAGAGTTTCATTTATAAAATTATTTGTTCACACTAAACCGTCTTACAACAATGGGTAAAATTATTGGAATTGATTTAGGCACAACAAACTCCTGTGTTGCGGTCATGCAGGGCAATGAGCCTGTTGTGATTGCCAACTCAGAAGGGGCGCGCACGACGCCGTCGATTGTGGGTTTCACCAAAACGGGCGAGCGTGTCGTCGGTCAGCCAGCAAAGCGTCAAGCGATTACCAATCCGAAAAACACGGTCTATTCCATCAAACGCTTCATGGGGCGAAGTTTTTCGGAAGTAACCGGAGAAATGAAAATGGTGCCCTACGAAGTGATTTCCTCAAACAACGGCGTCAAAGTTCGGATTGCTGACAAAGAATATACGCCTCAAGAAATTTCCGCATTCATTCTGCAAAAGATGAAACAAACAGCGGAAGATTTTCTCGGTGAAAAAGTAACCGAAGCGGTGATTACTGTGCCAGCATATTTCAACGATGCACAACGCCAAGCGACCAAAGATGCGGGCAAAATCGCGGGCTTGGATGTCAAGCGTATTTTGAACGAGCCGACGGCGGCGGCACTCGCATATGGATTGGATAAGAAAAAATCTAACGAAAAGGTCGCGGTCTTTGACTTGGGCGGCGGAACCTTCGACATTTCTGTTTTGGAACTCGGCGATGGCGTCTTCGAAGTCCGATCGACTGACGGCGACACGCACCTTGGCGGCGATGACTTTGACCAACGCTTGATCGATTACCTTGCTGACGAGTTCAAAAAGCAAGAAGGCATCGACCTGCGCAAAGACCCAATGGCGCTTCAACGCCTCAAAGAAGCGGCGGAAAAAGCGAAGATTGAACTCTCTTCGCGCACCGATACCGAAGTCAATCTTCCGTTCATCACGGCGACGCAAGACGGACCAAAGCACCTCGTCATTAACATCACGCGCGCCAAGTTCGAAGCCTTGTGCGCCGACCTCTTTGACCGAATGCTCGAGCCGTGCAAACGCGCCATGAAAAATGCGAAGTTGGAAGTGAGCGACATCGATGAAGTCGTGCTTGTAGGCGGCTCGACGCGCATTCCGAAAGTGCAAGAAATGGTTAAACAATTTTTCGGAAAAGAGCCGAACAAGAGCGTCAATCCTGACGAAGTGGTTGCGGTTGGTGCGGCAATTCAAGGCGGCGTGCTCAAAGGCGACATTACCGATGTGCTCTTGCTCGATGTTACACCGCTTTCGCTCGGTATTGAAACGCTTGGCGGCGTAATGACGAAACTTATCGAAGCCAATACGACCGTGCCGACCCGCAAGACCGAAACATTCTCGACGGCTTCTGACAACCAGCCATCTGTTGAAATTCACGTCTTGCAAGGTGAGCGACCAATGGCGGTCGATAACAAAACACTCGGTCGTTTCAATCTTGACGGCATTCCGCCAGCACCGCGCGGCATTCCGCAAATTGAAGTTACTTTCGATATTGATGCCAACGGCATTTTGAGCGTTTCCGCAAAAGACAAAGCCACAGGCAAAGAGCAAAAAATTCGCATTGAAGCCAGCGGCAAACTCTCCGAAGCGGAAATCCAAAAAATGCGCGAAGACGCCAAAGCGCACGCCGAAGAAGACCGTAAACGCAAGGAAGAAATCGATATTAAAAACTCGGCGGACGCGCTCATCTTCTCGACCGAACGACAACTCAAAGACTTGGGCGATAAACTGCCTGCTGAAGACAGCAAGAAAATCAACGATGCGCTAAACAACCTGCGCGAAGCGCACAAGAGCGGCTCGGCAGCAACAATTAAGCCCGCTATGGAAGAACTTTCCAAAGTGTGGCAAGAAGTCTCGACGCGGCTTTATCAGCAACAAGATGGTTCGGCGAGCGCAAGCGACGGCGCGTCGAAGAAGACAAAAGAAGGCGAAGTGAAAGATGCCAATTTCGAAGTCGTCGACGACAAGTAAGCCTGCCGATTGCGAAGAGACTGCAAGAAAAGACAAAAGGCGATTCATAACGAGTCGCCTTTTTTATTTCTGCGCGGCGTGGATTCCCGCCTTCGCGGGAATGACGAGCAGGTCTCGTTTGGCGCGCATAGAACCCCTGTGTCTCTGTCGAGACACGTCCCTTTTGGGAACGAGCGTTAAACCCCTGTGCCTCTATCGAGGCACGTCCCCTTTCTCAAAGGGGACGGAGAGGGCTGTGGTGGTTCACAAAAACATAGTGTTGCGAAAGTCAGTCCGCTTTTGGAAAGGGGACGGAGAGGGCTGTGGTGGCGTTGCAAAGCCATAGTGGCGTGGAACAGTCCCCTTTGAAAAAAGGGAAGTTTTGACGCAGTCAAAACAGGGGTTCACAAAACGACGCAACTTAATTCAACTTCAAACCGAGCGATTTTAGAACGGGCGTATCAGGACGCAATTTCCAAAACACTACAAGGCTCACAATCCGAAGGACAAACGAGATGAGAAAAATCCAATGGTTTCCCACTATTGTATTCAAAGGCGTTTGAAACGAAACGCTTTGAAACACGTCCGCAAGTTGCCCGCCAATCAATCCCGATACGAAGAACCCGATGCCGCTTGAAATGCCAACCCACGCGAAGTAGTAGGCGCGTCCTTTCGGCTTGCTATCGGTAAATTGAATGTTCATCGAGGCGAGGTCGAAGCCTGTCAAAGCCACCGCGCTGTTGATGGCGTCGAGCCATACGGGCAAAAGGTTATCGGGCGTTGCAAAAAGCCAAAGAATCGGGTTGAGCGTAATGAGCGCGCCGCAAATTTTAATCGTCGTGCTCGAACCGAACCGTTGGGTGAATTTGCCCCAAAACGGATTGAGAGCGACGCGCCCAATCGTTACAATGATGTTGAAGAGCGCGAGTTGTGTGAAAGACATTTTCAAGACGCTAATCATCTGCACCGTGAAGAAGACGAGCGCGATGCCTTGCGACATCGCCCAAAGCAAATTGAAAATGATGACGGGACGGAAATGCGCGTCGTTGAGCGGAAGCCACACGTCGCGTTGAAAATCGCGGTCGGACGCAGGGTAAAACGGTGGTTCATATTGTTTTTGAAAAAGGATAATCGTGATGAATCCGCATGTGGAGGCAATCACTAGCATTACGAGATAACCATCGGCTTCATTGCCGAATGATTTAAAGAGGTCGAGCATATAGCCAATCGCGTAGGTCGTTACGACATTCATCATTGCCATAAGCGAGAGCCGAAATCCAAAATATTTGCCGCGAAGTTGATTGGGAATCAAATCCGTCGCCCACGACATCCAACCCATGCCGAGCATCGTTTCAAAAATTTTTGCGACAAGCACTACGCCTGTAAAGACCAGCAGGATCTTGCCTGCGTCGCCATGCCAAAAAATTCCGGTAATCACGACGAGTACCCAAGTGAGCCGCGCGCCGATTGCCATCAGCGCGCAAAAGCGTTTTCGATTACCGTAATGCTCAACGAGATACGCGCCCAAGAGTTGGAAGACTCGAACCAAAAACGAAATGCCGCCGATAAAAGCGATTACAGGATTTGAGGCGGCGAGAATAACTGCAAACGCCGTAAGGTAAGGGGTGTCGGTGATGACGATGTAAGGATTAGCGAAAATGCCTTCCCATGTGCAAACGATAATTCCCTTACGGCGTTCTGACGGCGGTCGGTGCGGCAAGTGTTTATTGAGCAAGGATTAGAGATAAACGCGAATCATTCTGCGCCAATCGGGCCAATCGTGTTGAGCGTCGCTCCACACATCGCATTGATTCCAAACGCCTTTGTTCCAAAGTTTTGTGGAGAGTTCTTTGGTCGTTTCGCGACAAATGGGAATATCCCAAGTGCTGGTAATAAGTTTAAGGTCAATGGCGCGGATTCGCTCGAGCGTGTTGTGGTCGTGCATGTTAGGAACGAAGTCGAGCGGGGAGTTGAAATAAACATCGTTATCGAAGTAGCCGTCTAAAAATCCTTTGGTGCTGTATCCGCCCGACATAGCGACGAGTTTATTTGCGTGCCAAGGGTGTTTGAGCGCGAAGAGTGCGGCGATGAACGCGCCGAAACTTGTGCCCGTTAAAATGGTGAAGGGATTTTGATTTTTATGGCGAATGAGCGGATAAACTTCGTGAATCATATACTGCTCCCACGCATTGTGGCGTTGCATGCGCGCGTTGGGGTGAATGCCGTAGTTATACCAAGTTTCCGCCCAAATGCCGTCGACGCAGTAAAGTTGTAAATATCCAGCATTGATTTTATCGCTGATGGTATCAATCATTTTGAAATCTTTCCACTCGTAAAAACGAGCGTAAGAGGTTGGGAAGACAATCGTCGGTGCGCCCGCATGTCCGAAAATCATGAGTTCCATATCGCGATGGAGACGGTGGCTATACCACTTGTGGTATTCTACGTGCATGTGAAAGTTGATTTAGTTTTTGAGAAAATGAACAGCAATCTAACTCCCGAAATGCTGATTGAAAAATGCTATTGTCCTCTGCCCGTGATGACCACATAAATTGTAGCAAGAATAATTTTGATGTCCATTCCGAAACTCATGTTTTCGATGTAAAACAAATCGTATTTGAGGCGGTCGACCATTTCATCGACATTAGCGGCGTAGCCGTATTTAACTTGTCCCCAACTCGTAATGCCGGGCTTAACGCGGTGCAGGCGTGTGTAGTGTGGTGCTTGTTTAGTTATTTGTTCGATAAAATAGGGGCGTTCAGGACGCGGACCAACGATGGACATATCGCCAATCAAGACATTGAAAAACTGCGGGAACTCATCAATGCGATACTTGCGAAGCACTCTGCCAAGCGGCGTAATGCGGTCGTCTTCTTTCTGGGTGAGTTTCGGTCCTGACGCTTCGGCATCGGGGCGCATAGAGCGGAACTTGTAGAGCGTGAACGGCTTGCCGTGCAACCCAACACGTGTTTGCGAATAAATCGGAAAGGCTTTGGTATCGAACCAAACAATCAAGGCAATCATGAGCCAAAGCGGTAATCCAATCAATAAAACCAACGCAGAGACGACAATATCGAAAATGCGTTTTAAGTTGGCTTCAATCGGCGAGAGCAATTTCGGGTCTAAACTGACGAGGGGCATGCCGTAAATCTGCGTCGTTTGTGCCGCGCCCGAAACAATTTCATACATATCGGGAAGTGTTTTCAAACTTACGCCTCTGCCTTCGCAAAGCCCGATGATTTGCAGAAGTTCCTCGTGCCGATTGACTTCTGCAGCAATCATGACCGTCGAGACACGCCGCGCTTGAATCAGAGACGGAATGTCGTCAACCGTTCCAACGATTTCTTGAACAGCCGGTTCTTGCCCATTTTGATGTTCTTTGACGAAGCCAATCACGTTCAAGCCGAGCGCAGGGTGCGCCTCAATATCGTCGGCGAGTTCTTGGGCTCGCTTGCCCGTTCCAACAATGAGCGCGTTTTTGCGACCAATGCCGCGCATAATGCGTTTGCGAATCACGGTTGCGTGAAGCACGCGCGCAAACGAGACGCTGGCAATTAAAATCGCCCAATAAAAAAAGATTCCGAATCGCGCTCGCGCGGTTACCTCAACGCCTGAGGATTGTTCATAGAGGTAGTCGTCAATGTATATGAACACGGCAAGCGTAATCGCGCCGACCGTCGTTGCTTGAAAGACAAGCGAGACTTGTTTGTAGCGCGAAACGAATTGCTCCACTTCGTAAAGCCCGAACAGCCAAAACAGCCCATACCAAAAGAGCACCATCACCAGCATGGGCAAAATCAACATCGGCACTTGGTCGCTGAATTGAACGAGCGGAATTGCCTCACGAAATTTGATGTAGAGAAGAAATGCAAGATTGAGCATGACGCCGTCGACGATAATCGCAGTCCATAATGTTTTTAAATGCGGAGTTTTCATGGATGTATCAAGAGACAACCGAAACGTGCGAACGGTTTAATGTGTCAAACATTCAAAAAGTGAAGCGACAAAAATAATACTTTGGCAAATGGAAATTCAATCTCAATTATTTGCCCACTCGACTTCTTCTTTGTCTGTGGCTTTCCAAACGCCCCGTCGGAAAAGAAAATGTATTGACGTAGGAAAAAAAAGAACGCCGCAAACGGGCGTTCCTTCGTGAAAAATGATGGTGCAATGGTGATGTTGCAACGTGCTAAGAAGCGGACTCATTTGACTTATCTTCCAAAAGTTTCGGCTCCGACTTCTTGAACTTGGCAAGTGCATTGTCGAAGCCTGTGCGAAGTTCAGTCCAACTCTTTTCAAGTCCGACCTTCAATTCGCTCCACGCTTCTTCGCTGGTGTTCTTCAACTCTTCTGCCTTGACTTTCAGCGCGTCGCGCTCTTTTTCAAGTTCAGCGATTTTCTGCTTGGCTTCTTCTTGAAGTTCGTTGGCTTTCGCTTCCAGTTTGGGTTTAAGCTCCGCGATTTCCGCGTCAAGTTTGCGAAGCTCGTCGGAAAGACGGAGCAAGAACGATTGCTTGGTTTCTTCTGCCATTGGCGTAAGTGGTTAAAGGGTTAAAGAGAAATCACTGTTTCAAAATCAAGCCTGAACTTGCGGGAACGGTGATGCGTCCCTTCGCAACGCCCAACGGTTCAAGAAGCGAAACTTTCTTTTCATTCGCAACAACTTGCCACGCCCCATCGGGCAAGAGAAAATCCACCGACTTGCGCGGATGTCCGTTCATCACGACGAGAAAATCCGAACTCGATTTTTTCTCGGCGACCTTGTTGTATTCGGCTTTATCCAATCGGAACGCGACGACGAGCGTATCCTTCGCGTCGATGAACTTGACGGCGGATTTCGGCGCGGAACTGAACATCGGATTTGCCTTGCGGAGCGCGATTAAGCCCTTGTAGTAATCGACAAGTTCGGCGTTGAGTTTCACGTGTGCGTAGTTGATATAGTTGGTCTCGTTATCTTTTTCGTAACTGTTGTGGTCAATTCTGCCGATGTGTTTATCAGGCACATCGGTTTGAGCAATGACTTTGCTACGCGCAAACTCCTGTCCTTCGTGAATCATCACAGGACCTTGAACAGTGGAGAGAAACAGCGCGGCAAGTTTGTTGAGCGCAAGTTGTTTCGGCGAAAGCTGCGCGTGCTTATCCACATTGAGAATGACCTCGTCGGGAGAGGATTCGCGCAAGCCTAAGCGAATGAAATCGCCGAGCGTGTGGTCGTCGTGCGATTCGAGGTAGTTGATGGAGTGTTCTTTTTGTTGGAACAAGCCGCCGTCTTCGCGGAGCGTTCCCGTTACGAAAGCGCGAAGCGAGCGCACGTTGTTGCGCCCCTGAAACTTGCCGAAGATGAAGCCAAGTCCGTTGTCGGGGTTTTGTCCTTTCACGCCATTGCGGATTTGGTCGTTCCAACTTGCCCAACCGATGTCGCTGAATTGGTCGGGTTCGTATTCGCCGCCGCCCCACGCTTCCGCGATGAGAATCACGTTCGGGTTGATTTTTTTGGCTTCCTCGTAAATCGCTTTGGCGGTTTCAAAATCAATCATCGCGGCAAGGTCGAAGCGAAAGCCGTCGATGTGATACTCGGTCATCCAGTATTTGACGCTTTCGACGATGAGCCGCCGCGCCATCGGTCGCTCGGTCTTGAAATCGTTGCCACACCCTGAAAGGCTCAAAAAGTTTCCTGCCGAATCAGTGCGGAAGTAGTAGAACTTGTCGAGATACTTGAAGCAGTTGTAATCGTATTGCGCGACGTGGTTATAGACGACATCGAGAATAACAGCGATATTTTCTTTATGCAAGGCTTTGACCATGTCTTTGAACTCGCGCACGGCTCTGCCGTCGGTGCCATTCATGCGGGTTGGGGCGAGCGTACCGTCGGTGGCGTAGTAGGTTTCGGGGGCGAAGAAGTAACTCGTCATATAGCCCCAGTGATTGCGCTCGTAGGGGTTCCACGTATTGAGCGGATAGCCTTCGCGCAGGACGGAACTATCGCGATATGGAATTTCAATCGTTCCGAATTTGTGAATCGGGAGCAGTTCAATCGCGTTCACGCCGAGCGATTTGAGGTAATCCAATCCGCCCGTTTTGCCTGTTTCGACAAGCCCCAAGTAAGTTCCTTTTTTCTCGACTTCGGAAGAAGCGTGCGCCGTCAGGTCGCGCACGTGCGCTTCATAGATGATGAGTTCGTTGTGATTTTTGGGAATGACCCACGTGTCGCCTTCCCAATCGTAGCGCGCGTCGAGAATGAGCGTTTTAGCTTGGTGGCGATAGGTGTTTTTCGTGGCGACGGCTTTCGAATACGGGTCGGCGACGATGACGTTGGGATTCCACATTTCGTTTTTGCCCGGCGCGCCGTTTGCTTTGTAGCCGTAGAATTTGCCGTAGAGTTCGCCTTGCTCGACGTGTTCCCAAACGCCGTCTGAATCGCGTTTCATCAAAATTTCTTTGCCCGTTTCGTCTGCGGCTTTATCAAAAAGCACAAGTTTGACTTCGGTGGCGCGCGGCGCGAAGACGCGGAACGTGGTTTTGCCATTCTCGACGATGCAACCGAGCGGTTTATCGGAATAGAGCGAATCCAAAGATGAAGCGCGTTTCATGGTTGTGTTTGGAGAGCAATTAGCAATGGCGAGTAAAGCAAGAATGAAAAATGAGAAGAAAATTCCTTTGAGCATGTCGGAACTGCGGTTGAATTGATAAGGTGCAAAGATAGGAACTTCACGCCGAAAGTTGAGAGACGGAACGACGTCGCAAGAAAGCGGGTAAAAAAAGAGCGGCTTGGGTTGCCGCTCTTGACCGAGAAAAGTTCAAAACGCCGCGCGTCAATGCCCGCTATCCTCAATCCCTGTTAAAGTTCGTCGCGAAATCCCGCCTTGCGTTCAGGAATGGAGAAATTTTGCGAAACGATTTGAACGGCTTGTTCAAAAACTTCGAGCACGGATTTTTTCTGCTTGTGCGACAAGAGCAACGCCGTGCGTTGAAGTTCTTTGATGTGCGAGCCTGTGAAGCGCTTGTTGTAGCACAAAGATTTTTGCGCGCTCGTGATGCCTTCCTCTTTGAAGTAAAGCTCGATGAGCATATCAATTTCTTTGGGCGTGGGCAAGTTGAACTTATACTTGCGATTGAAGCGCACGGGACGCTCGGCGATGGCTTCGTCCAAGTAGTCGATGTGGTTCGTCGTCGCCACGAACACGATTTTGTCGTCGTTCTCGGAAAGTCCCGAAAGAAATTGCAAGAAATCGGACAACTCTGAGTTTGGACGAAACTCGCGGCTCTCGCCGAAGGAATCAATGTCTTCCATCACCACGATGCACGGAGAAAGGAACTTCGTCAGAAATTCGTTCAAGATGGCGTAGTCGACTTGCGTTGTCAGAAAGCACGTGGAAAAGCCACGCTTCAAGGCTTCTGAAATGATGGCTTGACAGCACAGGGATTTGCCCGTTCCTGGCTTTCCGTGCAAAATGATGCCATTGTTTCCGCTGATGGTCTCGAAGTGCAAAATGGTTTGGTCGAAGATGTCTTCTTTCATTCGCTCGTCGCAAATGAGGTTATCAAGGGAAATCGAGGGCGGCTTTTTGAACAAGCACTCGTAATTGCGTCGTCCCGATTGCACGATTTGAATGTGCTTGTTCCGAAGCGGATTGTTCCACTTGATTTCGTGATTGATTTGCTCGACGAGTTCGGAGATGTCGCCGCTTCCCGTCAAGGCGTTGGACGGCGCGTTCGTCTCTGTCGAGACCACATAAACGAAGGTTTTGTTTTGATAAGAAAACGCGATGGCGCCATCAATCAAAATCGATGTCCGTTTTTGGTAGTCGTAGGTAAATTCGGCGGAATTTTCCCGACGCAAAATCAGCATATCGTTTTGAATTCGACGCACGAAGCGTTGAATGACGAATGCGATGACCATATGCGAGTATGATGAGCTCGTCGTCCAAGAGTATGTGTTTTTCTGCAAGCGGATGTCATCGGGCTTGGGTTCTTCGGATTTGCCGAAGAACGAAGACATTGACGTCTCGCTATCGCGATAAACATCAGAACTCATATTGATGGAGATGTCTGACTCATTTCTTTTTCGCATAGTGATTATGGGTTAGGTTAAAGAAAATTGAGACAAGGCGCGGCATTCGCAGAGCCTTGAAAAAAGAACCAACGAAGATTAAAAATTTCAATTTCGTTTGCTCGGCGTTGAGCGGCTTCGGGTTACCAAGCGAAGGGTATCTGTCGAGGTAAGCACGATGTAGGTGATTGCCTCAAAAGGCACGATATATTCAAGTTTTCCCCTTTTGTCTTCGGACCACTGCAAGCGCAAAAAATCCGTTTCGACGCTCTTGATTTTGAACGCGCCGTAGGGGGTTTCCGTCCCGTCCCAAACCGCCCATTTGCCTTTTTGAGCGAGAAGCAGTTCGCGCAACGTCGATTGAGATTGCGCGTGGAGCGTTGCGCTTGAAATCCAAAGCAAGATGAAAAAAGCGAAGTGGCGCATAGTTCGTTTGAAAATAAATTTTGCCAAGCAACGACGCGGAAGCGCGTCTCGTTTCAAAAGAGCAAAAGCAAGAGGGGATTGTTTTATGTCATTCCCGCGCAGGCGGGAATCCACGCAAGCGTTTTTAATGAATAATGAGCGATGAAGAATGGGAATTGGAACATGCGTCAGTATGATTTTTTCGCGCCGACCTTGCTCCGAATGTCTGCCAAAAAATCGTTCAGAGGCAACTGTGCTTTGACTGGGGCGGCTTGCATGACTTCGTCTTCTTTGCGCTTCAAGTTGCTCATCGGATTGTGTTGATACTCCTTGTGCTTGGCGATGGCGTCTTCAATGGTTTGGCGGAACACATCGCGCGGAAATGGTTTGACAAGGTAACGAAAAATTTGTCCGTCGTTGATGAGGCGAATTGCCTCCTGCGCGTCCTTTGAATCCGACATAAAAATCGTAACCACGTCGGGATACATTGTTCGAATCGCGGTCAAGAAAATCGTGCCTTTTGAGGAGGCGAGCGTAGAGTCGCAGGCGACGACACCAATCGCTTTATGCTCGGCTAATATCTCGTAAGCCGCTTCAATAGTTTGCGCGATATGGCAAGTATATGCGTCTTCAAAGAGGCTCTTGTATCCGCTTAAATGTGATTCCAATTTATCGATGAATAAAATCTCGACCGCTGAATCGACTTTCTTTGCGTCTCTTTTTCCTTTGGCTTTCTCGACTTCTTCTTTCAAATCAGCATCGAGTTCAGCGATTTTGCAGGCAGTCTCTACGGTTTCTTTGAGCTTATCGTTATCCCATGGCTTGGTGATGAAGCGATAGACTTCGCCTGAATTGATGGATTCAATGACGTTATCTAATTCGCTGTAACCCGTGAGCAAAATACGAACGCTTTTCGGCGAAAGTGCTTTAGCTTCTTTGAGAAATTCAACGCCGGTCATTTCGGGCATACGCTGGTCGCTGACGATAACACTGAATGTTTCAGATTGAAGGAGTTTGAGAGCTTCTTTCGCGCTCGTCGTGGTTTTAATGTTCCAACCGCGAAAGACAAGTTTGAGCGTCTCGAGAATTTGTGGCTCGTCATCAACGAAAAGAATTTTAGACTTTGGCGTGTTCATAGCAGATATTGAATTGAAGTTTATTTACCTCTTTTTTTTGTTGCCGATTTCGGTTTCGTTGGCTCGTCGTCGGAAAACGGAGAGGCGAGCGTTTCCGTTTTTTCGTTGCCAGAAACTGGTGCGGAATCGGCTTGGTGAATCGGAAGTTCAACCGTGAAGATTGAGCCTTTTCCGACGGTGCTCTCTACGGAAATTCTTCCACGATGCTTTTCAACAATTTTATAGACAATCGAAAGCCCCAGCCCTGTGCCTTTCCCAATGTCTTTCGTCGTGAAAAACGGCTCAAAGATTTTGTTCAAGTGTTCAGGCTTGATGCCCGTGCCATTGTCGCTCACTTTCACGACGATGTGCTCTCCCTGCTTCTTCGTTGAAATTGAGATTTTGCCTTTCTCGTGTGTGATGGCTTGAACAGCGTTTGTGATAAGATTCAAGAAAACTTGATTGAGTTGAGCGGGATAAGCGGCAATTTCAGGCAAGTTTCCGAAATCTTTTTCAACCTTAATCCCCTTTTCACGAATGAGGTGCGCGGCGATTTTGAGCGTCGACTCAATGTTCTCGTTCAGGTCAGTTTGTTTGAAATCGGCTTCATCTAATCGTGAAAAGTTTTTGAGCGAAGAAACAAGGTCTTGAATGCGCTCAATGCCATCGAGCGAATTGAGACACATTTTTTCAACTTCGGTATGAAGCGTTGCCGTTTCGGATTTTGCTTCAATTTCGTCGAGCAACTTGGCGACAGCGGTCGAGGAGCCGTGCAAAATTTGGTCTTTCAGGTTTTGATGAAGCGCGAGAAGCGATTGCAATTCTTTTTGCGCATCAAGCAGGAGTTGCAAGTTGCTTTTCACATAGCCGAGTGGCGTGTTGACTTCGTGTGCTACGCCTGCAACCATTTGACCGAGCGACGACATTTTTTCCGCTTGCATCAGTTGCAACTCTGATTGGCGCAAGTTCTCGCGCAGTTTCGCCATTTCAGAGATGTTCATAACGAAAGTAACTTTTTGATGCTTGCCGTCTTCTCGCGTAATGCGGGCGGCGTCGGCAAGAATGGTGATGGGCTTGCCGTCTTTGTGCCGAACAATCCACTCGGTTCGAATGTCGCTGTATCCGCGAATTTCGTCGCCCGTCATCTGCATATACTTGTCGTGCAAATCGCGCCAAAATTGGACTTTGTCGGGAGAAACGATTTTCGTGAAATGCTCGCCAACGAGTTCATCGGGCGAGTAGCCGTAGATGCGGCAGTAAGCGTCGTTGACATACTCAAATATGCCGTTTTCGTTGGTGATGCAAATGCCGAGCGGCGTGGAGTCAATGATGGTTCTGAGACGCGCTTCGCTTCGACGCATAAGGTCGGCGGTTTCGCTTACAAACGCATCAACGGCGGGGCGCGCCGTAACAGCGGAAAGTTGCCGCATCGCTTTCTCTATTTCTTCGCGCATCGTTTCTTGTATGAACGATTGCAAGCGCGATTCCGTCTGCGCGAGCGCGTTGCTGAAATTCGTCGACGCGGAAATTTGCTCCACATTGACGTGAACGGCGTTGCCGTTTTGAAGAATCGGCGGGAGCAATTTTTCGGGAACGGCTCTGATGAGATGATGAAGCGAGAGCGTGAAGTCAGCGAGGGCTTCGGAGATGATGCTGTCGTCGGCTGCCCCGTGCCTTTCTAAAAGCGGCTCCAAGAGTTCCAACTTATCAAGCGCAAGGCGCGACTTTTTAAGCGAGGCGCGAATTTGCTCGTAGTTCATTGAAAGCGAAGTTAAGCGTTCTTACGAATAGCAAGGCGAACTTCAAGAATCCCGTTGTTGTATGATTTCGCAAGGCTTTCTGGCAAAACGACGGCGGGAAGAGACAAGGTTTTTTGATAGAAAAACGACGCGCTTTTCGCGCGAAGTTCAAGGCGTTCGGCATATGCGTCAATGACAATGTCGGATTCCGCCACGCCTGAAAGTTGCGCATATACGACGACGGCATCGCCCTCGATGAAGACATCGGTTTCAGGCTCAACCACTGCGACGCGAGTCGCTTCGCGCGTTGGTTTTGGCGAGGCGGGTTTTTCAAAAGGCTTGAAGTCAGATTTTGACAAATCGCGTTTGAGGTCGCCGAGCGTGCGCACGCGGAAGCGGTAAGAGGCTTTAGCGTTCTTTCCTAAATCGACTTCGCCTTCGCGATTGAGTTCGCCTTGTGCTTGTTGGAGGTCGTCGGCAAGTTTGGCGAGTTTTTCAATCGCACTTAAAACACCACCTAATCCTGCGGTGGAACCGTCTTTCGGTTGCTGATTCATCGTTCAAAGGGGTTAGTAGTTCATTGAAAATTTTTTCCACTGCTTTGAATCTATCGGAAGTTCGGGTGCGTCGGATTTGAGTTCGCCCGACTTTTTGAGGTTGCTGATTTTGGTTTCGATGTCTTGAATTTCTTTGCTCAGGTCGTTGAGTTTCATAATGAGCTCGATGCGACGACGGTCGATGATTTTGAGTTCTTTTTCGAGCCGTTCTTTTTCCGTTGTGAGCACATACATATTGAGGTAGTTCTGGCTTGGCTTCTTGGGCTTGGCGGATTTGGTGCGCGGCAGGCGTTTGGCACTGCGCGAGGTTCGAATTTCATTAAGCGATTTCATAGTTTCCTCCTCTGTTTATCGTCGGCGCGGCGATTGAAGCGACGCTACCGCTTGTTCAAGTTCGGTAAGTTTGGCTTTGAGTTCTTGATTTTCCTTGCGAAGCGTTTGGACTTCGGCGTTCGAAGAAAGATAGGCATCATTTTGCCACCAATTGATGCCGAGTTCAACGGCTTTGTCGACAGAGCAAATCAGCAAGCGAATTTTAATGTTCAAAAGTTCGACGTCAGCAAGATTGACCTTGATGTCCCCTGCAATAACCACGCCTTTATCAATCACACGTTCTAAAATATCGGCAAGGGTCGCTGAACTAGTCGTATGTGAAATTTGGTTCATTCTTCAAGTTTATCTTTTTTGGCGTAGCCGACGACTTCAAGCGCGTTGTTTAGCCGCACTTCGTAAAGGTTTCTATCCATCACGCGGCTGGGCAATCCGATGGATTTAATGAACGCGCTTTCTTCAAAGACTTCGGCATAGCCAATCCACCCGCCGCCATCTTGCGATGTTCTTTCCAACTTGACGAGCTTGGCTTTTGACTCTGTCATTGTGCCGACGAACTCTGTAATTTTCTTTGCCGCTTGTTCAAAGGTCATAATTCAAAAAATGGTTTATCGCCCGACTTGCTGACGAATCAGCGTCAAGTTTTTTTGGAGCGATTCGGCATTGTGGCGCGCACTGGGAACGCCGCGAGATTCTTCGTGATGAATGCGGGTGCGTTCAGCAAGTTTTTTAACAATCTGTCGAACTTCCTCTTGATTGGTGCGCGAGCCGAGCCGACTGGTTTCAGAAGTTAAGACATCTTGACAAATCGTAACAAAGAAGTTCGGAAAGTGAACGGCTTTGGTGCGTTGAACCGTAAGCGTGCGTGCAATCATAATGCAGGCGCGAACGGTTGGCGCAAATTCGCATCGCCCGCTTTCACGAAGAGCGCGAACAATTCCGACAATTTCTTCAGCATCGTGCTTTGGAAGTTGAGACTTTGCTACAACAATAGCAACTTCGGTTTCAAAGTCAAAGTAATCCAAATCAATCGTAACCATTCGGTCGCGCAAGGCATCGGCGGCTTTATGCACGCCTGCATATTCTTCGGGATTGCTCGTAAAGAGCGCGGTAAAGAGTGGGTGAACTTTGAGGTAGCTTTCTTCACCAGCGGGCGCGTTGCCAATGTCCAAAACTTTTTCTTGCAAGACCGAGAGAAGCACGTTGTTGGCTTCAGGACGCGAGCGCGTGAATTCGTCGTAAATCATCGTGAAGCCGTATTTGCAGGCAACGGTCAGGCGGTTATCGACCCAACGCTTGGCGAAATCTTCTTCAACTTTGAGCACACGGCTTTGGAAGCGGTCGACAACCTTACGGCTGTGAAATCCAAATTCGCCGCCGACGAGGTCGCTCGTTTTGTATTCAGAATCACCATGAAGCATCACAATCGGACGACCGATACGGCTGGCGATGTGCATGGCGAGCGTCGTTTTGCCCGTGCCGCTTGCGCCGCGAAGGTGAACGGGAAATCCCGCCTCAATGTAAGTCATGGCGCGATAAGTCAATTCCTTGACGTAGGGCGTTTCAACGAAGTCAGCCATCGGTTTGGCTTCGATGACCGTGCGAATGTCGTCCATAATCGTTCTTTACTTTCGTTTCTTTTGTTGAGATGGCACAAACGGAATGTTAATCGCAAAAGGCGATTCGGAAACAGGCGTTGCCGCGATGGTCGCTTGCGCCGCGCCTCTTCCCAAGAGTCGATTCCAAGCGTCGCGCCCGTCGCGCCGTATTTGTTCGTGAGTTTTAAGTTGTCGCTGAACGTCAGTAGCGATTGAGTGAACGGTGTCGCGAATGGCTTGATGTTCGACTGCAATCTCATTCATCAAATTTTTATGCACCGCAAGCCGTGCTTGGTTGTCGCTCGCAAGTTTTTGGTGAAGGGCTTTGGCTTCGGATAAGAGCGTTTGTGCCATTTCTTGACGCTCGCGCTCAAAGGTTTTGACTAATCCTTTGGCTTCGGCTTGAAGGGCGTTGGCGCGTGCGCGAATGGTGTTCAATTCGGCGGCGCGTGCTTGTGCGTCTTGCTTGCTGATGCGTTGATGTTCTTCGGCGAAATAGGCGAGCAGTTTTTTCGTGTCGCCTCTTTTTTTGGCGATGAGTTGAACGCGCTTTTCGGTGAGGGTATGGCGTTCGTCTCGTGAGGCTTTAATGCTTTCGGCGATGGCACGTAAGTCGGACATAGTCAGGTCGGTTAAGATTTTGGAAATTTGTTGAGCCGCTCTTTGCGAAATGCATCGAGCAGGGCGGCGACTTCGGCGCGTCTTGCAAGCATCGCAAGGCGTCGCTGTTCGGAATCCTGATGAAACTTTTCGAACAAGGCTCTGACATCTTGCAAGCGAATTTCTTTGGCTTCAGCGAGCATGGTTTTGAGTTCATTTTGCCACTTGGCTTGCGCAGCTTTGAAGTCAGCAAGCATGGCGCGAAGCGCGTCGCGGCGCGTTGCTTGAAGCCGTGAGAAATCAGCAAGAAGCGTTGAAAGTTCGGCAAGCCGTTCGGTGCGTGAGGTGTTGAGAGATGAAAACTCGTGAATGATGTTGTCAGAAAGTTCGGTTTGTTCAGCAAGAAACTCTTGAACAGAGGCGCGTAAGTCGGTCTCAGTTTCGTCATGAGTTCGCTTGACCTGTTGAAACCATTGGTCGAAATCCTTGCGGCGAAGCGAGCGTGTGCTCGAGAGCGTTTCGCGAAGTTTTGTATCGCAATCGCTGAACGCATGGCGCGAGGCAAGAGAAACCTCGTTGAAATCGGATAGAATCGCATAAACCGATTGAATGACCCCGTGAAATTCCGTGAGCGCAGAGCGATAAATATCCTCGTTCTGCGGAATCGTGGGCGCAAGTGCGGTTGATGTCGATATATCCTGATTCATAGTCATAGTAGGCTAAATTTTTTTTCGTCCTGCGTTTGGTTGTGCGCGCATTGAGTTTAGGCAAAATGGGCGAACAAGCAAAGCGCAAGAGAAAGCATTAGCGTGTTACGCCGCTGTAGCCGTCAAGCCGATGGCTTCTGCATATTTGAGGTATGTTTCAACCGAAGCGACAACAACGCGCGCTTCAACTGAGACGAGTTCAATCCCGACGAGCGAGACGCGGGCGAACACATCAATCACGATACCTTTGTCCAAAATGCGGTCGACCACTTCGGCAAGGCTGGACGACGACGTGGATTTTTCAATTGCCATTGTTATTAGATTGATTTAGTGTTGTGCCGCCAAAATAGAGTGCCGAAAAAACGGCTGATAGCAGAAATCTCGGCGGCGAAAACTTCTGCGTTAAAAAAACATGGTTTCGGTAACGAGGTCGTTTAGGAATAGAACTTGCAATAATTCAAGTTGTAAAAAATCCAACCATTAAACAAAAGAAGCATTGGTTAAATTTCTACCAACTGCGCGTTTTTCTTCAATGTTTTGGTCTTCTTCAACGATGTTTGAAGAACTTAACAACGAGAACTTAACGATAAGACACGCTAAAATTATAGTCAATCAATTTACGTGCCAAAGAACGATAGGAATTTTTTGCGGGCGATTCGCGTATATTCGCACAAAAATTCAATACGCACAAACTCGAAAACACTTAAACTTGAACCATTTATGCCAATGTATCATTACCGATGCGCGAATTGTGGTGCCGAAATGGAAGTCCAACAACGCATTTCTGAAGCCGCATTGACCTTCTGCCCAAACTGTGAGACCGACGGGCTCAAGCGCGTCATTGGCTTGGGAGGCGGATTTGTGCTCAAAGGCACGGGCTTTTACAACACCGACTACAAAAATACGGGCGCGAATACGGGCGCGAAAAATGGCGAGACAAAAAACGGTGAGACAAAAGCCGCCGATACCAAAACAGAAACTACAACCGAAACCAAAGCAGCTGCACACACTTGCGGTGCAGGATGCACGCACTAAAAACTCGCGCCACATCACTAACTTTGCAGAGCCTTCCAATTTTGGAGGGCGTTTTTATTTCATCATCACAATGACCGATAGACCAAAAAAGAAAGTCTCTGAATCGCGCGTCGAGATGACGCAAGTTGTTATGCCCATCGACACCAACTACCTCGGCAACCTTGCGGGCGGACGCTTAATGCACTGGATGGATTTATCTGCGGCTATTGCCGCCTCACGCCACGCCAATGCCGTTGCCGTAACTGCCTCTGTCGATACGCTCGTCTTCAAACAGCCGATAAAATTGGGCGAAGTCGTTATCATTAAGGCAAGCGTCAATCGTGCGTTTAATACCTCAATGGAAGTTGGGGTAAAGGTGTTTTCGGAAAACTTGCTTACAGGAGAAGTGCACGAGTGCAACAAAGCCTATTTTACCTTTGTCGCGTTAGATGCAAATAACAAACGCATCGTCGTGCCTGAAATCGTGCCCGAAACCGACGAGGAAAAACGCCGCTTCGAAAAAGCCGCCGAACGACGCGCCCAACGCTTGGCTTTGGTGTAAGTTTTAACAGTCAGCACTACACAAGCGATACCAATTTGACCAACCGAGCAACAATCGGGCAATAATCGGGCAATAGATGCACAACAAATGCTCCATAATTCAGGAATTTCGGTCGGTTTTCGCAAGAGTTACGGAATAACAGTAGTAAAGGCAAAAAGTGGCTTTTTTTTTGAGAAATTTAAGGGGTTAAGGTTCGGTTGTGTTTCGGAAAAATTGTAAGGAAAGGCGTGAAAAATATTACGAAAGGTGATGCGGAGGAAGAGGGACTCGAACCCCCACAGGCTTTCACCCGGCAGTTTTCAAGACTGCTGCCATACCATTAGGCGATTCCTCCGTATCCAAAAAGCACTGAAAAACTGCGTCGTGTATGCGGCACAGCATCGGCACAATTTTGGGCGGCAAATATACAAAAAATCGTGCAAAGGCAAAGAAATGACGAAAGTTTTAATTCAACTGCGGGTCTTGTGGAAACATCGCGACGATCGCATAATCACCGCCTTTTTTGCGCAAGACGCGGCTCCACATTCGTTCCGCATCTTCTTCAAAAACCGCGTGAGCGTCTCCCGGAAATAGATACCAAGAGCGTCCTTGCATTTCATCGTCTAACTGTCCTTCGCCCCAGCCTGAATAGCCGAGAAAGAATTTGAATCCTTTCGGGTCAACTTGATGTGTGTCGAGCAGGGATTTAATTTGCTCATAATCGCCGCCCCAATAGACGCCATCGGCAACTTCGGTGCAGTCGCTCACAAGGTTTCCGTAGCGATGAAGCACGTGAATCGTATTTGGCTGAACAGGACCGCCCCAGTAAAGCGGGAGATTTTCGCCCGTATAATCATTAACGACTTCCATCATGCCCAATTCGAGCGGGCGATTGAGAATCAATCCGAATGTGCCGCCGTCGTTGTGTTCGCAAACAAGCACGACGGTGCGGCGAAAATTTTGGTCTTGCAATTCCGCGTTAGCGATTAGAAGAATTCCGGCGCGCAGGGTCTCGTGTTCGGTCATCAGTAGAGAAGTTTAGGTCGTCTAAGATGCGTGTTCAAGTATCTGCTTATCTTACAAGTTCGTCCTTAATTTTCCAAAGATTCCACCATTCTGTTTTCGGGGAGTGATGATGCTCCCAGTGGTAGCCAAAAAAGTAACATGAAAGCATTGCCCAAGGATGGTTGCGCGTTTGTGAGCGTGCGCTGTGTGGTGTCATATCGGGCGTTTGTGGCAAACGGTGCGGCAGATAAGTGCCGAAATAAAACAGTTGCAACGCGCCCCAAATGCACGGCAACACCCAAAAGAGCCAAATGCGCATTTCAGGAATCCCCAGCCCATACTCAAAGAGGTTGTAAAGGCTCGCCATCACGACGATTTGCGCCCAAGTCTTATATCGCCAAATAAACGAGCCAAACCAAACAAAGAAGTTTTGCGAGTGCACATTGAAGTCGGGGTCGGTTTCAGAAGCGGGAGCCTCATGGTGCTTGAAGTGATTAAGACGCAAACGCTTGTAGCTCATCGCCGCAAAAAGAAAACAAGCCACGAAGCCAATCGCATGGTTGAGCCACCGAACACGGCTGACGGTGCCGTGCATCGCGTCGTGCGCGGTGATGAAAAGCCCTGTCGTCAAATAGCCTTGAAGGGCTAAGTGAACATAACTCATTGGCGTCGAGAGCGTGAGCGACTCGTTGAACAAAAGATAAACGAGGTGAAAGAGCCAAAGCGAGATGATGAAAAGTCCAATCAGTGCGCCCATTGATAAAAGTGATGATTAAAAGCGTTGCCAAATTAAGAAGAAAGTTTCAGAGGATAGCGGCAAATGTTTTCTTGTGCATTGAAAAGCCCTGACAAAAGCCGTATCTTCACGCGCATTTTTAACAAAACATTTTTGAATATGATTCTGCTCAATTTTCTCACAAGTCTATTTTTCTTTGCGCCACCGCCGTCTGAAGGAGGCGCAGAACCCAATCCCCTCGTGCAACTGATTCCCTTCGTGCTGATTATCGCCGTGTTTTATTTCTTTATGATTCGTCCCCAACAAAAGAAACAAAAAGAGCGCGAAAAAGTCTTAGATGCGCTGAAAAAAGGCGACCGAGTGGTAACCATCGGCGGCTTGCACGGCACGGTCTTGGAAATCAATTCAGAAAAGAAAACCGTGCTCATCGATGCGGGCGGCGTGAAACTTCGCTTCGACCGCTCCGCAATCTCAACCGTTGAAAAATCGGAAGCCGGTGAAAAATTAGAATCAGCATAAAATTCATATCAACCCACCATATCAACTCATGACCAAAGCAAGGCTCGTTCTCGAGAACGGCTCGCTCTTTGAAGGTGTCGCCTTCGGACGCATCGGCGAGGCAGAAGGCGAAGTGGTGTTCAATACCTCACACACGGGCTATCAAGAAATTCTAACGGACCCGTCCTACAAAGGACAGATGGTCTGCATGACCTACCCGCTCATCGGAAACTACGGCGCAAATATGCGCGACCGAGAATCGGAACAAGTGTCGGCATCAGGCTTTATTGTCGGAGAACTCTCGGAACTTTACAGCAACTTTGAAGCAGAATTTGGATTGGACGAATACCTCAACGCGCAAGGCGTGATGGGCATTGGCGGAATTGATACGCGCCGATTGGTGAGGATGCTTCGTGAGCAAGGCGCAATGCAAGGCGTTATCTCAACCGAAACGGACATTGCCAAACTCATTGAGAAAGCGCAAGCCGTTCCGAAAATGAATGGGCAAGATTTAGCCCGCGTGGTAACGCGCGGAAAAACCTTTACAGTGAAAGGCGATGCGCCAATCTACCGCGTCGTTGCATTTGACTTTGGCATGAAGGAAAATATCTTGCGAATGCTGGTGCAATCGGGCTGTGAAGTAACGGTAGTACCCGCGCAAACGCCTGCCGAAGAAGTCCTGCGCATGAAGCCCGACGGGATTTTTCTTTCAAACGGACCGGGCGACCCCGAAGCCGTTGGATACGCCATTGAAGCCATCAAACTGCTTGCCAACCCGAAGAAAGCGGGACGAGAAATCCCGATATTTGGAATTTGCTTAGGGCATCAACTGCTCTCGTTGGCATTGGGCGCGGAGACCTACAAACTGAAATTCGGACATCATGGCGGCAATCACCCTGTCAAGAATTTGCTGACGGGAAAAATTGAAATCACGGCGCAAAATCATGGCTTTGCCGTCAATCCAAAAACCTTGCCGAAGCATTTAGAACTGACGCACCTCAACCTTTACGACCAAACCGTCGAGGGATTTCGGCACAAGAAACTGCCGATTTTCTGCGTGCAGTATCACCCCGAGGCATCGCCCGGTCCGCACGATTCGCATTACTTATTTGATGAGTTCGCCGCGTTGATGGCGCAATACAAATCTTGAAGCAGAACTTGCAAAAAGAAACAATGCGCCGTATATTTGCGTCCTTTTTGAATCACGCAATATGCGTCGTGAGGTTCGGGGTGTAGCGCAGCTGGTAGCGTGTCTGTTTTGGGTGCAGAAGGTCGCGAGTTCGAGTCTCGCCACCCCGACAAAAGTCGCCGATAAGGCTGCGGCACGCAAGTATCAGATCAAGGTATCGGATTAAGGTATCGGATTAAGGTATCGGATTAAGCCTGTGCCTGTAGCTCAGTTGGATAGAGCAACAGCCTTCTAAGCTGTGGGTCACTGGTTCGATTCCAGTCAGGCACGCGAGTAGTAAACGGGTTTGGAGGATTTGGACGAAAAGCTCTTTGAAATTTGAAAGTTTTACAATGGTGATTGTAGCTCAGTCGGTTAGAGCGCCTGATTGTGGCTCAGGAGGTCGCGGGTTCGAATCCCGTCTTTCACCCAAAGTTTCCACAGTCTCAAAATTGTTTGAGAAAAAACGGCAACGGTATTTGAAGTTTGGTAAAGTTTCGTATCTTTGCGCCCTTGTTTTGAAAATGGTTTGTTCTTTGCAATCAAGCTGTTCAGCCGAGTTTATCTGGCCCCATCGACTAGTGGTTAGGTCACTTCCCTTTCAAGGAAGCGGGACGAGTTCGAATCTCGTTGGGGTCACAACATCACATTACGATTAAATATCGCCAAAAGCCTTGTTGCACGACAAGGCTTTTTTATTTTGTGTCGAACTTTAAAGATTCGAACTTCAAGGGTATGCAGGTTGCTCCCGTTCTCGTGCCAGTCGGTCATAAAGTCAACCGCAAGTCAGCCATAGCGACAACATGCTTGACAAAATGCACGGCTGTTGCCGCCGAAGCCTAAAAAATATGCCCTATAAGGAAAACGCTTTTCGCGATTTGTGCGTATAGTTATTCACAACCAGTGATTCAGAGGAATTGAGGAGATTAAAAGCGGATAATTTGGGATAAAATATAAACTTGGCACAAAGTTTGACTTTTTTTTGAGTATTTAAGTCAAATGCTGTTGAATCAAATTCATTGGGTTCAAATGCAGTCTCAATGCAAAACGAAATCAGAGACAGTCTATTAAAATCAATCAGTTTTCAACAATTCAACCTCATAGAGTATAATGGACGCAAATTTTTCTGCCGACGCGCAATCTGCTCTCAGACATAGCCGCGCCGAAGCCATACGGCTTGGGCACGATTACATTGGAACCGAGCATCTGCTTTTAGGATTGCTTCACGATAGAAGCAACGCCGCAACCATTCTCGTTGGATTTGGAGTCGACCTTGACGACCTGCGCAAAGCCATCGAGCAAAACGCGCCGCCGACCGCAGGCTTGCCGCCGTTTGGGAACATTCCGCTCACCAAGCAGGCGGAAATGGTCTTGAAGCGCACTTACATTGAAGCCAAAGGCACAAAGTCATCGGTGATTGATACGGAACATCTCTTGCTTGCACTGCTTTCCGATTCACAGAATTTAGCGGCGCAAGTATTGAGCATGTATGAAATTCAATATGATGATGTCAAAAATGAAGTGATGGGCAGCGCGCCTCGCGAACAGCAAAGCGAATCGGGAGAAGGCGACCTTGCCGAAGCGGGAAGCATTCCGCCGCAAGAGCAACCCTCGCGACGCGATACGCAACGCGGTTCAGCGCAGTCGTCAAATCCAAAATCTAAAACGCCCGTTCTGGATTTCTTCGGGCGCGATTTAACCAAACTCGCACAAGAAGGCAAACTTGACCCTGTTATTGGGCGCGAAAAAGAAATCGAGCGTGTGGCACAAGTGCTCTCTCGCCGCAAGAAAAATAATCCTGTTCTAATCGGAGAACCGGGCGTTGGCAAAACGGCTATCGCCGAAGGGCTTGCGCTCCGAATCATTCAGCGCAAAGTTTCGCCCGTCTTGTTTGGAAAGCGCGTTATTGCGCTCGACCTGACGAGCATGGTCGCAGGCACGAAGTTTCGCGGACAATTTGAAGAACGCATGACCGCACTTCTCAAAGAGCTGGCCGTTGCCAAAGATGTGATTTTGTTCATTGATGAACTGCACACGATTGTTGGCGCAGGAAGTTCGCCCGGCTCAATGGACGCGGCAAATATCTTCAAACCTGCGCTTGCGCGTGGCGAGGTGCAGTGCATTGGCGCAACCACGCTCGACGAATATCGCGAGTCGATTGAAAAAGATGGCGCGCTCGAACGCCGATTCCAAAAAATCATGGTCGAATCGCCAAGCATCGAAGAAACGCTCGAGATTCTCAACAGCATCAAAAATAAATACGAAGCGCATCATGGCGTTCGCTATACCAAAGAAGCAATCCAAGCCATCGTGCGCCTTGCCGACCGATATATTTCCGACCGTCAATTTCCCGACAAGGCAATCGATGTGCTCGACGAAGCTGGAAGCCGCGTGCGATTGGCAAATGTCAAAGTGCCCGAAGACGTTGTTGAAGCCGAACAAAAGTTGGAAGAAATCAAAAAGCAGAAAGCCGAACTCATCAAAGCGCAAAAGTTCGAAGAAGCGGCGCGACTGCGCGACGAGCAGCAAAAGTTAGAGAATAAACTCAAAGACGCGCAAAAGAAATGGCTGGAATCTTCTGACGAAATTTATGAAGTCAATGAAGAGACGATTGCAACCGTTGTTTCAATGATGACGGGCGTGCCTGTAACGAAAGTCGGCGCGGCGGAATCACAAAAATTGCTTGAGCTCGAGCAAGCACTCAAAGCACGGGTGATTGGGCAAGATGAAGCCATTGAGAAGTTGGCGAAGTCAATCCGACGCACGCGGGCGGGTATCAAAGACCCGAATCGTCCGATTGGCTCGTTCATCTTCTTGGGTCCGACGGGCGTCGGCAAAACCGAACTCGCCAAAGCCCTTGCAAAGACGATGTTCGACAGCGAAGACGCGCTCATTCGCGTGGATATGTCCGAATTTATGGAGCGGTTCAGCGTTTCGAGATTGGTGGGCGCGCCACCCGGCTATGTCGGCTTTGAAGAAGGCGGAGAACTCACCGAAAAAGTGCGCCGCAAGCCCTATAGCGTGATTTTGCTTGATGAAATCGAGAAGGCGCACCCCGAAGTCTTCAATATGCTGCTGCAAGTCTTAGATGACGGCATTCTGACCGACTCACAAGGGCGCCGTGTTGATTTCAAAAACACGGTCATCATCATGACCTCAAACATTGGCGTGCGTGATATTGAGCGCAAAGCCAAAGGCATAGGATTCACCGTGAGTGATGAAACCGAAAATTACGGCAGAATCAAATCCACGATTCAAGAAGCATTGAAGCGCGTTTTTAGCCCTGAGTTTCTCAATCGCCTCGACGACGTTGTCATCTTCCATCAACTCGAGCGCAAGCACATCACACAAATCGTTGATGTTATGCTGGCGGGATTGAACGAGCGATTCAAAGCGCTTGACATTAAAGTGGAAATTTCTGACGAAGTCAAAGAATTTCTTGCCGATAAGGGCTACGACGTTCAATACGGCGCACGTCCGCTTCGCCGAGCAATTCAGAAGCATTTGGAAGAGCCGCTTGCTGAAGAAATTCTGCGCGCCAATCTCAAAGAAGGCGGAGCGGTGAAAGTCGGCTACGATGCAAATGAAGGCAAATTGACCTTTACCGTAGCAACTGCCACAAGCGCAACCGCCTCGAGTGAAATTGAACTGCAAAAGTAAGATGCAAGCGAACTCGCAAAAGAGCCTGTTTCGTGCAGGCTCTTTTTGTTTTGGGGCGATTAGATAAGATTCAGAAATTCCAATGCGATTTCGTATTTTCGCGTCCCAATTTTTTCATAAAGCAACAGCAAACAATGGCAAGCACAACTAAATCGGATATTTTTACCGAACTCTTTTTTCAGGCAACGGATTTCTTCGAGAAAAATCGCACGACAGTTTTAAGCGTATTGGGTGCGATTCTTTTGGCAAGCGTCGGCGCATTTTTTTGGAATCAGCAACAAGATGCCAAAAATCAAGAAGCCACAGGCAAGTTGGAAAGCATCATCAAGCGATATGAAGCAGGCAATTACAGCGGCGCGATTGAAGGCGATAGCACGGCAGTCGGTCTGAAAGAGATTGCGAAAACTTACTCGGGCACGCCGTCAGGTGAGCAAGCGAAACTTTACTTGGCGAATGCTTACTTCCAACTTCGCAATTATGACGAGGCGCAAAAAGCATTTGAAGGCGTTTCAAGTTCTTCGCCGCTTGTGAAAGGCTCGGCGTTGGCGGGTGAAGCGGCATGCTACGAACAAAAGAAAGAATACAAGAAAGCGGCTCAACTCTTTCGTCGTGCGGCAGACGCGGTTCGAAACGATGCCATCACGCCGATTTACTTGGAAAATGCGGGACGCAACTTCGAATTGGCAGGCGAAAAAAGCGACGCGCTCGCCGTCTACGAAAAGTTGAAAAAGGAGCATCCTCAGTCAGCCGTCGCCCGAAGTGCGGAGCAAATTATTGCGCGCTTGAAAAAATAATTGCGCTAAATTCTATGCCGTTTGTTGCGCTTTATGCCGCCAGTTGCCTATTCCTCTTTTTGTTTGGGTGTGAAGCGCAACGAGCGAAAATGTCTCAAACGGCGGATTCGCTTTCGGCAAAACCTCGTGTCCTTATTGAATCTTCACAAGGAAGCATTCTCATCGAGCTCTTTGACGATACGCCGCTTCATCGCGATAATTTCGTGCGATTGGTCAAAGCAGGTTATTACGACGGGCTTTGGTTTCATCGGATTGTGCCCGGCTTTGTGATTCAAACGGGCGGCGCGGAATATCGCGAAAAGCCGAACCCCGCCTTAGACACGCTTCCGCCGAAATCCATTCCCGCCGAAATCAAACACTCACACAAGCGTGGCACCGTTGCCGCCGCACGCTTCGATGATGATGTCAATCCGAAACGCGAATCATCGGGCAGTCAATTTTTTATCAATCTCAACGACAATCGTAGCTACAACGGCAAATATACGGTTTTCGGAAAAGTGATTGACGGAATGGACGTTGTCGATAAATTCGAGAAATTGCCACGCGACGGAATGAACATTCCATATGCACACATCGAACTGAAATTCAAACTTATTGAGTAAGCCAAAACCAAGTTTATTTTCTCAAACTAAACATCAACACCATGCCTGACCAATTTTTAATTGAAACGCCGCACGGCAACATCACGATTGAACTCTTTGACGACACGCCGCTTCATCGCGATAACTTCAAAAAGCTCGTCCATGAAAAGTATTACGACGGCATCACGTTTCACCGTGTGATTCCCGGCTTCATGATTCAAGGCGGCGACCCACTTTCGCGCGACCAATCCAAGCGACACCTGCACGGCACAGGCGGACCGACGGAGCGCATTCCTGCTGAGTTCAAGCATAAAAATAAACGCGGCACGCTTGCGGCGGCGCGTGACGGCAATCCTGCCAAAGCCTCGTCGGGCAGTCAATTCTACATCAACGTTGCTGATAATGATTTTCTCGATTCGGCGCAAGCAGGCTACACCGTTTTCGGAAGAGTGATTGATGGAATGGACGTGGCAGATAAAATTTCGCTTGTTAAACGCGACTCGCGCGATAACCCCATTGAGCCTATTACGATGAAGATTACCGTCAAAGTCGCCTAAGCCATGACGATTATCGAGGTCATAAACCTGAGCAAGCACTACGGCACGAAAAAAGCCGTCGACAATATTTCATTCACCGTTGAGCGAGGTCAAGTCTTCGGTTTTTTAGGTCCGAACGGAAGCGGCAAAACCACAACGATAGGACTGCTTCTCGGCATCATCAATAAAACGAGCGGCATGATTAAACTCTTTGAGAGCGACGACTTGGATTCGGCGCGGCTGAACACGGGCGCAACGCTCGAGACACCAAACTTTTATCCTTATTTGAGCGGCTTGGATAACTTGAAAATCGTAGCGAAAATCAAACGTGCATCGGACGCCCAAATTCAGAGCGCGCTCAAACTCGTGGAGTTATCGGCAAGAGCCAATAGCCCCTTCCGAACCTACTCGCTTGGCATGAAACAGCGACTGGCGATTGCCTCCGCAACGCTTTCCAACCCCGACCTCGTCATTTTAGATGAACCCACCAACGGCTTAGACCCCGACGGAATCCGCGATGTGCGCCAAATCATCAAACGCCTTGCTGACGAAGGCAAAACCATTTTCCTTTCAAGCCATCTTTTGAGCGAAGTCGAGCAAGTCTGCTCGCACGTAGCGGTGATTAAAAACGGAAAGTTGCTTAAAAGTGGCAAAGTGAAGGAACTCATCAGCCGAAACCCGCTTGCACGCCTGAAAGCCGAGAACCTCGAAGCCTTGAATGCAATCCTAAAAACTTACCCCGAAACGATTTCCGTAACAGACGAAGGCGACGGACTCTTAGTTGAACTGCAAACCGATAATCTTGCCGCACTCAATCAATTCCTTGCCGAAAAGGGCACGTATTTGTCGCATCTCTCGTTGCAAAAGAAGACGCTCGAGGAAGCATTTATGGAAATCACGCAAATGCCCAATGACGCTCCACTATTGTCATGAGAAGTGGTGCAGAATTTGATATTACAGTTTCATTCCCCTTGAACTTTTATATCAAAACATTGAAGCGGTCAAATGAGCGAAAAAATAGACGAAATAGAAGCGGCGGTCGACACCAGCCGACAAAAACGTGAAAAGTTGGAAAAAAAACTCCAACAAGCGTTGGAAATTAGAAACACGAATCCAAAAGAAGCCCTCGACTTTGCCCGCCAAATCAGACAAGAAGCCAAACAACTGAATTTCATAAACGAAGAAGCCGAAGCGTATCGTGCAGAAGCCCTATGCTATGAACTGCTGTCAGATTTCAAACAAGCCTATCTGAAAGCCGAAAAGGCAAAAGCGTTGTTTGTTCTGGCAGGAAATACCTTAGGAGAAGCGAAAGTATTATCGCTGATAGCAAATATCTACCTCCAACTTGGGCAGTATGATAGCGCGCTCGATTACAACGTCCGAAGCCTGACCATTTACGAAAATCTCAATTACGCTAAGGGCATAGGAACTGTGCTTAACAACATCGGACTGTCCTATTTTCATTTAGGCGACTATCAAAAAGCAAAGCGTTATTTTGAGAAAGCCTTAGCACACCGAGAAAAGCATAACCTCAAAAAGGGAATATCTTACACGCTCAACAACCTTGCCTCCGTTTGTGAAAAAGAAAAGGACTACGAGCAAGCCATGCATTTGCAACAGCAGAGTCTCGAACTCATGCGCGAGTTAAAGGATAAGCGTGGAGAGGCGGCGGTGCTATGTAATAAGTCCAAAGTCCGCGCCGCGCTTGGGGAATTTCGTCGAGCCGTTGAACTGCAACAGCAAAGCCTCGAAATTGAGCGGGAATTAAGCAATATCGTCGGCGAAGTCGAAAGCCTATTTGAACTGGGAAAAATTTACAGCAATCCGACTTTTGAACAGGCAGATGACCAAAAAGCAATCGCCTATTGGCAAGAGGCATTAAGCAAAGCGCAGAAAGTTGGAGAGAAAGAAATTAGTTACATGATTCATCACGCGCTCTCGGAGATGTATGCAAAACATCGCAACTTTGAAGCCGCACATCAACACTACCGTCAATACAGCGAACTTAGAGAAACCGTCATAAGCAACGACGTGTATCAAAAGGCGCAAGGCTTCGAACTCAAAGTGGCGGAATTAGAAGACAAAAAAGCCTTAACCTACTACAAACTTCTGTCCGATGAACTCTCGCTTCTGAATTTTTCTCTAAGCAAAGCCATTGAACTGAAGTCGGAACTGATAGGAATTGTTACGCATGATTTAAGCAATCCTTTGCAAGCGATTATCGGCTATGCGCAATTAGCCAATGTTAAAAGCGGGAATGCAGAACAGGTGCTCAAATACACAAAGCAAATCGAGCAAGTCGCAAATCAAATGCAGGCGACAATGGAACACTGGTTGAAAGTCGCCGCCGATGAATCCACGATGCGCAATGCAGGGAAAAGGGAAGTCAATCTAAATGCGGTGATAAAACATGTTCTCGATACAATGCGCATTTTCGTCGAGAAAAAGTCGCAGGAAATTGTGCTCGATGAACAAGCCTCAGCAAGTGTATTGGCTGACCCGCAACTGCTCTATGAAGTCTTCGAGAACTTAATCAGCAATGCCATAAAATACTCCCTGATTGAAAAGAGAATCAGCGTTACGATTACAAGCGATAAGAACACCGTGACGGTAAGCGTCAAAGACGAAGGGCAGGGACTCTCGGCAGACGATATGAAAAAACTGTTCGCAAAATTTCAAACGCTTTCCTCGAAGCCCACAATGGGCGAGCGTTCAACGGGCATGGGGCTCTTTATCACAAAGCAAATTGTCGAGCTTCATCAAGGAAAAATCTGGGCAGAGTCGGAAGGCAAAGGCAAAGGCACAACGTTTTTCGTGCAGTTTCCCCTTTGCCCAACACACACACATCACTGAGCGGACTTTGCTTTTTCAGCCGCCGCCTCCGCTTTTTCTTCTTCAATGCTTTTCAGCGTGGCGGAAAGCAACTCGTGATAAATGCAGTTTTTATCTTCCTCAAACATATTATCAATCATCACAGGCTTATTGCTCTCGGCAAGCGGATGCATGAACGGATAATCGGCGCAAAAATGCGGACGCACTTCGTAAATGCGGCACTTGTAATCTTGTCCTAAAAAAATGCAAGGACCTTCAGGCGAAGCAAGCGCAGTGCCAATGCACTTACCTGAAGGGAAGTAGTCGGTGTCGTCGTCATATTCAGCGAAGAGCGTTTTGCCGTGCAGGTCGCTGAACTCAGGACGTGAATTGACATATTCTTCAATCACTTTGGCTTGTTCGACATCGACCCAAACGCCGTTTTTACAGCAGTTGGCTTTGCAAATGTGAAGATTCGTTACGCAGCTGCGATAGGGCTTCATTCGAGGTTCGATTGGATAAGAGTTTGGATAAGTAGAAAAAATTTCGGCAAAGTTAATAGAGCGGTGGCAATTCTCTAAACTTGCGTGGCGTTATTCTTTTGCGAAGAGTTCATCAACATTCAATCTAATGCCGTTGGTTTTGTCAGCGGCTTCGCCTGTGGTGAATGAAATTGGCTTTTCGTTTGGATAAAAAATGGTGAGCGTCTCGGTGAACGGAATCACAAGCCAAAATGATTTGACACCTGCATCAAAATACGCTTTGAGTTTGCGCTGAAAATCTTCGAAATCTTGCTTAGGCGAAGAAATCTCGATAATCGTCAGCGGTAGCTCGGAAAGCCGAATTTCATCGTTCTGCCAATCCAGTTTGCGCTTTGGATAAATGCACAGGTCGGGCACAAAGGGCTTATCGGCAAGGGAAAGCGAAAGTTCGCTCGCAAAAAGAAACTGCTCTGCATAATTTTTAGCGAGCAACATTCCCAATCGAAGTTGCAAAACAGAATGGTTCAAACTGGGCATCGGTTTTCCCCTTTCTAATTCGTAGTCTGAAATGGGTTCGGCGGTATTCATTTCGGCAGTGTTCATGTTTATCGAGGCTTGTGTTGTTGATAGTGTGAAAGTAGCAAAATTATTATTTCACGATGGCGACTTTGAGCCGAGCCGATTTTTCTTCGCCGCGCGTTGAGCGTGCCGTGAGCACAGCATAATAAACGCCGCTTTGCACGGAGCGCACATTCCACAAAATTTCATCATCGAATCCGCCTGCGCTTTGTTTAGAACTTTCCCACACTTTCGCGCCCGTCATATCAAGGACTTTCACCGTTACCGTGCCTGGCTCTTTGAGATAAAATCGGAACGCCGTTTCAGAGGAGGCAGGATTGGGATAATTGAAGACGGATTTTTCCGATAAGAACTCGTTGATTTGAACCGTTTTGCGGTTGCTCGTGCGCTGTGGCAGGTGCGTGTTTGAATTTGCCGCGTCGCCGTAGAGCGTGCGCCACTCGATGTTTTGCGTAGCGTTCGGCAATTCGTAGCCGTAAAGCAATCCGAATTTATCGACGCTGAACAACAGCAATCCCTGACCTGAAAGCGACGGCACAACGCTCGGCGTGGTTTCTGTGCCTTCGGCAATCGGAAGCGTGAAGAGCGTTTTTCCGAAGCGATTAAATGCCATCAATCTGCCGTCAGGCGTTTGCACAATCACATCGGCGAAAGTATCGCCATCGACATCGGCAACAATCGGGCTTGCGACAATCGGCTGTTGTGAATTGGTTAGAATCGGAAAGTTGGAAATCGGAAATCCTTGAAGGTTATAGGCGAAAATTTTGTCGTCCGCTGTGAAGAGAATTGCCAATTCGCCACGATTTTCAAGGTCGGCAACTATGGGCAAACTTCGAACAACATTGCTCACAGGCAGACGAACGCTAACGGGCGTTTTTTGCGCGCTTAAAATCCGAAGCGTTTTATCCTCGCAAAGTGCAGCGGTGAGTTCTTCGTTGCGCTCTGAACTGTGGTTGAGAAATCGCACGGCAGAAAGGACGCGCGTGCCGTCAATCTGATTTTCAGGAAAGAACGCAAATGCGCTGTTTGCAAAGGTAGGCGAAGCGGAAAGGCTCACAATCGGCGCGGAAAAAGTCTGTGAGCGCACTTCGTCGAGGCTGTCGGTGTTCAAATCCAAAATTGAAGCCATCCCTGATGCCGTGCCAATGCCTAAAAGCGATTGTCCGTTTTGAGAAATCACGGCAGGCGGAGCGGTTAGTTGCCAATTAAAAGCGCGGCGCGAAAAGCGTGTGCCAAGTGAGTTAAGTTGTAAGACTTCAACTGCGCTATCGAGCGCGCTAACGAAATAGCGAGCCGTAGGCGTTTGCAAGTAAGCCAATTTCAAGCGCGAGGTATTGAAAACAGAGGGCGAGCCGTCGAGGCGTGTGGAAAAAGTGAAGTTTTCGCCGTTCACGAAAAGCGAATCGGCGAAGGTGATGCTGGTGCGTCTGCCGAAGGTGTCGGGCAGTTGTTTGGGGAAGCCGCTAAGAACGCGCACGAGGTTATCGCCGCGTTGAAGTCGAATCGAATCCATCACGGCGGCGGAAAGTGGAAAGTTTGAAATGCGGATTTTGCTCGATGCACTGCGATTAGCGCGCGTGTTCGGCGTGGTGGTGTCGTCGATGAAGTTGCGATAGGGAAACGCGATGTTACCTATGAAAAACATATCGAAGACCGTTCCGCTTTGTGTGCCAAGTCCGGGACTGGTAATGCCGTAATCTTGCCCAATGTCGTCAGAGCCATCGGCTTCCAAAAGTTTAACGCCTTTGATTCTGCCTGTATTGACGCGATTTTGCGGACGATTCGCGGCGATGATGTCTTCATCGATGTGCCAAATCAAGATGCCGCCGTTGTAGCGAATGTTGTTGATTTCAGCGGTTGGAAGTGTCCAATCGTAGTTGTTGGAGGCAACGATTTGACCGCGCAAGGCGCGCAGATTTTCAAAGCGAAAGTCGGGCTGATCTTGTAAAAAAGTTTGTTGGAGTGTTTGTCCGCTTCGGTAGATGGTGAGCGTAACGCCTGTGCCGCGCGCATTGCGTTGGCGATTTTCGAGCAAGAAGTATTCGCGCGAGGTGATGGGAATTTTAACGATGGCAGAATCAGGATTTTCGTGCAAACTGTGTGCAGGCAATTTGAAGAAGGTGTCGATGCCTTGAAGTTCAATCGGAGTTGCCCATCCAAGTGCGAGGCGTTCCCAAGCGGAAGGTTCGGGCGGGAGTGCGCCGTTGTAGTTGAAAAAACCTTCGCCATCCATTAAGCCGAATCTGCCGATGCCGCTACGTCCGTTTTCGGTGTTGAACAAGTCGGGCAAGCCGAGATAGCTGCCGAAACTGGCGCAGAGCAATCCGTTGGTGGAAAGTTCGAGCAAGACTTTTCCGCCGATGCCGTCGATTTCGCGCGCTTCGGTGGAGGGAATGACGAGTGTATTTTGAACTCGAGCGTTGCCGTTATTAACGGGGAAGCCTTGAAAATCTTGTCCGAAAATGCGCTTGAAGCCATCGAGTTTGAAAGTGAGCGAAGGTAAATCAGCGGGAGCGGGGTCGGTGCCGGTGAGTGCGATGAGGTCAATGTCGCGTCCGACACCTGCGTGAAAAATGATGAAGCAATCAAACTGCGAGAAATCGACGACGGTTGTGGAATCGACCAATCGCCAAGTCTCTTCAACCATGCGGGCAAGGCGCGTGAAATCTTGCGAAGTGCGTGGCGGGGCGTAGTCTGCCATCGGCTTTGAGAGGCGATAAACATTTGGCAACAGCGTGAAGGCAATTTGAGTGCGGCTGTTGCTATTGGTTTCGAAGTAGTGTTTGAGAAAGTCGAGTTTGCGCGTGAAGTAGCCGAAGTCGTGCGGGTAGGGGTCTAAAATTGTGTCGCCGCGTGAGGCGAGGTAATCCAAGCCGCCGAAAACGCCGGTGCCGGTAGTGCGTCTATCGGTATCGGGCTGAAACTCAACCATGACAGCAAGCACGCGCGTTAAGCCGACTGCACGCGACGGCGTTAGGGACGGTTCGCCAACCGCAAGCGAATGGCTGAACGATTTTTTTTGAGATTGCGCAAAGCCAACAGGCACAATCATCAGAGCAATGAGCAGAGCAATGAAGAAGCGCATGGATAAATGAAACATGAGTGAAAGAAATTCGCGGTGCAAAATAAAAAGGGCTTGAGTGGTCTTCAAGCCCTGAAATTGTCTATGAAAAACAACTCGTTAATTAACGGTTTTGGGCTTTTTCATGCCTGCGTTCGGGAAATTAAGAATGAGCGAAAGTCGCACGGTGCCGTCGAGCGGGTGCGTTTCTTCAACCGAGTTGAGGTAACTGAAATCGACGCCGAAAGCGGCATAACGAACGCCTGCACCGAAGGTGAGATAACGCCGTCCGCCAAATTCGGGGTCTTCGTAGAAGTAGCCTGCGCGAAGTGCTAACAGTTGCGGCGCGCCATACCAATACTCAACGCCGACGCCCATCGTGAACGAGCGCAATCCGCCGCCATTCCCGCCCCACGATGAAATCATCGCTTGAAAAACATTATCCACTTTTGGACGACCAAAAATCGGATTTCCCAAAGTGTCTTGACCAATGATTGGCGTTACGCGATTGACGAGCAACTTATTGAAATCTGCCGCAAGCGTAAGTGAGTTAAACTTATCGTTCAAAACCTTGTAAGCGAAACCGACTTTCAGGTTGGTTGGAAGTGGGTCGGCTTGGGCTTCGTCAATGTAGGTCATTTTCGGACCGATGTTGGAAATGTTCAAGCCGAAACTCAATCGGTCGGCAAAGTAGCCGCTGAATTGTGGCTTCCAGAGCAATGCGAGGTCGAAGGCAATAGAAGTGCCAATGCCTGAGCCTTGTTCGTTTCCTGCGCCAACATTGGTGAGCGCGCTGCGAATAAAGCGCACCGAAGTTCCAACGGCGAGCGTGCGTGCGATTTGAACTCCATATGAACCTGTAATCGCAAACTCGTAGCTTTTAATGACACCGGCGGCAACGTTTTGTGCTGTGCGGATTTCGGTTTCGCCCAAGTTCAAATACGTTACGCCCAAGCCGAATGTGCCGTAGCCGGGGATATATCGCTTCATGGTTAAGTTGTCGTAAAATAAGTCCGCATTGAAGGCAGGGAGCCAATTCGCGTGCGTGAAATTGAAATCCATTCCGCGTTGGAAGCCAAGTCCGGCAGGATTCCAAAACATGGCAGCGGCGTTATCGGCAATCGCTACATTGGCTTCGCCCATGCCGCCTGCGCGTGAGTCAGGACTAATGAGCAAAAACGGAACGGCGGTCGTAATCGTGCGCGGCTGTTGGTTTTGTGCATCCAAAGTCGCAAAACCCAGCATCAACAAGCAGAACAAAGAAATTGAAAGCCTCTTCAAAAAAATGGTGCGCATTATGAGTGGTCAGTCGGTTTAATTAAAAGAGGCGTGAATATCGGTTCGAGCAACGAGAAAAGCAATACCAATAATTGGCTTCCTTTCAAGACTTGGCATCTGAACGGAGCGAAACGGAGGACTTCCCCGGATTCTGACTTGGTCAGAACCGTTCCCCTCTCCTTTGACAAAGGAGAGAGGTTAGGGGTGAAGTTGGATTCCCGGCTGCGCGGGAGGACAAAGAGAGAGGGAATAGCAAAGAAGCACGAGAGACAAGAGGACGCGAGGAAAGGGCGCAAGGAACAACAGCGCGCAATGGCGAATTTATGCTGAATAGCCGCGTATAAACTTTTTTTTGCGAAGTTGAGCCATATATTTCCAAGTCAAAATCAACAAAACGCCACTTCGCTAACTAATGATGCGCCATCGCGATTGCCCTATTTTTTGCGACCGCGCATAATTGACGACAAAAGGATTACACTTAAAACCTAACTTTGATTGGCAAATGCAAAAAAAATCTACCAACCAAGCACGCCCATGTCTCTGTCTGCCAAATTTTCTTTCTCGCATTTCATTAGCAACGCTCCTCTTCCTTGCGTTCGCTTGGAGCGAAACAAAAGCCCAATGGACAACGCCGACCATCAACGGCTCTTTTGATGGTCCGTCTGTTTATCCCAACAGCCTTGCGAGCGACGGCAGAACTTGGTATGTCACTTGGGACAACACGAATCTTTATGTGTTTTTGTACAAGGGGCAGGCGCAGGAAACCGCGTGTTGATGTATTTTGACACCGACCCCTCCGTGCCTGTCAATGGCGGCGCGACGGGAAGCGTTGTTGGCATCAATTACAGCAATACCAATCTTGTCGGATTGCCGTTTAGCACTGAAGCCTTTGTCGCGTTGGAATCCGCTCCAACAACGGCGCGCTCGCCGCGGTTACGCGCACAGCAGGACACATCAACGGACGCTTGTCGCGCCTTGTCAATACCACATCGGGCGACCGCCTCTATCCGATTGGCGACGCGACAACCTACCGTCAGATTACTCTTCCAACCGCGACATCGTCAAGCTCGTCGCTCTTGCGCGGCGAAGTGATCACGGGCAACGCCAATGCGCTCGCGTCGGTCAACTCGCCGCTCGTGGCGGTTTCCGCGTTGCGCTACTACCGATTCACCAACGCTGAACTGCGCGCTCAAAACGCGCTCAACGGCGCGTCGTATTCCTACACCGACAACGCGCTTTTGGAAGTCGGCAAATCTTACGAGTATCAACTACGCGAAACGGGCTTTGACGGACAAGTGGCAACATTGGAAACTCTCACTTTGACCGTGCGTTTCAATGTAGCGCGCGCGTTTGAACTGACGCAAAACTATCCGAACCCGTTTAACCCGACAACGACCATTCGCTATCAAATT
>JAJUFC010000016.1 GCA_029263855.1 Candidatus Thermochlorobacteriaceae bacterium | reverse complement strand
TACATTAACCCAAGCCGACGCGCTGTTGTCGCGCTTCAAGACTTTCAGGTTGCTGAAGTTCTGAACGCCTGCCAGCGTAGAGAGGTCAAGCGTGAGCGCGTAGGTAAAGCCCGTGAGACCCGTTTGGTTAATCGTCCAGAATCGTTCGGCGATGTTGGTGATGCCTGTTGGAAGCGAGCCGACGACATTGGGGCGCGAGTTCGTTACCGAGCCTGAAAGCGAGCCTGCGGTGGTGCTTGCCGTCGTGAAGGTTACGCTTGCGCCCGTATTGCCGAGCACGAATGTTCCAAGCGCATTAGCGGCAATGCTTGGGTTAGACACAGCGCTCACCGTGCCGATTGCGTAGCGATTTTTGAGGTAATTTTCCACCGCAAGCCGCTCGGAAGCATTCAGCGAATCGCTAAATAGTATCACTTCTGCGATTTGACCCGCCCAAGACCTATTGCTGAAAGCGCTTGGTCTGTCCTGCGTAATGGTGCTGGCGCGAGTATTTGCGCGCGTCAGGAGCGTGATAATTGTCGTGTTGTTTATTGGTCGCTGCGCCGTGCTAATGGTTTGCGGAATGCTGTTATAGAACAACAATCCATTTCGGACATCGGGCGATGCATAGTTTCGGCTGAATAATAAATTTGCGTCATCTCCTGGGTCGGCTGTCCCTCCATGAAAATCAAAGTTCGTCGCGTCTCCAAGCAAACACATAGCATTTGCGCCAACCACATTTGTCCGAACTACCATCATCACCGTTCGAATGTTGTTCATTTGCCCAAATTCCATGTAGGTATTTGAGAAAGAAGAGATAACGGGTTGGTTTCCAAAGTTGAGGTCAGTCGTGAAGTTAGGACGCAGAATTCCATTGGACTGAATTGCGTGCTGATTGCTGCTTGAAAGGTCAAATAGTTGAGTGATTTGTTGATTGCTGACTAACGAAGCATCAGCGCGATACCATCTGCCTAACCCTCGGGTAACGACCGGCACAACAACGACTCTCGAGGAGGTTTCGCTTGTCGTTTGCGCAGTGCTTGCTCGCAAGCGCGCGTAATAAGTCGTTCCCGTCGTGAATTGACCTGTAAATGTGGCATTCACATTCGTGTTTGAAGTTCCGCTTGCGCCGGTCATATTCGGTATGGTATTCATCGTGAGCACATTTTGCTGAAAATTTGGGTCTGTGCTCAGTTGGAACTGCGCGCCTGTGAGCACATTTCCATTTGGGTTGACCGCTCCATTCAACATAATTGTGGTTGTTGAAACTGTTCCGGGATTGCCGAGATTGACAACAGGCACACTTGAGTAAGGGATATTGTAGCGCGATGCCAAATAGATCTCAACCGATGCCCGTTGCGCCGCCGTCAAAGAGTCGCTATAAATCAAGACCTCTGCAATTTCACCGTCCCAAGAGCGGTTGGATTGCGTGCGGTCTCTTGAGAGCGAGCTCGCCATCGTATTTGCTAACGTTTGAATCGTGATGGTTGTGGGGGTCATCGGGCGCGCCGCGCTTGTGTTTTGAACGATGCCGTTGTAATAAAGCCCGCCATTACGCACATTAGGCGATGAATACAACGCGCTGATTAAACGATTTTGATTGTCGGGCGAAACATTCGTGCCTCCGTGAAAATCTGCCGCCGAGATATGTCCTAAAATGCACTGACCGTTGCGATTCTCAAGCGCGCGCGCTACGATGAAAACCGTTCTGACATTTTGCATTTCGGGAAAGTCCAGCCAAGTGTTTTGAAGCGAGCGAATGACGGGTTTGTTTCCAAAATCGATATTTGCGGATTGCATCGTGGGCGCATTTGCCAAAACGGTTTGGACGGCATCATTTCCGCCTGAAAGGTCGAAAAGTCTGCCAACATTTGTGGGGTTTTGACTGTTGATGGGTACTGATGCGTCGGCGCGAAACCACCGTGCCAACCCACTTGTAATAACGGGCGCGCCAAATGCTCTGACATTGCTTCGCCGTTCTCCAAAAATGTTTGTAACCACAATGCGGTAGTAGTAAACTTGACCTGCTGTCAAACCCGTCAGAGTTGCGCTGACATTCACCGGCGACATGCCTACGCCAATGCCCGCCGCATTCGGAGTTGTATTAACGACTTGAACGTCGGTCGTGAAGGTTGGGTCTGTGCTGTATTCAAACCTCGCGCTTGTGAGCGTATTTCCATTCGGATTCACCGCGCCGTTAAGCGTGGCGGATGTCGATGTTAAATTCGTCACGGCCGTTACGCTTGCAGACATTGAGAGAAGCGGATGCGGCAAACCATATTTGGAGGCAAGATAGGTCTCGATAGCAACCCGTTCTGAACCGCTTACAGAGCGATTGTAAAGCAGAATCTCTGCGATATCGACATCGCCGTATTGTTGAATGCCGTTGTTGAAAGACGGTGGTGCAGTGCGTGCGCCAATTAGGTAGCCTGCTGTATTGTCTGTTGTCGCAACCGTCGTATTGCCGCTTGCGACGTTTGCGCCGTTGATGCGAATCGTCGCCGTTCCCAATCGGACGATTTCCATCGTCATTGCATTGTAGGCATTTGGTTGGTCGTTAGCGGAAAGAAAGAGCTGATTTGCCAAGTTCAGTTGCGCATTATTGCCTGTGCTGGAGTAGCTTACAGCCATTGCGTCAGGAGAATCCCAATCTTGCCCTGTCGCAGAGCGCAACGAAAAAATGCCTGAATTGACAGGCTTTGTGCGACGAGTGTAGACCATAAAGAGCGTTCGATTGCCACTGCCGACTTGCGTTCCGACATTGCTTCTCAATGCCTTGTCCACAAAACGAACAACGGGCTTGCCGTTCAAGACATTTGGCACGAGCATAGGGTTCAAAGACGGCATCACTTGCATAGCGTGATTGGCTTGTGTCGATACATCGTTCCATTGGGTTACGATGCCATTTACTGCCGTTACGGCACTATCGGCGCGCAACCACAAGCGCAATCCATTTGTTGGCACCGGTTGCGCGTTCATCATTACGCTTGTCGACAGCAGTATCAACAAGCAAAGTAGATGTCGTTTCATTGTAATTTCTCCAAATTGAGATTGAGGTTATGCCCAAGAAAATTCTTGAAGCGTAGCAAAGGTCGGGCAGAAAAGTGATCGAGGAAATAGTGCAAATGCACTATTCGCACGCGTTTTTTGCGAAATTTTGAGGGCTGAAAATATGAAGAATGAAACATGGAGGAATTGAACGAGCAGTTGAACGACTCGTGCCGTCATTCATGAGCGAAACGTCAAAGAGTTAAGCGCGCGCGGCATTCAACTTTTAATTCTTCACTCTTCATTATTCATTAAAAAAGCGTCCTGCCGTTTCCAGCAAGGACGCTTTCACCTAAGAGAAAACAAAGAACAGTAGCCAGCGAGAAAAAAAATCGTTAAGACTTATTGATATGCCGCTTCCCACTTTCCGTTGGAGAACTTGCAGATGCCTTGAAACTGTCCGCCGTCGAAGAGTCCGCCTGCGTAGAGCGTGCCGTTCAGAACGGCAACGGCTTTGATGCTTGCATATTGAATTTCAGGTAATTCCGACCATGCTTTGCCGTCCCACTTAAACACGTTGCCTCCTGCGGCGGCGTAGATGGTCTCTCCATCAAGGGCGATGCTGGTTACCTTTTTACCGATGCCATTGCCAATGGCTTGCCATTTCGTGCCGTCCCACTTGGCGATGTTGTTGAGGGTTGTGCCGTCGCCTGCTTGTGTAAATTCACCTCCTGCATAGAGAAATTTTCCGTTGCTGACCAAGACGGACGACATTCCCTCTAATCCCTTATTGCCCACTTCCGACCATGCTTTGCCGTCAAAAACGGCGATTTTGCTGCATGGCTCGTCGCCAATCGTTTGGAAATATCCTCCCGCGTAGAGTTTGCCATCGTGCCACGCCAGCGACATGACAGCAGGAGACCCCGCAGAGTTTTCAAATTTGTCTTTGGTTAGGTTGCTCCACTTTTTGCCGTCCCACTTTGCGACATTATAGCCCTCGATTTTGCCCGCAATTTTGGTGAATTTGCCCCCGACATAAAGATTTTTCCCGTCCGTCGCTAAGGCATTGATTTGTTGGTCGACATTGAGTTTTTCCAGCGCATTCCACTGTGTGCCGTCCCAGCGTGCGACTTGGTTGCTCTGAACGCCGCTGTCATCTTTTTTGTCGACCTCAGTCCAGTCCCCACATACATAAAGGTCTTTTCCGATGGCGCACATATCTTTGGGCGTGCCATCAACACCTTTTGCAAGCCCTGACCACTTTGTGCCGTCGTATTGGGCAATGTTGTTGACGATGCGGCGGTCGGCTTTATCAAAGTATCCGCCTGCAAAGAGTTTGCCGCCAGCGACAAAAAGTTTGGTGCATTCACCTGAAAGTCCGTCAGGCAGTTTGGGCGACATTGCTGTAACTGCCACTGCAACCGTTACGATTGCCAATAAAATCACCTTGCGTTTCATTTCTTGTATAGGATTAGTTGCTTTGAATTAGTTTGGTGCCATAACTTTGTGTTATTTCAACCATTGCAAAATTGCAGTCCGCTTTATGCGTTTGAAATAGTGCAAATGCACTATTCAGGTGCGCTTTTTTGCAAAATTTCGAGGGTATGCGTTTGGGATTTCTTTGAGAGGATTAAATCAGCCCGCTTTTGAGGGCTTTGGAAACGGCTTCGGATTTCGAGTGGCTGTGGAGCTTGTCGTAAATTTTTGCGACTTGATTGCGGACGGTATTGACGCTTGTTTTCAGCGATTGCGCGATTTCTTTGAGACTTTTGCCGTCTGAAAGAAGTTTGAGAATGTCCTTTTCTCGTTTGGTGAGCGCAGCCGCACTCTCTTCTTTTGGAGCGAATTTGAGATAGAGGTCGGAAACGCGCCGCGCTACATCAGGCGAAAAGGTCATTCCGCCTTGCATCACGGTTTCGGCATATTCTAAAATTTTGGGAATCGTGGTTTTCTTCGTGAGATAGCCGTGCGCTCCTGCGATAATCGCGCGCGAGATGTGTCGGTCGTCGTCTTGAACCGTGAGCATCACGATTTTCGCGTTTGGAAATTTCTCCTTGATTTTTTGAATCGCCTCAATGCCAGAGATGCCCGGCAAGCCAATGTCCATTAAAACCACATCGACCTCGTCCAACAGTGCCAATGCCATTTCCGCGCTTTCAAACGCGCCGACACACGCAAGTTTTTCATCATGTTTAAGCCGCGCTTCAAGTTCGCGCAAGAGTTCAAGATTATCCTCGATAATCGCCACCCGAATTTTTTGGGGTGAAGATGATACGGCTCGACTGCGCCCGACAGGCTTTGCGTCTTTGCGTCGTCGTTCAGATGCAACGGGTGATGCGGCTTTCCGCGATGGCAACTCGACGAGAAATGTCGCGCCTTTATCTTTGCCCTCTGATTCTGCCCAAACCCTGCCGCCGTGCAGTTCCACCAGTTGCTTGACGATGGATAAGCCCAATCCTGTTGAACTTTCTCCGCCCGTTGGTCGCGCCGAAAGTCGCTGAAACTTTCCGAAGAGTTTGGTTTTGTCTTCTTCCGTCAAGCCTTGTCCTTCATCTTTGATGGCGATTCGCACTGCGTTTTCCGACGTTTGCGCAAGGCTGACTTCAATCCGCTTTCCGCGTGGCGAATACTTGATGGCGTTGGAGACGAGGTTTTCAAACACTTCGCGCATGCGCTCGACATCGAGTTCGGCAAGGCAATTTTCGGCAAGGTCGAGATAAATGGTTTGTGATTTCTTTTCGGCGTTTGGGCGGTTATGTTCGGCGACGGCACGAAGCAAATCCGCAACGCTAACGGGGATTTTGTTCAGTTCCAACTTGCCTGAATCAAGCGCGGCGGTTTCGAGCAAATCTTTGATGAGTTTGAGCATTCTCTCTGAGGCGCGTTCAATGGCTTTGGCGTTGCTCTGCGCTTCATCGAGCGATTTGAGTTCCTGAATGAGCGACGCAAAGCCAGAGATAACTTGAAGCGGATTTTTGAGGTCGTGCGCGGCAATGCCCAAGAGTTCGGTTTTGAAGGCGTTGGCTTCCTCGACCTTTTTCAAAGCGGCGGCGAGTTCGACGTTTTTCAGATGCTCGATTTCGGCTTGCTGTTTAGCTTCGGCGACTTTGTATTGAACCGCGAGGCTTTGCGCGCGTTTTTCGGATTCAAGATTCAGACGCTCTCGCTCAACGTCGTAAAACTTGCGGAACGCATCGAGGGCGCGGGTTGGGTCGCCGATAGTTTCAAACGCGCGCGATTGAAGGGAGAAGGCTTCGGCGAGCCACTTTTTTTCGTCGATGATTTGGGCGAGTTCAATCGCCTGCTCCAATTCTGCCATCGCTTCGTTCAGACGCTCGCGGTTCATCATTGCTTTGGCAAGCCCGATGTGGCAGAACAGTTCGTTTTGCTTGTCGTTGATGGCGCGCGAAACGCTCAAACTTTCGCGGAACGCTGTTTCGGCTTCGGCGTAATGTTCAAGCGTGAGCAACACATCACCTTTGGAGTGAAGCGTATTGGCATAAAGCCACGGCGCGTCCAAGTTTTGTTGCAGAGAGAGCGAGGCTTCAAGGGTTGAAAGCGCACGCTCTAACTTATTTTGTTTGGCAAGCGCTTCGGCGATGTTGTTCATCGCAGTTGCTTCCGAAAGGGCGTTGCCGATGGATTTAGATTCTGCAACGATTCGCTCAAATGTTTGAAGCGCATCACCGTATTTGCCCATTCGGGTTTGAAGCGAGCCGAGATTGCTGGCGGCGCGCACCGCATTGTCTTTGCTTCCCAATCGCTCAAAAGTCAGATAGGCGTTGTAGAGCGCGTCAATGGCGTTGGCGTAATCATCGAGACGTTGATAAACGATGCCCAATCCCATCAGCGATTGCGCGACGGCGAGGTCGTCTCTGATGGCTTCGTTTTCCGATAGCGATTGCTGAAAGAATTGAAGCGCGGCGGGATAGTCGCCCGCGCGACCACGCACATTGGCAAGTCCGCTCAACGCTCTTGCTTTGCCCTTTTGATAGCCGTGTCGTTCTGATTCAGAAAAAGCTTTTTGGTAGGCGGTTTCTGCTAGTGTTAAATCTCCCTGCCGCTCCGCGAGAATGCCCCTTGTATAAATCGCGTTGATTTCGCCTTGCTTATCGTCGATGGTGCGATAAATCGCGAGGGATTCGTTCAGATGCGCTTCGGCTGACGGTAAATCTCCTTTTGCGATTTCGCAGTAGGCAAGTCCTGTCAAACTTTCGGCAAGGCTTGGCTGATGGTTCAATGTTCTGGAATGCTCGATGACCGTTCCGTAAAGCTTTTCGCTTTCGGAAACGCTTTTGCGGCTTTGCGAATCGGCTTCGCGGAGCAGGTTGATGAGGTCGCTGGTTGTCATTTCTCGCGGTGAATGGCGAAAAATACTTTTGAGAGACGACTTTTGCAATGCTAATCGCACACACGGCTCAAAATGGCTTCCAGTCGTCGGTGGTCGTCGCCCAAGAGGTAGGAAAGTTCTTTGCCGATGGAAATAAGCATGGGGCGAGAGATGTGCGCAAGATGATTGCGCAAGAATGCAACAAGCAGTTCGTCAGGCGAGGCATCGCGGCAGTTTAGGACAGTGCGCAAGAAGGTCGGCGTTTTTGCAAAGAAGTTTTTTTGCTCTTCGTCCGTTGCGAGGTAGGTAAAGTCGTGCAAGTCGGGCGGCACGGGCGGCATTGAGGGCACAACACCGCGCGATGTTTCGTAGCCAACAACGAGCGCGCGAAATTCAGTCTGCAAGAGTTCGAAGACTTGGGGCATTTCACGTTTGAGCGCGTCTTTGGATTTGCCGTGCGGAGCGACTTTGCGGTTCGGCTCGGTCGGCGCGTGTTCAATAAACGAGACGATGCCGAAAATTTTCATGGTGCTTGTTTCCGTTTTCACGAGTTCGCCGAACTTGACGGGCAACGCATCGCCGAAACCGCTCTTGACGACGGCGGAAAAGGCGGTCGTATTTGAGGCGATGACTTCGCCAATCGGTTCGCTTTTCAGAGTCGCACTTTTCATCGCCGAGATTTTTTCTTTGGAATCATTTCGCCCATTACGAAAAACTGTTGCACATCGGCTTCTAAGCGCGAGACAAAATCGCGCTCGTAGCCCGAATGCCGTGCCACAATCACGCCGTCTTTAACCACAATGGCTGACGGCAAATAAGCAACACGATAATCGGAGAATATGGCAAGGTTCGCCGTCGCAAATGGAAAACTATATGCAAACTCTGACGGCGAGGCTTTCACGGTTGCCAATGCGCTATCGGTATCAATCGCGTAAAGTTCAACGCCGCGTGCGCGATACTTGGCGTGCAAGAGTTGCAAATCGGGAAAAAGCAACTTGCTTAATGTAGAAGTCGGCGACCAAAAATAAAGTACATAAACTTTTTCGCTTTGCGCCTTGATTTCCGCCGTGCTTCCATCGAGCAGCGAGAGCGTCGCATTTGGCGCGCGTTCAGGTCGCTCGCTTCGAAACTTTTCAATTCTCTCTTGAAGCGTTTCTTTCGGACGCAGGCGCGGTTTGAAGTTTTTAACGAACCATTCGCGCCGTTCAGGTGTGGCGTTGAAGGCAAGCGCAAGCGTGGCGTATTCTTGTGCGTCGGATTTATCAATCGTCATCATTGCGTTGGAGAGTTCGTAATAAATTTCGGCACGGCGCGAAAGGCACAAATTCGCCGCTTGTTTCAGATTCGAAATCGCATTGCCTGTTTCATTCACGCGCCGATACGCCTTGCCAATGCAGTAATACGCTCGCCCGATAAGGTCGTTTTTCACATCACCATTTTCAATGGCTGATGTAACAAATTCGCGCTCGGCATTCGGGTTCAAGAACGCTTGCTTTTCTTTTGACTCCAACACTTGTATGGCTTTTGCCGCCAATTCAATCGCCAATCCGCTGTATTCTTGCGACTCGGCGAAGCGTTCCGCGAAGAGCAAAATGGTGTGCGCATCATAAACTTGTCGGTCGTAATCGAGCCGCAAGAGTTCCTTCACGTAGGGCATGGTGCGTGAGAGGTCGATTTTGCTGTAATACTCGAAAAGGTAACGCACGGCAAGCGTCATGACGCCGTTTTGACGCAAGTTGTTCAAATTGCGTCGCCAAATTTTTTCGGCGAAAATGGCGGCGCGGTCGGCATAAACTTTTTGATTGGCGATGTAATAGTAAAGCAATTCGCGATACATTTTCGGCGTGAGCGGGTGCGTTGGGTATTTATCCGCCATTACGCTGAGGGCAAGTTCGCGCTTGTCGATATCGATTTCTGTGGTGAATCGGTTGTAAAGGTTCAAAGGGTGCAAGTAGGAGTCGGGCGAATCTTGCAAGGCTCGATTGGCTTTGGCTTTATCGCCAATGCCGTAAATGTAAGTCAGTGCGATGGCTTGTAGGAGGTCTGCGTTGTTGCGTCGTTGGCGGCGCAGTTCCGCCATTTGCGATTCAATTTCGGCGAGGGCTTCTTCGGTGCGTCCTTTCGAGTCGTAGTAAATTGACCAATAGAGAATGTATGCGTCGTAAGTGTCGGGATAGCGTTCAATTTCGGCGCGCAGGGTTTTCAGGACGGAGTCGGTCGGCGCATGTGAGCGAATCAAGGCTTGGGCAATGCGATACATCGTGGCTTTAATCGGGCGTTTGGTGCGGCTGTCTAAAATCGGAAAGTTCTTCGTTGCAAGGGAATCTTCATCAGGCACGCCCATGACGGTGTAAGAGATTACTTGTGCGTTGCGTGGCACTTGTACATCGGCAACCCAAATTGTGTCGTTGAACTTCGTCATCGGCACGGATTTGATGTTTGGAGTAGACATCTCAAAAAAGGTTGGCATCCAAAAGTTCGTCGTATAAACGGCAACCGGCGCAATATCTTTAATTCCTTTGGGCGCACGATAAATTATGCTGAAAGTATTTTCGACTATCGCCGAATCGGCTTTAAGTGCCGAAAGAGGGGAAACTTCTTCGACTTCTTCTTCTAACGAAATACACGCGCTCAGCGTGGCAATGCAACCTATTAGCACGACCCACATCGTGCGAAGCGACAGCAATGATTGAAATGAACAAGTGCAGTGATGCATGAATGGTTTTAGATGATTGCCGTGCGTTTCGAGGCGACTTTTGCCGCATCGGAAATGAGCACGCCTTTTTTGATGCAGAGTTTCTCTAATAGTTCAAAGAATTGCGCTTCTTCGCTTTTTTTCACAACGGCATGTTCGTGTGCTTCGGTGAGCGTCATCGGATAGCCTTTACCTTTCTCTAAATCGTCCATCATCACGGCATGCATAAAATCTACCCAACCCTTCTCGTAGCACCATGCGGGAAATTCAATGCGCGCAATTTCTTTGCCTGTGTGAAGATAGAAAAAATATACCTTATCGGGATTGGGATAATGCTTCTCGACAATGTCGGAACGGCTCTGAAACACCGCCGAGCGTTCGCCTTTTTGAAGAAAGGCTTGAAAAATCTCTAAGTCTGTGAGCATTTCGGGGTGAATGTTCGCCTGCTCCAACTTCTCCGCCGCTAAGTGCTCGAGGGCTTTGGCAACGCTACGGGTTTCAGGAAAACTTTTGTAAGCCAACACCGGAATTTCCTCTTGGCGAAACTGTGCTAACTTCTCGATAAACTCTTTGCGCAGGGCTTCGGCGTTTTTGAGCGTCCAACAAATCAGCGTGCCATCGGCGACGGCAAGAATCGGGCGACCTTGCGTGCGCTTGTTTGTTGCAACATGAAGCAGTGCCGAAAGTTCTTTCGTTTGCCGAAGCGCGTTGACTTGGTCAATGGCAATCCGCTCTTTGCTTGTTTCGCTTCCTTTATCTTCGGTTTCTTTTGGCTTTGAATCTTTGAAATACGCTTTGAAAAATTCGTCTGCATCGTAAAGTTTGGAGTATGTTGTCAGAAGCGGCGGCTCGTTGGTGCCGATGTGGAAACAAATTTGACTGAAATTGAGCAAGCAAAAGTTAATCAAGCGGTCGGGATAAATTTGCGAGCCATCGGAAGAGCAAATCGTGAAAGTGGCTTCGCGCTTTGGGCATGTCTTGCGAAGCGAGGGCGATTCAATCACGCGCGGCGCAATCGTGCTCTCCAACGATTCAGGAAACTTACGCCAGGCTTTCACGAAGTCGGAATTTTCCTCGAACACTTCTTCCAAAACGCTTTTGAGTTGCGTTAGATTTTTTTGTTCGGTTACAACCTTTTCCGAAAATTCTTCAAGCCGTCGGTAAATCGCTTGCAGTTGGAGCATGGCGGATTTTTATTTGAGTTCAGACATCAATGCGAAGGCTTCTTGTTTGCGCACCTCGTCGCCAAATTCCGTCGGTTCGAGTTGTGAAATGGTGGCGAGTTCTTTTTTGGCTTCATCGAGTTGCTTTTTCTTGACAAGTGCGCGCGCATAGTCGAGGTGAAACATGATGTAGCCTTTTCGCAGTTCTGTGGCTTTTTTGAGATTGAGCACGGCATCGTCGAGATTGCCCCAATCAAGTCCGAGCGGTTTGCGAATGACTTTGGGCTGTTCTGCAAGTTTGAGGTGTGTTCTGCCCAAAATGTAGTGCGCAGAGGCAAGCGTTTGCTCGCCATCATTTTGTAGTTTGATTGCTTTTTCGGCATCGTCGCGTGTGGCTTTGACCATATCGGCAACCGACAGCACGCCTTTGAAGAGCGCGACTTTTCCGCGAGCGGCGGCGCGGCGCACATAACCTAAGGCGTGATTCGGATTCAGCGCGACGGCTTGTTCGGCAAGATTGAGCGATTGCAGATAAATTTTCTCTTGCTCGCTTTCTTTTTGCTCGTCGCCAAATACCACCAACACGCGCGAATAGCGACACAGCACTTCATACTCTTTCGGCGCAAGTTTGTAGGCTTCTTCAATCGTTCGTTTTGCTTCGGAAAGATTGCGTGCTGAAAGCAATGCGTCAGTTTTTTCGCAGAGGGCTTTGGCATCTTGTCCGAGCATGTTTGTCGGCAGTGCCACAAGAAAAAGCATCAGCACAGGTTTCATCGTGAGTTTTGTTTGAGGTTTGCTAATTTGGCTAATTGACTTGCAATTTACGGAAACCTAACCACATTCATAATTCAATGGCACGCTACGCGCTTTTGCTTTTTCTTTGGTTCTCTTCATCGCTTCTTTTCGCACAGCGCGAGCAACTTGGGTTTCGTGTTGAGCAATTCGGCACGGCGCGTGTTTCAAACCCATCGTCACCACTTCTTTCTCAACAGGCTCAAGTGGGCGCACAGCAGGCGCATCTGAACTTCAACTTCCGCACGATTCTTGGCGAAGAAGGCGAGACGGTTCTTTACAACGGGTTTCAATATCGATTTCTTCGAAGCACATTTAGTCAAGTCGTTTTTCCGTTGCCTGCATCAGGGCTTTATCCTTATCCCTCAACTCGCGACTACCACTTTCTGTTTTATGACTTCCTTGTGCTTCATTCGCTTTCCGACGCCTACACGCTTGTGGCGACGCTTCGCCCGGGCATTTTTTCCGACTTCAAAAACATTTCGCGCGACCACTTCCGCCTTGAATGCGCGTTTTTCATCGATAGGCAAATGAGCGAATCGCTCACGCTTGGACTTGGCATTGCACGCTCGAGCAATTTCGGGCGCGTCTTGCTCCTACCGATTGTGCATGTGCTTTACTTCGGCGGCTCGACCTTTATGCTCGACATTTTGCTTCCCTCTCGCGCTGAACTGTGGTTTTATCCGACAAAGTCGCTCGAGGCGGGCGTGAATGTTTCGCTTTCGGGCAGTCAGTATGCGATTGGCGAAGCAAATCCGCTTTCGGCAAATCAATTCGGCTTTGCAAATGCGACCGTTAGTCCGATTGTTCGATACAATGTTTTTTCAAAACTTTATCTTTCCGCCGAACTTGGCTACACGTTTGTGCGCCGCGTTGAACTTGTCAATAATCGGCTCGAAGGCGAAGCGCGTTTTGTTCAGCAGTTCAATCCAAACAACATTTGGCTCTTGCGTTTCGGCGTGCAAGTGGTGTATTGACCATGGGCATTGGGTTTTTTCCGAACATTTTTCAAAACATTAAATCGGAGTAAAAATGAACACACCGAAAGAACTTTCCGACGCGCTCGTGCGCATTGAAGGCTTAACGCGCAAGCCGATTGGCATTAAATTCATCAAACACGTAAGCGAGATTCCCGCAGGGATTAAGAAATTCGGCGAGAGCGCAAGCGGCGTTGCCAAATCGATGCTCTGCGCCATGTGGGGCGATGCGTTTAACGGCGCAGGTCCGTTCTACACGGTCAAGAAAGACCACATCTGCGGCGGCGGGGCGATTGCCGCAGGCTTCGGCTCAACGATGCCCGTCGAACAAGCCGCAAAATTTATGATTGGCGAAAAACTCGTCTACGGCACGCTCGACGGACTCAAAAAAGCGATGGCATATACATTGCCTTTTGAAGATGGCGAATTTGAAGCGCAGGTTATTTCGCCGCTCGAGGCACTCACGCCCGATTTTCTTCCCGATTTGGTGTTTATCGTTTGCAAGCCATTTCAAGGTCAGCACATTCTTCGCGCTTACGGATTCGATAGCGGCGAAATCGTGCATGGCATTGGCGGCACTTCCACTTGCGAGATGGTCTCGAGCTATGTGATGCACACAGGCAAACCCACCTTCACGCTCGGCGACTTGGGCGGCAACACGGGAATGAACATCAAAGAAGACGAAGTTCTACTTGCGTTTCCTTACGCCGATTTAATCATCGCCGCGAAAAATTTGGAGCGAATCTGCCGCGACTCCACGATGTATAAGCACAACCTTTATCACGAACTTCCAACCGCGTCTTGAATGAGCCGTCGCCTCGCGTTTTTTTTGATGATGCTTGGACTTGCCGCGTTGGTCGGCGCGTGCGCCTCGACCACATCGACGATTCGATTCAGCCCAACGCCGATTTCCAAAGATGAAATCGCCACCATTGAAACGGAAGCCGAAAAAGACACTGATGACGACGTGGTCGTTGATTTGATTCCGCCGCCGCGCACCCTGCCCGCCAACGCGCGCGAGCGATTGGAAAATGAAATGGACAAATACTTGGGCGTGCGCTACCGCTACGGCGGAACGGGCGTGGCAGGAATGGATTGTTCGGGCTTCGTCAGCCGCGTCTATGCCGACGCGCTCGATGTGAAGTTGCCGCGCTCATCATCGGCGCAAGCCAAAGTGGGCGTGGCAGTCAGCAAAGCGAATTTGAAGTTCGGCGATTTGGTGTTCTTCAAAATTCGCCGCAACCGAATTTCGCACGTGGGGATTTACGTCGGCGACGGCAATTTCGTTCACGCCTCCACGAAACTCGGCGTGATTGTGAGCAGTTTGAGCGAGCCATACTACAAGCGCACCTACGCAACGGCGCGTCGACTGGGCGCGTTTTAAGGTCGAATCGCTCCCCGCTTCATCGCTTGCCACTCCGCTTCGGTCAAAAATTTCTTGCTCGATTTCTTCGGCGATTTTTTCAGCAGTTCTTTGACGCGCGCTTTGGGTTCGGGGTGCGTCGAGAGGAATGCGGGCATTTGTAGGTTGCCGCTCGCCTTGTCTAATTTCTCAAAGAGCGAGACGATGCCGTAAGTATCCGCTCCCGCTCGCGTCAAGGCATCGAAGCCGAATTCGTCTGCCGCGCTTTCTTCGGTTCGGTCGTAGGCGAGATTCAAGAGCGTTTTGCTGTGGTCGAGCAAAATCGCGCCGACGCCGCCCGCGTCGCCGAAGACCATCGCGAAGGCGAGCGCGACGAGCGAACTGCGAATGATGCGCTTGAAACTGTGTTGCAGATAGACGTGCCCGCTTTCGTGTCCGAGCAATCCGAAAAACTCGTCTTGATTCTCCATCAAGTCCAAAATGCCGCGATAAACGACGATGTATCCGCCGGGCAACGCAAACGCATTCTTGATGGAATCTTCCACGATGACGATGCGGAACTTATAGGCTCTGCCGTTTGAAAATCCCTCGACAATCGTCGCGCATTTTTTCAAGACCGCGACCGTCGCCGAATCGTTGTTGAGGTTGGCTTGCGAAATGGATTGTTGGAAAAAGGCTTTGCCGAACTCCGCTTCGGTTTCAACGGGAATGAGTTTGGCGATTTCGCCCGATAGCGCATTCGCCCCGACCGTGAAGAACAAAACGACGACCATCACCACGCCCACGAGCGCGACGATAATCCACGATGAGACCGAAAGGAGCGGCTTTCGATTTTTATCGAACTTATCCTCTTTGATAGTCTGAAACGCCTCCGCGCTTTCAATCTCAATGAACGCGCGAAGCGACGCGCGCTCGACTTCCAATTTCACGAAGCCGCTCTCGCTCGCTTCCGAGACGCGAAATTCATCTTTCGTGAAGAAATACTCTTTGCCCTCTTTAAGAACCGACAATCCGTAAGGGTTGATGCTCACGCTCACGGCGGTCGTTTCGCCGTTTTGTTTCCAAAGGGCTTCGCCTTTCCAAGCGTTTATGTTGCTTTTGCTCATTTGATTGATGGCGTTGCTACGCCTAATGTCTCAGTTTTGAGTTGCGCTTTTAATCGGCAAAAAGGATTTCAGTCAGGATTCATTCATTGAGAAATATCGCCCTAAACTCAAATTGCACTCTAATTCCAATTTTCTCGCTCCAATGCTCACCGCAAGCGACAAGGCTTCTTGGAGATAGTTGAGCGATAGTTGTCGCTCGTTCAAAACGAGATAAATATCGCCGATCGCAAGCCACGAAATGCAAACGCCTTCTTTGTCGCCGATTTCTTGCTTAATCATCGCCGCTTCCTCAAAAAAATGCAACGCTTGGACATTATCGGAATAGCGTTGATTGACTTTGCCCAAATGATTCAGCGAGATGCCTATGCCGAATTTGTCGCCAATCTCGCGACGGATGGCAAGACTTTTTTGAAAATGATTCATTGCTTCGGGGTAATTATGAATTTGCATGAAGAGGTTTCCGAGATTATTGAACGCGGTGGCTTCCCCCATTTTATCGCGCTCTGCTTTGTAGGCGATAAGGCTTTGCTGATAGAATTCAATGGCGGCGGGAAAGTCAGTTAATATCTCATGCACCGCGCCGAGATTGTTGAGCGCATTTGCAAGTCCTTTTTTGTCGCTCGTCTTGAGGTATATGTCTCGGCTTTTTTGAAACATCAAAAGGGCATCGGCATAATCGGCAAGGCTACCGTAGACCGTCCCTAAATTATTGTATAGCAAAGCCAAACCCTGCATCTCTTCCATTCTCCTGTAAATCTCAAAACTCTGCTGGTAGTAGTCAAGCGCTTTTTCGAAATCCGCAATCCTCAAATACACATTGCCAAGATTGTTGAGCGTATTCGCGATTCCCGCATCGTCATTAAGATTTTGATAAATATCAAGGGCGGCATTGAAGGACGATCGCGCGTTGGGGTAATCGCTTAATCGCCAGAGGGATAATCCTTTTTGCAAGAAGGCGCGGGCTTTTTGTGCGTCAATGTCGGTGCGCGCCGCGATTAACTGCAAGGCTTCGTCGGCGCAGGCGAGCGCGCGTTGGGGATTCTGAAAGCGAAGGAGATTGGCTAAATTCAGAAGCGCGTCGATTTTATCCTTGTCTGTTTGGGCGTTTCCGAGCGCAAGGTTTAATTGTTCAACCGTCGTCATTTGTGTGATTAATTAGAGAATGCCGCTAACGAGTTTGCAGAGCGCGTTTGTGATGCCATTTCCCCAAGAAGAGCGACGAGCAGGCTTCGCCGTATCTGTCGTTGATATGACGGCGTTTCGTCAGCGCATCCGTCAAAAAACGAAAAGAGGAATCCATTTTCTCGAGGTTCAAGTATAACATTCCGATATTATGCAGCAGACGCCCTTCTCCGAATTTATCTCCCAATTCTTGACACAAGAAAAGACTGTTTTCGAGGCAACGAATAGCATTGTCAAAATCCCCCATATTTGCGAAAGATTCTCCCGCATTGCTCATTGCCGCCGCCTTAAACTCTTTCAAACCCATTCGGTCTGCAAAAGCGATTACTTCCTCGCATAGTTTGAGACTTCGCTCGAACTGACGATTTTTCTGATGAATAACCGCGATGCTGACCATCACGCGATGCTTTCCCAATTCATTGTCCGACTTCTCCAGACAGTTCAAGCTTTGATAGAGAGCCTCAAGCGCGGAGGAATAATCAGCAAGTTGGATATATGTGTTTCCAAGCCCGCTTAACGCGCGAGCCTCGCCTTGCGCATCGCCAAGACTTTGAAACTGCAAGACGGCTTTTTGAAAAAGCGGTAGCGCGGCGCCGTATTGGGTTTGTTGGGCGAGCGTTAGAGCTTGGCTTATCGTTTCAGTTGGCGTTTCTGACATCTTCACGCGCATTTTAATCGTTCAATCGAGTCATTCTCAATCGCGCGCAATTTTCCCGCCACGTCTTCCCGCGCTACGACGCGAAACTTTTTCGTGGCGCGTTCAAACTCGGCGACAAACCCTGTCGTGAACGCCGATTCGCCGCTTTCGCTGAACGAAACGAACTCGTTTCGTTTTTCGCGATAGAGTCGCAACTCGGAAAAATCTTTGTAATCAAAAATTGATTTTGCAGGCGGCGCGTCGATGATGACTTCGTAGCCTTTGAGGTTCAGTTTGAATTTCTTGTTCAACAATTTGCAGAGCGCGAGTTCTTTTTCTTTTCGGAGTTTCGCGTCGGTTGCGAGCCGAAATTGCCACTGTTCATCAGGGTTTGCGGGCAAGGTGATGGCGCGCTTGTAGGGGCGGCGTTCCAAAATCGCAAGGAGCAACTCCGCCGACGCGAAGAGCGGCTTTGGAAGCGCGTCGAGCAAATCGTCTAAAATTCGCTCGTCGGCATTGTGATAAAAAATGCTTTGCGCGTCATCGGGCGAAAGTTGCTCCTCGTCGAGCGCGTCTTGCGCGAAGCGTTTGAGCATCGCGGACATCGCGCGAACCGCGTGATGCCAATACACATTGCGCATCATCGCGTATTTGGCGAACATCAGGCTTTCAAACGGCGCGATGCCTTTGCTCGTGATGGCGAAGCGTTTGCGTTGCGCGTCGGGCACAAAGGATTCAATCAGACGTTCAATGTCGATGTTGCCGTAAGGCACAGAGCAGTGGTGCGCGTCGCGCATTAGGTAATCCATCTTGTCGGGGTCGAGCGTGCCGCTGATGAGTTTGGAGAAGGTCATCTTCTTTTTTCCCGTTACCATCGCGGAGACTTCGCGCGCGTCCAAGTTCCACTCGCGCTCCAAAATTTCCGCCAAACTGCCGAAGCCCTCTCGCGATTCAAACACGCGCTCGGTCGTTAGGTCTTGGTGGTCTTTGAAAACGACGTCGTTTTTGCTCGTGATGGCGACGTTTTCGACGAGATGCGCGTGCGGATAATGCCCAATGTCGTGAAGCAAACTCGACGCGAGCATCAAGCGGCAACTTGTTTCGTCAAACGAGAAGGATTTGCGTTGAAGCGATTGGGTGAGCGGGTTCGTGAGCAAGCGTTGCAAGATGAGTCGCGTCAGGTGATACACGCCGATGCTATGCTCGAAGCGCGTATGCGTTGCGCCGGGAAAAACATAATGCGCAAACGAAAGTTGCTTGATGCCTTTCAAGCGAAGGAAGGTCGGGTGGGAAATGGTTTTTCGGAGCGCGTCGTCGAGCGGAATGTGTCCCCAAACGGGAATGCGAATGAATCCGCCGTCGGCGCGAAAGAGAAATTCAGGAAAGGACATTTTATTCTTCAAATCTTGCGTCAATATACGCCGTCTCGGTTTCTTCATCAATCGTGATGTAAAGCGTATTCGGGTGGCAGCAGACGAAACAATCTTCGGTGTAAGTTTGATGCAAGCCGCCTTCGGTGTCGACGACTGTCTCGTTCCATTCACCGCAAACTGCACACGTGAAACCTGCTTCTATCAACATTTTTCAGCCGTTTAGTTGGCAAAGTTAATCGGAAAAATCTGTAAGTTTCGCACGAAGCACTTTGTAGAACCTTTTCTTCTGTTGTAACGATGTCCACAAAACTCTTCTCCGAATTTCCGCCGCTCAAAAAAAGCGATTGGCTCGCCGAAATTACTCGCGACCTTAAAGGCAAATCGTTTGACGAGACGCTCATTTGGCACACGCTCGAGGGCATTGATGTTCAGCCAATTTATACCGACGAAGATGTTGCGCCGTTTGCAATTCCTTTCAAGCCAACAGGCGAGTGGCTGATTCGCGAAGAAGTTTTTGACGCGGACATTAAACGCGCCAATCGCCTTGCGCTCGATGCGCTCAATCGCGGCGCGATGTCAATCGCGTTTTTCGCTTCGCCCAAAAGCGCCAACGAAATGAGCGCGTTGCTCAATGGCATTTGGCTCGAAGCCGCGCCCGTTCATTTCTACGGTTGTCAAGACGCGCCGCAAATTCTTTCCTTGTTTCTCAATGAAACGCGCTCGCGCAATCTCGACGCGAAGTTCGTCCACGTCTCGATTGATTTCGACGCGATTGCGTCGTTTGCGACACAAGGCAAGTGGGAGTCGGAAGCCTTTGCGACGGCGGCTCAAATGGTTGGAGCGGCGAGACCGTATCCAAACGTCAAGGTGGTTACGATTCGCGCCGATGTTTATCAAAACGCAGGTAGTTCGCTCGCGCAGGAACTTGCGTTCGCGCTCGCGTCGGCGGTTGAGTATCTCGATGCGCTCACGGAGCAAGGCGTTTCGGCTGACGAGGCGTTGCAACATATCGAGGTTTCGTTTGCCGTTAGCGCAAGTTACTTTTTAGAAATCGCCAAGTTTCGCGCGGCGCGTTGGCTCTTCGGCGAATTGGCGAAGGCTTACGGCGCATCGGCAACGCCCACGATTCACGTCTCGAGCGCGCGATGGAACAAGACGATTTACGACGCGCATAACAACCTTCTGCGCGGCACGGTTGAAGCGATGGCGGCGGCGACGGGCGGCGCGGATTCCATCACCGTCGCTCGCTTTGATGAACTCTTCAAATCGCCCAACGAATTTTCCGCGCACCTTTCGCGCAACGCAAGCCTCATCTTGCGCGATGAATCGCACTTGGACAAAGTCGTTGATGCCGCCGCAGGCTCTTACGCATTGGAATCGCTCACCGACGCAATGGGAAACGCCGCGTGGTCGCTCGTTCAGCGGATTGAATCGCAGGGCGGAATGATTCAATCGCTTCGTTCAGGCTTCGTTCAATCGGAAATTCGGCGCGTCCGAGAAGCCCGCGACAAACTCATCGCCGAAAAGAAATTCAATCTGATTGGCGTCACGAAATCGCCTAACGCGAAAGAAAAAATGAAATCGACCATTGAAGTCGGGCTTGAATCGCCCGCGCCACCAAGCGACGCGGAAATTGAAACGCTTTCGCCCTACCGCGCCGTTGCGGCGATGGAATTGGAGCGGCTTGCAAATGAAACCTAATCGTGAGTTGTTATGACCGCCGAACCAAAGCATCTTTTCACGGAATCTGAATACCTTGCCCGCGAGCGCGAGGCAGAAACGAAGAGCGAGTATTTTCAGGGCGAAATTTTCGCGATGGCGGGCGGCAGTCCCGCGCACAGCATCATCGCGATGAACATCAGCATTTCGCTCGGCTCTCAATTACGGAAGAAGCCTTGCACCGCATACACCAGCGATATGCGCGTCAAGATTGCCGCCATTCGCAAGTATTGCTATCCCGACGTGTGCGTCGTGTGCGGCAAGCCCGAATACGAGAAGGACGTGTTCGGCGAAAGCCTCTTGAACCCGACGCTCATCGTGGAAGTCACGTCGCCCTCGTCAGCGGATTACGATCGTGGGACGAAGTTTGCGCACTATCGCGCCTTGCCCTCGCTCAAAGAGTATGCGCTCGTCGACTCCGAATGCGTGAGCGTGGAGGTCTTCTCCAAACAGCCCAACGGCAAGTGGCTGTTGTCGGAATACAAGTCGCTTTCGGAGTCGGTGGCGTTGGAAAGTCTTGGTTTGGCGATTCCGCTCGCCGAGCTTTACGAGAAGACGGAAATTCAATCTTAATCGCAGAGGTCAGTTAGAATTATTTTTTTCTGCGATAGGTCGCGCCCTGCCAAGCGAGCGTATTTCCGCCCTCGTAGTAGCCAGAGGCGCTGTTTGTTCCAAACGCATCATCGGGGTCAGCGGAATTGTCGAAAGTGATGTTGATGGAACTGCCTGACTTTGACCATCTGCCGCTGATATTGTCTCCGTTTGGCAAATACATCGCGAATCGTCCCGAAGAATAGATTGAAAGTTCGACCTCGCCAAACTGACCTTGATGAACCCAAGTGCCGACAATGCTCTCGCTCGCTTTGCTTTTCTTCTTTTGGGCAAAGGCGTTTTCGGTTTGAGCGAAGGCAATGAAGAAAAATAGCAGCAGAGATAAGCCGAAATAGAGTTTGACGCTTTTCATTTTGTTTCCAGTTTAGTTTTGATTGACTTCACGGCGCAAAGTTACCAGTTAGGGCAAAGGATAATCAATACGACGATTGTCGTATTTTTCGTGGTCAAACGTCAGCAGAAAGAAAAAACTTGTCGGCGCAAAGAGCGTCGCATTATTGTCAATAGACGTTTTTTGAGCAAGCGATGCAAGAGTTGGCGTTCGAGGGGTTCGATTGGGATTCAGGAAATCAACTGAAAAATTGGCGAAAGCATCAAGTCTCGGACGCGGAATGCGAAGAAATTTTTTTCAACGTTCCGCTCGTTGTCGCAAGCGATGAGAAACATTCTCAAACCGAGCCGCGATTTTATGCGCTTGGCAAGACCGACTTGGGACGCTATCTCTTCGTCGTCTACACCGTCCGAAATAATCGAGTTCGCGTCATTTCGGCGCGAGATATGAACAAGAAAGAACGAGCGCGATACCACGATGAGCAAAAGAAAATCTGAAAAGAAGTCGATTCCGAAATTCGCTTCGGAAGAAGAAGAACGAGAATTTTGGGCGACCCATGATTCAACGGATTATGTGGACTGGTCAAAGGCTTCGCCCGCGATATTCCCTTCGCTCAAACCGACGACGCGCGCCATTTCGTTGCGCCTTCCCGAAACGATGCTCAATCAACTTCGCGTCTTGGCGCATCAGCGCGACGTGCCTTATCAATCACTGCTCAAAATGTTTTTGAAAGAGCGCATAGACGAGGAAATCAAAAAGACGAAGCCTATTGCATAGAAGTTCAGCAACCTAAACCGAACGCCACGACTCTATGGCAGAACAAGACCTGATAGACGCGCCAAGTCTCGAACATATCAAAACCGAAGACGACGCGCCGATGGACAACATTTTCTCCGAGCGCCAACAACGCCTTCTGGTTCAATCGCTCTACGCGGGTTGGAAACCCAAAGACGCAGAGCATTTCTTGGCGACGCAAAACGTCGCGCTCTTCTACGGCGTGCATTTTCCGCCGCTCGTGCCGGATTTTCTGTTGAGCCTCGATGTCAAGCCCGCGCAAGGCAACGACCTTTATGAGAAGCGCAATCGCTCGTATTTTCTGTGGGAACACGGCAAGCCGCCCGAAATCGTCGGCGAAATCGTCTCCAACAAAGAAGGCGGCGAGTTCGGCGAGAAGTTGAAAATTTATGCGCGCATCGGGGTTTGGTATTATTTCGTCTACGACCCCGCTCGGCTCTATGGCGGCGAAGCGTTGCAACTTTTCTGCTTCAATCAAGGCAGGGTGGAGCGTTGTCCCGACAACCGCTTCGAGCGCGTCGGACTTGCGCTGACGATATGGCGCGGCACGTTCGAAAACAGCGAGGCAAATTGGCTTCGTTGGATTAATGCCGACGGCAAGATGCTCCCAACAATTGAAGAGGTTTCCGCAAAAGCCAATCGCCTTGCGGAAAAATTGCGCCAACTCGGCATCAATCCCGACGAGATTTGAAATTCATTCAACCTGATTTATTCAACCTTAACCTTGCTCGAACCGATGCGTCCCAATTTTGCCAAACTTTCGCTCACGAAATCCGCTCCGTCCGAAACGCCCAATGGCGACGAGGCAGTATGGCTCACGCCCGAAGGCATTGCGGTCAAATCGCATTACTCGCCCAAAGACTTGGAAGACATCGAACATCTCCACTACGCCGCAGGTTTGCCGCCCTATCTGCGCGGACCGTATTCAACGATGTATGTGATGCGCCCTTGGACGATTCGCCAATACGCAGGCTTCTCGACCGCCGAAGAATCGAATGCGTTTTATCGTCGCAACCTTGCGGCAGGACAAATGGGGCTTTCGGTCGCGTTTGATTTGGCGACGCATCGCGGCTACGATAGCGACAACGAGCGCGTCGTGGGCGACGTCGGCAAAGCGGGCGTGGCGATTGATTCCGTCGAGGATATGAAAATCCTCTTCGAGCAAATTCCGCTCGACAAAATGTCGGTCTCGATGACGATGAACGGCGCGGTGATTCCCGTCATGGCATTCTACATTGTCGCCGCCGAAGAGCAAGGTGTCAAACACGCCGACCTTTCAGGCACGATTCAAAACGATATTCTTAAAGAGTTCATGGTGCGCAACACTTACATTTATCCGCCCGAACCCTCAATGCGCATCATTGCCGATATTTTCAAATACACTGCCAAAGAAATGCCGAAGTTCAATTCCATCAGCATTTCAGGCTACCACATGCAAGAAGCCGGCGCGACGGCAGATTTGGAAATGGCTTACACGCTCGCCGACGGCTTGGAATACCTACGCACAGGCGTCAATAGCGGATTGGACATCGATGACTTTGCGCCGCGCCTTTCGTTCTTTTGGGCAATCGGAATGAACTACTTTATGGAAATCGCCAAAATGCGCGCAGGCAGGCTCTTGTGGTCGAAACTCGTCAATCAATTTCACCCAAAGAATCCGAAATCGCTCGCGTTGCGGACGCATTGCCAAACCAGCGGTTACAGCCTCACGGAACAAGACCCGTTCAACAATGTGATTCGCACTTGCATTGAAGCCATGGCGGCGGCACTTGGACACACGCAGTCGCTTCATACCAATTCGCTCGATGAAGCCATCGCGCTTCCGACCGATTTTTCGGCACGGATTGCGCGCAATACGCAGTTGCTTTTGCAAGATGAAACCGACATTTGCCGAACGGTCGATCCGTGGGGTGGCTCGTTTTATGTTGAGCGACTCACACACGAACTCGCTCAAAAAGCATGGAAACTCATTCAGGAAGTTGAATCGCTTGGTGGCATGGCAAAAGCCATTGAAGCGGGCTTGCCGAAGTTGCGCATTGAGGAAGCGGCGGCGCGCAAGCAAGCGCGCATTGATTCGGGAAAAGAAATCATCGTTGGCGTCAATCAATATCGGCTCGATAAGGAAGTTCCGATTGAAATTTTGGAAGTCGATAACACAGCGGTGCGCGAACAGCAAATCGCACGTCTGAAAAAAATCAAAGCCGAGCGTGATTCCGCCGCCGTCGAAGCCGCACTGAACGCCATCACACATGCCGCTGAAACCAAACAAGGAAACTTACTTGAACTTGCCTGCCAAGCCGCGCGTGTGCGTGCCACTTTGGGCGAAATTTCTTACGCGATGGAAACGGTCTTCGGTCGCTATCAAGCACGCATCAAAACGATTTCGGGCGTTTATTCAGCGGAAATTTCACAAGACGAAAACTTCCTCAAAGCCAAACAAATGGCAGACGAATTTGCCGAACTCGAAGGACGCAGACCGCGCATTCTCATCGCCAAAATGGGACAAGACGGGCACGACCGTGGCGCAAAAGTTATCGCTACAAGTTTTGCCGATTTAGGCTTCGATGTCGATGTCGGCTCGCTCTTTCAAACGCCAAAAGAAGTCGCCAAACAAGCCGTCGAAAACGACGTGCACATTGTCGGCGCGTCAAGTTTAGCGGCAGGACACAAAACGCTCATTCCGCAACTGATTGAAGAACTCAAAGCGTTGGGGCGCGAAGATATTCTCGTCGTCGCAGGCGGCGTGATTCCGCATCAAGATTATGAATTTCTTTACAGCAAAGGCGTTGCCGCCGTCTTCGGTCCGGGAACGGTGATTGCCGTCGCCGCGCAAAAGATTTTGAAAATTTTAATTGATTCGTTCAAAACGGAGGAAGCATGAGCGCTGTCGAAACCAAACGGCTCTACACGATGGAAGAGTATCTCGAGCGCGAGCGCGAATCGCACGAAAAGCACGAGTTCTACAAAGGCGAACTCTTCGCTATGGCAGGCGGCTCGCCGAATCATACAACTATTTGTATGAATGTCTCTTCCGAGTTACACCAGAGACTTTCTCGCAAAGGATGTCGCGCTTTCAACAGCGAAATGAAAATCTTCATCAAACCGTTTGACCTTTACACCTACGCCGATGCTTGTGCACTTTGCGGCGAGCCGAACTTCCTCAAAGAAACCGACGCCATTATCGACAATCCCTCGCTCATTGTTGAAGTGCTCTCGGATTCAACCGAAGTTTATGACCGTAGCAAAAAATTTCTTTTCTATCGCGCCTTGCCCTCGTTCAACGAGTATTTGCTCATTTGCCAAGACCGTCCCTTCGTGGAGTATTACGCCAAACTATCCGAACAAAAATGGCTCTTGACCGAAGTTCAAGGCTTATCCGCAAAAGTCCGCCTCAAGCATCTCGGCATTACGCTTTCGCTTCAAGCAATTTACGCCAACGTCAAATTTGCGCAGGAAGCCGTTTAGGCTATGCTTGCGATTTCGGCTCTTGAACTTCCGCTGGCTCTTTTGGGACAGTCGGCAGTTTCGGGAAGATGTTGTAGCACTCACGGCGAATGAGTTCTTGCTGTTGCTGAATCAACTCGCCGTCAATCTTGAACTGTTGCAAGAGCAGAGAGAAAATCTGAATCGAGGTTTCTAATTTTTCGGTAACGACCGTGCTTGCGCCCGCTTCGTAGAGCGCGGGGACTTCCTGCATGTTGCGCGTTCTAACAATCACGAAGGCTTCGTTGTTCAGGTCGCGAATGGCGCGAATGCACTGCGCAATCGCGTCGCGGTCGGAAATGCCAATCACGATGGCTTCGGCTTTGTCCGCGCCCGCTTTAAGCAACTTGTTTTTCTCGGTGCAGTCGCCGAGAATGATGGTTTCGCCCGCTTTCGCCGCCGCTTCAACGATTTTGCGGTCATTTTCTAAAATGGCATACGAAATGTTTGTGGCTTTGAGCACGGCGGCGATGTTGCGCCCATTTGTGCCATATCCGATGACAATGACGTGCGGCTTTGTCGCCGAACTTTCTTCGTGCTTTGCGCGCACATTGTTTTTTGGCACAAGGAATGAAAATTGGAAGAAGCGATTGGTGAGCGGAATAAACTCGAGCGCAGGCGCAAGCCGATCAACCATTCGCGGCGCAAGCGAAATAATCAGCGGCGTAATAATCATCGTTACCACAATCGTCGCCAGCACGGCTTGAAACATCGAGTCGCCAATCACGTTGCTCTGCTTGCCCGTGTTCGCGAGCACAAACGAGAACTCTCCGATTTGCGCGAGCGTCAAGCCCGCCATTAGACTTTCGCGCATCGAGTAGCCTAAAAGCGAACTAATCGCCGCCACGATGACGAACTTCAAGACGATGACTCCAAGCGCGATGAAAAGGTAAATCGGCAGGTTTGCCCAATTCAGATTCAAAAGCAATCCGACCGAAACGAAAAAAATGCTCGTGAGCGCGTCGCGGAGCGGCTCAACGCTGTGGGCGATTTTGTGGCTCTCGTCGGTGCTGGCGATGATGATGCCCGCGATGAATCCGCCGAGCGCGAGCGATAGCCCCGCGAGCGAAGTCAGATACGCCGAGCCGAAACACAGCAGAATCGCGCCGAGCGCAAGGGCTTCTTTGGCGTGAATTTCCGAGAGAATCCGCACGAGGCGTGGCATCGCAATCTGAAACCCGACGATAATCGCCGCTGAAAAGACGATGAGCAAGCCTAAATCGCGTGCAATTTTCGCAAGCGAGCCGTCGGCTTCTGGATTCAAGAAGGTAACGGCGATGACCATTGGCACAATCGCCACATCTTGCAAAATCAAAATCCCAAGTGCAATTCTGCCATGCGGAAGCGAAAGTTCATCTCTATCTGCCAAGAGTTTCAAACAAATTGCGGTGCTACTTGCGGCAATCACAATTCCAAGAAAGACGCTTTCGCGCCACGAGAGCGCAACGCCGAAAATCGGAAACAGAAACAGCAATATCAGCGACGCAATGCCTATCGTCAGCACCACTTGCGCCGTGCCGCCAATCAAGACGATTTCTTTCAGGCGTTTAAGTTCATCGACCGAAAATTCCAAGCCAATCGTGAATAAGAGCAACACGACGCCGAGCTCGGCGAGAATTTCAATCAAGGTTAAATCTTTGATGACGCCAAAAACGGATTGACCCAGCAGAATGCCCGTGAAGATGAGACCGATGACGGACGGCAGTTTGACCTTTTGAAAAATCAGAATGACGACAATCGCCGCCGCCACGATGAGCGAAAGTTCGCCGAGAAAATCAAAGTGATGCATCTTGCGCTTCGGGAATGAATGTTGACTGCGACGTGTTTCTTTGGAACTGCTATTTTTGCAAACTTCAAACTTTGTTGTTCAATTCCAACATTTCCATCTGCAATGAAAAAACTTTTGCTCCTCATCGCGTTTGTTCTTTTCTCGTCCTCGCTTTCGGCGCAATTCATCTCTAACGGCAAACAACTCGGTACGGTCGGCATTGGCGGCAGTCGCGGCGCAACCTTGATTGGCGGAATGTGGGAAATCGGCGTGGGCGATAAGGTCGGAATTGGGCGATTCGACGTGGGCGCGCTTGGCGGCTTATACCTGACGGGCGGCGATAACGCGCTCGGCATCGGCGGACAAGCCAACTATCACTTCGACCTCAACGCGCCTCGTTGGGACTTATACGCGGGCTTGAACTTCATCGCTATTCTCACGGGAGGAAGCGGAAGCGACTTGGGCTTTCAATTCGGCGGACGCTACGCGATTCAAAACAACCTCTCGATTCTCGTTCAACTTGGCGCGGGCGGATTCACGACCTTTTTAGCAGGCGTGAGTTTCGGACTTTAAGGAGTCGTCCAGCGAGTTTCTGTTTCATACTTGATGCGAAACCGCCCGTCCGTAACCATAATGACGCTATCGCCAAATGCGCTGTTGAACGGGTCGGGCGGCGGGAAAATCATTTCGCGCAGTCGGAACGCAAACGCGCCTTCAATGATTTTCTGCGTCGTGTCAATTCTTGTGATGTTAAACGCCATCGCGCTGTCCAACTGAAAAAATTTAGACCGTCGCGATAACATTACTATCCTCGTCTCAAAATTTCCTGACTCCTCAAATCGCCTGGTGCTAATGGTCATAAGCTCGGGGTCTGAAAACAGTTCTTGTTTGCGCGGAATCATCAAGGTCAAAGTACCTGCCTCGAACCGTTTCATCACAAACGACGGCATCGGCGGAAATCCCGGCGTAGAGGGAAGCGAGGCGTTCAATTCGCCCACCCAACGCAAGCCGTTAACTTTGGCTTCGAAAAACTCGTCGGCGTTGGACGAAGGGTCAGTGGCATTGTCGCTACAACGGTTGAGCAGAAGCAAAAGAGTCCCTAAAAAAAAGATGTGGCGAATCATTGAATCATTTCTTTCGGTTTTGATGATGTCGATGCGTTAAATTTAGCCCTGCCCGTTTTCATAACCAACTCTGCTTTGATGACCTTTCAAGCGTTACTCGCGTCGCCGATACTTCTCTATCAGATTTTCATCGTTGCTTGCTTGCTCGTCTTTTTTGGCATTTTGCTGTTGAACTTGGTTGATGTGAAATCGCTTTCAAGCGGTGAGCCGAGTGCGATGCCGTTTGTCTCGATTCTCATACCCGCGCGCAACGAAGAACGCTCGATTGAAGCGTGCGTCCGCTCGCTTTGCGCGCAATCCTATCCGCGCTTTGAAGTGATTGTCCTCAACGACCACAGCGTCGACCAAACGGGAGCGATTCTTTCGCGTCTGCAATCCGAATTTCAAACCCTTCGCGTCATTTCGGGCGACGCGCTTCCGCAAGGTTGGGTGGGAAAATGTTGGGCGTGTCATCAACTCTCCAAAGTTGCGATGGGCGAGTTGCTTTTATTCACCGACGCCGACACGGTTCACGCGCCCGACGCGCTTGCGCGCGCCGTTGCGTCGATGGAGCGAACTCGCGCCGATATGCTCTCGCTCGTGCCGCATCAAACGCTCGGCACGTTTTGGGAACATATCATCGTGCCGCTTGTGCATTTCTTGATTATGTGCTTCTTGCCGATGCGAATGATTTGGAAAAGCAACATCGAAGCGTTTGCGTTTGCGAATGGTCAGTTTATTCTATTTCGCCGTGCGATGTATGAACGAATTGGCGGGCACGAAGCGGTGAAATCGAACATTGTTGAAGATGTGTGGTTCGTGAAAGCCACGAAACGCGCAGGCGGAAAGGTGATGGTCTTCAACGGTGTTGATGCGGTTCAGTGCCGAATGTATGACGGACTCGGCGAGGCGTTTCGCGGGTTCTCGAAAAATCTTTTTGCGGGCTTGGGCTACAATGCGTTTGGAATGGTGGCGGTTTGCGCCGTGATGTTCGCTTGTTTCATTTTGCCATATTTCTTCGTTGGCGTTTCGTTGATTGGCGCAGAGTTTTCGCTTGCTTCGTTTTGGCTTCCGCTCTCGCAACTGCTTTTAGCCGCGTTGATGCGCGTTTTCATCGCGCTTAAATTCCGATTGAATCCGCTTTACGCCCTGTTGCACGCGCTCTCGATCGTGATGTTCATCGCGATTGCGTTCAACTCGATGCGCTGGATTTACTTTGGCGGCGGCGCGGCGTGGAAGGGCCGGCGATATAATTTCTCAAAACTCACATGACAACAGAACTGCTCTTGAAATTTGAGTTTCTTGCCTCCCATTCGCTCTCGGTGCGCGAAGAGCCGCATTTGCACTTGTGGCGAATGGAAGTTGCGCTTATGGGCGAGCCGCGCGATGGCATGATTATCAATCTTCCCGAAGTGCGCACTGCGTTTGAAACCGTGATTGCGTCGCTCTCGCAAACGTATCTCAACGAAAATCCCCTGCTCGATGCGTCAGCGAAAGCCACGCCGACTTGCGAAACGCTTGGTGCTTATTTTTTCCGAAACTTTGAGAGCATCATAAAACGCCAATTTCTTCCGCGAAATCCAACCATTAAACTCAAAAGCGTGCAAGTCGCCATTTGCGAGCCGAATGGCTTCGAGTGGGGCGCGGCGAAATTGTTAGGCGCGTGATATTCCGCTCATAATTCGATTACATCGCTTTGTAAAGGTTTGCCATTTCAATCGCGGCGGTTGCGGCTTCCCATCCTTTGTTGCCCGCTTTCGTGCCAGCGCGTTCAATCGCTTGCTCAATCGTATCGGTCGTCAGCACGCCGTAAGCGACGGGCACGCCTGAATCGAGCGCGGCTTGCGCTACGCCTTTTGTGGCTTCGGCGGCGATGTGGTCGAAGTGCGAGGTTGCGCCGCGAATCAATACGCCAATCGCAATCACCGCATCAAATTGCTTGCTTGACGCAACTTTCTTCACCACCATCGGCAACTCAAACGAACCAGGACAGCGATAGAGCGTGATGTTTTCCGTGCTTCCTTCGTGGCGAACAATACAGTCCACAGCACCCTCAATGAGCCGCGCGCCGATAAAGTCGTTCCACCGAGACGCAACGATTGCAAATTTTAATCCCTTCGCGTAAAGATTTCCTTCAATGATGTTCACAGGGTTTTGCAGTTAGTTTCCGAAGTAGCCGAAGTTTTCCTCGACAAGTTGAATAATGATATGCCCAATCGCGATGTGGCACTCTTGAATGCGGTCAGCTGCGCCTTGATGTGGCACAATGATTTCAACATCAGCCATGCCTTTCATCTTGCCGCCCGTGTTGCCGAGCCATGCAAGTGTTTTCATCTTGTTGGACTTTGCATATTGCAAGGCGCGAATCACGCTTTCGGAATTGCCGCTGGTTGAAATGCCAAGCACCACATCGCCTTCTCTGCCGTAGGCTTCGACCAAACGCGCAAAGACATTATCGTAACCTAAATCGTTTGCGCCGCCTGTAAGTGCGGAGCTATCGGTTGTAAGTGCAATCGCAGGCATCGCGGGACGATTGACCGAACTGCGATATCGAATCGTGAACTCCGTTGCAATGTGTTGCGAATCTGCTGCGCTACCGCCGTTGCCGCAGATGAGCAGTTTGTTTCCGTTCTTGAACGCCGTCGTGATAACGGTCGCCATCTCCAAAATTTCGTTGGCAAACCTATCGGCAACTTGCTTTTTAAGTTCTGCGCTGTAGTGAAGCGTTTGTTTGATGTAGGCGAGTTGCGCCTCTCTTTTGTTGGTTGTTTCTACCATGTTCTGCAAAATTTTGTTGGAAGTTGTTCGCAAAGTTTTTCCAAGATACGCTTTTGTTGGGATATGGAATTAAGGGAGGGCTTTGGCTAATTGCTCTGCACGGAGCGTAGGTTTTCGAAATAGAATCGGCTGGGTTTATCGAGGTTATATTTTTTGAGGCGATTTTTCGTGCCTTGTTCGGCTTTATCGATGATGAAGTCGTGAAAGAGGTCTTGTTGCATATACCGCTCGTAAAAATCGCTCATTGAGCCGTATTCGTGCAAGAGCCAACCTTTTTTCTGACCTTGCAGTTTCGTGGTGTTTTTGAGGGCGATGTAACCGACTTCAACGATTTGTTTTGCGTCCTTGCGCGCTACGCTCGTGTCTGAATCGTATTCGTAAAAAATCAGGTTTGTAACGATAATCGTGGCGGCGCGATTTTTCTGCACGCGCTTGCTGGCAAGAAAACTGAGCGGCAGTCCTCCATATGCGGTGATGCCGCTGTATTCTTTGATGTCTCCGTTTCGCACAGCATTAACGAAGTCGCTGAAATTGTATTCCGCCGCGAGCGGCTTAAAACTTTTTTGCTCAAAGTGCACTGTGTCTTTCCCAGATTGCAAATATGCCGACTCCACATACCACCGAAAATCAGCGCCTTGCAAGAACGACACCATCAAGCATTGCGCGTCGGCGTAGGGTTGCTTTGCGTCCTTAATCTCGAACTCTTTGATGCATCGCACTTGTGCGTAGCCTAAATTCAGATGATGAGATTTGATTGCGTTGAAGAGTTGCGCAAAGTCCGGCGAGTGAATGAATTCATCGTCGCTAAGCGCGTTGAGAAAACTCATTTCTTTTTTCTTGTTGATGCGCTCAATGGCGACGAGGGTCTTGTTGAAATCTTCCCAATCATAAATCTGTCCGAAACTTTCAAAAGGCAAAAAGCAAACGCACAAGGCAACCAAGATGACACGCATAATAGGGCAAGCGGGTTTACTTGTCCTCAATCTTGAACTTTTGGTAGAACTTATTGAGGTCAATCGTTTCAGTGGCTAAGGCTTCTTTGATTTTTACATCGTATTTATCGTCGCCGATTTTCTTGAAGGCGAGACGAAATTTTTTCTTCGTGGCATCTTGGTAAGCGAGCATGTTATCTTTCCAACCACGAAAAATTTGCCACAAACTAATCGAGAGTTCAAAGTCTGTTCCGTCGGGATAGATTTGCCCCATTCCCAAGTAGTCTTGTTGGAAGGTGAGTTCGACTTTGGTGTAACGATTTTTCATATTCGCAAGGCGATAGAGGTAGCGTCGAATCGTGAAGTCGAAGATGTCAGGATTTTCGGGGTCTTTCGAGATGCTTGAGACTTGAATGATGGAGTTTCCATTTTCAAAGTAGTCGCGAATCGTGCGGTTAATGGCTTTTTGCTTTGCAGCGAAATCGTCGCGCGACGAGGCGATGTAGGTCAAATCGCTCGTTACGCCGTCGGCGAAAAAATTAATCGTGCGATAAAGCCGCTCTGCTTCTTCGCGCGAACAGTTGATACCGTTTTGTAAATGACTGATGGCTGACTCTGCCGCATCTTGTGCCCAAAGCGACGGCGCAAGAACCAAGAGCGATAATAGTGCAAACAGATGTTTCATACTCGAAGTATTTTTGTTTTGCAAGCATAAGAAATTTTAATCTTCTATGACGATTGTTTTGCGCTTTGGTGCCGCACGCTCTGAATTTTTTTGAGATGCCGCTTCAAGTTCCCTTGATGCTTTCGGCGACGCATTTTGTTGTTCGTCTGTTTTCTTTGCCGCTTTCGCCGCAGGTTTATCTGTTACCTTTTTCAAAACGGGCGTGATTGCTTTGGCTTTATTTTCCGATGCCGCACGACTCGTTTTCGTGGGCGCAGATTCCTTTGCTTGCGCGACGCTTGCTTCGGGCTTCTTCACTTCGGGCTTCTTCACTTCGGGCTTGGGCTGTGTGCTTGTCGGCGGCGGGAGTTTTGTCGATGCTGGTGCTGGTGCAATTTCTTCGCGGCGTGCTTCGTCATTAGCAATCCAAGTTTCGTTGTTCATCGGCGGCGCGATTTCCTTTGGCTTATCCTCTGTTTCGGATTTTATCGCCGTTATTCTTTCCTCTTGTGCGTGTGTGCGTTGCGCAGGCGTTTGAATTTCATGCTTTTCATGCTCAACCGACGATTTATCTCTTGATTCAAATACGGGTTCGGATATGGGAAAGACTTGGGGCGCAAGGGCGTTGAGTTTAATGATGGCGAAGGAAAGCATGAGCACAATCATAAGCCCTGCCGTTACTGACGCAAGTTGACGCACGATTTCAGGTGCGGCTTTGCTTTCTTCTATTGCGCGCTTAAAAAAGGAAATCGATTTTCGTTTTTCCGAGACACTTTCATCGGCTTCCTTCAATTCGCTCAATACAGCATGCGCGTCGAGCGTCATTTCGCGAAGCAGGCGAATATCGCCCATATCTCGATACTTGCCAATAACCACCGCCGCTTGTTGAATTTGAACGACCACGCGCTTGAATGCGCGAATTAACTCTTGTTGGGTTTTCGTGTATAGTGCTGAGCCTTTGAGATATTCGTGTTCACCGACATCATTTGTCCATTTCGCAACTGACTCAATTACTTTTTGAATATACTGCAATCGACGCAGGGTATCGCGCAAGAGTGAGCCTTCGGGGAGTGGTTTGGCAGGCACTTGAACAGTATGAATCTCATCGGCGTGTATCGCTTCCGAGAGCACATGCAAATTGCGAATTATCTCGGCAGCCTTTTGGAGCACAGGTACAGCGGCATCTTCACCGATTAGCAACGCTTGCACAGAGAGCATATCTTTACGCTTTTGCGCGAAACTCATTTCGTTTTGCGCGACAATCGTTTCAAAGCTCGGCACAACTTCGCCTGAAACCATTCTTGAAGCTGAAACAAGTAAGGTTGCGATATTTGCAACGGCAATTTCCACTTCGCTTTTGGCAGGCGATGCTTCTCTCGCAATCATCATCAATGCGTCTCCCTCCGCTTTGCTAGCGTGCTTTGTTTTGGTGTAGGCACAATCAGGATAGGAGAAAATACATATCTTCAAACGACTTCGCAACCAAGCCGTGATGAAAATCACAAAGTTATCAAAATGTTAAAACGGCACTTCTTCTTCTAAATCGCTTGTGTCGCGGTGCACAATTTCTTTGATGATTTCAATGCCATCAGGCGAAAAGCCGAAGAGTTCATCTGCCGTAAAAATTTTGCTGTAATCGCTTGGCTTAAAAAACGGTTTGAACTTTTCGCAAAATTCGTCTAATCGCTTTAGATAGAAGTCCACATTTTGGTCGGGCTTTTCTTCGTTCCATTCTGAGGCGAGTTTGCCTTTATCCCACGAATTTCCTTGAAAGCCAGACCCAATCACATAGTAGGTGATTCTATCGCCCTTGCTGACGCTAAGTTTGCTTTTGATTGCGAGTTCGTAAGTGATGGCTTTTGCGCGCTTGCCTTCGCGGACATCGCGCCGATATTCGTCGAGCGATGTTTTAAGCGTTTCCATTCGACTAAATTCCGAGACGTGCATTTCGCGGTTCAAAATGCGGTTGCGATAGTGGAGGTAAAGTTTGTGAAGTTCAGAAATATCTTCATTTAATAGACATTCAAAGCCCTTTTTCACGAAATCGCGCCCAAATTTTTCGCCGCTTCGACTCACAAGCGAAGAGCCTTTGATTTTCATTTTGCCGTCGTAGCCGAGCAAGACATAGTTTTTCTTCATATAGGAAATCATCTTCTTGAATCGACCGTCGTAAGCAATGGAAATGCCTTCGGGCATAGTCGCCGAGACATCTTTCACAAGTTGTTCTTCTTGCTCTTTGGTTTGAATTTCAGGCGGTGGGATCAGCAAAATTCCATCGGTATCGACCTCGACAATGCGGCAATTGCGTGCTTCGAATTCGCGAATCATTTTTTTAGCGATGTCTTGCCCTGTGGTGGTTACTTTATCGGCTTGTTCATAGTCGTTGAAGATACCCGCACGAAATCCGAGATAGCCATACATCGCGTTGATGAGAATTTTGAACGAGTTTTGCATCGCATCATAAGTATCTTTCTCGTTCTGCGAGGTTGCCGTTTTCATGCGTCCTTTTGCGGCAAGGCGCAAGGCTTTCAGGTCGGTAAGAATTTTCGGAAAAAGTTTTCGCTCGTCGCTGACAGGGCAAATATCAAATGTTAGCATGATGGAGGGATAAAGCGATTCGACGTCGGCATAGACGATTGGTCCAAGAACACCTTTCAAGAATACTTCGGTAAAGCCGCCGACGTTTTGCTGTCCGATTTGCGGTCGCGGAATGGCGTGTTTTTGCCGCAAATACTCACGCACAAATAAGGCTTCGATTTTCGCCGCAGGTCCCATTCGCGAGACTTGGGCATATCCGAAGGGCATCATTTGTGTCATGTAAAAATTACTGCCTGAGAGCATCGCCGAAAGTTTTTCGGTTTCACGCACGTCGTCGAGAGCGTATCGAAGCAGTTTTTCAGGTTCTTTATCCCAGACTTCGGCGATTTCGGTGTGGTCGATGTAGGTTCGCTCTTCGGAAGCAAATCCGAAATACTTCGCCGCTTCTTTGAGGTTGTAACTGGGCATGGCGCGTTTGGCGGCGTCAAACGACTGCACAAGAAGAAGCGTATCGACGACATGGCGTCCTGCAATTTCGCAGTATTGATACTCGCGTGTGCGTTCGGCAAAGCGAATAGAGGCGGGATAACTTCGTGGCAATGAGCCGTCGCGCCCAACCGCGAATTTCACGCCGTTGAGTTCGCATCGGCGTTGAATGAACAGAAGGTCGAAGTCGAAAATGTTGTGTCCTTCAATCACGTCGGGGTCGCGCGTTTGAATTACTTCTACGAGTTTTTGGAGCATGGCTTTTTCGCTCTCGTCAGGGAACTGCCGCAAGTGAAGCACTTCTTCCCAGCCTGTATTATCGCGCAATGAAATGATAATGATTTTTTCGCGTCCGATTTCACTGCGACTTCGCTGTTGGGCTTCTTTGTCAAAGTAGGTCTCGATATCGAGTTGCATTCGGCGCAGGTCACCAAAGCTCATGCCTTTGAAGAGTGTTTTCCCTGTTTGGAAGAGATACTGTGAAGGGGCATCGCCTTTGGCATAAAGTTCATCGATACGCTTTCCGCCGAACTCTTCGTCCTCCGCTATGGTGATTTCCTTCTGATTCAGTTTGCGCTTCATCTCGCTCGCATAATCTTGTGCCCCACGATAGTCTTTCCAACTTTTGAAAATCGCCAGATGCTTGTAATAATTGTTGCCCGCTAACTCTTTCACCCAATAATTCGGCGGCGATTGAAACCCGCGCAAGAATCCGATGTTTGCGATAAAAAAGAAGGGATAGAAGGGTTCATCGCGCCAAGTTACGCTCTCTCCATTTCGCGAGTAAAGGCGAACATGGGTATCAGAAATTTGATGCACGGCGACTAAGTTTTCCTCACGGTCTTTGCCGTAAAGCAGTTCATTTTGCAGAAACTTTGCGGCAAGGTTTTCTTCTTTTTCGCTTCGGACATCAGTTGCTACTTCATTCATTTTGATTGCGCTTTTTTAATTTTTCATCGTTGTTTCACGTGAAACATTCCGAATTTTGGGCGTGTGTTTCACGTGAAACCTTGATTTTGAGTTTTAATAATTTGGCTTTCCGTCGTTACGCTTACGCAAGTTTTCAATGAGTTCGCTCAGAGTTTTTGGAGCAGGATTACGATCACGCAAGTCGGCGATTTCTTCCTCAATCCGATGCCGATTCTTGAACGGCTGTTGCTTCAACCACTCGTGCTGTGCAACTGCCTGACGAACAACCTCCTTCAAGTCTTGAACTTTGATATTTTTAGATAAATAGCGAAAAGTCGAACTTTCGTTAATTAACCTCAGTGCCGTCTCTTTGTCTGTTCCGTTACTCAAAAAAATCGGCACGGTTTCCGGGCATAGTCGGCGCACCAAAGAGAGGAACTCAATCTCGCTCACCCTTGCCGAATCTGAGATACTGATGAGGAGCAATATGGCAATTTCCTCCTCTTGAAGGTGCAAAATTGCTCTGCCCGCACTTGACGCGGTTTTCACATCGTAGCCTATAAGCGCGTGCGAAATGGTGTCAATATCACTTAACTGACTACACACAACTAAAACCTTTGGAACGACGGACTTCTCGTTTGAGCCATTCAACACTGCTTGTTGGACTTCTTCCATTCGAGCGTGAATATTGGCGGCTAAGTGCACAGTCTCGAGGAGTTTATCCGCTTTCCAAGGCTTTGAAATGTAACGAAAAATTTCGCTGTAATTCATTGAGCCGACGGTCGCTTCTAAATCGGCGTATCCCGTAAGCAAGATACGCATTGATTTTGGGCTGATGATTTTGATACGTTCAAGCAGTTGGTGTCCCAACATTCCCGGCATTCGTTGGTCGCTAATCACCACAACGGGTTGATAATTTTGCGCCAACTCAATCGCATGCTCTTGCTTCGTTGTTTTAAGCACAAAAAAGTCATCTTCTAGCAGTCGCTCCAAAGAGTTGAGCAAGAGCGGCTCATCATCAACGAGTAGAATCGTCGGGGCAGTCATTTGAGTTTCGGCGAATGGTTTTTGATGGCTTCTACTTCCTTTTGATTGAACTTCAACGGATTTTTCTCAATGTTTCACGTGGAACTTTGGTTTTGAGACTCGATTTTGTCTGCCATCGAAGGCTTGAGATGTATCGATGTTCCATGTGTAACATTGTTCATTTTGACGATGTTATCGTCCTAAATGCACCATCAACACAGACACGTCAGATGGCGTAACACCCGAAATGCGAGAGGCTTGTCCAAGCGAAGTCGGCTTCACTTTTTTCAGTTTCTCCTTTCCTTCGGAGGATAATCCTTTGATGCGCTCGAAGTCGTAAGAAGTTGGAATAAATACATCTTCGAGGCGCGCGAGTTTTTCCGCCGTCTGCATTTCTCGCTTGATGTAGCCTTCATACTTCACATCGATTTCCACTTGTTCATACACGCGCGGATTGCGAGAAATTTGCTCGACCTTTTCGCGCAGGTTGGGCAGGACTTCCATCAGTTTGGCGAAGGTCATTTCTTGGCGGCGCAAAATTTCGATCGCACGCTCGTTTTTTCGGAAGGGCGAACCGCCCAACGCTTCAATCGTCGGATTGATGGCACTGGCTTGCACCAACTCTTCGCGCAAGAGCCGCTCGACGAGTTCAATTTCCGATTTTTTCTGCAAAAATTTTTGATAAACTTCGGGTTTGACAAGTCCCAATTCGAAGCCCTTTTCGCGCAAGCGGCGGTCGGCGTTGTCTTGCCGCAAAATGATGCGATACTCGGCGCGAGAGGTGAACATTCGGTAAGGCTCGTCCGTGCTTTTCGTGATGAGGTCGTCAATCAACACGCCGATGTAGGCTTCGTTGCGTTTGAGCGTAAATTCTCTGCCCTCCCCTTGCGCTTTCAAGGCGGCGTTAATGCCTGCGATTAAGCCTTGCGCGGCGGCTTCTTCATAGCCCGACGTGCCGTTGATTTGCCCCGCGAAGAAAAGCCCTTCGACGAGTTTCGTTTCCAGCGTCGGCTTTAATTGATGCGGGTGAAAGTAATCGTATTCAATCGCGTAGCCGGGGCGAATCATCTTGACCTTTTCCAAACCCGCAATCGTGCGCAAGCCTTTGAGTTGAATCTCTTCGGGAAGCGAGGTCGAGAAGCCATTGACATACATTTCATTCGTGTCGAAGCCTTCGGGTTCAAGGAAGATTTGGTGGCGGTCTTTATCGCGAAAGCGGTTCACCTTGTCCTCAATCGAGGGGCAGTATCTCGGACCCACGCCGTCAATCATTCCGCGAAACATCGGCGATTGGTCGAAGCCCGATTCTAAAACTTTGTGCGTTTCTTCGTTGGTGTAGGTGATGAAGCACGAGAGTTGTCGCTTTTTTTGAAACTCGCGCTCGTCCGTTTCAAACGAGAACGGCTCGATGATGTCGTCGGGCGGTTGGACTTCGAGTTTGCTATAATCGACGCTTCGTCCGTCGATGCGCGGCGGCGTGCCCGTCTTCAAGCGCCCTGCGGTGAAGCCCAATTCGACCAAGCATTCCGTCAATCCTACCGCGGCGGGTTCTGCCATCGTTCTGCCGCCCGAATAGTTTTTCAAGCCGACGTGAATTTTGCCGTTGAGGAATGTGCCGTTGGTGAGCACGACGGCTTTGGCGGTGATTTCTTGATTGCCGCGAATGATGACGGATTTGATGCGTCCGTTTTCAGCGCGCACGCCCAGCACCGAATCTTGACGCAGGTCGATGTTAGGTTCGGCTTCGATGAGTTTGCGCATCTCAATGGAGTATTGGACGCGGTCGCACTGCGCTCGTGGCGAATACATTGCCGCGCCTTTGCCGCGATTGAGCATTCGGAATTGAATCCCTGCGGCATCGGTAATTTTGCCTATTGCGCCGCCCAGCGCATCAATTTCGCGCACCATTTGCCCTTTGGCAACGCCGCCAATAGCGGGATTGCACGACATTCGCGCAATCGCTAGCAAGTCCATTGTAATTAAGAGGCTTCGTTGCCCCATTTTCGCGGCGGCAAGGACGGCTTCACAGCCCGCGTGCCCTGCCCCCACAACGATGACGTCGTAATCGGTCATTCTTCATTTACAAGGGTTTATGTTTCACGTGAAACATTTCGCAATTCAAACAGAAAGTCGCTCTTTGTTTCACGTAAAAAATTTTGGGTTGATTTGATTTCAACCGTTCAAAACATTAAAGCCATTGAGTTCGTTTTGAACGCGCCGATTTTGAGCCTATCTTTCGTGTTTTCTAAACTTTTGAATTGCTCTCGTAGAGCATCTCGACGGCGCGAAGCCCTGCCGCCATTTTGTTCATCGTTTCTTGATACTCGCCCTCTGGGGTTGAATCCGCTACTACGCCGCCCGCCGCCTGAAAGTAAATTTTGCCCTCTTTCACCACCATCGTCCGAATGGCTATCGCGGTTTTGATGTTGCCGTTAAAATCAAAGAAGCCCACACCGCCACCGTAAATTCCCCGCTTCTCTGTTTCCAATTCGGCGATAATTTCCATCGCACGAATTTTGGGCGCGCCCGTGAGCGTGCCCGCTGGAAAGCACGACCAGAAAGCGTCCATCGGCGAAAGCGATTTTTTCAGCGTGCCGCGCACATTGCTGACGATGTGCATCACGTGCGAGTACTTTTCAATCACCATCATTTCGTTGGTTTCCACAGAGCCAATTTCCGCGACTCTTCCGACATCGTTGCGCGAAAGGTCAATCAGCATTAAGTGCTCGGCGCGCTCTTTTTCGTCCGAAAGCAATTCGCGCATGAGTGCGTCATCTTGTTCAGGCGTTGCGCCGCGCTTGCGCGTGCCGGCAATCGGGCGCGTCTCGACCAAAAACTTTCCGTTCTGGCTCGTTACCCCAACCAACAGTTCAGGCGATGAACCGATAATATGGGCTTCACCTAATTCAAAAAAATACAAATACGGCGACGGATTGATGGTGCGCAGGGCTCGATAGACATCAAACGGCTTCGCATGCAGTTTGCGCGATAGGCGTTGCGAAACTTGAACCTGAAAAATATCGCCCGCTAAAATGTATTCCTTCGCTTTTGCGACTTTCTCCAAATACGCTTGCTTCGTCATATTCGATTTGACCTGCGCTTTGCGTTCTTTGGAGAGCGCGATGTCCGACAGCTTCAAGGCAGAAAAAATCTTCTTGCGAATCCGCTTGATTTTCTTTTCGGCTTTCGGCTTGTCTTTGGCGGAAAGGTAGTTGGAAACGATGACAATTTTTCGCCTGACGTTGTCAAACACCACGAGCGTATCGAAGAGCATCAAGAATACATCGGGCAAGTGCGTTGGGTCATCTTTTTTGGTCATCGGAATTTTCTCGACGAAGCGCACGGCATCATAACCGACATAGCCAAACGCGCCTGATGTGGTAATTGCCGCATGCTCTTTGGCATTCGCAAACGCCGTAAGCAAACACGCCATTGCTTCTTTCGGCGAAGAGGCTGATTTGACAAGCGATTTCAGCGCACTGAATTTTTTATCAAGCACCGTTAGTTTGAACGCGCCGTCTTTTGGCTCATCAACCGTTGCTGAAAACAGCGCAAAGGGTTCAAGACCGATGTAAGAAAATCGCGCTAATCGCTCTTCGCCCTCGACCGATTCCAACAAGCAGGAGTATTTAGATTGCAGTTTGAGATAAAGCGAAACAGGCGTTTCAGTATCCGCAAGCCATTCTTCTTGAAGCGTGTGAAAAATAAATTTCGGCGTTGAACTTGGTTTGAATTTGGAGTTTGACTTTTGCATTTTTGAAGTGAGCGTTCTTGAAAAGTTAGGCTTGCAACAATTTTAGGACTGAACATTAGACCTGCAAAGTTATGCCTCTGGACAAACAATTCATACGAGAGAACAAATATATCCGCATTGGATTGTTCGTCGCATTTTTGGTGAGCGTTGCCTCGCTCTTTCCACGCAGTAAACTTTCCACACTGAACTTTGATGTTGGAATGGCGTGGTATCATCAAGATTTAGTTGCGCCGTTTGCGTTTGCGATTCAAAAAAACAGAGCTGACTACGAGCGTGAGCAAGAAAAAGCGCGCCAAAGCGTTTTGCCTGTTTTTCGTCGAGAACAGGGGCAGAATTCGGCAGTCGCGTATTCCGACTACTTCAACTCAATTGCCGACAGTTTGAAACTTCATCTCTCAACGCGCAAATCAGATTTAAGAGAATCAGAAAAATTCACCGTGCTTTCGCCCTTCGGGCTTAACGAGAAAGAGCGTGCCTTGCTTCTTGCCGATTTTGATTCTTGCCTAACTAAAAACGCCGTTCAAACTTCACTGCTTTTAACACTTCCACGCTCTTTGCAATCCTCGATTCAGTCGCTTCTTTCAGACGGCATGATTGATGTGCCAAAAAGTTCGTTCAAGCAGACCGAGTTTGTGGTTCGCTCACAAAACGAGCGCGAAGAAAAAGTTCTGAAGTTTTCCACCGTGCGCGATAGTTCAGAATTTCGCAACACGCTTCAAGAATTGCTCTTGCAACGATTTCCATCGACCACAAACGATACGCTCCAACTCGCACTCAAACTCGTTTCGCCGCTCTTGCGCCCGAACATTTTTTACGACGAAGCCCAAACGCTTGAAGACCGTGAACGCGCCGCACGACAAGTTCCACTCGGCGAAGGCATTGTGAGGCAAAACGAAAAAATTATTTCTCGTGGCGAAATCGTTACGCCCGAAATCAAGCGCAAGTTAGATTCGTTCATTCAAGCCAAGATGGAGCGCGAAATGCCCGCAGGCGCACTTCAACTTTACATCGGAAAAATTCTCATCATCTTTATCATCATCGGCGTTTTTACGACCTACCTCTACATTGCCCGTCCGAAAATTTGGCGCGACAATGCCATGCTCTTGCTCCTGTTCAGCATCACGCTCATCGAACTTGTCGCCGTGTGGTATTCGCTTCAATTTGAGAACCTTTCGCCCTACATCGTCCCGATTGGCTTAGCGTCGATTCTCTTCACGGTGATTTTTGATTCGCGGGTTGGATTTTTCGCGACGGTAACGGTCGCGCTTCTGGCGGGCACGATTCGCGGCAACGATTTTCCGTTTGCGTTGGCGACGATTTTCGCGGGAAGTTTGGGCGTGTTTGCCACGCGCGGCATTCGCAAGCGCTCGCAAGTCTTTGCGCCGATTTTGCTCGTGTTCGTCGGCTATGCGGTCTCGATTTTAGCCTTCAACTTCTCGCGCCTCGCGAGCCTCAACGAAATTTTGAACGACCTGCAATACGCCGCGATTAGTTCGCTCTTGTGCTTTCTCGTCTATCCGATTTTGCTGTTGATTGAAAAGGTCTTTGGCGTTACGACCGATATGACCTTGATGGAACTTTCCGACGTCAATCACCCGCTCTTGCGCGAGATGGCGACCAAAGCGCCCGGCACTTACGCGCACACGCTTCAAGTGAGTTTGCTTGCCGAAGAAGCGGCATCGGCAATCGGTGCAAACCCACTGCTCTGCCGCGTCGGCGCGTATTTTCACGACATCGGCAAAGTCGCCGAAGCCGATTACTTCACTGAAAATCAAAATGGAAAAAACCTGCACGACGACCTGCAAGCCGTTACCAGCGGACGCATCATCGGCGACCACGTCAAACGCGGATTAGCCATCGGACGCAAAAACAATCTTCCCGAAGAAGTGCTCGACTTCATTCCCGAACACCACGGCACCACCGTCATTCACTTCTTTTATGACAAAGCCTTGAAAACCGTTCCGCCCGATAAACTCAACATCGATGATTTTCGCTACCCTGGTCCGAAACCGCGCCGCAAAGAAACCGCGATTGTCATGCTTGCTGACGGCATCGAAGCCTCCGTGCGCTCGCTCACCAATCCGACCGAAGAGACGATTTCGCAAATCGTCGACATCGTCATTCGCAAACGGCTCGATGAAAATCAGTTCAACGAATCGGATTTGACCTTTTCAGATTTGGAGCGCATCAAACAGAGTTTCGTCAAAACGCTCGTCGCCAACAAACACAAGCGGATTAAGTATCCAGGACAGAAGATTTAGCGACAGGTTATTTCTTTTCCCACCTATCTCTCACTTTTTTGAAGTAGTCAATCCGCTCAGAAATTTTTTCTATTTCTCTCGGATAAAATTCGCTCATTGCGTCGCAAAGGCTCAACATCCATTTTTTGCGAGTGATGCTAAAATCAATTTCGAGTCGATTTGCGTTTGCAATTTGAATTTGCCCCCAGCCCAAAGCGCCTATCGTCAAGCAATCCCAAGACAAGTTTTCAATCGGAAAAAAACGCGCTTCGCTCACAACCAAACTCATTTGCGAAATGGCGTAACAGATAAAGAGGATTGCGAAATAGTTTTTATCGTCATCAACTGTTTAGGCTGATTATCATCTAACGGCTTTTTTCGGGAAGACTCTTTGGTTTTGTTTTGCGCTCCGAGCGAATTTCTCTCCCAAAACACGCCGTCTTCGTAGCCTTGAATTGATGGCTCGCGCTCCGCGATGTCCAATCGCTTGGCGGCGAGCGCGCAATACGTTTTGTCAAGTTCAATGCCGATGAAGCGGCGGCTCAATTTTTTTGCCACGACTGCCGTCGTGCCTGAGCCAAGAAACGCATCAAGAATGACGTCGCCCTTGTTGGAACTTGCAAGCGTCAACTTAGCGATGAGTTTTTCAGGCTTTTGGGTTGGGTGGTCTGTGTTTTCGGGCATTGACCAAAACGGCACGGTGATGTCTGTCCATAAGTTTGAGGGCGCGGTCAGGCGAAAGTTGCCTTCTTCGGTTTCTTCCCAATCTTTTGGAACGCCGTTTTCGCGATACGGCGCAATCACTTTGCGTTTTAGTTTCACCGCGTCGGCATTGAAAGTAAAGTCGTTTGAGAGCGTGCAAAACCAAATATCCTCCGAACAATTCTTCCAATTTGATTTCGCGCCTCTCCCCTTTTCGCGCTCCCAAGTAATTCGATTTCGAACAATCAGATATTTCTCCAAAACCAGTTGCCACGCGCCCGACATTCTCCAATCGCCGCACGCATACACGCTTGCCGTCGGCTTCAACGTTTTCAGCAACTTCGGCAACCATGATTCGAGATAGGCAATGTATTCATCGGTTTCGCGCCGTTGGAACACATTTCCGTTGAACGATTTGGTCAGATTATACGGCGGGTCTAAGATGAGCAGGTCGACGCAAGATTCAGGAAGAAAGTCGAGGATTTCAAATAGGTCGTTGTTCAAGATTTGATTTTCAACGTCGGCGAGCGTGGCTTTTGCCGTAAGCGATTTAAGGCGATTAGAGTAAAGCGCAAAGTCGCTCTCTGTAAGCGTAAGCGTGCGATTTCTTTCGGCGCGCGATTTGACGTGCATTTTATCCTCTTCTCTCCGCGATTTTCTCGATTTTCAATGCCTTGATAGTCTTTGCGCCGACGAGAAACATCGTGGCGCGCAGGTCGTTCATCAAGCGCAGGGCAAACGCCTTGACGGCTTCTGCGCCGTCGGGTTCAAAAGCGGCTTTGAGGAAGGGTTTGGCGAGCGCGGCGATGTCTGCGCCGAGCGCGAGCGCTTTGGCGATTTCCACGCCGTTTGAAATGCCGCCCGACGCGATGACTTGAATCGAGCGATAGGCTTTTCTGCGTCGCAACAGGCGCAAGTCTTCCAAGCACTCTGCCGTCGGAATTCCCCAATTCATCAGTTCCGCGAAGCCGCCCTCCGTGAAGCGTTCATCGCGATTGAAGCGTTCTTCATAGCGCAGGACTTCGACCTTTTGCCAATTCGTGCCGCCCGCGCCTGCCACGTCAATCGCCCGCACGCCCGCGTCAATCAAGCGTTTGGCGACCTCGCCCGAAATCCCGTTTCCAACTTCCTTCGCAATCACAGGCACAGAAAGACGCTTGCAGAGTTTGCGCAGTTCCCCAAGAAATCCTTTGAAATTCGTGTTGCCTTCGGGCTGAAAGAGTTCCTGCGCCGCGTTCAGATGCACGATGAGCGCGTCGGCGCGCACAAGATCGACGAGCAATTTCGTTTGCGCCGTTGATAATCCCGCCGCCACTTCCGCCGCGCCGATGTTAGCGAAAATCGGAATCGTGGGCGCGACCTTTCGCACCACCGAAAAACTTTCGCGATGCGCTTCCGATTCCAACGCCTGACGCATGCTCCCAATGCCCAACGGAATGTTCAAAGCTTCGCACGCTTCAGCCAGCATCGCATTGACCTGTGTCGCGCCGTTGTAGCCGCCCGTCATTGAAGAAATCATCAAGGGGTAGTTGATTTTCTTCGAGAGAAAGGTCGTCGAGAGGTCAATTTCATTGAGGTTGAGTTCAGGCACTGCGTTATGGCGAAATTCGTATCGCTCAAATCCGCTTCGTTTATTGAAATCCACATCACCCTCGAGACAGAGTTCGACATGGCGTTGCTTTCGCTCTATCGTTTGTGTGGCTAAATCCTCATTTTGCATTTCTTGTTGCATTTACTTTGTGATGATGTCTTGAAGGTGAAGACGGCTCAGAATTTCAGACGATTGTTCCAGCCCTTCAATCCACTCGTGTGGAATGGTTTGCACGCCGTTGAGCATCGCGACCGCACCGCCTGTAATTGCGCCTGTAAGCGCCGTCAGTCCGCCCATATTGACCGTAGAAAGCACGGTCGTTTCAAAGTCGCTGTGATTGCGTAGGAGCATCGCCAAGGCGAAATCAACTGCATCTTGTTCCGTCATGGCTTCATTGAACTGCATCACCAAATCGGTTGGAAAGAGCGAGAGCGACTCGAGAATTTTTAATTTCGCGTTGCCCCAAACGGCATCGCTAATGGTTTCGGCGTTCAATTCTCCTTGCGCTTCAATCGCCTGAAACAGCAAGCAAAGACGCACATGTTCAGACGACGGAAAAAATAACTTCGTCCACGCCTCGATGATGTTTTCATTTGGCAGTTGCAGAAGCAGTTGCACGACATCTTTTGAACATTGCCCTTTGCGTAAGCCTGTTGGCGTTGCGGTCGAGTAGTATTCGTCCGTGTAGCCTTTAATCCCTTTGAAATACATTCGGACGATGTGATGCGGCTTGCGATTGACAGGCAAGCCGAGCGCGTCGCCAATCAGCGTGCCGAGTATGAAGGCTTTTTCTCTTTCCGTCATTGCGTAAATTTCGCTCCTTCGAATTTGAATCAATTTGAAAAAACTTAATGCATCAACCAATGGCAAGTGCAAAAAAATCATCGCGCTTTTCTTCTGCCCGAATTTCTCCCGCTCTCTTGACGGTCGCCGAAAAAAGTAATTACGAAGCCACATCTCGCTACGACGATGTGAAGGCGTTCCTTTATGAACTGAAATCTCACAGTTCGCAAATGACGCTTCACACTTTTGGCAAAACCACCGAAGAGCGCGACCTCTTAATGGCAGTTTTTTCCGACACGCCGATTTACTCGCCGATTCAAGCCTTGAAATCTCAGAAGCCCATCGTGCTGTTGCAAAACAACATTCACGCGGGCGAAGTCTGCCCGAAAGAAGCGTCGATGATGCTAATGCGCGAACTCGTCTTCGGCGACTTGAACGCGCTCTTGAAGCAGTTAATCATTCTCGTCATTCCGATTTACAACGCCGACGGCAACGAGCGAATTAGCGACGCAAATCGACTTTCTCAAATCGGTCCTGAAAAAGGCGTTGGGGTGCGCACCAATGCGCTGGGGCTCGACCTCAACCGCGACTACATGAAAATCGAAGCGCAAGAAACCGAACATCTTATTCGCGACGTGTATGTCCAATGGTCGCCCGACGTCATCATCGACGGGCACACGACCGACGGCTCGCGGCACGGCTACGACCTCACCTACGGCTTTCCACAAAACCCAAACGCCTACAAAAAACTCATCGACTTCACCCGCGACGCGATGCTCCCCGCCGTGCGCGAGCGCATCAAGAAACAGACGGGCATCGAGATGTTTTACTACGCCGACTTCGTCGACTTCCGCCACCCCGAAAAAGGTTGGGCAACTTATTCGCACCACGCGCGCTACGGTGCTTCTTACGGCGGACTGCAAAACCGCATCGCCATTTTGATGGAAACTTACTCCTACGTTTCGTTCAAACGTCGCATCGACGCGGCATATCACTTTATGCGCGAGTGCCTTGAATTTACTGCCCAAAACGCTAAACAAGTCAAAGCCCTTGTGCGCGAAGCCGAAGCGGACACCGTCGCACGCGGCACTTTTTACGACCCGAAGAAAAACATTATCGGCATTGAGATTGAAAAAATCGCTTTCGAGAAGCCTGTTACCGTCATCGGCTATGAACTCAAAGAGAAGACAAATTCTGACGGAAGCATCTCTTACTTACCAACCAACAAAAAGAAACTTTACACTGCCCCATATTTCGGAAAGTATCGCATCACGCGCGGCGTTGCACGTCCTTTCGCTTATCTCATTCCCAAAGCCGAGCACCGTATTATCAAGAAACTCAAACCGCATGGCATTGCCGTCGAGCAACTTCTGAGCGATTTCACCGCCACCGTCGAGTATTTCAAAGTCAATGACATCAAGGTCTCCGAGCAGTGTTTTCAAGGGCATCGTGAAGTAACGATTTCCGTCGAGCGCGTTCCGATTGAAAGAACTTTTCATGCAGGCGACTTTATTGTGCCGATGAATCAACCCTCTTCTCACGTGGCGGCAGGATTGCTCGAGCCCGATAGCGACGACAGTTTAGCGCATTGGAATTACTTCGATAACTACCTCACAGGCAAATTGCGCTACGAAAAAGATTTCATCACCGAGTATGAGTACAACTTAATCGATTTGCCACGCACACGAGAGATTTATGAAAAACTCATTGAGAAAAATCCTGCGCTGAACGAGGAAGAGAAGCGAGCCGAGAAGATGAAGTTTTTTTTGACGGCGGTGGGCTATGAAAACGAGTTTGTTAATCAAATTCCCGTGTTTCGCTTAATCGAGCAGAAGGCGTATTCGGCAGTCGTGGTATGTTAGTTGAACTTGTCGGAAATACTCCAAATCACGAGCGTGCTTCTCAAACTCCACGCAACCGTGCGAATCCAATTCGTTGCCACCAGCGACGCATGAACGGCACTGTTGAATCCGACGCTCAATTCGTTGTGCTTTGGCACTTGAACGAACATCGTTGAAATCCAAATCACGATGAGCAAGAGCATTCCTGCCCAAAGTCGCCAATCGTCTTTATCGCTAAAGAGCAACACTGCGGCAGAAATGAGTTCAAGCATCATCGCGGGGAAAACAACGAGTGTAGTCAGCGTGGCGTGCATGGATTCATAAAGTGTGAAGGTTTCATTACCGACGCGGCTAAAAAGCGGATAATGCACCACTTGCACGAACCAAATAACGCCCGTCATAAAGAGTGTTGCCGCAAGGTGAAGTAGCCAAATGAGTTTCATATTGATTCGTTAAAAACACAGTGCCGCCGCGCCCATCACACCAGCGCGGTTGCCGAGTTCAGCGGGCAGAATTTCCAACCCTTCATGCATCGCTTCGAGCGAAAAGCGTTTGGCTTGCTCGAGCGTCGACTTCAAGACGAAGTCGCCCGCGCCCGCCACGCCGCCGCCAATGACGAACTTGCGCACGTCCAATACCGAGACGAGCGTTCCGATTCCAACACCTAAAATTTCTCCAACAAATTGCCACACTTGCAGAGCCACTTGGTCGCCTGCCTTTGCGGCGTCGGTTAAAATTTTCGGTTCAAGTTTGGAAAGGTCGCCGTCACAGAGTTCCACAATGAGCGACGATGGGGATTGCTGAAGCAGTTTTTGTGCGAATGCGGTAATTTGGCGATGTCCAATCAGTCCTTCGATTGAGCCGCGAATGCCTGCGTGCAATGTGTCGCTGTTGAAGTCAATCGTGATGTGCCCTAATTCGCCTGCGCCGCCTGTTGAGCCGCGAAAAATTTTCTTGTTTAAAATAATTCCGCCGCCGACACCTGTGCCGAGCGTAATCATGACGAAATCTTTGAACGGCTTGCCTGCCCCGAATGCCGATTCTCCAAGTGCGGCAACATTGGCATCGTTTTCAACTACAATTTTTGGCACAATGCCGAAGTGCGTTTTCATTTCCGCTTGCAAGAGTTCTGCAAGGTTTGCGTTGTGCCAATCGGGAATGTTGGTTAAGGTTTTAATAATGCCCTCGTAACTCACGACACCCGGCACGCCAACGCCGACGCCCAAGAGCGACTCGCGCCTATGCGCCGCCATCAATGCTGAAATGCCTTTAAGCAGATTTTGAACGACGGCAGATTTTCCTTTTTCGCCTTCGGTTGGCTCGCGTGTTTCGGAAAGAAACTCTCCCGCTTTGGAGACTGCGGCGAATTTGATAGATGTTGCGCCAACATCAATCCCAATGGCAAATTGCGTCATGTGTGAAAGGTTAATTGATGCAGTGGTAGGAGAAATTACCAAAATGCCAACGAGATTGTAAAAAGTTTCGGAGAATGACGAGAAGATTTTTATATTTCTCGTTGAAGTAGCCACACCAAGCGCACCTGTTGAGGATTAACTGAAAATCCAGTGTTGTTACATCACTCGCAAATTTTTCGCCAAACCATTCGCCAATCATGATGACCAGCGAAACGATTCATATTCTCGACGATGTCGGGCTTTCGGCAACGATTACACAAAGCGGCTTAAAAGCCTTGAGTTACGCCTTTGAATATCATCGTTACCAACAAGGCATTGCACATCTCAACGCACGCCAAGCACGTGGCGAAGGCATCGTCGATATATTGCTTTTGGTTGACGCAACGATGCTTCACCGTGCCAAGAGTCGAATTCCATCGGATATACACCGCAATTTAGCCATTGTCGCACTCGGCTCGCAAGAAGACTTTGCCGAACTCGGCGGCACAGAGGAAATCATCAATCGCTTTGGTGCTGTCGATATTCTCGAGACACCTGTTACACCGCTCGCCTTCAAGATGCTTCTCCATCGGGTTGAACATCTTTTCCGCCAACAGCATCGTTTCACTCTGCTTCAACACGAGCTTTCAGAGTCGCAGAACGAACTGCAACGCATCAGCGATTTAGGCGCGGCTCTTTCCAACGAAAGCGACACAGAAAAACTTCTCGATACGATTCTCACTTCTTGCATGGAAATGACAGGTGCCGATGCAGGCAGTCTTTACTTCGTTGAAAAGAAACCTGACACCGAATCTGATGAGCATGATTATTTCGCTGATAAACAGTTGCGCTTTCGCTATGCTAAAAACATGAGTCGCGAGATTCCTCTCGAGGGCTTTATCATGCCAATCACGCCGAAAAGCATTGTCGGCTATGTCGCATTGTCGCGTGCACCACTGACACTTTCCGATGTTTATCATCTTCCTGACGGCGTGCCTTATAGTTTCGGCGGTCGTGCTTTCGATGAAAAGTGGAACTATCGCATGAAATCAATGCTCACGGTTCCGATGCTCAACCGTGAACGCGAGCCGATTGGCGTGATTCAACTGATGAATAAAAAGCGCGACTTTCGCGTGCCACTTTCCCAAAATTTAGACGAGTGGAAAGGTCTGGTTCTTCCCTTCTCAAAGCGCGACGAACTTTTCATCTATTCGCTCGCCTCGCAAGCGGGCATTGCGTATGAAAATAAACTCCTCTATGAAGAGCAAAAGACTCTGCTCGAATCGTTCATCAAGTTAATCGCCGACTCGATTGATAAAAAGTCGCCCTACACGGGCGGGCACTGCAATCGCGTGCCAATTCTAACCGAGATGCTTGCGCGCGCTACGTGCGAATCGCAAGACGAAATGTTCAAGGATTTCAATCTCACCCCTGAACAATGGTATGAACTGCACATCGCCGCGTGGCTTCACGATTGCGGCAAAGTAACCACGCCCGTGCACGTGATGGATAAAGCCACGAAACTTGAGACAATTTACGACCGCATTCACACCATCAAAACGCGCTTCGACATCCTGCGACGCGACGCATACATCAACTACCTGACTGCCTTTCAGCGCAACGGCGTCTCACAAGAAACGCTCGAAGCCGAATACAAGGCGCGTCTTGCACAAATCGACGACGATGAACGCTTCCTCGAGCAAGTGAACATTGGAGGTGAATACTTGGCTGATGAAAAAATTAACCGCATTACTAAAATCGGTGCGCAAAAAATCGTCTTGAATGGTGAAGAGCGCGACTTTTTAAGTGCCGAAGAAATCTACAACCTCTCGATTCGCAGAGGCACACTCACGCCCGAAGAACGCAAAATCATCAACGACCACATCGTCGTTACGATTCAAATGCTCGAACAACTGCCCTTTCCGCGCAACTTAGCGCGCGTTCCCGAATACGCGGGCGGACACCACGAAAAAATGGACGGCACGGGCTACCCGAAAGGCTTGCGCCGCGAACAAATGTCCATTCCCGCACGCATCATGGCAATCGCCGACGTCTTCGAAGCGCTCACCGCCGTCGACCGCCCCTACAAAAAAGGCAAAACTTTGAGCGAATCCATGAAAATTATGGCGAAAATGAAAGCCGAACATCACTTAGACCCCGACCTGCTCGACCTCTTCGTCAAATCAGGGGTCTATAAGGAATACGCGAAGAAGTTTATGTCGCCCGACCAAATCGACGAGGTCGATGAAGCCGCGATTCTTACCATCAAGCCTAAACCGCTTGCCTCTCAAACGACAATGACCCTGAACTCTTGAGCCTCACGAAATACCAAGTCACACTATTATGAAGCAGTGGAGTCTACTCTTTCTTTTCACTTTAACCTCGCTCTGTGCATCGGCGCAATCCGCCTCGTCGTTTTTCCCCGCACAATCAGGCTACAAGTGGCACTATTCCATCGCCACATTAGATACACTCCAAAACATTATTCCCGGCACTGAACGCACTCGAGTCGATTCTTTATCTGGGGAAATGATGTATCAAGGCAAACTTGCAAAACTTATTCTGACACTCAACGGATTGCTAAGCGATTCTTCATTCGTGAGTTTAGAAGGCTCAAACGGGTTCCAATACATTGGCTCAGACCTTCCGTTGAGCACTCTTCCGCCCGCACTTGCCGACTCACTACAAACGCTGATTGGTTGGTATTCCACTTATCGCTTCGCGCAAGCCGTCAATCAAAATTATACTTTGCTCACGCGCTCTTTTACCGTTCCAATAGATTCAAGTACTACCGTTCCGTTGGTCATTACCATTACTGGTCGCCGACTTTCTGACCAAACCGTAGCCGTTCCGTTTGGCACATTTACCAACGCAAAACGCTTTTTGATTACCACAAGCGTTGGCACACAAGTTCTGCCGCCGCCGTTTCCGCCGCTTCCGCTTTTTTCCATTCCCGACACCACTTGGATTTCTCAAAATACTTGGATTGTCAAGCGCGTTACGCCGACCGTTACAATTAACCTTTCCCTGTTTGGCGTTCCTGCATTTACTTTACCTGGACAAATCACACAACTCTCTACACAGCCGCTTTCCGCGCTATTTAACCCTGCGCCTCTCGCGTTTGAATTACATCAGAACTATCCAAATCCATTTAATCCAACAACAACTTTCACGTATCGACTCTCGGCGGCAAGCGATGTTCGGTTGGAGGTTTTTGATGTGCTCGGCAGAACTGTCGCAACGCTGGTTCAGACGCGGCAAAGCGCAGGCACATATCGGCTCAATTTCAATGCGGCTCAATTCAACCTTGCCAGTGGATTGTATTTTTACCGATTAACGGCGGGTGCGCGGTCGGAAACTCGAAAAATGATTCTCGCAAAATAGTTTTCCCAATCAAATCTTTTTCAGCCTTTTGAATAATATCACCATCGGCATTTTGGGCGGCGGACAATTAGCGCGCATGTCGGCTTATGCCGCTTTTCGCTTTGGCATGAACGTGTGCATTTACGAGCGCGTGCCAAACAGCCCTGCAAGTCAAGTTACGCCGTATTCGTTTGTCGGCGAGTGGTCGGAGCAATCCGAACTCACGAAGTTTGCACAGCGCGCGTCAGTTATTACGTTGGAAAATGAATTTATCGCGCCCCGCGTGCTTGAGTATTTGGAATCGCTGGGCAAGCCCGTATTTCCAACATCGAGAACGGTTGCGCTTGTTCAAGATAAATTCGTTCAAAAAGAAACGCTTCGCCGAAACAACTTGCCTGTTGCCGATTTTGCCGAAATCCATTGCGTTGAGGACGCCGAACACTTCGGACGCAAATATGGTTATCCCTTCCTGCTCAAATCGCGCACGGGCGGTTACGACGGCTACGGCAATCGCACGATTCACGCCTCCGTCGACATTCCTGAGACACTATCGGCATTGGGATTTCCTTCTCGCACCATCATGGCAGAAGCCTTTGTGAAATTTGAAAAAGAACTTGCGACCATCGTTGCCCGCACGCGCAATGAATCCGTGAAAGTTTATCCGATTGTGGAGACGATTCAAGAAAATCACATCTGCAAAATCGTGAAAGCTCCTGCCGAAATTGGAGAAGAAACCGAGTGGGCGGCACGCAATTTGGCACAAGTCGCCATTGAATCGATTGAGGGCGTCGGGGTTTTCGGCGTTGAGATGTTCGTAAAAGAAGATGGAAAAATTTTAATCAACGAACTCGCGCCGCGTCCGCACAATTCAGGACACTACACGATTGACGCTTGCATCACGTCGCAATTTGAAAATCATATTCGCGCCATTTTGAACTACCCACTTGGCGATGTATCGATGCTCACGCCTGCCGCCGTGATGGTGAATGTGCTGGGCAAAACGCATCGCCCTGTCTCGCTTCTGTCGCTTCCTTTGGCACTCGGCTCAACTTCGGCAAAAGTTCATCTTTATGGCAAAGCGGAATCGCGTATTGGGCGCAAAATGGGACATATTACCGCGATTGGCGATTCAATAGAAAACTGCTTGAAACGCGCCTCCGACGCAGAATCCGCCTTGATGCTTTAACTCCCCCTCTTGTATTCCGCTCACAATGCTACTGAAACGACATCTTGACAATGCACGGAAAAACATTTATCTTTGCAACACTTTTAGCACTCTCTTCGTTTGAGTGCTAAAAGTTGAAAGACAGCCCATTGTGTGGGATTGTTTCAATTCACTCGCTTTCAACACAAACACTAATCATTCACTTAAACTTTTGGAGGAATTTACCATGAAACTTCAACCTTTGGCAGACCGCGTTGTTGTCAAAGCTGCCCCAGCAGAAGAAAAGACAAAAGGCGGACTCTACATTCCTGACACTGGAAAAGAAAAGCCGCAACACGGGGAAATCGTCGCAATTGGTATGGGCAAAACTGCCGACAATGGCACGCTCATCAAGCCCAGCGTGAAAGTCGGCGACAAAGTGCTTTACGGAAAGTATTCCGGCACAGAAGTTACCGTTGACGGCGAAGAATACCTCATTATGCGCGAAAGCGACATCTTCGCGATTCTCAACTAATTCGTTTTTGAAACATTTTTCTGAAAAATTTAAATCTATCCAACCATGGCATCTAAACTCATTCACTTTGACGTCGAAGGACGCTCGGCTTTAAAGCGCGGCGTAGATAAACTTGCTGACGCCGTTAAGGTTACGCTTGGTCCAAAAGGACGCAATGTTATTATTGAAAAGAAATTCGGCGCGCCGACCGTAACAAAAGACGGCGTTACCGTTGCCAAAGAAATCGAACTCGAAGACCCGATTGAGAACATGGGTGCGCAAATGGTGCGCGAAGTTGCCTCGAAGACCTCCGACGTCGCAGGCGATGGCACCACCACTGCAACCGTTCTCGCGCAAGCCATCTACCGTGAAGGCTTGAAGAATGTCACCGCTGGCGCAAACCCAATGGATTTAAAGCGCGGCATCGACATCGCCGTTTCTAGCATCGTAGAAGAACTCAAGAAAATCAGCCGCCCGATTTCCGAAAAGAAGGAAATTGCGCAAGTCGGCACGATTTCTGCGAACAACGACACTGAAATCGGCAACCTCATCGCCGAAGCAATGGAGAAAGTCGGCAAAGACGGCGTCATCACGGTTGAAGAAGCCAAAGGCACGGAAACCGAACTCAAAGTCGTTGAAGGCATGCAATTTGACCGTGGCTATCTCTCGCCTTACTTCGTTACGAACGCCGAAACGATGGAAGCCGAACTCGATGATCCTTACATCTTGATTCACGACAAGAAAATTTCCTCGATGAAGGATTTGCTCCCTGTCTTGGAAAAAGTCGCACAACAAGGTCGCGCGATGCTCATCATTGCCGAAGAAGTTGAAGGCGAAGCCCTTGCAACGCTGGTTGTCAATAAACTTCGTGGCACGCTTAAAATCGCCGCCGTTAAAGCACCGGGCTTCGGCGACCGACGCAAAGCCATGCTCGAAGACATCGCCGTGCTCACAGGCGGAACAGTCATCAGCGAAGAAAAGGGCTACAAGCTCGAGAACGCCACAGTTGCTTATCTCGGTCAAGCCAAGCGCGTCGTCATTGACAAAGACAACACCACGATTGTCGAAGGCAAAGGAAAATCCAGCGACATCAAGGCTCGCATCAACGAAATCAAGAATCAAATTGAGAAGACGACGAGCGATTACGACCGCGAAAAACTGCAAGAACGCTTGGCAAAACTCTCTGGCGGCGTTGCCGTGCTCAACATCGGCGCAAGCACCGAAGTTGAAATGAAGGAAAAGAAAGCCCGCGTTGAAGACGCGCTCCATGCAACCCGTGCCGCAGTTCAAGAAGGCATTGTGCCGGGCGGCGGTGTCGCGCTCATTCGCGCTTCAAAAGCACTTGAAAAAGTGAAGACCGACAATGCCGACCAAAAAACAGGCGTTGAAATCATTCGCCGCGCCGTTGAAGAACCACTTCGCATGATTGTCGCCAACACAGGCACAACCGACGGTGCCGTCGTGCTTCAAAAGGTCAAAGAAGGCAAAGATGATTTCGGATTCAATGCACGCACCGAAGTATTTGAAAACCTGATTGCGGCTGGCGTCGTTGACCCGACAAAAGTAACGCGCACCGCCCTCGAGAATGCGGCAAGCGTTGCAAGCCTTCTGCTCACCACCGAAGCCGTTATTTCTGAGAAGAAAGAAGAAGAAAAAGCACCCGCAATGCCTCCGGGCGGCGGAATGGGCGGAATGTATTAATCCTTTTCGCTCACGCGATTGTTTCCAAGAGAGGCGAGTTCGCATTAGGCGGGTTCGCCTCTTTTTGTTTATCACTTTACATTTCTTGTTCGAGAATCTTTGTGAAAATTTCTTCAAAATGAAGCACCTCTGTTTTATCTTCGCTTGTTCAAGCAATGACTTTTTCCAACCTTTTAGATGAAACACACCTTCATTTCACTTGTTTCCACAACGCTCGCTTCGGTCGCGATTTGCCTTGCGCTCTCGGGTTGTTCAGGCTGTTCGGGGTGCAAAAATCAAAGCGACATTGATTTGAAGCAAGCGCAAGATTTAGCGGCTGTCGAAGAACAACGTCGGCGTGATTCCATTGCCGCCGTCAAGAAACGCCTTGACGCTGAAGAAGCCGAGCGCAAGCGTCTTAACGATAGCCTTGCCGCCGCGAAAGCAAAAGAACTTGCAGACGCGAAAGCTCGAGCCGACACGCTTCCGCCTGAAATCGCGGGCAAGAAAATAGAGCGCGAGATGCCCGTCGATACCGACAAAATGAGCGAATCCACTGCCGACCTTGAAGACGAACTTCGCCCAACGATTGAGGCGGCAAAACGCCGAATGGACGGCGTGCGTGGCTACATCTCGTTCAAACTTGTTGTCTTGCCCACTGGGCGCGTTAAAGAAATTAAGTGGGAACACAACGACCTTGATGCACAAGCCGTGCAAGCGATTCAGGCAACGGTGTATCGACATCGCTATCCTTCTTGGGACGGCACGAAGTTGCCCGAGTATCGAACACCGACAATTAAATTTTCTTTTTGATTCTTTTGTTTTCCTTTTGTCGCTCTTTGTGCAATGAACTGATTTATTGCAGAGCGGCAGTCTAATTTTAACCTTCTCCGAAAAATGGCAAACATCAATTTTGGATTTGATTATCACGCGAACAAACTCTTCGACTCGCGCATCGAGCAAAGCATCAACCAAACGCGCAACATGCTTGTGCCGATGGTGGTTGAAACATCAGGACGCGGCGAGCGCGCCTTTGATATTTTCTCGCGTCTCTTACGTGAGCGCATTATCTTTTACGGAACAGTCGTCGACGACCACTCCGCAGGATTGATTATGGCGCAACTCATCTTCTTGGAATCCGAAGACCCCGAGCGCGATATTTATCTTTACATCAATTCGCCCGGCGGCAGTGTTTATGCGGGTTTAGGGGTGTATGATACGATGCAATTCATTCGTCCGTCCATCTCGACTGTCTGCGTCGGCATGGCGGCGTCGATGGGTGCATTTCTCCTTTGCGCAGGCGAGAAAGGCAAACGCGCCTCGCTTCCGCACTCGCGCATTATGATTCATCAACCTTCGGGCGGCGCGCAAGGTCAAGAAACCGACATCTTGATTATGGCAAAAGAAATTCAAAAAACGCGCACGATGCTCGAGGAAATTATGGCAAAACACACAGGACAACCTGTCGAGAAAATCCACAAAGATGCCGAGCGCGATAACTGGATGACGCCGACCGAAGCCAAAGAGTATGGCATCATCGACGAAATCTTCGAGCGACGTCCAAAACCCGACGAGAAAAAGTAAATTCTTGCTACTTCCATTCAGAAGCCACCGTCGCCACAAGCGGTGGCTTTATCTTCACCCTCATTTCCCTATTTTCGTAATACCATCTTTCATCAACTTTATCACGACACTTCAACATGCGAATCGGAATCGGCATTGACATTCACCCGCTCGTTGCAGGACGCAAACTCATCATCGGCGGCGTAGAAATCCCACACGAGAAAGGCTTGGACGGACACAGCGATGCCGACGTGCTCCTGCACGCTATTTGCGATGCTCTTCTGGGTGCGCTTGCACTCGGCGACATCGGCAAGCATTTTCCTAATACCAACCCTGCTTACAAAGACATCGACTCCATCCTTCTCCTAAAAAAAGTCGGCAAACTCGTTGAGAAGCATGGTTACAAGCCCGTCAATGTGGATTCCATGCTCTTGCTCGAGAAGCCTAAAATCGCGCCGCATATTCTGCAGATGCGCAAAAACATCGCGCGCGCCTTGCAGATGGAACTCGATGCCGTTTCCGTCAAGGCGACGACTTCGGAAAAATTGGGATTCGTTGGAAAAGAAGAAGGCGCGGTTGCGCACGCGGTTTGCCTCGTCGATCGCATCTCGCCGAAGCAGTAAATCTCTCTCGCGCAATGATAGAGTGGCTTTCAGCGTTGCCCGACGAGTTGCGAAGACAAATGGTTGCGGCAACCGTCGTCGTCATTCTTTATGCCATTTGGTTCATCAAATTTTATGTTCCCTCGATAACATTTGGGATTGAAAGAATCCAGCGTTGGTTCAAGGTCGAGATACGCTACGATGCCTCCCACGAAACATTCGACATCGCAGGATACCGCAGGGCGCTTCTCTTGATTGTCATTTGGCTATTGATAGTCGCTTGGCTCATCTTTGTTACGATTGCGCCAGCGGCGGTCGCATATAGCGTTCTCGCGCTCTTGCTCTCTTTTTGAAACGGACGCGAGGCAATTCATTCGCGCAAAATCCTTACCTTTGTCGGATTCTTCTAACCTGTAAAAACCCATTTTGTTATGCCAATCATTGAAAAAATCATCGGTCGTCAAATTTTAGATTCGCGCGGCAATCCAACGGTAGAGGTTGATGTGTTCACGGAAAATGCGTTTGGGCGCGCCGCCGTGCCGTCGGGCGCATCAACGGGCGAACACGAAGCCGTTGAACTGCGCGATGGCGATAAAACCAAATATCTTGGCAAGGGCGTGCTGAAAGCCGTCGAACACGTCAATACCGTCATCAACGACGCGCTCGCGGGAATGCTCGTTACGCAACAAAATGAAATCGACAAAAAACTCATTGAACTCGATGGCACGGAGAATAAATCCAAACTCGGAGCCAACGCGATTCTCGGCGTGTCGCTCGCGTGCGCCAAAGCGGGCGCGGATTTTTCAGGGTTGCCGCTCTACCGCTACATTGGCGGCACAATGGCGCGTCTGCTTCCTTCGCCAATGATGAACGTGCTCAACGGCGGCGCACATGCCGATAACAACGTCGACTTTCAAGAGTTTATGATTATGCCGCTCGGCTTCAACAAATTCAGCGACGCGCTTCGATGCGGCGCGGAAGTCTTTCACGCCTTGAAATCGCTCCTCAAATCCAAAGGCTACAACACGGCGGTTGGCGACGAGGGCGGCTTCGCGCCAAACGTCAAATCCAACGAAGAAGCCATTGAACTCGTCATCGAAGCCGTTGGCAAAGCCGGCTACAAAATCAAAGACGAGGTGATGATTGCCCTCGACCCCGCCGCGTCCGAATTTTTCGACAAGGAAAAAGGCAAATACATCTTCAAAAAGTCCGACAAGCGCGAACTCACGCCATTGCAAATGGCGGAGTATTGGGAAACTTGGTCAAAAACCTATCCCATCATTTCGCTCGAGGACGGAATGGCGGAAGACGATTGGGACGGCTGGAAAATTCTGACCGAAAAAATCGGAAAAACCGTGCAACTCGTCGGCGACGACCTGTTCGTAACCAACACCAAACGCCTCGCGCAAGGCATTGAAAAAGGCATCGGCAACTCAATTCTCATCAAGGTTAATCAAATCGGCACGCTCACCGAAACGCTCGAAGCCGTCGATTTAGCCAAGCGAAACGGATACACGAGCATTATTTCGCACCGAAGCGGCGAAACCGAAGACACCACGATTGCGCAAATCGCCGTCGCCACAAATGCAGGTCAGATTAAAACTGGCTCGCTTTCGCGCACCGATAGAATCGCCAAATACAACGAACTCTTGCGCATCGAAGAAGAACTCGGAAGCGAGGCGCAGTATTTGGGGCGCAAGGTCTTCCGCGTTTGAACATCTTGAACGATGAAGATTCCGAATTTGAAGTCGTCGCTCAGCGGAGTAACCTTGAAATCGCTTCGCTTAAAACGCAAGCCGAAGCGCGTAGAACGCGCCGCGAGTTCGCCCGTGTGCTTCATCACGGGCGGCTCTGGGCGGCTCGGCAAGGCGATGGCAATGGAACTTGCCAAGCGCGGTTGGCGCGTTTGTTTCACTTATCGCTCGTCGCGTGAAGAAGCCCTCGAGACGCTTTCCGAACTCAAAGCCTTCGCGCCCGATGCGAAAATGATTCAGTGCGACATTTCCAAAGTGAGTTCGGTTAAACGCGCGTTTATGTTCTTTCGTCGCCGCTTCGAGCGGCTGGATTTGATGATTTGCAACGCCTCCAATTTTTTCCCAACTCGACTTCCAAGCGTGAGCGAAAAAGATTGGGATTCGCTCGTCGATACCAACCTCAAAGGCACATTCTTCACGATGCAAGAGGCGGCAAAGATGATGATGAAACAAGACTTCGTTTCGCGAATCATTACGATGTCGGATGTCTCGGCGGAGCTCGTGTGGCGGAATTACGCGCCTTATACGGCTTCCAAAGTTGGCGTTCAACACCTCACGAAAGTGTTTGCGAAAGAATTTGCGCCGAAAATCCTCGTCAATTCCATCGCGCCCGGCACCTTGCTCTTGCACGACGAGCGCGACAAGCAATACGAAAAAGACATTGTCGAGAAAATTCCTCTGCGACGCATTGGCTCTCCAACCGATGTGGTTAATGCGATGCTCTTTCTAACCGAAAACGACTACATCACCGGGCACATTTTGAGCGTCGATGGCGGACGCTTGCTCTACTGATTCTGCTGAATCTTCTTGCGAACCCTCTACACTTTTTTTCGCAAAGATTCAAACGATTTTTGTCCGAGAAATTTCGGACGTTTGCAATCATTATGCACGCTTACATTTTCTCGAGATGATTCTCTTCGATGTTCTCCGCGATTTTCTCTCACAAAACGCGATTGCGCTTTTATTTCTCACGATTGGTTTTGGCTACTTGCTCTCGAAAATTGAGTTCAAGGGCGTTGGGCTTGGGGTTGCGTCGGTTTTGTTTGTCGGATTGGCGGTCGGCGCGTTTGGCGAAGGGCGATTCAAAGCGCCTGACGTAATTGGGCAGTTAGGACTGTTGCTGTTCGTCTATACGGTGGGCTTGCATTCAGGACCAGGCTTTTTTCGAATCTTGCGTCAAAGAGGACTGTCGCTGACGCTATTGGCGGTCGTAGCGATTGGCGCGGTAGCGGCGGTGGCTTCGCTTGTTGGCAAGATGATGTCGCTGAACGGCGCGATTTTGGTCGGAATGTTCTGCGGCGCGCTGACGAATACGCCCGCGTTGGCGGCGGCGACGGAAGCGATGGGCAATCACCCCGACGCGCCTTTAATTGCCGTTGGCTATTCGGTCGTTTATCCGCTTGCCGTCGTGCTTCCGATTTTGCTCTCGCTTTCGATTGCGTCGCTCCGAAAAGTGGATATCGCCAAAGAAACCGCGCGCGCCGAAGAAACCGCAGGCACGAAGACCGACGCGCCCGTCGGCAAGAACTTTGTGTTGACTCGCGATGACCTCATCGGCAAAACGATTCAAGAAGCCTTGCTTCTGCCCTTCGGCGTTCGAGTAAGCCGAATCAAGCGCGGGAGCGACATATTCGTCGGCGTTGCGAATGCGGTTCTTCAACGCGGCGACGTGTTGCGCGTTGTTGGCTCGGCAAGCGCGGTCGAACTTGCGGGCAAAGCCATCGGCGAAGAAACCTCCGAAAGCCCAGAAGGAGAACGCAAGCAGGTCGATTTCCGCCGCATTCTGCTCACGAATCCCAACCTCATTGGAAAAAGCCTAAAAGACTTGGATTTAGAGAACGCTTGGGGCGCGTTGGTCACGCGGATTCGTCGCGGCGATACCGATTTCTTCCCCACCGATGAAACCATTTTAGAGCGCGGCGACCGCTTGCGCGTCGTCGCCCCTGCCGACCGCATCGCCGACCTCACCAAATACTTGGGCGACTCCGCCAAAGCCCTCAGCGAAACCGATTACCTTTCGCTCTCGCTTGGCATTTTGTTTGGAATCGCCATCGGACAAATTCCGATTCAGATTGGCGAATTTGAATTGAAGTTAGGCTTGGCGGGCGGCGCGCTGCTCGTTTCGCTCGTCTTGGGTTACTTGGGCAGAACGGGTCCGCTCATTTGGGATTTGCCGCTCGAAATCGATGCGACGTTTCGACAACTCGGCTTGGTGCTCTTTTTCGCGTCGGTCGGGATTAAGTCGGGCGCGCAATTCGCCGACGCGATTGGCGGACAAGGCTTGACGCTTATCGGCATTGGCGCACTCTTGACCTTCACTTCGGCGTTTCTCTTGCTCGTCGGCGCAATGTGGATTTTGCGACTCGATTGGGTTTCGGCGACGGGCGCGCTCGCGGGCGGACAAACCCAACCCGCTGTGCTCTCTTTTATCGGCAAACTCGCTAATAGCGAAGCCCCGAACATCGCTTACTCCGCCGTGTTTCCGACCGCAATGATTCTCAAAATTTTACTTGCCCAAGCCTTGCTGTGGTGGCTCCACTTGACTTGAATTTTCCTGAGGAATAAGCCTTGATGGCAGGGCTACTTGATAGGTCAGTAAGCACCTTGCTCTATCCAGAACTTCTTTTTTTCTCGAGATGAAGGCGAAAGTAAGACTTCCGTTCAGGTTTAGGTAAAAAGCGTGCAACCCCCTGCCACTGAGAGCACTAAGTTTGCCTTGAATTTGATTTCTTTTGGTTCCTGCTGTTTCTTCATTTCTATCAAATGATTGATCATACACCACCAGCAAGTGGCATTGACCGCTGATTGTTGTTAATTGATCAAAACTGATGTGCTTTTCGCTCGATTCTTGGTGTATGCCCGTATCGGGGTCAGCAAAAATAATTTCATTCGGACTCAAACTATTTTGATTTGATTGTAGTTGATTTAATTCTATTATCTCATCGCAACTTGTCAGGTTTCTGTAGAACTGCAAATTTTCGCCCTCAAATGTGTCCGTGAACATTGGCAGGACATAAACTTTTCTGTTCAATCCCATCTTCAGGGTTCTTAAAATGTCTTTCTTCACGAAGTCATAGGCATCGCCAAGATGCTCTGTTTTCATTGTGTTTAGGTGTTTAAGTTGTTTTGTTTTTTCAATCGCCGCGTTTCAATCACGTTTTTCCAAACATAACTAAACGCGCCATAAACGAGAACCCCCGACGCAATGCCAATCGCAAACCCGCCGAGCACATCAGACGGATAATGCACGCCGACATAAATGCGCGATAGCCCAACCAAAAACGCATACAGGCTCATTATCCAAACGAATGTTTTGTCAAGCGCGGTTGATTTAGCGAAGAAGAAAAAAAGCATCGTCGCCACAGCCGCCGTATTTGCCGCGTGCGACGAGGCAAACGAAAACGAGCGCGGTTGATTGATGAGCAGATGCACGTCGGCAAGTTCAAAACACGGGCGAGTGCGCTGAATCAGCGGCTTGAAAAAATGTGAGGCGATTTGGTCGGCGATTGCAATCGCCACGACGCACAGGAGCAGAACCGTCAAGCCTTCTTTCTTGCGCCGAACAAAAATGAACGCCGTTGCGAGCGCCGCAATCCACCACGATTGATTGAACTTGGTGAGGAAAATGAAAAACGCATCAAGAAACGCTACGCCCGTTTGCTCATTGATTGCGCGAAAGAGCGCGACATCGAGGGCGTAGAGCGTTTCCATCGCGCCTTGCGATTAACTTTTGAAAATCTCGTCGAGATTAATCGAGATGTTCGTTGCGGGGTCGCGCAGTTCGCCTTTGGTGAAGACTTGCGGCTCTTGGTTCGGAAGGAATACCGCGATGGTTTTGATGAACGGTTGAACAAGCCAAACCGACTGAATGCCCGCTTCAAAGTAGCGCGGAAGTTTTTCATCGAAGTTTTCCATTCCTTGCGTGCCGGAAAGGATTTCAATCACGGTCAGCGGCATTTCGGAAATGCGCTTTTCATCGCGCTGAAAATCGATTTTGCGTTTTCTGAAGATGAGAATGTCCGGCGTAACTCTTGGCTTCAAATCGAGCGTGATTTCACTGCCGACTACAAAGTCGTCGAGGCGCGAAAGCGTCGAGCCGATTCTCATTTGAGTTATTCCGTGAATGAAGCTGGGCATCGGTTTTCCTCGTTCAAGTTCGTAGTCGGAAAGTTCCTTTGCGGGCGCGAGCGTTTCTGTGGTTTCCATCGTTGCCTCCCAGTTGAATTGAGTTCATGATTAGGTTCGAAATTACGCAACTTTTTCTTTCTTCTTTTTCGGCGCGTTGGGCGTTGTGGCTTGAACGGGCTTCGGCGCGGGCTTCGGAAGGGTCGAGTTGGTGTAGACTTGCTGAATCAATCCGAACACGTTGAACATAAAGTAGTAGAGTCCCAATCCCGCAGGCAAATTGTTGAAGAAGAGAAGCATCATAATCGGGAAGATGTAGGTCATAATTTTCATTTGTTCCGCCATTGCGCCCGATTGTTGCGGCGTAATTTTCTGCTGAATGTAAATGGAGATAGCCATCAGGATTGGATAAATGGCGATGTGGTCGCCATAGAGCGGAATTGAGAACGGGAAGTGGATTACAGCGTCGGGCGCGGAAAGGTCGTCTGCCCACAAGAATGATTCTTGGCGGAGTTGAATTGACGCGCTGAACACGTTATACATCGCAATCAAGAGCGGCATTTGAAGCAACACGGGCAAACACCCAGAGAGCGGATTCACGCCGGCTTCCTTGTAAATTTTGCTGAGTTCAGTTTGAAGTTTGGCAGGATCGTTTTTGTATTTCTCTTGGACGGCTTGCAGTTGCGGTTGAAGCGTCGCCATTTTCTTCATCGAGTTTGTGGAAGCCGCCGTGAGCGGATAGGTTACGAGTTTGATGAGAAAGGCGAAGATGATGATAATCAGCCCGTAATTCGAGATGTATTGATTGAGAAAATTGAAGACGGGGACGATGAGCCATTCAGCGAAGGGGCGCGTGAGCCACTCCCAACCAAAGTCGATGGCGCGTTCAAGTCCGACGCCGTTGTCTTTGAGCAGGTCATAATCGAGCGGACCGACATAGAGCGCGAAATTTCCTTTAACCTCGTTTTGCTTGAACGGCAAATCTTCGCGAAGCGCGACGATGTAGTCTTCAAAGACCAGTTTTTCGTCGTCGGTATTGCGATAGCCTTGCAGGTATGCGCCTTTGCTTTCGTTTTCATTGATGATTGCGGCAATGAAATACTTGCTTTGGACGGCGACCCATTTCGTTTTCCCATCGGGGTTTTCTTTCTTGGTTTCGCCTGCTTTTTCTGCATCTAATTTCAAGAGTTCGCCTGCTTGAATGGCGTGGGCGTAAGAGCGCATGGCTTCATCGAGTTTATTTTTTTCGCTGTGCGCAATTCCACCGTTCCACATCACTTGATACTCTCCGTTTTGAACCACATCGCTCAATCCAACAAGATTCGTTTGGTAATCAAATCGGTATAAGTTGCCGACGAAGGTATAAACAATTTCGATTTTTTTACCGCTCTCGAGCGTCAGTTCAAAGGGAATTTTTGCTGATTGTTGCCCTGAGATAGTCAGTTTTTCTGATTCTACTTTTGGCGTGAAGTAGAGGTCGGTGGTGGTGATATTTTTTCCGTCGCGAGTTTGGAAGAAGAGTGCGGTTGCGCCGTTGGGCGATGTAATCAAGTCAAAGGGCTTGCGTTCTTCATTGAGGTATTTTTTTTGGACGAAGGATTTGAGCGTCGCGCCTTTTGAGGAAAGCACGGCGGTAAAGAGGTCGGTTTCGACGGTAATCAATTTTTCTTCGCCTTGCGCCGCCGAACTGAATACGCCAAGCGCGCGGACTTTTTCAAAGGCTTCAAGTTTTTTGAGAGAGTCGGAGTCGATAGTGGCGGTGGTCGCCGCGCTTGTATCCGTCTGCTTACGAATCGGCTGTTGTTTCGGCTTTGAAGGCGAAAGCAGTTGCATCCAGACGATAAAAATTAGCCCGATGAGCAAAAGTCCGATAAGTGAATTTCTATCCATTTGTTGAAGTCGTGTTTGAGTTTCGTTGCGGCACGGGGTCGTATCCGCCTTTCGCAAAAGGATTGCAACGCAAGATGCGCCAAACCGTTAGCCCTAACGCAACAAAGAAGTTATGCGTTTTGAAGGCTTCAAGTCCGTAGTTGGAGCAAGTTGGTTCAAATCGGCAAGAGCCGCCAAGATAAGGAGAGAGGATAAGTTGGTAGAGACGAATGAGTGCAATCGGAATCGCGTTGAGAACTTTCCAAATCCAGTGAAGTTGCGTGTGCATAGTTTCGTTTGATTTCAACTTCTTTTTCATCAAGAAATCATCAAGAAATCTGTTCGTGGCTTAACCTTGCCAACACTTTTTCAATTCCCTTATTCAAAACCATTTTCATCTGCTTAGTGCTGACCATTTCCGTCGAGGCAGACTGGAAAAGCAATGCAAGTCGTAGTTGGCGAACAAACGGACACCTTTGAGAAAGTGCAGTCAGCAGATCTGCTTTCAAATGTCGATAGGCTTCGCGCATACAGCGTTTGACTCGATTGCGACTTGCGGCACTTTTGAGCGTTCGTTTGCTGACAATGAACATCGCTTGCACCTTCGGCTTTTTCGCATCAGGCGGAGCGACTTGATACAGAATTTTGAGGGGAAGCACTTTAACAGACTTCCCCTCTTTGAATAACTCGTTTATGTCGTTTTTGAGCCGCAGGATTTCAGATTTTTTCAGCGTGGCTCGCAGTGTCATGTGTGGCGGTGAGTTCCGATTATGGATTTTCCGCGTCTGCAGTCGTCGGAACGCTCATTTCAAGCATTTAGCCCTTCACGCTTTTGCGCGGCTCATCGCTGACGGTGAGTTTGTAGCGTCCTTTTTTGCGGCGCGCCGCCAAGACTTTGCGTCCGTTTTTGGTCGCCATGCGCTCTCTGAACCCGTGTTTGTTGCGTCGCTTACGGTTCGATGGTTGGAAAGTGCGTTTCATGAGTTATGCAAGTTTTCAAATTTTGTGAAAAGAGCGCAAAGATACACGTTCAACTCCTCAAAAACAACTTTTTACGTTTCGTGCTTTCTCGTATTATTGCGCCCTTTTTCTCGATACTGAATCTCGATAGGAATTTTTGAATCAAGAGATGCCGCCATTTGGACATCTTTTAGCAAAGATTTTCTGCAGGCGTTTTCAGCGAAAATTCTAATTTCAACACCTGTGGATAAATTGTGAAAAAACCTTTATCCTTCCAGTTGATATTACAAGTGATTTTTAATAAGATTTATTGAATATGTTGATAAGTTTTAGTTTATATTTTTAAGTTATTGAAAAACAAAGAATTAGAATCCGAAAAGTAATGTGAATAAAACCCTAACTTAATTCCGTTTCAGAAAATATTCATGATGTTCTCGTTCAATTTGTCCGATAAACATGAAAGCGCATTGTTGATAAAACCTTTTTGAACGTGGATAAATTTGCTTGCCATTTTTAAAGTTACTGAGTTATGTCTCTTGACAGTCAATCAGCCGACAGCACGGAAAAACTCGCCGCCCAAGTCGCGTGGAAGAAATGCCTTGATATTATTCGGGATAACATCAATAATCAGCAAAGTTTCAAGACGTGGTTTGAGCCGATTGTGCCGCTGAAGTTGGTCGGCGAAGAAATTACGATTCAAGTGCCGAGCCAATTTTTTTATGAGTGGATTGAAGAGAATTACTACACGCTCTTAAAGCGCACGATTATTGATGTGATTGGACGCAATGCCAAACTCACTTACTCCGTCGTTGTTCAACGCTCGCCTATTGAGCCGGTTACAGTAAAACTTCCCCAGCAACCTGTTGAGCAAACCTCTGTGCGCGAAGTAAAAACCTCCCGCGTGGCGTTTGACTTCTACAAATCCAATGTGCAGCGCTACGAAAGCTACTTGAATCCGAAATATGTTTTCGAGAGTTTTATCAAAGGCGATTGCAACGCGCTGGCTTTTGCGGCGGCGAAATCGATTGCGGAAACGCCGGGCAAAAACACGTTCAATCCGTTGGTGCTTTACGGAGGCGTGGGTTTAGGAAAAACCCATCTTGCACAAGCGATTGGAAACGCTGTGCGGGCGCGTCAAAAAGCGGAAATGATTCTCTACGTCTCGTGTGAAAAGTTCACGCTTGATTTCGTTAATGCCATTCAAACCAACCGACGCAGTGAGTTTTCTGCCTTTTACCGCAATGTCGACTTGCTCATCATCGACGACATTCAGTTTTTTGCCGATAAGGAGAAAACCCAAGAAGAAGTCTTTCATATTTTCAACACGCTTCACCAAGCCAATAAGCAAATTGTTTTGACTTGCGACCGCCCGATTAAGGAACTGCGCGGGCTGGAAGAGCGTCTGCTTTCACGCTTTGCGTGGGGACTTTCAGCCGACCTCCAAGCACCCGATTATGAAACGCGCCTTGCGATTCTTCAAAAGAAAATGGAAGATAACGGCGCGACGCTTCCCAACGACGTGATTCAATTTATCGCCACCAACGTCGTCAGCAACATTAGAGAGCTTGAAGGGTGCTTGATTAAACTGATGGCGACCGCCTCGCTTCACGGGTGCGAGATTGACTTATCGCTCACGAAAACGGTCTTGAAAGACATCATTCGCGACCGCACCATCAACATCACGCTTGAAATGATAGAAAAAGTCGTTTGCGATTACTACAAACTTTCTCCAAACGACCTCAAAGGCAAGTCGCGCAAACAGGAACTTGCCCTTGCGCGTCAATTAGCCATGTTTCTTGGGAAAACACTGACAAACTCTTCCTTCAAAACCATCGGCTTGCACTTCGGCGGACGCGACCATAGCACCGTCATTCACGCGGTCAATACGATTGAGAAAGGACAAAATGAATCGCCTGAAATTCGAAAAGATGTTGAAGAGTTGAAGAAACGCCTTGAAATTCTCGCGCTCTAATTTTTTATCAGTTTTTTATCAACGATGTGAAGAACCGTGTGGAAAAGCCCTGAAAAGGTTGTTGAAGAAATGTGCGTAATGTGCTAAATTCTCACGGCTTACACATAAACGTGAATAACATAGCACGCCTTTCACGTTTTTTCCACGTAGGCTCGTAAAAAATGATTCTCGTAACGCTTTATTTTATCAGCATTTGCGGATGCAGAAAAAAGTTATCAAGATATTCACGTTGTCATGACGTATTTCATAACTAAGCAAATTTTCAAAACACAAAACGTAATACTCTCGAATGAAATTTACTTCCTCGATTAAACCGCTCTCCGAAGCCGTTAGCAATGCTGTTCTTGCCCTACCGCCAAAAGCCACTGACTTTCGATTCGAATCAATTACGATGACGCTTGAAAAGAAAACGCTCTCGCTCTTTGCGACGGACGGAGATATTTCATTCACGACATCTATTACGGTAGAATCAGGAGATAAGGGCACTGTGGCATTGAGCGCGAAACGCTTGCAAGATATTTTGAGAAATATGTATGATGCCGTTGCCGAGTTCAAGACTGAGAAAAAGGACGGCGAAGGCGAAGTGAGTTTTTCCATTAAGACCGATAGAGGCTCGTATCGAATTGCGGGCAGTATTTCAAAAGGTGAGAAGGAAGAAAAAATCGGCGATTTCGATGTAGAGTTCGCGATTGCTGGAAATGAATTGAAAAAAATCGCCGACACAACACTTTTTGCGGCAAGCACGGATTCCATGCGCCCAGCAATGATGGGTGTGCTGTTTGAAATTCAGCCGAGCGAACTGCGTGCGGTCAGCACCGACGGGCACAGGCTTGTGCGGCTTATTAAACCGCTTGAAACAACTGCAGCCGATAAAGTGAAAGCCATTGTGCCGGCGCGCGTGCTTTCCATCGTTCAAAAGTCGCTTTCAGGCGACGACGATGTGAAAGTTTCCATTAGCACGAAGGAAAGCAAGGTGCAGTTCGTCATTGGCGCAACGAAAATCGTCGCAGGATTGATTGCGGAAAACTATCCCAACTACGAAGCCGTCATTCCGCTTGAAAACGATAAGCAAATGATTATCAATCGAACGAATATGTTGGGTGCTGTAAAGCGGGTGGCGCGTTTTTCATCGCGCGGCGACGTTCGGTTTCAGATTGAGCCCAAAGAAATTCGAATTTCAGCCGAAAACGCTGACGAAGGCTCTGCGGCGGAAGAATCGCTACCGTGCGATTTCAAAAGTGAAAACTTACTCATCGGATTCAACGCGAAGTTTATCGAAGATGCACTTTCGCATGTTGAAGCCGAAGAAGTAAAGTTCGAGCTTAGCTCGCCAACGCGCGCTACGATTATCAAGCCTCACGGCGATGAAAAGAACAACAATCTCTTGATGCTCGTCATGCCTGTAAGAATCAATGTATAGATTTACAAACTGGGCTTGAAACTCCTCACAATTCATATTCAAAACTTCCGCCGTCATGCTGATGCGAAACTGCCGCTCGGTGACGGCGTCAATATCCTTTACGGTCGAAACGGCGCAGGTAAAACGAACCTTCTTGAAGCCATTCACTACGCCGCACTTACCAAAAGTTTTCTGAACGCCAGCGATGCAGAATGCTTGAAGTTCGGCGCAACGCACTTCGAGATTGATGCCGCGTGGAAAAACGACCGAGACGTCGAGGCAACCGTGCGTGTTTATTTCTCAAACGAAGAAGGCAAAACGGTTTTCGTCAATCGCTCGCCGCTCGAGTCGTTTTCAAAAATTGTTGGAGAGTTTCCGTGCGTTTCACTCTCGCCGTTTGATATTGCGCTCGTTCAAGGCGCGCCGCAAGAGCGACGGCGATTTTTAGATTCCTCGATTTCACAAACGAACAAGGCGTATTTAGAAGATTTGCTTGCCTATCGCCGCCTGCTCAATCAACGAAATAAACTGCTTAGCGAAATGAAATTCGCAAGAGATGCGACGCAACACGAATTGCTTGCGGTCTGGACCGAAAGTTTCGCCTCGCTTGTCGCTTCCATCATGTTCCGACGGTTGAAATTTGTTAATGAATTTTCCGAAGTGCTCAAAAAAGCCTATCGACTCTTTCACTCTTTTGACGAAACGCCAACCCTGCAATACGATAGCGATGTGAAGCTAGGAGAGCAAGCAACAAGAGAAGAAATTTTATCGGAAGTGCGCCTGAAATTAGCACGGCTTGAAGATGAAGAAATAAGACGCGGCGTTACACTGCTCGGCACGCATCGCGACGATTTGAGTTTTTACATCAACGATATTTCCGTCAAGAAATTCGCTTCACAAGGTCAGCAAAAGACCTTCGTCATCTGCTTGAAACTTGCACAACATTTTTATATTCAAAGCATCTTAAACGAAAAGCCCATTTTTCTTTTGGACGATGTCTTCAGCGAGCTCGACCGAAGCCGCGCTGATGACCTCATCGAACTGCTTAAACCCATGGGGCAATCGGTCATCACCACCACCGAGAAAAAACAATTCGACGGAATTACACAAATTTTAATTGAAAACGATGGCTTATACACGACCGCCTGATAAACTAAACAGCATCATGGACGCGCTTTACAAACAACTTCACTTCGACCGCGTCTCGGAAGAATATCTCATCATCAAAATGTGGAAAGAAGTTGCGGGTGCTTACATTGCCAAAGCCTCGCAAGTCGAGAAAGTTTATCAAGGCGTACTCTATGTAAAAGTCAAAAACGCCGCATGGCGAAACGAATTGATGTTCAAAAAAGAGAGCATCATTGAGAAGATAAATCAACAACTGGGCAAAGAAGCCATCAAAGACATCATTTTTAAGTGAAATCGTTAGGTGAAATGGCTATGGAACAAATTGCAGAAAAACGATACACCGAAGAAGAATACTTCGCGCTGGAACTGGCTGAAAGAGACATCAAGCACGAATTTTTTGGAGGAGAAATCATTGCAATGGCAGGCGCAGAAATGGCGCACAATTCAATTTGTGCCAACATCATCAGAGAATTAGGAAACGAAGTCATCAAAAAGAACAAAAAGTGCCGTGTGCTCACAAGCGACCAGCGCGTCAAGGGATACAACAAAGAACAAGATGAATCGGCATACTTTTATCCCGATGTTGTGCTTGTCTGCGGCACGCCAGAACTCACAGCAGAAACCACACCGAAAACCTTGCTCAATCCGACAGTTCTTGTTGAAGTCTTGTCGAAATCCAACACAAGTCGAGAAGTGATGACCAAACTTAAATTTTACGCGGCGATTGACACCTTAACCGATGTGTTACTTGTAGATTCAGAGTCGATTCTGTTAACGCACTTCGAGCGAGCCAAAGAAGGCGACTGGCTGACGCGCTCTTACACGAAGAGAAGCGAAAGCATGCGCATACCGAACCACGACCTTGAACTAAGGCTTACGGAAATTTATCGTGATGTGGAATTCTCATTGCCCCCGCTCAAAAATTCTCAATAGCTCGTGTTCAAACGCCGTCTGAATTGTATATTACCGATTCAGGTTTCCGCTACAATTTTTCTCGTTATCAAATGGAATTGACCGACACAAAAGAAACGAAACAAGCCTCAGTTGCCGTCGATTATGGCGCGGAGAACATTCAAGTGCTTAGCGGCATCGAGCACGTGCGCAAGCGTCCTGCAATGTATATCGGCGACGTCGGGATTCGCGGCTTGCATCACCTCGTTTATGAAATCGTCGATAACTCCGTCGATGAAGCGCTCGCGGGATACAACGATTACATCTACGTTTCCATCAACGCCGATGGCTCAATCACCGTGCAAGATAGAGGGCGCGGCATTCCTGTCGGGATTAAAAAAGACACGGGCAAATCGGCGTTGGAACTCGTGATGACCGTCATCGGTGCGGGCGGAAAGTTTGATAAAAATTCATACAAAGTCTCTGGCGGCTTGCACGGCGTTGGCGCAAGCGTGGTGAATGCGCTCTCGGAATGGTGCGAAGTCGAAGTGCAACGCGAAGGCAAAATTTTCTTTCAACGCTACGAGCGCGGCATTCCCAAAGCCGACGTGAAGGAAATCGGCAAGTCCAAGCAATCAGGCACACGAACGACCTTCATGCCTGACCCACTCATCTTCAAAAACCGCGAGTTCAGATTCGAAACGCTCGCGGAACGTATGCGCGAATTGGCTTACCTTAATCGCAATCTCACCATCATCATCGAAGACAAGCGCGACGGACAACGCGAGGAGTTTCACTTCAAAGGCGGCATCGCCGAGTTCGTCAGCGACCTCGACAAAAAAGCCAATCGCTTGGCAATCACGAAAAAACTCATTTTCATCGAGGGGGAAAAAGACGGCACGATGGTGGAAATCGCCTTTCAATACAACAACTCGTATCAAGAAAATGTCTTTAGTTACGTCAACAACATTAACACGCACGAAGGCGGCACGCACCTGACGGGGTTTCGCAAAGCCCTCACGCGCACGCTCAATAACTACGCCACGAAAAACGAGCTACTCAAATCGGCAAAAAACCTACAACTCACCGGCGACGATTATCGCGAAGGCTTGACGGCGGTCGTCTCCGTCAAAGTCCCCGAACCGCAATTCGAGGGACAAACCAAAACCAAACTTGGCAACAGCGAGACGCAAACGATTGTCGAGACAATGGTGAACGAAAAACTCTCGGAATTTATCGAGCAAAATCCGGGCGTGGCGAAAATCATCATTGAAAAGGCAATCGGCGCGGCACAAGCACGCGAAGCCGCACGCAAAGCCAAAGAACTCACGCGGCGCAAATCGGCGCTCGATTCCTTCTCGCTTCCGGGCAAACTCGCCGATTGCTCGATTTCCGACCCCGAACTGTGCGAACTCTACATCGTCGAAGGCGATAGCGCGGGCGGCTCGGCAAAGCAAGGACGCGACCGTCGTTTCCAAGCCATTCTGCCGCTCAAAGGAAAAATTCTCAACGTCGAGAAAGCGCGTCTCAATAAAATGCTCGAGAACGATGAAATTCGAACCATCATCACCGCGCTTGGCACGGGCATCGGCGAGGGCGATTTCGATACCGAAAAACTCCGCTACGGAAAAATCATCTTGATGACCGACGCTGATGTCGACGGCTCGCACATTCGCACGCTCCTGCTCACGTTCTTCTTTCGCTATATGCGCGGCATTGTGGAAGCGGGAAAAGTCTTCATCGCGCAGCCGCCGCTCTACCTTGTCAAATGCGGAAAGGAAAATGTGTATGCGTGGGACGACGAAGAGCGCAACGAAGCCATCAAACGCTTTGAATCCAAAGGCAAAGAGAACATCGTCATTCAGCGTTATAAGGGGCTTGGCGAAATGAACCCTGAACAACTTTGGGAAACAACCATGAACCCTGAAACCAGAACGCTCCTGCAAGTCGGCATCGACAACGCGATGGAAGCCGACAAGATTTTCTCGACCTTGATGGGCGATGAAGTCGAGCCGCGCCGTCAATTCATTGAAACACACGCGCGCTACGTGCGCCGCTTGGACGTGTGATGATGTTTGGCGAAACCTCACCCCTAACCCCTCTCGGATTGTCTTGGCGCTCGTCAAGCTCGCGAAAAAGGAGAGGGGAACGATTGTTGAGGCAACAAAATCATAAACTTCATTCTCGACGCAAAAGCGTAATTTTGCCCCCAACCAACAAAGAAACTTGCCAATGAAACCACTGCTCGTTGCGCTTCTGCTCTGCCCGTTTTTCGTTCTTGCGCAAGAAAAGCCAAAACTTGTCGTCGGCATCGTCATCGACCAATTTCGCTACGATTATCTCACGCGGCTTGGAAAGCATTTTCTTCCTGCGACGAAAAATTCGGGCGGCTTTAATCGCCTCATCAAAAACGGCGCGTTGATGACGGACGCGCACTTCCCTTTTTCCAACACGCTCACGGCGGCAGGACACGAAACCTTCCTTTCGGGCGTGAATCCGTCGCGAAGCGGCATCATCGCGAATGAGTGGTATGCGCGAGACATCAAGCGGGAAATGTATTGCGTTCACGACTCGACCGTTCAAGCCGTTGGGATTGACCCCGAAAAAAACGCGGGCAAGATGTCGCCCCGAAACGCGCTCGTCGAGAACTTCTGCGACGCGCTCAAAAAGGAATCGCCGCAAAGCAAGGTGATTGGAATTGCGTTGAAAGATCGAGGCGCGATTCTGCCCGCAGGCAAGCGCGCCGACGCGGCGTATTGGTTCGATGCGGAATCAGGAAACTGGATTACCTCGACCTATTACCGAACCGCGCTTCCCGATTGGCTCAATCAATTCAACGCCCGCAAACTACCCGAAAATTATCTCGGCAAAACTTGGGAGCGGCTTCTCTCCGAAAAAAATTACTCGAACATCGATAACGCGCGCGGCGAAGGCGCGCTCATCGGCGAAACGGAGCCCGTCTTTCCGCACAAGGTCTTTGACCTGCGAACCGCCGCCGACAATCCGCTCTTCAAACGAAACAAACTCTATGACCCGATTCCCGCCACGCCCTTCGGCTCGGAACTCACGGCGGAACTTGCCAAAGCGACCATCGAGGGCGAATCGCTCGGACAACGCGGCGCAACCGACATTCTCACCGTCTCGTTTTCAAGCGTTGATTATTGCGGACACATCTTCGGCTACGAAAGCCACGAAGCGCAAGATTTAGTGCTTCGCCTCGACCGCCAACTCGACGACTTCTTCAAATTCATTGACAAGAAAATCGGCTTTGAACATTGTCTTTTCGTGCTTACTGCCGACCACGGCGTTGCGCCAATTCCCGAACAAACGCCGGGCGGATTGCGCCTCTACGAAAAGCCGTTTTTGGACTCCTTGAAAGCCGCCGTCGATACGCTCTATCCGAACGTGATTGAAGCCTTCGCGAATGGCGAAGTCTATCTCAATCAAAAAGAAATTGCGGAAAAGAAATACGAACTCGGAGAGGTGGAAAAGTTCGTCGGGTTGATGGGAATGCACCTCAACGGCATCGTGAATTATTACACGCGCCAAGAACTGTTGTATTTGCAAGAAGTTTTGGAATTTGATTCCGTCGGGACGGCGGTCTTGAACTCGTTTCACCCTGCGCGAAGCGGCGACGTGAAACTCGTTTTGAAAGAGAACGCCTTTTTTTCGTATCGGCAAACGGGCACGACGCACGGCTCGCACTACCGCTACGATACGCACGTGCCGATTCTCTTTTGCGGCAAGGGCATCAAGCGCGGAAAGTTTGCTCAAAAATCCGCCGTGATTGACATCGCGCCGACGTTGCACCGCTTGCTCAACCTGCAAACGCCAATGCGCTACGACGGGCGCGCGCTCACGGAAATGTTGCGGTGAGGAATCGGCTGATTCGTCCGTTTGAACTTGAACTTCGATTTGCGAAAGCGGTGACGGCGTCGCGACCTTGCAAGCGAGGCTCATTCAATTTCGTTTGAGCCTAACCACTTAAACCCAACTTCAGATGAATACGCCAATCCAATACGACGGCACGCGATTGCAATTTTGTTAACGCTTGTTTTTGCTAATTCGCTTCTTTACGCGCAAAGCGGTTACTTCACGAATAGTCTCCTTTTGGAATCAACGGTCAGCGCGCCGACATTCACCATAAGAGGCTTTCCCGACAACCCAAGCAACCCCACATTTTTGGGACAAATTGTATTTGTAGAGGGCGCACAAGGACCTGAAAGCCCGCTTGATAGGAAGTGGGTGATTCTTCGCCGACCCAACGTTGGCGCAGGCGCAAACAACCTTGTGTTTTCTTATTTCAACGGTTCATCGTGGTTGCAAGCATTGGATTTGAAACCCAACGGGCACGCCGTTTTCAATTACAACGTGGGCATCGGAACAACGGCAGACCCGCGATATGCGTTGGAGGTGCGCCGAAACGCAGGGCAGTTGAGCAGTTTTGGAATTCAACGAGGCGTGTTGTTGCCTCACAGCATTGCGCTGACATTTGATAAAGCCAGCGGCTCAAACTTTTTCTTTTCGTTCAAAAACCAAGAAGGCATTTATCAAGGCTTGGTAACGACCGACGACGGCACGCAACCGCCAAACTACGTTAGTCGGATTGATGAGGCAACCGGCGATTTGGCGTGGTATAAAAACGTGAGCGTGAGCGGCGGATTGAACGTGGTCGGAAGCGCGCAAGCGGGGGGCTACTTTATGCCCAGCGCTTTTGCGCCCAACGCAAGCTACGTCGGAACGCCCGGCAATTTCATTACATTTGCCCACGCGGGCGTTAGCGAAGATTTTATCGGTTACAAAAACAACACCTTCTTTTTCAAAGATTCTCCTGGTGGTGGAGACGTGGCTGACCCAAGCGTCGTGGTCGGCGGAAAGTTGGGAATCGGGACGGAAACGCTCACCTATCCGCTGAATGTGCAAGGCGATATTAACATCGTAAGCGGAACGTTGCGCATCAATGGCGCGCCGTTTTCAGGAAGCCAATGGATTACTTCGGGCACAAGCATATACTACAACAGCGGTAGTGTGGGAATTGGCACAAACGTGCCAAGTTACAAACTCGACGTAGCAGGCGATATAAACATTCAATCTGGATCAAAACTAAGAATGGTTGGCTCTGTCGTGATGGAGCGAAGCACATCTAGCTTGGGCGTTCTCATGCCCGAGCGCGTTTCAATCGGAAGCACGTTCAACACAAATACACTTTATCGGCTTGCGGTTGATGGAACTATTAAAGCCCGAGAAGTGGTGGTTGAAAACAATTGGTCGGATTTCGTTTTTGCCGATGATTACAACTTGCGCCCGCTCGAAGAAGTGGAAGCGTTCATCAAAGCCAATAAACATTTGCCCGACATTCCTTCCGAAAGAGACGTGCAGGAAAACGGCGTGAGCTTGGGCGATACCCAAGCCAAACTGCTTCAAAAAATTGAAGAACTGACGCTGTATATGATTCAGCAAAAGAAAGAATTAGACGCGCTGAAAGCCACTTTGACGAACCAAAACAAATAAACGGAGGCGACGATGAACAGACGCAATTTACTTGGAATCATGCTTGCGCTCGCGATGGGCGCAAGCGCGCCACAGGCGCAGGGGCAAGCGTCTTTTTTTGGAGAAGAGGACTTAAATCAACGCTCTGCATCGTTAAGCCAAGCAGAGAAAGACGCAATTGAACTTACGATTAACAAAGAGGAAAGACGCAGAGAAAAAGCGAGGTTAAAAGGAGGCAAATACATGATACTGCGATATCGATTTGCGAAGGTAAATCGGGAGGCGATATTCAGCGATTCAGTGGTATTTAATTTTTTCTCGGATAGGAAGGTTAAAATCAAAACGAAGTCGGTGGAGAGGTTAGCCTCATCGGATCTCCTGAATGAATCTCATACGCTGTGGTCAGGGGAATATCATAGGGTATATGGGAAAGAGCATTGCACAATATCTTTTTTCGATCACGGATACATAACATTTGACTGGCCAAATTCCCACTACTATCATTCCTTAAACGGCAAATACGTTTGGCAAGTAAATGTAATTAAACTGCAAGGGGATATATGCATGATACAAGAAATTGATACTACGGCGATTGTCGGATGCGGTCTTATGAATCGTGATCACAAAAAGGAATATCGCGTTCAAGGTGAGATTAAAGAGACAATTTCACATCAAGACGTGAGTGTAGGAGAAAACTTCACAAATGGAGAGGACTCAATTAAAGTGCTTGTTTGCTATACAAGGGCATCATTTCAAAGTGATCCTAATATAGCTACAAAAGTTATGACTTGGGTAAATACCGCAAATGCCGCCTTCAACAATAATCAGGTAAGCACTAAAATAAAACTTGTTCGGACGGCAATGGTCTACTACAACGGAGATGAAAGCGAATACAGTAAGATTTTAGATTCGCTGACCAATCCTAATGATGGCGTGCTTGATGAAATTCCAAGATTAAGAAATGCATATGCGGCAGACTTCGTCGTTTTTATTGTTGATGATGCTGAACCAGCAGGAGGAGGCACTAACGATGGTAAAACCAAGTTACAAGGCGCGCAACTTAACGGAGAGTATGCATACTCAGTTGTATGGGCTTTTGCCCAGAACCTTACTTTTGCTCATGAAATTGGGCATTTACGGGGTGCAGACCATCAAGCAGGCATCTCTGGATACTCCTATCCTTCCCCCTACTCAACCGCGCGAGCCTTCGTGTATGGCGCCTCTTGGAGAACAGTTATGAGCGTAAAGATGTCAACATCGTTAGGTCCGCGCATTAGTTACTACTCTTCGCCAAGCAGATTCTATCAATCGCTTCCAATCGGAACATTCAACGCAAATAACGAATCGGCTCTGAATGCAACTTCTCCACAAAATTTGAACTATCGGATTGGAAACATATTGAAAATGACGAATGACACGATAAGAAACAGAGAAATTGCGATTGCATCGGCAACAACATCAATAGATACGGACAATAAGGCTGTTTTAGCGTTGAGCGGTTCGGATGTTCGGTTCGTGGCGGGGACGAAGGTAACGCTGAAAGCGGGTTTTCGGGCGGCGGCGGGAAGCAAGTTTGTGGCGAAGATAGGCACGGGCGCAACGGCAAGCGAGGCGATAAGCGAGG
>JAJUFC010000023.1 GCA_029263855.1 Candidatus Thermochlorobacteriaceae bacterium | reverse complement strand
TTTTGCCGTCGCCGAGATAGAGTTCGTTTGACCAACTCGTGCCGCCGTTGGCAGAATAGGTCAGCCAGATTTTGCCTGCGGATTCATAGACGAGATAAAACACATTGTTGTAAAGCGTTGCGCCTTGTGCATTAGCAAGCGCGCGTTGGCTTCCCGAACTTGTCGCATTCGCCAGAGACGAAAGCAACCGCCCTTTGTAGCGCGCCGACACCACCGCGTTTGGCGCGTTGAACACGACGGGCGTCTCCGCGCTGTTGGGATGTTGAACCGATGCGCCTGTCGCTTCCCATATTGCCAAACCGAGATTCGGAATCCTATCCACCCGAACCCCTGTGATGCCGCCCGACGTGATGACGGTATCACTGGCTCTCAACGTGTAAAAAATTGCATTTGGCAAATCAAATCGTTGATTTTGAAACACGCCGTTGGCGTTGTTGGAAATGGAAGGATAAAAAGCAAATGCATCGGGCTGATTGCCTTGTGAATCCACGCGCCACGGGTCGCGCAGTTCTACGCCCGCCCAATTAAAATTCAAACCATCAATCAACGCCGCCCGAACCGTCGCCGGCTGATACGGCAAAAATTGAGCGTTCATGGACGTATCGGCTCGCTCGAGATATTTTTGATAATTCAAGCGGAAGTCACCAAAGAGGTTGTTCCATCTATGGTGCTTGATGTTCAGCGTACCTTGCGACGGGCTGGAATATGCAATAAATCGCTCTTGGTTCGTTTTCCAAACATATTCACTACCATTCATAAGCGTAGCTACACCACCTGAATTAACTGTGGTGTCGCCTACAACGGTAAGAGTGCTTGGACGAGTTGGCGTATGGATAATGAGTTCAGATTCGAATTTGTTGGCGAGGTTTAAAGGCGTTTCCAGCAAGTCTGAAAGGTTGTTCAATAAAATGTAATGCATTCGTGCCAACTGCCCATCTGTAAAATGATTGCGGGGATCGTTGGGATTAGAAGCATTTGCGCTATTCCAAGTCATAAAGTTTTGAGGATTCTTATTAAATGCCAGTAAATTCTCGCAAGGCGTGCGCACATTCGGCTCAAAAAATTCTGCTTCTGTATCGTGCAGTTGGTCGCCAGCGTAAAGCGCGTTGAAGCAAGGCTGTCCAACGCCCCGTTCAACGTTTTCTTTTCCAAACCGACATTGCTCAAAAGTGTGGTAAAGCCAAAAGCAATGCCCCACCTCATGAGCCATCGTAGGGGTGAGAATAAAGTTCTTCTCAATCATAAACGCCCTTCCCGGAACGCCCTCCGCCCAGCCGTTTGCGCCGTCAATCGTGTTGACATAGTAGATGTTTAAGGCTTTGGGCACACGATTTACTTGAAATAGGTCGAACCGTAAAATCGGATTGATGTTGTAATAGTCGTTGTTGACTATCGTATCAATGCTTATGATGGCAAATTGAATGCCTGCATTGACTGGAGAAATATCGAATACCCGATTCAGCGAATCGATTGACGCTCTCGCTTGCGCACCTGTAACAGATACTTGCCCCGTTGAGTTGGCAACCAAATGAAGTGCGACATTGACGATACGAGAATTTATTCCTAACGCATCAGGGGTAAATAGCAAGAGTTGAGATGTCGTCGTGTAAAAGGCGGGAATTATTGGGCCTGTAAAGCCGCAACTGTCGTTGATATTCCCACATTGCAAAGTTACCTGTGCCTGCGCAACGCGGTGCGTCGCTCCCCAAAGGCTTATCGCGAGCATAAATGACAAGATGATTTTCATTGTTCGTAAAAGGATGAGTTTTTTAAGATAGTTTTCTAAAACTGTCTTATCTTGAAAAGGCAAAATGCACCAGCACCGCCGCAAATGCGGGTTTCTTTTCCAAAGGAATAATGTGTTGAATGCCGATTCTTAGCGGGAATTGAGGCCGCAACTCACTTCTCGCTTTTTGTTTTTTTGGAAAAATGGTCAAGAACTATTCATTGGGTTCTCCTTTCGTATGCCAAAATTGAGTAAGAATGCTAAGGTTTGTCATTCTGATGCCGATACCGACGGCAGAAGAATCCATTTGCGAAAGATGGATTCCTCGCTGTGCTCGGAATGACATTATTGCGAATTCTATCATTCTTATTCTATTTCAGAATTATATGCTAAGGCTTTCTACCGATTAAAACCATTGCCCCGCCGATTGTCGGTTCATAACTTACACCAACCGCAACAATCAATTTTTCGGTGACACCTATTCCATAAATCGTGCGTGGCGCGTAAAGTTCAGGAAACCGCTTCCAACGAATACCATTAAAATGCCAAAGAATCGCGCCCTGACCGCCGCAAGCAAAGTTGTTTCTGCTACTTCCTCTCACCTCTAATCCACCGCCGGGACTCAAGTCTTTTTTTATTCTATGGAAAGATGGGTCATTAGGCATAAGCCGCGAGTGGAAGTAGGCAAACGCATTTCCAAGCACAACATACTCCGAACTGCCTGATGTCCATAGTGCTTGAACAGATATATACATCGACGATTGTCCGCGCTGCCAAAGTGTTCTCCATTGCCCATTCTCCAACGATAGCAGGCACGATTGAATCTGATTATTGGTATTAGTATAACCTGCGACCCACACCGACTCGCCATCGGGCGTGCCGTAAATGTCTATCAAGTTCGTTGTCGTCCCGCTCTCCATTCGCCGCCATACCGCGCCGTCAAAATGCATAATGAATCCAAGATCATTTATGCCATATAAGTTGTTAGAACTTGTTCCCCACATCTTCAATGCACCAGAGAGACCGCTTCCAAATGCAAAAACATATTTTCGATACTGATTCCCGTCCCAATGCAAATACGAGCCGCCATCAGAAAACCATACGTTATTCGCCGAAAATCCAAACACAGAAAAAGCTTCAAATGGAATCAAAACAGTATCCTTACCCGAAAGAATTGGAAATCCTAAGGCAAAATATTCCCATTTTTTTCCATCATAACGCATCGCGTTGTAGATGATAGGCGCGCCGAGCGAATCATACTGCCCCAAAGAGATGCGCCCGACCGCCCAAATGCAACTATCGTTTATCACACATACATCTTGTAAGAGTCCTGTTCCAAAACTTAAGTATTGCCAAGTGTAGTCTTGGCTGGTGGTATCAAGCGTGCGAAAGGTCTTTTCATCAACCGTCACATTGAAGGTATCGGCGGTAACCCGTTCAACTCTGACGCGGTAGGGCGTGGCGGGCGTAAGGCGAAAAGGATTTGAACCCAGATAGTCTCCAAGCAGCATCAGGGTATCGGGCGCATTGAGCGTAGATTGCCAAATGAGCGAGTCGTTGAGAAACAGCCGATAGCGTCGCTCCTTAACCGTATCGGGCATCGAGAGTTTCAGCCACGCTTCTACGCTCGCGCTATCGACGACGGTGAGCGCAATCGTCTGGACGGGCTGTGGCGGCAAGGGCGGTGGTGGTTGGGTTGGAGCGTTTGGCGGTTCTTCTTTGCAACTATGGGCAACGACGCAAAGCGCGAGCAAGAGCAAGAAAGGCGTGCGAGCGAACTTCATACGGCAAGCGTTTTGGGTTTCGGAAATGGCGTTGCGCCGAGAGTGAATCAGCGCGGTTCAAAGCGAAGTTACGGCGGGCGTTTAGGCGATGCAAGGAAAAGAATCAATTCCCCCCCCCCGATAGCCGAAAGAGCCGATTTTTCTTGCAAACGATGATAAAAGCGTCGCTATAACGCGCGATGAAAACAAATGTGGGGTAAATTTGCGAAATGGGAGCGAGAGTGACGCTGAGAGTGAGAAGCGAAGGGTTGAATATGCTACTCACTTTTGGAGTTAATTATTTATATGGATTCTTCCTATCATCGTTCATTTTGTTGTTAGAAGTTCAAATCATCTTCCTCGTCGTCTAAATCGTCGTCATCGTCGGCTTGTTGGCTTTGAGTGGGTCGTTTCTCGCCTCGCGCGTCGTAAATCAAGTCAAGGTATTGGTCGATGAGCGCGCGTTTTTGGTCTAACATCAGTTCGGCGTAGCTATTGCGCAAATTGTTGAACATTCGCTCGACGATTTGAGCGGTTGTGGCTTTGGCAAGATACTGCTCGACATAGCCGTAGCCTTGATTCATCAAAAAGCGAATGCAATCTTGCTTGTCCAAGATTCGCCCTTGATTGAACGGGTCGATGAAGAGTTCAAGGTTGTAGCGTTCATATTTGAGCATAAAGTGAGCGGGCATATTCACGCCATAGACGGGAAGCCCAATGCGCTCGGCGATGATTAGAACAATCGCGCCAAGCGAAATCGGAATGCCAAGTTTGCGCTCAATGACGCGGTTGATGTAACTGTTTTCAGGCTCGTAGTAGTTGCTGGAATTTCCTCTGAATCCCTCGCGGTCAAAAATCACGTTGCTCATCATAAACACGCGGTCTATTTCGGCGGTGGTTTGAGAACTCGCGTATTCAAGCCGAAGCACGCTTTCGATGCGGTTGAGTTCTTGGCGATGCTTTTGAAGGTCAAGCGCGGGGTAGCCGATTTGCGCGATGAGAAAGCAGAACTCCTCGAGCGGCGCGCTGTCGAGCAAGGCGTGGCGCAGTTTTGGCGCAAGGCGTTGAAATTGAATCTCGTCAATCAACTGCGTGATGCGCTTGGCGGCAAGGTCGGAGACGCTATCGCGCTTTTCAACGATAAGTCGCATCACTTCTGCCGCTTCGGGATTGTCGGAAGAAACGACTTCGCGAAGTTTGTGGCTCACGCTTTGAAAGACGGCGGCGTCGTCATCGTCCAAAAGCGAAATCATCGCGGAAAGTTGGGAATTGAGCGTGGATTTAGAACTCATATCAAAAATTCAAGTTTAGCTGGACGCGCTTTCGTAGCGGCGCAATCCATAATAAAAGAATTTCGTCGAGAGAAACAACATCACAATCGAGACCGCGATTCCCAAAAGAAAATTATGCCAATCAAATCCCCTAATAATCATTGACGCGGGAAGCGCGCCGATGGCGATCATCGGAACGAAATAAAGCAAGATGTATCGGAGCAATCCTTTGTAAATCGCTTCGGGCTTCATCGCGAGTTGATAAAGGTGATGAAATCCCCATTGCAAACTTGTCGATGCGTTCACGAAAATAAATCCAAGCGACGCGAAAAACATTTGAAGCGAATACATCGTGAGCAATCCGCAGACAAGTAAAATTAAGTATGCAACAACATCAATCGCGGTAGCGTTTGGTGCAAGGTTCGCCCACGCATAGCCCAGCAAGCCGAGCGCGAAAAAGGAATCGAGAAGCGAGCCAATGGAAATATCTCGTGTTGAGGCGTAAAACATCGGCGCAATCGGCTTGGTGAGAAGCAAGTCAAAATCGCCTTTGCGAATCAGGTCGTTCATCACCCAAAGGCTTGACGAAAAGAGCGTCATATCGAGCGCATCGATGACGAAAATCGTCGTCATAAAAAAGAATACTTCGTAGCGCGTATAGCCCGCGATGTTGTCGGCGTTCATATAAATCACCTCAAAAAAGCCGATGTTGACCGCATACCACACAATATCCATCACAAACACTAACACGAAATTCAAGCGATACTGCATCTCTTGCGTGAGGCTATGGCGGAAAAAGGCAAGCCACAGTCGCAAGTAGCGGCGAGCAAGGTTGAGCGTCATATTGGAAAGCAAAAGAATTGAAATTGCTTCGCGAAGTTTCGCGTTTGAAGTTCAAACATCGTGAAAATATCGTCATCTGCAATGAAAAACATTCCTGGCTTTTTGCTCAATCGCGCGATTGAAGGCGTGAATTTAAGCGGGCGAACGCTCAAAGAAGAATTGGGCGACTCGCCGAAACTGCTTGTTTTTGTAAGGCACTTTGGTTGCATCTTTTGTCGCGAACTCATCGCGGATTTGCGCGACGTCGCCGAAAAACGAAACGACCTGCCACCCATCATTTTTTTCTATCAAGGCTCGGCGAGCGACGGGCGCGACTTCTTCCAATCGTTGTGGCGCGACGCAAAAGCCATCGCGGATTTGCCAAAGGTTTTCTACGACGGCTTTGGCTTGGAGCGTGGCGGCATAAAAGAAATGTTCGGCGCGGAAGTTTGGGCGTGCGGCGTAAGAGCGGCTCTCAAAGGGCATTTCATCGGCGCGCCCGTCGGCGACCCTTGGACGATGCCGGGAATGTTCCTCGTTCATCAAAACCGAGTTTTGTGGCAACAGCAGTTCAAGCACGCGGGCGACCACCCCGACTTTGCCCAACTGCCAAGCCTCTTGAACGCGCATCTTCCGCTCGCCAATGCCTGAATTTTCGCTCATTGCCATTCACGGAAACGGCGGCGGCGGATTCCGCTTCGAGCGGCTCAAACCCTTCATTCCGTCGTCAATCAACTTTCTTGCGCCAACCTTGCCCGGCTTCGCGGAAGTCAAACGAGACCCAAACCTCAAAACGCTCAAAGACTATGCGTTCAAATTGCGCGAAATGATTGACGGAACGCCAACGCCAATCGTCCTCATCGGAACGGGCATCGGCGGCTCAATCGCGCTTGAATTTCTGCAACATTTTGAGCGCGACGTTCAAGCATTGATTTTGCACGCGCCCGTCGGAACAAGGCTCGATAAGCGACTGTTCCCGAAACTGATGAAGCCAATCCTGATAAGGCGTTTCGGGCAGTGGCTTTTTTCCGCGCCAATCGCTCGACCGCTGTTCGAGCGACTGCTGTTTCAATCGCCCGAACAAATTCCCGCCGATTATCTCAAAAAATTTTTTGACGAATACCGCCGATGCGAAGCCTTCGCGCAGATGTTCGACATCATCAACGACGAGTGGTTCAAGTCGCTTCGCCCGTCCAACATTCCCGCCGTTTTGCTGTGGGGCGAAAAAGAGCGCGTCCTAACGCCCGACCAAGCGAGCGATTATCAAACGCTCTTGCCCAACAGCGTCATCAAACTCGTTCCGAATTGGAATCACTTTCCGATGATTGAACAGCCCGAAGCGTTTGCGCAAGAAATCATCTCGCTTTCAAAAAAACTCGTCGCGCAACGCGAATCAACCGTGATATGAACGCTCCGCTTTTGTTGACGCTCGGCGAAAATCGCTCTCAAAAAACATCAATCGGAAACAAAGCGAAATTGCTTGACGCGGCGAAGCATAAAGGCTTGCCCGTTCCGAAAGGCGTTATCATCGCGGACGAATGCTTTCAAGTTGCGTTGCGCGAAAAGGCGATTGAAGTTCATAACGACGCGGTGAAATGCGCGAATCCGCATCATCTTCTCGCGATTGCGCGCGTGCCGCCGTTTCGCAACTGGGTTGCGGCGCGCTCGGCGTTTTCGGCGGAGGATAGAGAAGGGGAAAGTTTGGCGGGATTTTTTGAATCAAAACTCCGCGTGCCTCGAAGCGACGACGCGCGATTCGTCGAAGCCTTGTGCGACGTTTGGTCTTCGTCGTTTCGCCGAGAGGGCGCGTTTCGGCGCGACGCGCTCGTGATGGAAATGGTCGATGCGGTTTGCGCAGGCGTGGCATTCACCGAAACCGATTACGAAGACGACCTCGTCAACTTTGCGGAGGGCACGGCTGAAAATCTCGTCGCGGGAAAAATTGAAGGCGAAACGCTCTTGCTCCCGAAACTGAATTGGCATGAATCCTCAATCCCGAATGAGCCAATGCCCGATTGGGCGACAAGGCTTCAACGCTTGCTCAAACAAGTTCGCCAAACGTTTGGAGAAAAAAATTGGGACGTTGAGTGGGCGGACGACGGCAAGCGATGTTGGCTCATTCAACTGCGCCCCATCACGAGACCCACGCGCCGAAACGAAGCCTTCACGATTGCCAATCACAAAGAAATTTTGCCCGACCTGCCGTCAAGATTGATGACGAGCGTCATCGCGTCGTGCGCGAAAAATCTCTTCAATTACTACCGAGAGTTTGACCCGACGTTGCCCGAACATCGATTCTTCATCGAGACTTTCATCGGGAGACCGTTCATCAATCTCTCGTTGATGACCGATATGATGCGGCATTGGGGACTTCCAACAAGATTAGTAACAGACAACATCGGCGGCGATTCAGGAAAAGTTTTCGGGCTGAATTGGAAACGGGTTCTCTTCAACTTTCCCGTTTTGATGAAGCAAGGCGTTGCGCAACTGCGAAGCGCGTCCAATTCAAAGCGAGCGATTGACGCGATGCGATTGGAATCGCAGAAAAATCCAACGACGTTTTCAGAAGCGATTGAAACGATGCGAAGCCACTATGCGCGGCTCGTTACGGAAATGTTCTCGCTCACGGCGGCGATGAGTTTTCCGTTGGTCGCATTGAGAAAATTCGGAACGCTTGAAGAACACAACGCGCGCCAAGAAACGATTTCAACGCAACTTTTTTCCGACCTCGAACCGCTCCGCCAAATCGCCTTGAAAAAACAAGCAACGAGAGACGCGCTCCAAAACAACCAAATGCCCGACGACGAGGCGTTTCAATCCGCCTTTCAAGCCTACTTGAACAAGCACGGGCATCGCGGCATTTACGAGAGCGACATCTCGCGTCCGCGCTTCGCCGAAGAGCCATCGCTTTTGTTTCCCGCAATCCTTCAACCCGCATCAAAACGAAACATGCCAAAGCGAACGCTCTTGGGAGTTTTAACATTGCCGATTTGGAGACAAGCGAGCGTCGCGATAAAAGCCCGTGAACGCTTGCGATACGAGGCGATGAAAGCGTTTCAAAAAAGCCGCGCCGATTTTCTTCGACTTGCAAGAGAAGCGACGCAAAACGGCGCGTTGCCCGAACCTGAACGCATTTGGGATTTGACGATTGAAGAAGCGCGTTCGCTTGATTCGGGCAAAATGTTTGACGGCGAGTTCTTCAAGACGCGCCAAGCCGAGATTGAAAAATTGAAAGCGATTCCCGCGCCTGATTTCTTCTTCCGATACGATGATTTGGAAAAAATAAGCGAGAGCGAAGGCGCAAAAACGCGCTTGAAGGGAATCAGCCTTACGAACGGGGAAGCGATTGGAAAAGCGTGGGTGTTGCGCGAGCCATCGACGGCGTTGCCAAAGGGCTTTGAGCCAAGCAAGACGATTCTCGTGGCGCGCTCCGTCGATGCGGGTTGGATTCCGACCTTCGCGCTTGTCAGCGGCGTGGTCGTGGAAACGGGCGGCGACCTATCGCACGGCTCCATCATCTTGCGCGAAATCGGTCTGCCCGCGATGACCAACGCAAGAGGCGCGACAAAGTTCGTTCAAACGGGCGAGTGGCTCAAACTCAACGCGGGTCAAGGCATCGTGGAGCGCGAGCGGTAGCAGACGCAAGACGAAGTTTTATTACCTTTGCACCTTCAATCAAAACCATCTGTTTGAATTATGAAACAATCAGTCATCGTCATCGCGCTTGCGCTCGCGCTAAACGCTTGCTCCAACAAAGAGGCGGAAGAAAAAATCAAACAACTTGAAAAAGAAAAAGCCGAACTCATCGCGCAAAGCGAAGAGAAGGAAAAATTCGTGGCGGAAGTCATCGAGTCGCTGAACGACATTCAAACCAGCGTCAATGCGATTGGAGACAATCAGAACCGAATCGCCATCGCAAGCGGCGACCTTGAAAAGCAAGGCGCGGCGAGCGCGAAAGAGAAAAAGAATCAAATCATCTCTGACCTCACGGTCATCGACAAGAAGCTCGCTGAAAACAAAAAAGCCATCAATTCGCTCTCCAAAAAAGTCAAGGAGTATCAAGGAAAAGTTGAAGGCTTGGAAAAACTCGTCTCGAATCTTCAACAAACCATTGAAATCAAGGAGCGCGAAATCTCGGCTTTGAAGCAAGAAGTGGCGCGGCTCAATATCGAAGTCGCTTCGTTGCAAACGACGGTCGAAGAAAAAGACAAAGCCCTCAAAACCGCTTACTACATCGTCGGAACGGACGAAGAGCTCGACCAAAAAGGCATCTACAAAAACAAGGGCGGCTTTGTGGGAATCGGAAGAACGGCGGTGCTGTCCGACAATCTCGACCTGACGCAGTTCAAGAAAATCGATGTGGAATCCACGCGAGACATTCAAATTCAGAAAAAGAGCGACGGGACGGAAATCAAAGTGCTTTCAACGCACCCAAAAGAAAGTTACGAGGTGCTATCGGTCGGAAAAACGGCGACGCTTCGCATCAAAGACCCGCAAAAGTTTTGGGAGAAGTCAAAAGCGTTGGTGGTGATGTTGGATTAGCCTAACGCAAGAGCAGAGATTTCCAGTTGCGAATCAAGCCGCGAAGTCGCTCGTAATCGGAAGCGGAACGAATGCGCAAAATCCATCGACGAATGAAAACCGCGATAATAGCGGCAAAGAGCGAAACGACGAACAAAACCAACGTCATCAAGCCACGTTTCGGGCTTGCGCGATAAAAGGGAACGGAGGCGGAATCCAAAACGACGACCGTCGGCGTGTCGCGATAGCCCTGCACGCGCTCTTTGAAGTAAAGTTGTTTCAAAAGCCCATAGACTTCCTCGTGAATTTTGACCTCGCGGTAATAGTTGGCGTATTCGCGCGAAACCGTCGGCATTTCTTCAAAGGCAAGCGAGAGTTTGTCGGATTTTCCTTGCGAGGCTTCTTCATACTTTTTTCGATACTCGTTGAGTCGAGCGCGGCTTTCCAAGACGAGCATATCGTTTGGCTGTCGGTCTCTGAGCAGTAGGTCGAGTTGGAGTTCTTCCGCAAGCAGTTGCGCTTTGAGTTTGGAGAGCGTTTCCATCTGAAATTTCATCTGCTCCGAAAGCGCGATGGCTTTGTTGGATTTTTGGAATCGCTCAAAATTCGCGTAAGCCGAGTCCAACTCGCGCTTGGCGATGGCGACTTGCTCGGCGAAGTATTCGGCGTTGTAGAGCGATTTCAGGTTTGCCAATCGGCGATTGGTTCGGTCTAAAACGGAAACATAACCGTTGGCGATTCGCATGGCGCGGTGACGCGCGCTGTCGTCGTCAAGGCTTGAAAAAGAAAATGGCGGCGTTGAAATTTTGACTTCAAGCGTAATGTAGCCCGCTTTGTTGGTGAGAATTTTCGTTAAATCTGAAAGTTCTTTGCGGAGAATCTCTCGCTTTTCAGACGGGCTTTTGTCGGCGCGCTCGCTTTCGCTCAAAAAAATGTCTTCCAAATGTTCTTGGGCAATGAGCGAATCGGCGATTGCGTTGCTTTTGAGCATTTCAGTGAGAATGTCCGTTGCGTTGGCGGGAGTAGCGAGCGAACCCAAGCCTAACGCGCCCGCCGCTTGCATCAAAGGATTTTGTTTGTTGGGGTCTTCGGGCGGCATTAAAACGACTTTCGCCGTGTAGGTTCGCGGAACGAGAAAGAGCGCGAGAACGCCAAGCGCCAACGCGATGCCAACGAAACGAACGATGAACCCAAGATTTTCGAGCAAAATTTCCGCATAATCTCGAAGAAGCGCAGGCTGTTCAAGCGAGGACGATGAAGTGGTTTGGACGTCGTTCATTGCGTTAAGTTTCTGATGAGCAAAAGGGTCGTGGCGACGCTGCCGGCGACGACAACGACGTCGCGAAAAATTTCCCAACTGCGCGTCCAGAATTGGCTTTTGGGCTTTTCTTGCACGAGAATCACGTCGCTGGGCTCGATTTCATCGACATCGTCGGCATCGAGCAAGTCGCCTGAATTGGGCTTCAAAACTTTTATGTCGCCGCGTTGGGCGCGTTCCGTAAAGCCGCCTGCTTTTTGAATATAGTATTTGACGCCTTCGCCTTTAACATATTCAAAATTGCCTGGACGAGCCACGCGCCCAATCACATTCACATAGTTGCGGAAGAGCGGAATGGTAATCACGTCGCCTTCTTCCAAAATGATGTTTTGCGAGTCGTCGTTTTGGAGAAATAATTTTTTGAAATCGACCGCAAGGCGACCTTTCGGCTCTTCGCGTTTTCGGGCAATGGCGTATTGATATTCAGGGTCTTCGAGGTCAATTTCTTTGATGGTGGAAAGGTCGATTTCTTTACGAATGGCTTTTGGGCGAACCAGCGTCGCTTCTTCAAGCGAAGCAAGTTCAAGAAAGCCGCCTGCGCGTTCAATCACGTCGCGCAGTCTTGTTCTGCCTTTTTCGATGCGGTAGTAGCCGGGCACTTTGACGCGCCCTTGAACGAGAACGGTTTCATCGGGTCGCCACAGCGGAATGCGGCGCACTTGCACGCGGTCGCCATCGAGCAGTGGAATGTTTGACGAAGGGGGAAAGCCGCGCACATTGACGCTAAACGTGTATGTGCTCAGTTGGTTTGGAAAGTATCGGATAATATCAACTGAATCCAGAATCGCGCTCTCGAGCAATCCGCCTGCCAGCTTGAAAAGCGTGTAAAGCGAATCGCTCTCCACATATTCGTAACTGCCTTGATACTTCACTTCGCCGTAAATCGTTACGCTTTTGGTTTGTTTGCTGACTTGAATGATGTCGTTTTCTTGCAGGTAAGGGTTGTCGCTGTTATCGAGCAATCGGTAGTAGCGAAACACATCGAGCGTGAGCAAGGTATCGGGATTAAAGCGTTTCAGCCGCACTTGACGGAGCGAGGCGTTTTGCAAAATCGGGCTTTGCGAAATCACGTCGGAAACGCGCGTGGCGGCATTGACCAAAAGGCGCGTCGGCACGGAAACTTCGCCGACGATATCAACATAAAAATTGCGAAGCGAAAGGAGCGTTACGGTAACGTCGGCGGAGCGATAGACTTTGGCAAATTCGCGCGTTAGAACTTCTTGAACTTTATCAATGCTCAGCCCTTGAACCGAAATTTCTTTCAAGCGCGGAATAATCAGCGTGCCGCTCGGCGTAACGGGCAGTTGATAGGTGGTGTAGGTTTGAGAGAAAATCGCGATTAGGAGCACGTCGCCCGCGCCCACGACATAATTTTTCGGAATGGCGTTCGGAAGCGCGAGTTTGTTGGCGTTAGCAAGGGACGATGTGGCGTTTGGATTGCCGAACATCAAATTTGAAGGCGAGGCAGGAACATTTGTCGGGGAGGGAAGTCCAATTTCTTGGGCTGAAAGAGCCGCGCAAAAGAAAGTCGCAAAAATCATCGCCGCAATCGCGCGAAATTGGCGTAACTTTGCGTCAGAATTCAAACCAATCATTCAAAAAATGAAGTTTATCGCAGTTGTGTTGGTTGCTGGCGGTCTCATCGGCGCGATTGTCTCAAGCATCAAATATCGTCAATACCTTGAGTGGGAACATTGGGCTGAAAAACTCACCTACTTGCTCATTTCGATAGCGGGTTCAGCGTTAGCGGTCGTCGGAGTTGTCCTGTTTATCTTCACCCTTCAACCTGAATAATCGCTAATTGCTTCGCTAACGAGCGTTCCGACGGGTTCGCCTTGACAGAGACGAAGCAAGTTGCCTTTCGTGTTCATATTCATCACGACGATGGGGAGCGTATTTTCTTGGCAGAGCGTGATGGCGGTTAAATCCATCACGCGCAATCCCTTTTTGAGCACGTCGAGATAAGAAATATGCGGGAAGAAGTTGGCGGTCGGATTTTTTTCGGGGTCGGAATCATAAACGCCTTCGACGCGCGTGCCTTTGATGATAACGTCGGCTTCGATTTCTACGGCGCGCAGGGCGGCGGCGGTATCGGTGGTGAAGTAGGGATTGCCCGTGCCCGCGCCGAAAATCACGACGCGCTCTTTTTCCAAGTGGCGAATGGCGCGGCGGCGAATGAACGGCTCGGCGATTTGCTCCATCTTGATTGCCGTCAGAAGTCGGGTGAAGATTTGATGTCGCTCCAACGCATCTTGCATCGCAAGAGAGTTAATCACCGTTGCGAGCATGCCCATATGGTCGGCTTGAACCCTATCCATATTTTCTGCCGCCTTTGAAACGCCGCGAAAAATGTTCCCCCCACCAATCACGATTCCGACTTGAACGCCGAGTTGATGAATGGATTTGATTTCTTCGGCGAATTGGTCTAAAACGGTGTTATCAATTCCGTAGCCCTGTGCGCCCATGAGCGATTCGCCGCTGAGTTTGAGCAAAATGCGTTTGTATTTGAGCGATGACATGAATGTGAATGATGACGATTAGGCAAAAAAAAGTCTCGCAATCTGCGAGACTTTCAGAGTTTTACTTCTCACCGAGTTGGAATCGCGCAAAGCCTTTCACTTCCACAGAGCCTGCTTCTTTGAGAAGTTCGGCAACGCTCTTGCCGCCGTCTTTGATAAACGGCTGGTCAAGTAAGACGACTTCTTGGTAATACTTTTCAAGCCGACCGTTCACGATGCGCTCAACGACTTGCGCGGGTTTGCCTTCGTTTTGGGCTTGTTCACGCAAAATTTCGGCTTCTTTTTCAATTTTTTCTTTTGGAACTTCGGCGCGCGTCAATGCAATCGGAGCGGCGGCGGCAACTTGCATCGCGATGTCTTTGCCAATCGTGCCGATGTTTCCATTAACGCCCGTTAAATGCACGAGCGACGCGAGTTTCGCGCCGGGGTGAATGTAAGAGACAACAACGCCGTCGGTTGATTCAATCAGCGATAGGCGGCTAACAGCGATTTTTTCGCCCAGTCGCCCCGTCATCATTTCAACGGCTTGTGAAACGGGAAGATTATCGAACTCGCTTCCAAGTTTCGCGCTTAAAAGGGCTTCAAGCGTGGAAGATTTGGTTTGAAGTGCGAGTTGAGCAATCGCATTGGCAAAATTTAAGAAGCCTTCATTTCGAGCGACGAAGTCTGTTTCGCAGTTGACTTCAACCATAACGGCGAGTTTGTTATCAGGTGTTGAAACGATAACGATTGCGCCTTCTTTCGCTTCACGGTCGGCACGTTTTGCCGCCGCTGCTGCGCCTTGCTTACGAAGATACTCGATGGCTTTTTCGATGTTGCCGTCCGATTGCTCGAGGGCTTTTTTGCAATCCGCCATGCCCACGTTGGTTTTATCGCGGAGTTCCTTGACTAACTTTGCTGAAATTTCTGCCATTGTTTTGAATATGGAGTTTTGAGTATTCCAAATTGAGGCAGTCTCTAAAACGCCTCATCAGGTTATGGTTTATTACTCTTTTTCTGTGGCTTCTTCGACAGCGTCTTCTTCCTTTTGAGCCGTTGTCGCATTGATAATTGCATCTGCAAATGCCGCTGTAATCAGTTCAATCGAGCGAATGGAGTCGTCGTTTGCCGGAATGATGTGCGTGATATTGTCCGGGTCGCAGTTCGTATCGACAATCGCGAAAATCGGAATCCCAAGCAATGTGGCTTCTTTAATCGCAATGTGTTCTTTTTTGACATCAACCACGAAGAGCGCGGCAGGGAGGCGCGTCATTTCCGAAACTCCGCCTAAAATTTTGACGAGTTTTTCTTTTTCGCGCGTGAGCATCAAGCGTTCTTTTTTCGTGATAATGTCGAAAGTGCCGTCGTTTTCCATGCGTTCAATCGAGTTGAGGCGTCGAACGCTTTGGCGAATCGTGGAAAAGTTCGTGAGCATACCGCCGAGCCAACGCTCTGCCACAAATGGCATGCCACAGCGCGTAGCTTGTTCGGCGATGATGGCTTTCGCTTGCTTTTTCGTGCCAACGAACAAAATTTCTTTTCCTGTTGATGCAATCGCCTCAACCGCGTTCAAGGCATCTTCCGCCATCGCAACGGTTTTTTTGAGGTCGATGATATGAATGCCGTTTTTCTCCATAAAGATATACGGCTTCATTTTTGGACTCCAGCGTCGCGTCAGGTGTCCGAAGTGCGAGCCTGCTTTGAGCAGGTCTTCAATTTGAAGGCGAGTAGACATGTGTGTAAGTGGTTTGAGTTAGACCGCTATCGCATTCGCACGGAGAATCTCATAGCCCCTGTGAGACACTCTCTCCGTGCGGTGCACCAGCCGAAGGACAAGTGCAATGCGATATGTGTGATTAGATGCGATATAATAAATACAAAAATTAGCGTTTCGAGAATTGGAAACGACGGCGCGCTTTACGGCGACCGAATTTCTTGCGCTCAACCATGCGCGGGTCGCGCGTCAGGAGGTCTTCTTTGCGAAGTGCGGCGCGGGTGTTTTCATCGTATTCAACGATTGCGCGAGCAATCGCTAGACGAACCGCACCAGATTGTCCCGTTGTGCCTCCACCATGAACATTGACTTGAACATCAAATTTGCCCAGATTATCCGTCGCAGTAAGGGCTTTGATGGCGTTGTCGCGTTGGAGTTGAATCGGAAAGTAATTCTCTAACGAGCGGCCGTTAATTGTAATTTTTCCGCTACCCGGTTTTAAGAAAGCACGAGCGACCGAAGTTTTACGGCGACCCGTTGCGTTAAGAAGTTCTGCCATGCTTGAAGTCTATTAGTTCAATTTGAGTTCAACAGGATTTTGAGCGGCATGCGGATGTTCGGCATTCGCATACACTTTCAGCTTGCGGAAGAGTTGTCGTCCGAGTGAATTTTTCGGCAACATTCCCTTAACCGCATTTTCGATAATGCGCTCTGGCTTTTTGGAAAGCACATCGCGGTATTTTTCAAAGCGCGCGCCGCCGGGGTATTGCGTGTTGTGATAGTATTCTTTCTTTTGAAACTTGCCGCCCGTAACACGAATTTTAGAGGCGTTAATCACAATCACAAAGTCGCCAGTATCAGTATGCGGCGTGAACTCTGGTTTCGTTTTTCCACGCAAAACTTTGGCGACTTCGGCGGCAAAGCGACCCAGCGTTTTGCCTTCAGCGTCGGCAATAACCCATTTTTGTTCAACTTCGCCCGGCTTTGCTGAATAGGTGCGGAAACTTAAAGTGTCGATTTTCATTGTTTGTCAGTTATCAACTTGCAAAAAGAGCCGCAAATGTAGGGGTTTTATGCGAAAAATACAAGTGCACGTTAGAACTTTCGCAAAGTTGTTGTAAAAAAGGCGGAACCTATTCGCTCCGCCTCAAAGGATTATCTCAAAAAATTAAAAATCTGCCGAGCCTGCTTATGAAAACTTGATTTTCTCGCAGTTCTGCTTCACTTCGTTTGCAGATTTTTGTAACGCCTTCAAGTCTTCATCATCAAGGCTGATTTCGAGAATTTGCTCGATGCCTGTTTTGCCTAACTTGACGGGCACGCCGACGAAGACATCGTCCAAGCCATATTGTCCTGTCAATCGCACACAGCACGGCAAAATACGCTTACGGTCTTTGACGATGGATTCAATCATTTCAACCGAAGCCGAAGACGGCGCGTAATACGCCGAGCCTGATTTAAGGAAATTGACGATTTCAATGCCGCCGTTGCGCGCTCTATCCGACATCGCCTTCAAGCGTTCATCGGCTTTGGCTTGGTCTTTGTAGTGCATCATCAAAAATTCTTTAATCGGAATGCCCGCGATGGTGGTGTATTTGGCGACGGGCACCATCGAGTCGCCGTGTCCGCCCAAGACGAAGGCGTTCACGTCTTGCACCGAAACGCCGAACTCCATCGCGATGAACGTGCGGAAGCGCGCCGTGTCCAAAACGCCCGCCATGCCCATCACGCGATTGGCAGGGAAGCCGCTTCGGATATAGGCGACGTAGGTCATCACGTCAAGCGGATTGGAAACGACGATGATGATGGCGTTGGGAGATTTGGCGACGACGGAATCGGTTACTTTGCGAACAATGTCGGCGTTCATATTGAGCAAATCTTCGCGCGTCATTCCCGGCTTGCGCGGCAATCCTGCCGTAATCAAAACGATGTCGGAGTTTGCCGTTTCCTCGTAGCCATTCGTGCCGATGATTTTCGTGTCAAAGAGTTCAATCGGAGCGGATTGATACATATCTAACCCTTTGCCCTGCGGAATGCCTTCAACGACATCAACCAAGACGACTTCATGAGCGAGTTCTTTTTCGGCAATGCGCTGGGCGGCGGTTGCACCGACATTTCCTGCGCCTACTACGGTGATTTTCATTTTTTTAGAATGGTTTGGTTACTAAAAGCAGATAACTTCACGATGGAAGGTGAAGCAAGATAGCAAAAGAAAAAAGGGGATTCAACTATAAATGCCGAAACCACAAAAACGAAAAGGACGAGCATAAACTCGTCCTCCATTCTCACGACACTGACGCGGCTATTTCATCAAAACCATCTTCCGCGTTTGAACGAAGTCGCCCGCTTGCAATCGGTAGAAATAAACGCCGCTGGAAAGATTCGCCGCATTGAACGAAACGCTATAATCGCCCGCAGATTGGCGTGCATTGACAAGCGAAGATACATTTCTGCCCAACACATCAAAGACTTCTAAGCGAACAGGAGTGGCAGTTGGAAGTTGATAGCGGATAACCGTTGTTGGGTTAAATGGATTCGGATAATTTTGATGAAGTGCAAAAGTTATCGGAGAAAGCCGTTCCGAAGCCGAAAGCACGTTCGGAGTAATTAACACGGTGCGTGCCGTCGGGCTAAAATTAGAGCCATCTGTCGAACCGCCGCTTAAAAGCAAGTTGCCGTTTGGCAAAAGTCCAAAACAGGCATTGTAGGGATAATTTTCGTAGTTGAATGAGCCTGTGGGATTGTTGCGTTGAAGCGTTGGAAGATGAACTGTGTAAAGCCGGAGATTACGGTGGTCGGGTTGAACGGCGGCGAGCAAGTATAAATTTTGACGCGTCGCGTCATATACGCCGTTCACAAACGAAACTTCCAACGAGTTTGGAAGCTGCGGCGTAACGTTAAGCCGTTCTGCCACAAGCGAGGCTGGATGAAAAGCCACCAACGCATAGTTCACCACTTGATTGCTATCTCGGGTCGCGAATAAAAGATAACGACCATCGTTCAGACGAAATTCGTCGATTGGGCGTTTAATGTCGCTGAGGGCTATCCAATTCGAGTCGTTGGCAGAGATTAGAAAATTGCGCTCGACTGAGAAAACGCCCGTAACGCGATTGTAACGCTCAATCGGAAATAGCGATGATGAACCTGTGGGCTCAGTGCCAGCGATAATAACAGCATCTGAATCCGACGTAGGGATAACGAGCGGGTTGGAACGAGGACTGTTCAGCGTCCCTGTCAAACTAAATGAACCTGACGAGTGATTGTAAATTTCCGCTTGTGTGTGCGCATTGTTATGAACCCACCATGCACCCGCAACCAGCACGCGCCCGTCAAGCAATGTGCCTGCGCCGCTTGCGGCTCTAAACAGGTTCGTGCTCCCAGTGCTGACTACTTGGGTTGTTGATGGATTGAAAATGCACGCATTGCTATAAGCAGGAATGCCGAGATCCGAACTGCCACCAAAAATCAAAATGCGACCGTCATTCAAGCGCGCAATGCCAGAGGCATCAGCAGGATAAGGAAGCGTGATGGAAGAGAAGTTTCCATTTTGATACAGTTGAATCTTATCCAGCGAAACGAATCCTGTTCCGTGTCCGCCAATGATGGCTAAACGCCCATCAGGAAGGCGAGCAAGCGAAGCCCCTTTGTGTGCAAAAGGTGCGTCATTCGTTACTTGGAACGTGCCGCCCGGCGTTAAATCAACTTGGGCGTAAATGGGAAGCGCGAGGAGAAAGGTGGAGAGCAGAAGCGAAAGGAAAAGTGACTTTGTCATAGTTACCTCCAAATGTTCTTAAAAGGTGAAATACTTTGAAATGTGCGTCAAAGAAAGAACAAAGCAACATGAACTATGAACAAAATTAGGAAAACAGCAGGTTACTTACAAAATGCTTGGATTACTGTCCTATCAAATTAAACAGCAACTTCATTGCGCCTTCGTTCAAAACGCGCATCTGCCGATAAAGCGCGAGACTGCAATACGTGTATGTGCCTTTGCCGTATTTCGCCCACAGAAGCGAAGTCGAGGGTTGCGCGTCGTCCGCGTCGCTCATCGCGAGCAGTCGCAAATACTGCGGTGAAGTTTTATCGGTTTCAGCACTTGGCAAATACACGCTTCGCTCCTGAATCCAATTCTCCCAATCTCTGGCTCCAAGTTTGTTTGGAACATTCAAAAGTGGGTGCGTCGGCACAAGCATTTTCACAGGCGCGTCTTCTTCGGTAATGCGTTCAGTGGTGATGAAAATCGGATAAGGCGCAAATCCAGCGCTATCGCTGTGCGTGTTCCAATCTTGTGGCTTGTGATAGAAGCAAACGACGTGCCCGCCTTTCTGCACGTACTCCAAAATCCGCTGATTGAATTTGATTAAATCGCTTCGATAGCCATAGGCACGAAGGTCTAAAAGAATCGTGGAATACTTCTTCAAATTTTCGCTTGCAAGTTTAGCCGAGTCCAAAAGCGTGAAAGGGATTTCAAATGCGGTGAGCGCGTCTTCGAGCGTTGAGTCGTAGGTTTTGACCAAGCCAATGTTGATGTTCTTTTTAATCACGGCGTTAACGGGTTTGAGCAACACGCGAGCGGAAACAGGCGATAAGCCTTTTGCGGCAATGCCGAGCGGCGTGGCTTCAATGAGCAGTTCCGATGAAGACGCTTGCAAATTTTTTTCAAGTTGAAGTGCGAGCGTGTCGCGAATCTCGGCGCGATTTGCGCCGCTGAACAAATACGGCTTACGAAGAATCGCCTTGCCGTTCAATGAAATCGTGAGCGAAACGGGAAGAATCTCGTTGGCGCGATTGTGAAGCGAAAGAAAGAGCCTGCGCGAATAGGTCGGCGATTTTTCCTTCGCCAATTCCTCTTCCGTCGCAACGGCTTTGAGCAAGATGGAAGGATAAAGCTTCATATCGAAGCGAGGGGGCGGCTTTTCGGCGAGGTCGTCAAGCGAAAGGGGCGAGCGTCGCGTTGGCGAAATGCCGCCGAACAAATCGTCTTTCGCGAAAGGATATGACTTCTCGCTTCGCGAAAGCAAGAACCGTCGAGGCGCATAAAACCAAGCGAAGAGCGACGGAGTAAGTTTATCCATGCCTTGTGAGCGATGTTTGGCGAGGGCTTCTTGCGCCAGTTGCAAGACGGTGCGCGTAGAGTCAATTTTCAAGGAAGTGTTGATTTCAACAAGCGAATCGCGCCAACGCGGGTTGCTCAAATCTTCGGGACGAAACAGCCGAAAATAAAGTTTTTTGACTTGCCAAGTCGAAACGCCGTTGGTGAGTTGTTCGGGGTGAAAGGTTGAATCAGCGGCTTTCTCAAAGGCTTCGTAGGCGGAAATGCCAACGGCTTGATGGTTGCCGTGCTGACGAAACGGCTTTGTGGTAATCGTGTCGTGATTAGTGATAATGACATCGGGGCGAAGTTTGCGAATGTAATAGACCACGCGCGCCAGAACGGCATCTTTGCCGCCCCAGATTTGAAAGGTTTCGTTGGCAGTTTTTGAAAATCCAAAATCACGAAAGTTAAGGAAGTAGGTTTCGACGCCGAGCAGTTTAGCGGCTTCGAAAGTTTCTTGGGTGCGCAGTTCGGCGAGGTCGTCGTAAAGCGAGGTGCCGATTTCGTTTTGTCCGCCTTCGCCGCGCGTGTAAATGAGACTGTAGACTCTGGCGTTTTTGAGTTTGGCGTAGTAAGCAAGCGTTGCGCCGTCTTCGTCGTCGGGGTGTGCGGCAAGTCCCATCAGCACAAGTGAGTTTTCTTGTGCGAAAAGTGAGATAGGAACGAAGAGAAATGCCAGCAGAAATTTCATGAGAATTATTTGATGAAGGATTCAAGGCGCGATTTTCGTTCGGGAAGCGGAATCGCGGAGACGTTCAATCGGTCGGAATCGATTCGTTCCCAGAGTGCGACGCCGGCGACTGTGCCAGCAATCGCGCCTGTAGCAATGCCGTAGATGAAGGCTTTGGGGTTGCTTTCGGTGTCGCCTGAAACGATTGCTAAGCCTGCCGCACCGCCGACGAGTGCGCCAAGCGGCAAGCCCAGTCCGCCGAAAACCCATCGTCCCATTTGATTAGGCGGACGCTCAATGAAGGCAATATCGGCAAAGGCGAAGCGATTCGAGACTGCGCCTGCTTGCAGTTCCAACGAATCTGAAACGCAACGCGCCACGTCGCCGCCGAAAACCACTTGCGTGTTGAGCGTAACGATATAGCGCGCGTTTCGCAAGTCGCGACTGTTAGAGAGCGACCCGCACGCACAGAGAGGAAGAAGCAACAAAACAAGTAAATTTCGCATTGAAAAGTATTGCCAAATGTCGTTCAAATGCCGCGCAACTCTTCGGCGCGATGCACGCGCGAAATCCCCAAAATATACGCCGCTATTCGCATTGACACATTGCGTTCCTTCATGACGGTGGTAATATCACGGTAGGAATTTAGAAGTTGTTTTTCAAGCCGTTGATTGATTTCGTCTTCGTCCCACGAAAGTTGCTGTAAGTTTTGAACCCACTCAAAGTAAGAAACCGTAACGCCGCCTGCATTCGCAAGCACATCGGGAACGAGATGAATCCCGTTCTTTTCAAAGATAGCATCGGCTTCGGGCGTGGTGGGAAGATTTGCGCCTTCGACAATGAACTTGGCTTTCACACGCGGCGCGTTCTCTTCGGTTAAAACGCCTTCAATAGCGGCGGGCACAAGCACATCGCATAGCTTTTCCAAGATGGCTTCGCCGCTAACTTGTTCCGCGTCAGGGAATCCGACAACGGTGCGCGTTTTCTTGACGTGTTCTAAAACAGCGTCAAGGTTTAGTCCTTTGTCATTGTAAATCGCGCCTTCGACATCGGAAAGTCCAACGATGAGTGTGCCTTCTTGGGCGAGCAATTTAGCGGCATTCGAGCCGACATTGCCGAAGCCTTGAACGATGACTTTAAGGTCGCGCACATCGGTTTGATAATCTTTGGCGAGGGCTTTGGTGAGAATCATCACGCCGCGCCCTGTGGCTTGTTCGCGTCCTTTTGAGCCACCGAGTTCAACGGGTTTGCCTGTAATGACGGCGGGCGTATAGCCGTTGCGCTTGCTGTATTCGTCCATAATCCAAGTCATCACTTGTGCGTTAGTGCCCATATCAGGCGCGGGAATATCGCGATAAGCACCGAGAATTTGATTGATACGCGAAGCGTAAGTTCGAGCAATCGATTGCAATTCGCGTTGCGAAAGTTGGCGCGGGTCGCAGTTGACCCCACCCTTGCCGCCACCAAACGGCACATTCACAATCGCCGTTTTCCACGACATCGCCTCTGCCAACGCGCGCACTTCATCTAAATCGACAATCGGGCTAAAACGAATTCCACCTTTGAACGGACCGCGCGCGCCATTGTGCTGAACACGATAGCCGCTAAAGACTTTGAGTTTGCCGTTATCAAGTCGAACAGGAAAATTCACTTGCATCTCGCGGAACGGCGTTTGAAGCAGAAGCGTGGTTTCTTCATCGTAGCCTAAATGCTTCACGGCAGTGTTGAAGTTATGACGAATGATTTTGTAAGCACTGATTTTGGGATTCATCGCTGAATGGTTTGGTTTTGAAAGAAGAAAAGCCGTTTTTTGCGCTTCTCAATTTTGAAGAAACAAAATAAAACGCGGTTTTAATCGAGCCGAATTTATCCAATCGAATTTATCCAATCGAATCCAATGCAATACGACCCAATCAAACGAAGCATCGGCAATGTCGTCAAAAGCAACGTTCTGCTTCGAAAACTCTTTTACTTTCTTTTGGGCGTGCTCTTTTTGCGTGAGTGGTATGTGAAATCTGAGCTTCGCAAAGTGCTTTCCAAATCGTCCAATAAAAAACTTTCGGTTTATGATGCGGGAAGCGGCTTCGGGCAGTATTCTTACTTCATCGCGAAAACTTACAAGAATGCGGACGTTTATGGCGTCGATGTCAAAGATGAGCAAATCGCCGATTGCAATCACTTTTTCAAACAAGCCAATTTAACCAACGCCACATTTGCCGTCGAAGACCTCACGAAAATCATGCACGAAAATAAGTTTGATGTTGTGCTTTCGGTTGATGTGATGGAGCACATTTTGGAAGATGTTGCGGTGTTCAAAAATTTTTATCGTGCCATGAAGCCGGGCGCAACGCTCATCATCAACACGCCTTCTGACCTTGCCGAAGACCACGACGAGCACGACGACCATCACGAAGGAAGCATGGCATTTGTCGACGAACACGTTCGCGATGGATACAGCGCAGAAGACATCACGCGAAAACTCACCGAAGCAGGCTTTACCAACATTCGCACCACCTACACCTACGGCTTATGGGGAAGCCTTTATTGGCATTTAGCCTTGAAATATCCAATGCAACTGCTCGGCATCTCGAAAGCGTTTTTCGCACTCTTGCCATTTTATTACGCCGTAACCTTTCCGATAGCCTTGCTCTTTATGCTGTTAGATTTCAGCGTCAAAAATGAAACAGGAACAGGCTTAACGGCTGTTGCCGAAAAGCCACGAACATAAGCACAAGAACATAAGCATAATCAAATCACGATGGATTCAGACGAAAAGACGATACGCGAAGAGCCAGAAAAGCCGAGCAAAAAAAAGACCAAGCGCAAACAAAATCCAATCAACGACTTTGATTTAGACAACTGGAAATCGCTTGCGGATATTTGGACCGATAGCCTGTGGCTGATTCCATCGCGCGATAAGAGCGGCACGCACACGGCTGAATATCACGGAAATTTTGTGCCGCAAATTCCGCGACAGATGATTCAGCGATACACTAAAAAAGGCGATGTTGTCTTAGATGCGTTTCTCGGCAGCGGCACAACCTTGATTGAATCGCAACGGCACGGGCGGCACGGCATTGGCATTGAACTCTTGCCCGAAGTGGCGCAAAAAGCCAAAGCGCGAATTGAGTCAGAGCCAAATCAGTATGGCGTTCAAAATCGTATCATCGTCGGCGATTCGGCGAGCGTGGAAATCAAACGCGATATTCAAGAAGCGTTGTGCCACATTGGGCGCGAGGCGATTGACTTGGTGATTCTACACCCGCCGTATCACGACATCATTAAGTTTTCCGACAATTCCAACGATTTATCAAACAAGAAAACCGTTGAAGACTTTTGCGATAGTTTTGGCAAGGTGATTGAAAACACAGCGGAAAAACTGCGTGCAGGGCGTTTTTTGATTATCGTCATTGGCGATAAATACACGGATTCAGAATGGATACCATTAGGTTTTTTAACGATGCAGGAAGCGATGAAAAGGGGATTTTCGTTGAAGTCGATTGTCGTCAAAGATATGCAGGGAAATCGAGCGAAGCAGAATCAAGAGCAGTTATGGCGGTATCGTGCGCTCGTCGGAGGGTTCTACATTTTCAAGCATGAATATCTCTTCGTGTTGAAGAAGCAAGATGAGGATCGAGCACCGAAGTAAATCGGTGGCGACCTGTTGAATCTGTTAAATCTGTGTTCTCTTGCTGTGTTCTCTTGAATGGCAAAATAAAAAGAGCCTCGTTGTTGAGGCTCTTTTCGTTGTATCGGAAAGTGATTACTTCTTGGCTTCCTTTGCTTCTTTGGCTTCTTTGGCTTCTTTGCCTTTGGCAATGACTTCGGGTTCGGCGGTTGCCGTTACTTCGGCGGTGGTTGCGGCGGAGAGTTCAGCCTTCGGCATAAAGAGCGAGACGATGGAAACCGTATCGTCGCCGAGAATTTGAATGTTGCTGTTGGCGAAAAGTTGCCGCGCTTCCGAAATGTGAATGGACTGACCGACATCGAGACCAGTAATATCAAATTCCAAGTGTTCGGGAATATCGGCGGGCAAGCACTTGATAGCAAGTTTGTGCATCAAAACTTGAATTTTGCCGCCTTTGATGGCACCTTGCGGTGTGCCTTTGAATATGGTCGGAACTTCAAGTTCGATTTTCTCATCGGCTTTCAAGCCTTGAAAATCCACGTGAGAGACGCCGTCGGTAACGGGGTCAAACTGTGTGTCTTTCATAACGGCTTGGCGTTCGGTGCCGTCAGAAAGTTTGAGGTTGACGATGTGTGATTCCGTCGTATAGATGAGTTTGCGAAGCGGAATTTCTTTGATGGTGAGCATGACGGGTGTTTCGCCTTTGTGATAGAGAACGGCGGGAACAAGTCCTTTCTTGCGCAGTTCTTTCATTTTGCCCTTCGTGCTGTGCGTGCGAAGTTCGGCTTCAAGTGTAATCGTTTGCATTGATTCTAAATGAGTTGAGTTAAAAAATTTTGTGATTGGTATTCTATTTGTTTGAGACTTTTGGTTCATCAAAAAGCGAACTGACGGAACTGTCGTCGTAAATGCGCTTAATGGCTTCGGCGAAAAGTTGTGCGACGGAAACAATATCCAACTTTGAAGAGTGAGCATGGTTGGTTACGACGGTATCCGTTGCAATAACTTTTTCAATCACCGAATCTTCAATGCGTTTAATCGCGTCGCCTGAAAGAATCGGGTGCGTGCAGGCGGCATAAACTTTCAGCGCGCCGTTTTTGCGCATAGCATCTGCGGCTTTGACAACGGTGCCCGCAGTGTCAATCATATCGTCGACGAGCAAGACGTTCTTTCCGGAAACATCGCCGATAACATTCATAATTTCAGATTCATTAGGTTTTGGACGGCGTTTATCGGCAATGACCAAATCGGTTTCTAATTGCTTGGCGTAACTGCGTGCCAATTTCACGCCACCAACATCGGGCGAGGCGACGACCAAATTTTCTATCTTCAACTGTTTGAAATGTTGAATCAAAACGATTGAAGAGTAGAGATGGTCGACAGGAATATCAAAGAACCCTTGAATTTGCGGCGCGTGCAAATCCATCGTCAAGATGCGGTCGGCACCAGCGGTCGTCAGCAAGTTTGCCACCAACTTCGCCGTGATGGAAACGCGCGGCTGATCTTTACGGTCTTGGCGAGCGTAGCCGAAATAAGGAATCACAGCGGTAATCCGACTGGCTGAAGCGCGCTTAGCGGCATCAATCATAATCAAAAGTTCTATCAAGTTTTCCGCAGGTGGATTCGTGGATTGAATCAAAAATAAATCGCTACCTCGAATCGACTCGTTGAACGAAACGGAAAGTTCGCCGTCGGAAAAGTGCTTCAAGTCGGCGCGACAAATCGGAAGCGATAAATGCCAAGCGATTTTTTCCGCCAAAGCACGGTTGCTACGACCTGCAAAAATTTTGATGATTTTAAGCATTGAAGTTCGCACCGATGTTCGCGTATATTTACCCCGTTTTTTATGAACGGCTCAAAAAAAGAGCCGCAAATATACAAAAATCGCTTTCACGAAACCAACAATGCGCGTCGCTGAAATTAAATCTTACCTCGCTCAATTTTTCACCTCCGTTGAAGTCATTGGAAACGCCGACCTTGAAATTCATCGCGTCGCTAAAATTGAGTACGCGTCAGCAGGAGATATTGCCTTTGTCGCTAATCCGAAGTATGAAAAATATCTTTCCGATACGAATGCCTCCGCCGTCATTATCTCTAACAAAATTGCCCACAGTCAGCCGAAAGAAAATCAATCATTCATCGTGATGGACGATGCCTATACGGGCTTTGTGTTCGTGCTTGAAAAGTTAATGCCCAAGTCTGACGGTTTGGAAGTGGGCACTCACCCGACGGCAGTGGTACAATCACAAGTGCCTGAAAGTGCGAGCATTGGCGCGAACGTCTTTATCGGAAAAAATTGCAACATCGGCGAGCGCGTCCAACTTCATGCTAATGTCGTGGTAATGGACAGCTGCACGATTGGCGATGATTGCCTTATTTATCCAAACACAACGATTTACAACGGCACGAGAATCGGAAATCGCGTCATCATTCATTCGGGCTGTGTGATTGGTGCCGACGGGTTTGGCTTTGCGCCGCAAAAAGATGGCTCTTACAAAAAAATTCCGCAAATCGGAATTGTGGTGATTGAAGATGATGTAGAAATCGGCGCGAATACTTGCATTGACCGTGCCACGCTCGGCGAAACGCGCATTGAGCAAGGGGTTAAACTCGATAACCTCATTCAAATCGCGCACAACGTCGTGATTGGAAAACATACCGTCATCGCCGCGCAAGCAGGCGTTTCAGGAAGCACGAAAATCGGCGCGAATTGCATGATTGCAGGGCAGGCAGGATTTGTCGGGCATATCGAGATTGGAAACAAAATTACGATTGGCGCGCAAGCAGGTGTTACAAAATCGTTCTTAAAAGAAGGTGAATTTGTCAGAGGAACGCCTGCGCGACCATTGCGCGAACAACTGCGCCAAGAAGCCTATCAAGCCAAACTCAAAGACCTCTTCGAGCAAGTCAAACAACTTGAAAAAGCCTTGAACGACTTGAAACGAGGAAGTGAGATGAACTTGTAGAGAGACGCGCGCCGCAAGAACGGAAAAAATCTTTTCCGCAAATGACGTAGGTGAATTATATTCACCTTAACATTTCAAAATGAACAGCAGTATTTGTAGTAACCATCAAGCAAAAATAACTATGAACGGAGTAACCAATCTTGCGGCGACCGACCGTCGCCCCGAAACCCCTTTGGAATTACACGCCGAGAATCACCACTCGCCCTATCAGGCACACCACTTTACCGACATGGCGCAGCAGTTCGATGCCGCCAAAATGGGTATGTGGCTCTTTCTCTTGACCGAAATCCTCTTGTTCGGCGGGCTATTCTGCGCATATGCGATTTACAGCACGGAGCATGCGGCGATGTTTCACAGCGCGCATAAAATGCTCGATTGGAAAATGGGCGCGCTCAACACGGTTGTGCTCATTACGAGTTCGCTCACGGTCGCGCTTGCAATTCGCAGTATTCAACTCAATCAGCGCAAAGCAGCAATTTGGCTTTTAGTCGTAACCATTGCTTGCGCGGCGGTCTTCCTCGTCGTCAAGTATTTTGAGTATTCGCACAAAATCCATTTAGGATTGCTTCCGGGAAATTTCTACCATTATGATGGAAGCGAAGGCGTCATCATTGGAAACAATCCGCATATTTATTTCGGCATTTACTTCGCAATGACGGGGCTTCACGGCTTGCACGTCGTCATCGGAATGATTGTGCTCGGTTGGGTCTTGCTTCGCTTAATCAAGGGCGAATTTAACAGCGAATACTACACGCCGGTCGAACTCGGCGGCTTGTATTGGCACCTTGTCGACCTGATTTGGATTTACCTGTTCCCGCTCCTTTACTTGATTGGATAATTTTCAAAACCAAAACGAATTAGAAGTATGCAACCGACACACGCACATGCCGCCTCGCATCAATCGCAACAAAGCCACTCGCACCATCACATTGTGCCGTTTAAGGTCAATATGGCGGTTGGAATAACGCTCCTTGTTTTAACAGCCGTTACCGTTTGGATTGCGCAATTTGATTTCGGAGCGATGAACATGATTGTTGCCATGACGGTCGCAACAGTCAAAGCAGGACTCGTTGTCGCATATTTTATGCACTTGCGCTACGACAACCGATTTTTCCTCACAATGCTTCTTGTTTGCCTTATTGCGCTGACGGTCTTCATTGTCTTTACGATGATAGACCAGAAGAGCAGAACGTCCATTTACGACTACGAAATGCAGGAAATTCGCAAGAATGCCAAGATGTATGAAAAGAAAGCACTGACACCGCCGAAAGATGCAGTGCCTGCAAAGCATTAAAAAAGCATTGAGAACGGTCGCGTTTTGAAAAGCCTCGATTATTCGGGGCTTTTTTGTTTGAGATTAAATCACGATATGAATGTGCTTTTCTTCAAAGCGTTTGAGCAAGGTTTGCTCGGTGAGGGTTTGTTTTTCTTCGCCTTGAATATCGCAGGCAACTTCGCCTAAGTTCATCATAATGACGCGATTGCCAAAGCGGGTGGCGTAGGACATGGAGTGTGTAACCATCAAGGCGGCAAGGTGATATTTGGAAATAATTTCTTGGGTAATGGCTAAGACGAGTTCGGCGGAAATGGGGTCTAATGCGGCGGTGTGTTCATCGAGCAAGAGAATTTCGGGCTTTTTAAGAGCCGCCATGAGAAGCGTCAGGGCTTGACGCTGTCCGCCCGAAAGAAGTCCAATCGGTGCGTCCATGCGGTTTTCAAGACCCATGCGCAGTTCGGCGACACGCTCGCGCAGAAGTTTTTTTTGAGCGGCGGTCATGGCGATGGTGAGTGATTTTTTTTCACCGCGCAAGTAGGCGAGTTGAAGGTTTTCGGCGACGGTCATGGTTGGCGCAGTGCCGCTGAACGGATTTTGGAAAACGCGCCCGATATACTTGGCGCGCTTGAAATCGGGGAGGTTCGTAACATCTTCATTGTTGATTTTAACGCGCCCTTCGTCGAGCGTGAGCGTTCCCGCAATAGCATTGAGCAGGGTGGATTTGCCGCTTCCGTTCGTGCCGATAACGGTAACGAAGTCGCCCTTTTCAATGGTGAGCGTTACGTTTTTGAGCGCATAGACTTCGTTCGGCGTGCCTTTGGCGAAAGTTTTTGAGGCGGATTCAATTTTAATCATTGGTCTGATTCATTTGAGGCGTAAGTGGTGCCGTTTAAGTCGCTCGGAAATTAAAAACTGTTCGGCTTCTTCGTGAGAAGAGAAGGTTTTGTAATGAAATTCGGAACTGCAATAAATGCGCGTGCCTGAAAAGTGAAGCTCATAACCGAGTTGAGCGGCAAGGGTTTGCAGAGCGATTTCTTTGGTCTGCATCGGCGTGAGCCGTTGGGTCAATTGGAATTGAGCCATGTGTGCGTCAAAGTTTAATTTGCGATTGACGGCGGTCGTTTCCTTGTCTTAAATCCAATCCGTCTAACCAATAAGAAGGCTTGCGCCGTTCTCCGCGCCGTCGCCCGTTCTCTTTGGTGTCGCGTTGAAGTTGGGTTTCGGTTTTGCGGAGCGATTCCAATTCGCGGCGAAGTTTATGCTCAAAGGCGATAAATCGGCTGAGCGGCACTTCGGGAGCCGACATGATTTTCACGGAGCGGTCGCTGCTGGCAACGGCGAGTTTGCTTGCATCGGGGCTGAACACCGCGCTATAAAAGCGACCGTAAGTCGACTCCATTTCGCGCCCTGTAAGCACATCCCAAAGTTTAATGCAACAGACTTTGCTCATGCGGTTGAAACTTGTAGAAGCAATGTATTTATCCTTGAAAAGAAAATAAACCGAGTCGACCCCGTTATCGTGTCCGTGAAGCGTTTGCAACTCCGAGCCGGTTTGCGCGTCCCAAATTTTGATGGTTTTATCCCAACTTGACGAGATGAGCATTTTTCCATCGGAACTAAATTGAAGATGGGTAACGGCATGCTTATGTCGATTCAAGGTTCGAATGTTCTTACCTGTTTTTGTATCCCAAAGTTGAATGGTGTTATCCATACTTGCGGAGGCAAGAATTTGGCTGTCAGGACTGAAAACGACTTTTGAGATGCTGTTTTGATGCCCTTTTAATCTGAAAGCAATGTCGCCTGTGAAGGTGTTCCAAACAATAAGTTGCTCGTCGATACCGGCACTGACGAGGTAGCGATTATTGGAGCTGAAAGCAAGCGACGAAATGCTTTGGGTATGCTCTTCGAGAACGCGGTTGAGCGAGCCTGAATGGACGTCCCAAATAAAGATGCGCTTGTCGCTTCCTGCGGCGGCAAGAATGCGATTGTCGGGCGAGAAGGCAAGCGCGTTGATGGTTTCTTTGGACTTTAAATCGGTGAAGGTTTGTATTTCCGCGCCGCTCTCGACTTCATTGACAATAACTTTCCAGCTGGCAGTGGCAACAAGGCGGCTATCCTGACTGAAACAAATGGCGTTGACGCGCAAACTGTGCGACATAATCAGCGATTGCGATTCAAACACTCTTGGTGTCAGTAGCCAACGGCGTGGCTGTTCAATTTCACTTCGTGCTTGAAGAATGGAAAAGCAACTGCGCTCTTTGGTACGCTTATCAATGTTTTCTAAAATTTGCAAAGCTTGGCTATCCTCGACAATCGCGGCGCGCATCTCTTGCATTTTGGAACGCACTTCCGTGAACAAGTGGTCGCGAACAATCGCAAGCGAATCCAACGCATGCAGCAACAATGAAAAGCCTTCGTCCAAAGAGGCTTTAAGCATATAAAATTCGTGCTTTTTTAACAGCCCAATTAAAATCCGCGCACAATCTCCAATTCTACCGATTGCCAAAAGCGATTTCGCCAGCAAGTATTCAAGTTCGGGCGTTGAAAAAATGTAGTAAGCCGTCTCGAAATACTCGACGGCACGCTCATATTCGGCGCGCACATAGCACGAGACGCCCGCGTGGAAGTAATACTCCGAGCTCAATCGGCGTTTGAGCGATTCAAAATCTTGAATCATTCCTTTGCTTCCTTGCCGCGTAAGCGTAGAAAGCAAGCGTTTCATCTGCAAGTTGGTTTCTTTTTGAACTGATTGCGCCGCATTGATGAAATACATTTCGGCTTTCGACAAATTTAGAAAGTCGGGGTGGTAGAGATAGAGCATGCCAATGCGCTGCATCAAGGCGTAGTTGCCGTAGTCGTGCTTTGAGGCGCTGACGAGGTTGAGCAAGATTTGAAGCGATTGCTGAAAAAAATCATTTTGACGGGTCGCGTCTTTGTAATAACGAAACGCTTTGTCAAGTTGTGAGAACCAGCTCGATTCCGAATCGCTGATGCGCATGAGCATTTGCAGGTCGTCGTCTAAAATTTGTGCAACGACTTTCTGGTCGAGCGGAAGCCAAAATCCCCAATCGAGCATCGAGGCAATGTAGGAGAAGGTTTCATCGTCGGTTTTATCCAATTCTTTGGCGATGTTTTGAGCGAGTGTAACGCCGCCAAGAAATGAGCCCGTCATAATTTGCGCCACTTGATACATTTCGCGCGCCACCTTTGAGTGTGGGTTGCTGATGGGGGCTTGCGCATATTGGGTTTGCTTGCGCGTCTCGATTTCTATGGCTTGGCACACCGCCGCAAGTGACTCTTTGGAAACGTCAGATTTTTGGTTCTCGATTAAAAACGCTCGATACTGTGAGAGCGCATCACGATTGAGTTTCGGATTAACTTGAAACGATAACATTCTTACACACGGATTAAGAGTTAGGCAACGAATCAACAAACAGTGAAGGTTCAGACGTCCTTTCCGTTGGCGTTGATGCGAAACGTAAGTATTCAGAGTGTGTTTGTTTGAGGCGAAAGAGCTGCTGGCGCAAATCGCGACGCGAAAGCCCATACATTTGAATATAGGCTAAATTAAACATTAAAATCGCAGGGCGAATTGCAGGCGCATTCAGGGTGCGCTTGATAGCATTCTTGAACGTAAATAAACGCTGGGTTAAATCGCAATAACTCTCGATAAAATCTTCAACAGGAATTTGCTTTGGCTTGCAAAGCAGTTCCTGCCCCCAACTGTATCGAAACGCATAAATATCATCTTTCGGAAACATTAGCCGCCCTTCCGCCGCCAAGCGTTCAAAGAGCACGGTGCCCGGAATCGGACGCAAGATGTTAATGCCGGGCACATCGACGCCCGTTTCTTCGATGAAATCGTAAAGCAAGCGCGGCGTTTCGAGCGTGTCCCCGTCCAGTCCGTAAATGAAACTGCCATAAACGCAAATGCCCGCCGCACGAATCGCCTTGATGTTTTGCACCAATGCCGATTCTTTGTTTTGAAACTTGCGATGCGCGTGGTTGGCGACGTCGCTCACGCCCTCAATGCCCAAGAGCAAGCCCTTACAGCCTGATTTGGCAAAGGCTTCGAGGACTTCGGGTTGTTGTCCGAGCAAGGTTGTCGCTTGTCCAACCCATTGAATCTTGTAGGGAATGAGTTTGGTGAAGAGTTCGGTGGCGTAAGCGCGGTCGGCGTTGATGGTATCATCAACGAAGAAAAACACGCGCTTGTCGTCTTTCAAGAACCGCTCGACTTCCTCGACCACGTGCGCGATGGGGCGATGGCGCGAGCGATTGCCGTTCATCACATAGACATTGCAAAAGTCGCACCGATACGGACAGCCGCGCGAAGTCTGAATCAAGTTCGTCGTAAAATAATTCTTGATGTTGAGCGCGCGCTTGCTGATGGGGCGATAGACATTCAGGTCGGGAAGCGAATCGCTTTCGTAGCGCGCTTTCAGCGCGCCGCGTTTCAAATCTTCGAGCAATTCTTTCCACAAATCTTCGGCTTCGCCAATAACGATGCTATCGGCTTCGGCGACGCACGAATCGGGGAAGAGCGTAACGTGCGGACCGCCCAAAACCACTTTCGCGCCGCGCTCGCGAAACTTGCGCGCCACTTCAAACGCCGTTTTCGCAAGCCCCGTATGCACTGTGATTCCGACCAAGTCCCAATCCTTATCGAGCGGCAACTCGTCGAAGCGCATATCGCAAATATGTTGCTCGACATCTTCAACGTCAATCGAACTCAACACCATCAACGCCGTTGGCGGCACGGCGAATTGCGCACGCTTGATGATGTTTTGCAAAACGGAATCTTTGAATTTCGTCAAAAGACTAACAGGGGTATCGCCAAAAACGGAGCGCGGACCGTCGACGCCGCTGGCTGAACGGGTAAATACCAAAAGGACTTTCATACCAAGAGGACTTTCATTTTTCAAGGCAGTTACTTACAACAAAACTCACAACAAACTGCAAAGAAGATACGAGTTCATCGTCAAAGTTCACGCACTTCAACCCCTAAACGCAACGACGTCAAATTTTCTCGCCAAATGAGAGAGCCGAAAAGCCTATCCCAAATCGAGAGCATTGAGCCAAAGTTGGCATTGGATTCCGCAGGATTGACCGAGTGATGAAGCCGATGAACATTCGGCGAAGGAACGAGATAGGAAAGCGCGACATCGAGCCGCGCGGGCAACGCGATGTTGCTATGGTGCATCAAAATAATCGGAAACGAAAGCAGATTGTAAAGCAATATCTCAAACGCGCCCATTCCGAGCAGAATGAGAATAGGAACTCGAATGACCTCTGAAAAAATGATTTCAAACGGGTGAAATCGAAATCCCGTCGTAACGTCCATCTCGCTATCTTGATGATGAAACCGATGAAATCGCCAAAAGAACGGAACGGCGTGATTCAAGCGATGCCAAGCATACATCCATAGGTCATATATCACGACCAGCAGGAGCGCGGCGGCAATCTCGTTTTCAACGAGTCCTTTCAGCCCTTGCCAATGCGGGCGAACATAATTGAGAACGGCGAGAGAGACTGCCAACAAAATCGAACTGACAAGCGCGTTCAAAGCGGCAACCGAAAAATTAAGAAGCGCGTGTTTGAGCCGCGCCCGTCGGTTTCTAAAAAACGGAGCAACGCCTTCAAGTAGCCAAAGCGCGCCGCCCGAAACGATGGTTACAATCAATAAAAGTTGGTTTAAGTCGTCGTCAAGCATTGGAGATGGATTGTTCTTCTAAAATTGCGAGAACCAAAACAAACAAAATGCTCGCGACGTTGTATTTTCATTCAAAAAAGCATCAAAGGCATGGGCGCGCAACTAAAACCTTACGCCACAGTGGAACAATACCTTGCCATTGAACGTGTCGCACTACAAAAGAGCGAATACTTCAACGGCGAAATGTTCCTTATGGCAGGCGCAAGCGAGCGGCATAATACGATTGCCTCAAATCTGAACTATGAACTAAACCGACATTTTCGAAGGCGCGGTTGCCGCGTGTATGGAAGCGATATGCGCATTTACACGCAAACGACAGGACTATTTTCTTACGCTGATGCGGTTGTGGTATGCGGCAAGCCCGAATTTTACGACCACGAACAAGATATTTTGATAAATCCGACGCTCATTGTTGAAGTGCTTTCACCAACGACGGAGCGGTATGATAGAGAAAAGAAGTTTGAG
>JAJUFC010000003.1 GCA_029263855.1 Candidatus Thermochlorobacteriaceae bacterium | reverse complement strand
GGCTCAGCGAGCCCGCTTGCAGATAAGGACGAGCGACAATCGGCGCATTCGGAAATGCGTAGCCGATTTCGCCGCTAGCCTGAGAACTTTGCAGGGTCGCAAAGAATGCAAAATTGAAGTATCTGCTGTATGCCGCGCCCAGCGTCAGCCGATTCTCGAAGTTGTATGTTGTCCGTCCGCCAATAGCAAAACCAAAGTCGCTTGAGGCATAGCCCGAAAAGAGATTAACGCTAATGCCGCTTTTGTAGAGCGGCAAGGGTTTTGCGAGTTTTTCGGATTCAGCTTTTTGGGCGCGTTGGCTGTCTTCGGCTTCTTGTTCGGGGCTGCCTTCATAAAGCGAGCCGCACGCAGAAACGGCAAACGCAAAGAAGAACGCGAGCAAGAGCGGAAGCGGAAATCGTGAGTGCGTCATATTGCAAGTGGTTTAGGCGTTTTCTCTTTGAGAGGGAAAACGGGAGTTAGTTGTTGAACTTCTTGAAAATTGGTAAGGAACAATGTTCAGGGCAAAGTTACGGCGGGCGTTGGCGCGATACAAGGAAAAAAAGTCATTTTACCCCCCCGATAGCCGAGAGCCGATTTTCACTGCAAGCCTTGATAAAAGCGTTGGTTAAAATGGAGCGCGCAGTGTTTTGAGGAAGAAATCCCTGAAAACCTGCCCAATCTATTCATCGGCGTTCTTCCGACCCGTAGTCCTTTCCTCAAACGAGAGGAACTTTTGGATAGAGCGCATCGCGTTTCTGAAATCGCGATGGGTCTTGTTTTCAGAATTGAGAAAGAGTCGAGCGCAAGAAGCAAAACAACTGAAGAACGCGACGGTCTTATCGTTTTTCAATCCTCGCCGTTCAATCTGCGTTTCGTTTCGTATTTTTGCCTACGCATTAAATCACACAACTTTCAATCACACATGAAGAAACGTCTTTTCACGCCTGGACCGACGCCCGTCCCAGAGCAAGTGATGCTCCGAATGGCGCAACCAATGATTCATCATCGCAACCCGGAGTTTATGGAAATTTTAACGCGGGTTCATGAAGACCTTAAATATCTCTTTCAAACGAAGCAACCCGTTTTGGTTTTGACCTGTTCGGGCACGGGCGGCGTTGAAGCCACGATGGTCTCGATGTTTTCGCCGGGCGACAAAGTCATCGCCGTCAACGGCGGCAAGTTCGGCGAGCGTTGGGTCGATATGGCGCGCAAATACACGGGCAACTGCGTCGAGCTCAAAGTCGAATGGGGAACGAGCATTCAGCCCGACGACATCATCGCCGCGCTCAAACAGCACCCCGACGCAAAAGGCGTTTACTTCACGCATAGCGAAACTTCGACGGGAACGGCGACCGACGTGCGCGCAATGGCGAAAGCGATTCGCGAACATAGCGACGCGCTCATCTGCGTCGACGGCATCACCGCCGTTGGCGCGCACGAACTTCGATTTGACGAATGGGGAATCGATGTCTGCGTTACCGGCTCGCAAAAAGGCTTGATGATGCCGCCCGGACTCGCGCTCGTCGCCCTCTCGGAGCGCGCCATCAAAGCCATCGAAACCGCCAAACTGCCGAGTTATTACCTCTCGCTCAAAAAAGCGTTGAAATCCTACAAGGATAACGACACGCCCTTTACGCCCGCCGTCTCGCTCATCATCGGGCTTGATGAATCTTTGCAGATGATTAAAGCCGAAGGCATCGAGAATGTCTGGAAACGGCATCAGCGGCTTTCGGCGGCGTGCCGAACGGGGTGCGAAGCGTTGGGAATGAGGCTCTTTTCAAATTCGCCCTCGTTTGCCGTAACGCCCGTTTGGCTTCCCGAAGGCGTAGAGTGGAAGGCGTTTAATAAAGTCTTAAAGTTGGAAAACGGCATCACGGTAGCCGCAGGTCAAGACGCTTACGCGGGAAAAATTTTCCGCATCTCGCATCTTGGCTTTTATGATGAATTGGATATGCTCGCGGTGATTGGCGCGCTGGAAATGACGCTCAAAAAAATCAATCACCCGTTTGAAGTTGGAAGCGGCGTTTCCGCCGTGATGAAAGCCTTTCTCGAAGAATCTGTCGCCGTTTGACGTTTGAACATCGCGCCGCTCTGCCTTTCAGCCACAAGCGTTGCAGGGCGAGCGGCAAGCGAGTTTGGACGAGTTTGATTCTTTCCGTAACTAAACGAGACAATGCGTTCAAACAAGATTTAACTCAACCCGCTCCGACAATGAAGACATCTGTTCGTTTTCTTCTCGCTTTCTTCTCCGCAACGCTCGCGGCGCAACCTCAACCTGAACCTGCAACCCTTGGCGTTTCAACGGATAGCCTTCAAAGTTACGTCAAGACCCTCGCCAGCGACGCATTTGAAGGGCGTGCGCCCGGCACGGTTGGCGGACATCTTGCGACCACCTACGTCCAACAAAAATTCGCGGAATACGGATTAGAGCCGTTTCAATCTCTGCCGCATTATTTGCAAGCGTTCAGCGTTACCACCTCGCTCAAAGCGGGCGAGAAAAACGCCATCGCCTTGAAAACGAAGCGGCTGTTTCGGTTGGGAGCGGATTTCACGCCGCTCGGTTATTCATCTAACGGCAAAGCGGAGTCGCGGCAAGTCGTCTTCGTGGGCTATGGCATTTCATCAGAAAAATACGACGACTACAAAGGCATTGATGTGAAAGGCAAAATCGTCGCGATGATGCGCTACTCGCCCGATGGCGAGAATCCCCACAGCGAGTTTTTTGAACACGCCTCGATTTGGAAGAAACTCGCGACCGCTCGCGAAAAAGGCGCAATCGGCGCGCTCGTCTTCACGGGCGAGCGCAACGGCGATGACAAGCTTATGGACGTTTCGCGCGACAAACTCGCGGGCGACGCGGGCATTCCCGCGTTGAACGTTACGAGAACGCTTGCCGCCGCCGCGCTAATGATGAAACTCGAAACGCTCTCGCAAATTCAAGAAAAAATTGACCGAACCAAACAACCCAACTCGTTTGAAGTCAACGGTTTCGTTTCGATGCAAGCTGAAATCGCGAGAGTGAAAACGGAAACTTACAATGTCGTTGGTTATTTGCCCGCCGCATCGCCAAGCGACGAATACCTCGTCGTCGGCGCGCATTACGACCACATCGGCTACGGCGGTCAAGGTTCTGGCTCGCTCGCGCCCGACGAAAAGAAAATTCACTACGGCGCGGACGACAACGCCAGCGGCTCGGCAGGCTTGCTCGAACTGGCGCGCTATTTTTCAGCCCGAAAACAATCGCTCAAACGCAACCTCGTCTTCATCGCCTTTGGCGCGGAAGAAATGGGCTTGCTCGGCTCGGCGCATTTCGTCAATCACCCCGTCTTTCCGCTTGAAAAAGTCATCGCGATGCTCAATATGGATATGATTGGGCGAATGAAAGATTCCGCGCTCGCCATCAGCGGCATTGGCACAGCGAAAGAATTTGAAGAACTCTGCAAATCCGAGAACCGCGAGAACTTCAAACTCAAACTCTCGCCCGATGGCTTCGGACCGAGCGACCACAGCAGTTTTTACGCCAAGAACATTCCCGTGCTGTTTTTCTTCACGGGCAATCACCCGAACTATCACAAGCCGACGGACACGTGGGACAAAATCAACTATTCGGGCGAAGCTCGTTTGTTGGGTTATGTCTCGCGGCTGGTTGAAAAGTTAGACGCTAATCCGCGTCCGACCTTCGCGAAGGCGCAAAGCGACGTGGCGCAATCGTCGCGCTCCTCGATGGGGGGCTTTCGCGTGTCGTTTGGCTCGATTCCGAATTACAGCGAAGAAGTCGAGGGCGTGTTGCTTGATGGCGTGCGCGAGGGAAGCGTCGCTGAAAAAGCGGGCTTGAAAGCAGGCGACATCATCGTCAAATTGGGCGAGAAAACGATTCGCAACGTGTATGATTACACCGACGCGATTAAAAACTTGAAGCCCGGCGACGCGATTGCGGTCGTCATCAAACGCAACGGCGAGACGCTCACGCTCACAGCGACTTTTCCTGAAAAGAAGTAAGTCAGTCTTCTTAACTTTCTTATGGATAATCTCGGACATTGGTGGTCGATTGCCGCCGTGTTGCTCATCATCATTGAGATTCTTTCGGCGGGATTCGTGCTTGGCAGTCTCGGCGCGGCGGCGTTTCTGACGGCGATTGTGGCTTACATTGGCTTCCCGTTGGAGTTTCAGCTCGTCGTATTCATCGCGTCTTCGCTTGTGCTTTTCTTCACCCTGCGCCCGCTTGCCAAAAAATACCTCTTGCCAAAGAAGAAAATTGAGACGAACGCCAATCGGTTGATTGGACGCAAAGCCGTCGTAATTGAAACAATTGATAACTTTCGCCAAACGGGCAGAGTGAAAATCGACGGCGACGATTGGCGCGCGCGAACCGAATCCCAAGAAATTATTCCTGTCGGCAGAGAAGTCATCGTGAAAGTCGTCGATAGTGCCACGCTGATTGTCGCGTCGTTTTAACGAAGATTAAAAACCATTTTAACCTATTCAAAAAAGGAGGCTATATGTCAGTATTTGGATTTTTCTTGCTCTTGATGTTGGTGGTGGTCGTGGTGTTCGTCTTCAAGGGCGTGCGCATCATTCAGCAAGCAGAGGTGATGATTATCGAGCGGTTTGGTCGGTATCACGCCACGCTTGAGAGCGGCATCAACATCATCATTCCCATTATTGACCAGCCGCGCGCGATTGATTGGCGATACGCGAAAACCGATACCACAGGGCGCGTCGTTTATGTCAGCACGCAAACGATAAAGATAGACTTGCGCGAAACGGTCTATGACTTCCCCAAGCAAAACGTGATTACGAAAGACAATGTCAATATCGAAATCAATGCGCTGGTTTATTTTCAAATCACTGACCCTGTGAAGTCGGTCTATGAAATTGCTAATCTGCCCGACGCGATTCAAAAAATCACGCAAACTACGCTTCGCAATGTCGTCGGCGAAATGGATTTAGACGAAACGCTCACCTCGCGCGACACGATTAACGGACGCTTGCGCAACATCTTGGACGAAGCCACCAACAAGTGGGGCGTGAAAATCAATCGCGTTGAGATTCAAGACATTATGCCGCCGAAAGACATTCAAGAGGCGATGGAAAAGCAAATGCGCGCCGAGCGCGACCGCCGCGCCGCCATTCTCAACGCCGAAGCCTCGAAGAAATCTGCCATTCTCGAAGCCGAAGGTCAGAAGGAAGCGCAAATCAATGTGGCAGAAGGGGATAAACGCTCCGCCATTTTGCGCGCCGAAGGTCAAGCCGAATCGGCGCGAAAAATTGCCGAAGGCGAAGCCCTCGCACGAATCCGAACCGCCGAAGCCGAAGCCGAAGCCATCAGAAAAGTAACCGAAGCGATGGCGAAAGCCGCTGAAACGTCGGCGCAATACCTCATCGCCGTGCGCTATTTGGAAACCTTGAAGGAAGTCGCCTCAGGCGAAACGAGCAAGACGATTTTCTTGCCTTACGAAGCGACGGGCGTATTGAGTTCGCTCGGCGCGATTAAAGAAATGTTCAAAGACGGAAAATCCTGAAAGGCGCAGAGCAACTTGAATGGCGATTCCGTTCCTAAAAAAACTTGAAAAGAAAATTCGCGACGGCGCAATCCTCTTGCTTCGAAAAGTCGTTCATCGAAAGCGCGTCGCGCCTTCCGATTTTGACTTTCATCGCGCTAAACTTTTGTGCCTGCGTCAAAATCAAATCGGCGACACGCTGATTTCCACGCCGATTTTCGCAACGCTCAAACGACATTATCCCGGCATCATCATCGATGCGCTCCTCGATAAACGCAATGCCACCACGCTTGATACGAACCCGCACATTCGCAAGCGATTCGTCTTGAAACAAAAACTGATTGATTTTTTCAAAGCGCTCTTTGCCATTCGCCGCGAGCGATATGATTTCATCGTGGATTTGGTGCATACGCCGTCGAGCCTCTCGACGCTCTTTTGCCTTTTGGGAAACGCGCGCTTCGCGGTTGGCTTTGAACGCGAAAACGATTTCATTTACGACCTGAAAGTTCCGTTCAGAAAAGACGCGCGAATGCTTCGGACGCTCGCAGAAATTTTGACCGCGTTTCGCATCAACCCTGACGAAGAAGATTTGCGTCCGCAGTTTCCGCTCTCGCCATCGTCCGTCGCTTTTGCTGGCAAAGTTTTTAGTTCGCTTGTTGGAGAAAAAGTCGTCGGCGTGAACATTTCGGCGAGTTTGAAACTGAAATTTTGGGGCGTGGAAAAGTTCGCGTCGCTGATTCGCGCCTTGAAGCAAGATTTCCCGAATGTCGCGTTTCTCATTCTCTACGCGAAAGCCTACGCGGACGAAGCCCAAGCCATCGCCGAACAAAGCGGCGCGCGACGTTGCGACGAGACGAAGACGCTGTCGGATTTCGCCGCCGTCATTTCAAAACTCGATTTGCTTATCACGCCCGATAGCGCGGCGGTGCATCTTGCCGATGCGTTCAATGTGCCGTGCGTCATTCTCACGCATAACCCTGAGCGCGTAACGGCGTGGTATCCGTCGTTCTCCGAAAGCCGCACCATTCATTCCAAGACGGGCGAAGTGCGTTCAATCGGCGTGGCGGAGGCGCGGAACGTTGCGGAAAACTTTATGCAAGAACGCCTCGCCGTTCCGCGAAAAGAGAAGTAGAGCAGAAGAAGAAAAATGATTTCATCGCCAAGTGGCATTGGCGTTGAACAGCGTTACTCAATTTTTCGCTTTTGAAACCAAAGTTCGCCCGCGTTGAGTGCGAAGCGCACGCGAAAGATATTTTCTTGAATGAGATTCTGTGCCGTTGTGCCGCGCATGGCATACTCAAAGTTGATATCGAAGCGTGAAAGCTCGCCTGAAATTGGAATGCCAACGCCCGCCGTGAAGCCGATTTCGTCAATCGCTGTGCTCGCAAAGCGGAGCGGCGTTTGGTGATAATAAGCCCCTGCGCGATAGGTCAAGCGTTGAAAAAAGGTTGCAAGTCGCTCACGGCTGGGTTGCTTTTCGCCGCCGACACTGATTCGGAGCGCGTTTCTCGTGTAAGAGACATCTTCGCCAAAGTATTCAAACGCCGACCAATTCTGCACCACCACATCAAGCCCGAGCAGATAGGCATCGTTCAAATACGAGACGCCCAACGCGAGCGTCGACGGCAATCTGACTGTGCTGGTTGGATTTTGAAGCGTATCTGCAAGTCCGTTACCACTTAGAAAATCGCGTCGCTCGCCGCTCAACGTTGAGCCTGTCGTGAAAGACGCGCCGAACGTGAGCAAATCGGTGCGAGAAAAGAGGCGAGGCTTTGTGTAAGAGCCGCCGAAAGTGAATGTCGTGCCTGAGGCGCGTTCTTCGATGCTACTGGTCAGTTGTGGGGTAAGCGCGCTTCCAAAGAAGGTTTCTCGTGTTCGCTCCACCGTTCCGAACATAATGTTCATTGAAACGCCCAAGCGAACTGTTCCTCTGAAACGATTATTGTATGGCGTGAAGGCAAGCGCAAGCGGCACGGTGCTTAATCCGCCGATGCCGCGATAGCGATACTCGAGGTTGGTTGTATCCGTTTCAGGAAGCTCGAGCCGCCCGACTTGTCGCTGATTATAGTCCAAACGCGAGTAGGGATAAACGCCTGTTGCAAACACGGTTTTCCAAATCGGAACGGCGAACCCCGCGCCGCTAAAGCCCGTGAAGGCTTGATACGTTGAGCCGAGACTGCCGGTCGCCGAAAACCCTGTGTAAGATAAATCGCCGCTGATGCGCGTGGTGTTTATCGCTGAAAGCATCGCTGGATTTAGGCGATTGATGTAAAGCGAACTCGGAACGGCAACGCCCACATAGCCCATGCCGCTCGATTGCGACGAGGGCAAATACGACAAGTCGCCAAGACCAAATACCGAATAAAGCGACCCTTGTGCACGAAGCGATAACGAACAACAAAAGAAGGTGAGAAATACAAAGAGAACTTTTTTCACAGGCAGATGAACAGATGGTTTCAAGAGCAAGATATGATGTTTTTTAATGAACGATGCGACCAATTCTTTCCCAACGAACCGTTCGGAATTTTTCAAACAAGTTTGATAAATGCACATCAGGATTCCACGACCAATAAATGAGCAATGCCGAGCCGATAACGTGCGATTCAGGCACGAAACCCCAATAGCGCGAATCATGCGAGTTGTCGCGATTATCGCCAAGCATAAAGTAATAGTTCTGTTCGACTGTATAGGTTTCTGTCGGCTTGCCATCTACATAAACCGTTCCGCCCATGAGTGCGGCGGAGTGCGATTCATACTCCAAAATCAATTTGTAAAGATAAAACGATTGCTCGTCGAGCGTGATGATGTCGCCTTTTTTTGGCACGCGCACTTTGCCGTAGTTATCACGATTAAACCCTGAAAAGTAGGGGAAAATGGCGCGGTCGATTTTTCCCGTCGGTTCGAGTTCGTGGCTCACTTTCGCCTCGCTAGGAAGCGCCTGTTCAACATCATCGACAAAGACGACTTTGTTTTTGATTTCAATCGTCTGACCCGCCGTCGCCACACACCGTTTGATGAAGTTCGTTTCTTTATCGCGTGGAAATTTAAAGACGACAACGTCGCCCGGCTCAACAGGTTTGAGTGCAGGAAGACGCAAGTCGGTAAAGGGAAGAGGCGCGCCATAAAGAAATTTATTGACGAGCAGAAAGTCGCCCACCAGCAACGTGTTTTCCATTGAAGAAGAGGGAATGCGGTAGGCTTCAACGACAAATGTGCGAAGCACAAACGCAATGATGATGGCAAACAAAATGGCTTCAAGCCAATCGCGCCACCAGCGTGCGTTAGGCTCTACAAGTATTTCATCTTCATTCAAAGGCTCTTGTGCGTGCTCGTTGTTCATTCAAGTTACTTCAAAAATGTTCCTAATCGGCTCCATCGAACCGATGCGATTTTCCCAAAAATGTTGAGCAGTGGTAAATCAGGATTCCACGACCAATAAATGAACAACGGCGAGCCGACGATATTGGATTCAGGCACATAGCCCCAAAAGCGCGAGTCGAGCGAGTTATCGCGATTGTCGCCAATCATAAAGTAGTAATTCTGTTTGACGATGTAGCTTGTGGTCGGCTGTCCGTTCAGCACGACTTGACCGTTGACCAAGCGCGCTTGTTGTCCTTCGTATTCCAAAAGGTAGCGGTAGTATTCATAGTTCTGTGCGGTTAGCGTAAGGGTATCGCCTTTTTGGGGAATGCGAATCGGTCCGTAATTATCCTTGTTGTAAGGCGCGTATTTCGGGAAGATGGCAGGGTCGGGATAGTTCGGTGGTGCGGCTTCGCCGATGAACTGTCCTTGTTCAGGCAGAGGCGATTCAACGCCATCGATATACATCACGCGGTTTTTGATTTCAAGCGTCTGACCAGCAACCGCGACGCATCGCTTCACATAGTTTTCGTCGGTGCGCGGCTGAATGAAGACGACAATATCGTTTTGTTTCACCTCGCGAAAGCCGGGCAGGCGATAACCAATGAGCGGCAGGCGCGGTCCGTAAGTAAGTTTGCTCACGACGAGAAAATCGCCGGGCAAAATCGTGCGCTCCATTGAGCCGGTCGGCACATTGTAGTTTTGGAATAAAAACGTGTTGATAAGAAAGGCGGCAACAACGGCAAAGACTGCCGCGTTCAGCCATTCACGTAGCGCCGATGGCTTTTCGCCTTCTGTTTTTTTCTCTGTAGTCTTTTTGGACTTTGATGACGGCGAGTTCATTTTCATTGATTTTAATCTTCATCAATGCTCAAGACGGCAAGGAAGGCTTCTTGCGGCACCTCGACTCTGCCCACTTGCTTCATGCGTTTTTTGCCTTCTTTTTGCTTTTCAAGCAGTTTGCGTTTGCGTGAAATGTCGCCGCCGTAGCATTTGGCAAGCACATTCTTACGCATTGCGCCAATCGTTTCGCGGGCAATCACACGGCTGCCAATTGCGGCTTGAATGGCGACTTCAAACATCTGTCGCGGAATAATCTCTTTCAATTTTCCCGCAACCTTTCTGCCCCATTCATATGCTTTTGATTTATGCACAATGATGGAGAGTGCGTCCACTGGCTCGCCGTTCAAAAGCATATCGAGTTTGACCAAATCGGATTCGCGATAGCCGATATATTCATAATCGAGCGATGCGTAACCTTTGGAAATGGATTTGAGTTTATCGTAGAAATCGAAAATGATTTCGGAAAGCGGAAACTCGAAGGTGAGCTCGGCGCGCGTGGTGTCGAGATACTTTGTGTCTTTGTATTCGCCACGTCGGTCAATGGCAAGTTTCATAATGTTGCCGATGTATTCCGTCGTGGTGATAATAGAGGCTTTGATATACGGCTCTTCGACTTTCTCAATTTTCCCTGCATCGGGCATTTGCGCGGGGTTATCGACTTTGAGCACTTCGCCATCGGTTGTGTGGACGAGATACTCCACGCTCGGCATCGTAGTAATGATGTTCATGTTGTATTCGCGTTCTAATCGCTCTTGAACGATTTCCATGTGCAAGAGTCCCAGAAAGCCGCAACGAAATCCGAAGCCCAGCGCGACGGAACTTTCGGGCGTATAGACGAGGGCTGAATCGTTGAGCGCGAGTTTGTCGAGCGATTCGCGCATTTCTTCAAAGTCTTCCGAATTGACGGGGTAAATGCCGCTATAGACCATCGGCTTGACTTCCTTGTATCCGGGAAGTGGCTCTGATGCGCCGTTTTCAGCCGTTGTAACCGTGTCGCCAACTTTGGTGTCTTTGACGTCTTTAATCGAGCAAATCAGATAGCCGACATTGCCCGTTTCTAAAATCGGCGCGGGCTGTTTGGTCATGCCGAGCGTGCCGATTTCTTCGGCGCGAAACACTTTGCCATTTGCAAAAAAGCGTACATTATCGCCCGCTTTAAGCGTGCCATCAACAACTCTGATGTAAGCAACTGCGCCACGATAGGCATCAAAGACTGAATCGAAAATGAGCGCACGCAAAGGTTTATCCACATTGGCAGGCGGTGCGGGAATGCGTGCGACAACAGCTTCCAAAATATCTTCAATTCCTATGCCCGCTTTGGCGGAGGCTAAAATGATTTCTTCATCTTTTGCGCCGATAAGGTCGATAATTTGCTGTTTGACTTTCGGAATGTTGGCGGAAGGCAAATCAATTTTGTTGATAACGGGGACAATTTCCAAACCCGCATCAATGGCGAGGTAAAGGTTGGCGATTGTTTGCGCTTCAACGCCTTGTGCGGCATCGACGACGAGAATCGCGCCTTCACATGCCGCAAGCGAGCGCGAGACTTCATAAGTGAAATCGACGTGTCCGGGCGTATCAATCAAATTCAGGATATAGGGCGTACCATTTTTCGCCGCATAGCGCATTTGAATTGCGTGCGATTTAATCGTAATGCCGCGTTCGCGCTCTAAATCCATATCGTCCAAAAGTTGGTTCATCATTTCGCGTTGCGAAACCGTTTTAGTCGTCTCAATAAGCCTATCGGCAAGCGTGGATTTGCCATGGTCAATATGAGCGATAATGCAAAAATTTCTAATGCGGTCTTGCAGTGAAAGTCCTGCTTTGGTCGTCGATGCGAGTGGTGCGCTTTGCATAGTTCAGAGAAATCAAGTTTGATAAAGAGAAAGCGAATATACGAAATCGTTTTTCTTGGTAGAGGGTTTCAAACATCTTGATGCTTCCCTAAAAAATAATTTATGGCGATTATGGAAGTCTAGATTTGGAGAAAAGCAGGGCATATAGTATTTAGTTATCACTTAAAAAATCTCGCAATGCTCACATACAAAGGCTATACGGCGCACATCCAATTTGATCATGAAAAAAAGTGCCTCAAAGGCATTACAAAAATCAGCGATTATGAAGTCGCATTTTTTGGCGACTCCATTGCTGACATCAAGTCAAAGTTCGAAGCCATAGTCGATCAAGGGTTGCTGGGAAAGGCTTCTCAAAAAGGTGATAAAAAAAACTCGTCATCGGCGCGAGTCTATCCAATTAGCCCATCCGTCGAGAGAGAAATCATCGAAAGACGAAAGGTTGAAACTTCTCAGTCCCCAAATCCAAAGATGAAGAAAGCCGAATTACTTTACTTTGTGACGGATATAATGTTTTCCTGTATATCTTCCCTCATATTCTAAGACAGCATCTGATATGCTCCTGATAATCCACTTGAACCGATTACGCCTCCACGGTTGCCAGAGGTTTATCAAACTTGATTTCTAAATATCCATCAACCATTGCCGCCTCTTTTGGGGTCAGACCCGCGAGCGAATCGGGCAAGACGATTTCGCGCGTGCGCGTGCCGACAGAAAGCGTCAGAGCGGCACCAAGTCGCGAGAGTTCAATTTTATCGGTCGGCGCAAAGGGCAATTTTACACGCAGGGTTGAGCCGTCGTCATCTTGACGGATTGAGACGGGTTTTTCATCATAGAACAATTCTGCGGGATTTCTCTCGCCGTAAAGCCGCAAGCCGAGTTCGCGCAAACGTTCAATGCCGGTTACTTCGCTCTTGAAGAGCGGCACACGGAAAATCGGCATCGGTGAAAAATCGTTTTCAATCGCCGATAAATACTTCTGTTGTGATTCATACCACTCGTCCATAAAGCCTTCTTTGGCGTTTTCGGGAATGACTTTATTGACAATCGCCGCATCGACGTGCATTCCGTAGAGACTGAGGTAAGTTAAGGCGCGTTGCGATTCGGCAATGACCATTTTTTCAGGGTTCATCACGAGCCGCGCCGAAGTGAGAGCCTTTTTGTCTAAAATCTCGCGGATGTCTTTGAGGCGGTCGAGTGAGCGGTCCCAAACGCTGACGACATTTTCAGGCGCAACAATTTTGTTTAAGCCGGGCGTTACTTTTGAGACAGGGCGAAGCACAGGCGCGAGGATAAATTTTTCAATCGTGCGCGTAATTTTCAACAGCCACGCGAGCACTTCGGGAAGCGATAAGAGCCGCAGACTTTCGCCCGTTGGTGCCATATCGACCACGACCACATCGTAAGTGCCTTTGCCGTAAAAGTCGCGCAAACGAAGCAGGCTGAAAAGCTCGGCCATGCCCGGAATCGAGGCAAGTTCGGCGGCAATGGTTCTATCTGCGCCAAGTTGCATCAAAAGGCTAGCGACAAAGTCGCGAATGACACCCCAATTTTCGTTGAGTTCTACGTAGGGGTCAATTTCAACCGCATCAAGATTGGGTAAAACGGGTTGAACCTGTGCGGAAAGAGGAACGCCGAGCGAGTCGGAAAGGCTATGTGCGGGGTCGGTCGACATCACTGCCGTGCGTAAGCCCACATCGGCGCAGCGAATCGCCGTTGCCGCCGCCGAACTTGTTTTGCCAACGCCGCCTTTGCCCGTGAAGAAAATAATTCGAAGTTTTTTATCGTTCATTGAAATGTGCTTGAAAAGCGTGAAATAGTGTTGAAGAAATGTAACACTTTTTAGCGGAGAAGTAAGCACCTATGTGCATCTGTGGGCAAATTCTAACTATGTTCAATCAAATCGAGTTCTAATCAAGTCGAAATAAATAAGGCTCACCAGCAGAGTGCCAGCGAGCCTTCCCTCATCACCCAAAACAAAACACAAAGATAAGCTGTGTTATCTTCTGATTGATAAAAAAGCAAGTCTCGTGCCAAACTTGATTTTCGCAATTTCCTTAAAATTGCCATAAATACCTTAAAGGGATAATTACGAATTGTAATAATCGGTTACCTTTGTAAATTACTTTCCGTAATTAAAAGAAAATTAGGCATAAATTCCGCGTAATTTTAAGGTTTTTGCGACTTTATCAATCGCTAAAATGTAAGCCCCGATGCGAAGGGTCGTATTATGCTGGATTGCGGTTTCCCAAACGGCTTCAAAAGAGCTTTTCATAGCGCGCTCTAAACGGCGATTGACCCGTTCAAGCGACCAGAAATAGCCTTGCTTATCTTGCACCCATTCAAAATAAGAGACAGTTACGCCGCCCGCATTGGCTAAAATATCGGGAACGGTGCGAATGCCTCGCCCGAAAACGATGGGCTCTGCGTCGGCGGTCATTGGACCGTTTGCGCCTTCGACAATCAATCGGCATTTGAGTTTATCGGCGTTGCGTGCGGTGATTTGGTCTTCTTTCGCCGCAGGCACGAGCACATCGCATTTGAGTTCCAAAAGTTCGGAATTGGTAATGCGCTCGCCAACCTTGAACTCGTCTAAGGTTTTATGTTCCGCAACATACTCCAAGGCTTTGGTGATATTGATACCGTTGGGATTATACCAGCCGCCATTTACATCGCTGATGCCGACGATGCGGCATCCTTGTTCGTAGAGCAGTTTGGCGGAAATTGAACCGACGTTGCCGAAGCCTTGCACCACAACATCGGCGTTGAGCGGGTTCATGCCCAAGCGTTCCATTGCGGCAAGCGTGCAAATCATGACACCGCGCCCAGTGGCTTCTTTGCGTCCAAGTGAGCCGCCGATGATTAGCGGCTTGCCTGTAACAACAGCGGTTTCAGTGCGCTGCACATGCATAGAATAAGTATCCATAATCCACGCCATCGTTTGTTCATTGGTGTTCATGTCGGGCGCGGGAATATCTTTATCGGGACCGAAAACGGACATCAGGTTCGCTGTGTAACGACGGGTAATTTTTTCAAGCTCAACGCGCGAGAGTTTGGACGGGTCGCACTTCACCGCGCCTTTTGCGCCACCGAATGGCAAGTTCAAAATCGCACATTTCCACGTCATCCACGCGGCAAGGGCTTTAACCTCGTCAATCGTCACATCGGGCGCATAGCGAATGCCGCCTTTGGAAGGACCGAGCGTATCGTTGTGTATGACGCGATACCCTTCAAAAACTTCAATCCGCCCATCGTCCATCTGAATCGGAATCGATGTAATCACTTGCTTGACGGGCGTTTTAAGGTATTCATATACGCCTGCTTCAAGGTTGAGAACTTTGGCGGCGATGTTGAACCGCTCCATCATGGATTCAAACGGATTTTCAATGTCTTTGATGGGCGCAGGCTCTTTGTAGGTAAGTTTTTCAATCTCAATGGTCATGATGAGCTATCTCCTTTTTTGAAAATGTAATGGTGAAATAATTGGTGCGGCAGAAACATGGATTGGAGAGAAAAAGATGTCGTCATAGTTAAGTTGTTGGAGAGCGAAATTACAAAAGCCGTTGTGATTTCAAAACGAAAGAACGCGAGGCTAACAAAGTGTATCGTATAGTGCATCGTCTTAATTGAGGGTCTTATCAGTTTGAGTTCACTGGCACGCCAAAGGACTCGATTTAATTCAAGGAATTTTTAGAATCATCAGGTGTTGTGCGGATAGGCAGAGTAAATGTGAGCGTCGCGCCTTCGCCGAGCACACTTTCCGCCCAAATGCTTCCGCCGTGCAACTCGATGATTTGCTTGGCGATGGAAAGCCCAAGCCCTGTTCCGCGACTGCCGTGTTTAGACTGTGCTTGACGATAGGCGTCAAAAATGTTGTCAAGTTCGTTTGGTGGGATTCCCTCTCCAAAATCTTTCACCGAGCATTGCGCGAAGGCTTTTCCATTTCGCATGATTTTTTTGACCGAGACGATAACTTGAGATTGGCTTTTTGAAAACTTAATGGCGTTGCTCATCAGATTTGAAATCACGCGCGCAATTCTTGTAAAGTCAAAGTAAAATTTTTCAATCGGCTCAAAGCGTTTGACAACATGAATTTGTTTTTCATTCAAGCCGAATTGAGCTTGTTCAATCGCCAACTCGACGCACAGCGTCAAATCGCTAAGATGCCAATCCAACGCAACAGCTTTGGATTCATACTTCGAGAACTCTAAAATTTCTTGAATGAGATTGGTGATGTTAATCGATGAAAGATGAATCTGCGCCATGATGTCTTGAAAGTGTTCGGGCTTCATTTGCGATGGAACAGCACTTTTCATCATCTCACTGTAACCATAAATCGCCGCAAGTGGAACTTTCATGTCATGGACGACCATAGCGTAAAAATTCTTCTTGATATTTTCCAACTGTTGTTTCTGTTTCTCGATTTCGTATTGTGGGCGCAAGTCAGTGAGCACGGCAAACGCGCCCTCGAGTTCAAGTTCGCCCGCTTTTCCAACAATCAGTTGGGGCACGAAAGAAACCTGAAATGGAATTTCCTCGCCGTTGTTTGAAATGAGCGAGAGTTCGGCATCGGACTGTATTTTCCGAGAGTAAATTTGCTCGTGTATCTCTTTGGCTTTGCTGAGCGACTTTGCCGCTGCAAAGCGTTCAAGTTTTCTATCTCTCATTGCCTCCATCGTATATCCTAACATTCCTTTCAGAGCGGTGTTGACAAACTGAATTTTGCCTTCGGCATCAAAAATGATACAGCCGTAGGTAACATTCTCAACAAGGTTCCGATAGCGGGCTTCGGAGCGACGCAAATTTTCATTGGCGAAATCTTTTTCGCGAGAAGCAAGGTAACTGCGCATGGAAAGTACCAGATGCTCGACCAACACTGAAACAAGCTTCATTCGCTCGGAAAGCGAGAGCACATCAATACCCAAATTTGAAAGCATCAACTGTCCAAGTGCGATATGCCCGATTCGTTTATGACGGTCATCAAAGAGTGGAATCATAATCGCTGCACGCTCGTCGCCCGATGCGTAATTTTTTAGCGCGCTTGCTCCAAAGTTTTCTTGAACCTTTTGTCCCGATTGCCTTGCACGATAGGCTTTTTTGACGTCGCTTGCGCGATAGGCGTAGAACAATCCGACTTTGAACTCGTCTTGAAAAACAACGTCAAGAATGTTGTTCGGAACATGCATTCCTTTTTGAAAACGTGAGTTCAAGCGATGCTCTATGTTCGGATTCATTACTTGTGAGTGGGTGCGATACGCAGCGATTGAAATCGTGGAGCCGTCTTCATAAAAGACAATGCTTGCAAATTGAAAGCCGAATTTTTCGGTCAGGGCTTCGGCGATCGAGTGGGATCTCTCTTCGACGCTCACCGACGATTGAAACTGCCTCGCACTCTCAAAAAGCGCGTCGGTCAAATCTCTTGTGAGCTCATTTTGTTGGACGCTTCTCCTATTGAGTTCTTTAAGCGTCTCGATTGAAAGTTCGTAGATGAGTTCGCGGACGAAGAATGAAATGAGCGAAAAACTTTCGCTGTATTGAAGGGTTAAATTCGCCGCATCGCTCATCGGTTTGAACGGAGCATGTGCCACGTATCCAAATACCTCGCCATGATAGCGAATCGGCGTAAGCAAAAACGCTTCACCAGAGGCGTTGAATTGATGCAAATTTTCTTTGAGCAAATCGGGTGATAAAAACTCGATCGGAATGCTTCCGCTGGTTACAATGCCTTCTATCACGCGCTCGACCTGATTGGGCGTGAAGCAAAAATTGCCGTTCAGCTCGAACCCTTTGCAGGAAAGTATCGCCTCAAGGGCGAAACGGTTTGGCAGACACATGGCAACGTTCTTCTTTCCAATTTCCGCTTGCGGAATTTCCGCGACCGATTGCCCCTCGCACTCAAAGCCAAGCGTGTAGTCTCCTTGCTTGTTGAAAAAAAAGGCGGAAGTTTTTTTGCTATCGGTTTTCTGACAAATGGCTTTTAAGGTTGCTTCTATCTTCTCTCGACGTGTGGAATAGACACTAATCGACTTTGAAAAGCTCAAGTACTCTTGCATTTTCGCCGCCGCCGCTTGCTCGGCAAACTCGCGCCGCTTCTTGAGTTCCAAAAGCGAAGTGATTTTGGACATCGTCAGTTGAAGGTCGGTTTCAACCACTTTTATCAACGCCTCGACGGAACGCACCCACTCCTCGACCATCAATGGAATCGTATCAGTGCAATACGCAATGAGTCCAAAGGCTTCACCCTCTTGATTCAAAAATGGCGTAAAGAACGTTACGCTGAACTCGCTTCGTCTGTGCCCTAAAAGCGTGAAGACATTGCACAACGCAGGGAAAGACAGCGGCGATTCTTCATCTTCAATGACGGAATCGAGCATGACAAACGTGTCGGAAATTTTCTCTCCGAATTGCGTCAGCTTTTGCCAATACTGTTTTGGAAGTTTGCCGATAGATGTGAGCGGCATAAGGGCTTTATCGACTTCCGTGTGTGTGTGCACGCCCGCTGCGCTCACTTCGACAAGCGCGTCGTCGTTGCTGAAAATGGTGGCAACAGTTGCTTCAAAAAAATTTGGCTTTGCCACGTTTTGACATAGCAATGCTAATTTTTTACGAATATCTTTTTCGTCCTTAATCTTGCGACTGCTTGCGATGAGTTCCGAAGTAAGTTGATTGATGATTCGCACCGCGTCGCTTTCTTGTGTGGCTTTGCGCTTTGTTTCGTCGTTCTCAAAAAGCGTTGCCGTTTGTTTCACAGCAAAGTCGAGAGTTTGACAGAGGGATTCTATTTCTGCTTCACTGTTGCATACTTTTTCCGTGCCACCGCCCAAATACAGCACCACAGTTACTTTCCTGTGTTGCGATTGCGCCGTGAAATATATGCCGAAATTGTCTCTGAGCGTCGGCAACTCAAAGAGGTGGTGCGCAATCATTTGTTGAGAAAAACTCACATCGTTTTTTCTTTGATGAACTTCAATCGAAGCATGAACATCGATACCTTGGAGTTTGACTTGCTCAAAGAGTTTGTAATTATCAATCGCAATCGTGTTTTGTGGGGATTCATGGCAGAGCCTTGCGATGTAGGTATAAAATTTCTCTTTCTCAGCGGGCGCATCAACCAAATGTTGCTCGAAGGCTAAATGGTCTTTTTCGTTTTGAGAGAAAAGCGATGAAGCGAGAAGTTGATACTGTTCATCAAAAACGAGAATGAAAAGGTTACGACGAAAAAGTAGGCGTGCCAGTTCGTTGCAGAGAAGGTTAGCCTTGCCAGAGAGCGTTTCCGTATTTTGAAGCAGTAGGGCGAGTGATAAAATGCGATTGAGTAATCCTTCAAATGAAGTGCTGAAAAGAGAAGGCAAACGGTCGGCAGACGTTGAATTTTTTGCCTCTAAACTCGTCGCAAGTGGAGATACGTTCTGCATGTGCTAAATCGTCTTGGCGTTTTTACTTCGTGTAAATCCCCGTTTCAGTTCGCGGTTAGGGTGATAGTAACATCGAACACCAGACGGAATCGTTAAGTGAGTGCAATATAACCGACAAGCAGAATTAAGCCAATCGTAATGACAAGCGCGTAGTTTTGCGCTACGCCCGTTTGCCAACGTTTGAGTGCGCCGCCAAGCCCGACCATTGAACTTCCTATGCCATTCACCAAACCATCAATGATGCGATTGTCAATCGGCGCGAGCAGACGCGACGCAAGAAACTGAAATGGCTTGACGACCGCCGCGTCGTAGAGTTCATCGATGTAGTATTTGCGGTAAAGCACCGTCGTAACGCCTTCGGGTTCGACATGCACGGTTTTTTTGCTGTATATGCTAAACGAGGCGGCAAGCCCCAAAATCGCCACAATGCTTGAGATGCCAAGCAAAATCCATTCGTTTGAATGTTCAAGATGATGGGCTTGCACGCTTGCAACGCTACTCGATAAAAACGATTGAATCCAATTTTGTTCTTGAATCACGGCGGGCAATCCTATTGCGCCACCCACGAGCGAGAGTGCGCCGAGAATCCAAAGTGGCGCGGTCATCAGTGCGGGCGATTCGTGCGGGTGCTTGTCTGTGTTGTATCGCGCTTCACCTAAAAAAGTGAGTGTGTAAAGGCGCATCGTATAAAATGCCGTGATGAACGCCGTTACAAGCCCAACTCCCCAAAGCAGATAATTTCCACTCTCGAATGTTTTGGCGAGCACATCGTCTTTGCTGAAAAAGCCTGCTGTCAAAGGAAATCCAGCCAAGGCAAGCGAGGCAACCAGGAAAGTTGCATGGGTTTGTGGCATCACTTTGGCAAGCCCGCCCATCTTGCGAATGTCTTGTTCTTCGTGCAAGGCGTGAATGACCGAGCCGCTTCCGAGAAAGAGACAGGCTTTGAAGAAGGCGTGCGTTGTTACGTGAAAAATCGCCGAGCCAAACGCACCGATGCCAAGCGCGAGAAACATATAGCCGAGTTGCGAGACGGTCGAGTAGGCTAAGACTTTTTTAATATCGTTTTGTGTAAGTCCAATCGTGGCGGCGATGAACGCGGTTGCAATTCCAACAACGGCAATCAAGTTCATCGTATCGGGCGACATTATGAAGAGCGGCGAAAGGCGTGCCGTCAAGTAAATGCCACTTGTTACCATGGTTGCCGCGTGAATGAGTGCCGAAACAGGTGTCGGTCCTGCCATTGCGTCGGGAAGCCAAGTGTAGAGCGGAATCTGCGCCGATTTGCCTGTGCAACCGATGAAAATCAACAAAGTAATCCAAAAGATGTGGGTTGAATCGAAGGCTTCCTTTTGAGAGAGAATCGAATTGTAATCGAGCGCGGAAATTTTTTGGAAGATGAGAAACATCGCGGCAAGCATGGCAAAGTCGCCAATGCGGTTCATAATGAAGGCTTTATTTGCCGCATCGGTTGTGGTCGCGATTCCGATGCCGTCGAACTTGCGGTCATACCAAAATCCAATCAAAAGGTAAGAGCAAAGCCCAACGCCTTCCCAACCGAGAAACATCAAAACCATGTTATCGGCGAGAATCAGGTTAAGCATGGCGAAGATGAAGAGATTGAGATAGGCGAAAAATCGCGCAAAGCCTTCATCGCCGTGCATGTAGCCAATCGAGTAGAGGTGAATCAAACTTCCAACGCCTGTAACAATCATCGCCATAAAAAGCGAGAGCGAATCGAGTTGATAAGAAACTTTGATGGACATCGCACCCGCCGCAAACCAGTCGTAAAGCGTGGCGATTTGCGCTTCGCCATTGAACGACGCAAAGAGTGTCGCAAAAATTCCGAAGGGAATGGCAATCATCAAGGTTGAAAGAACGCCAACCAACTTTTCTTTTCCCGACTCGTGATGCCCGATGAACTTCGTGAGGCTGAAAAGCGAAGAAAGAAAAAATCCTACAAGCGGGAGGAAAACAGAGATGAAAATTACATTCATTTTACGACACAGTTAACCTTTAAGCAAATTGATTTCGTCAATGTTGACGGTTTGACGGTTGCGAAAGAGCGAAATGACAATCGCAAGCCCAACAGCGGCTTCGGCGGCGGCGACTGTCATGACAAAAAAGACCATCATTTGCCCTTGAATGTCGGAAAGAAAATGAGAGAACGCGACGAAGGAGAGATTGACGGCGTTGAGCATGAGTTCAACACACATGAAAATCACAATCGCGTTGCGGCGCACCAATACGCCAATTACGCCAACTGTGAACATAAACGCCGAAAGCCAGAGGTAGTGGTTAAGTTCGATATGCATACTGCTTGTGCTTTTTTGAAGATGCGCAAAGATAGCAAATTTGACCGTGCGTTTTCTCAAAAAATGTTTCTCGGAAAATTTTGTATCTACTTGTATCTAATGCAGTATTATTGACGAAAAACAAGCGACCGCATTTAACCTTGTTAATCACAAACTTGTTAATCACAAACCTATTCACGAGTTATGAACCGTGTTTTTCTTTCAGTTCTCTTGCCCTTGCTACTTCTTTTAGGCTGTTCCCTGAGCGCATTTGCGCAATCTGCTGAAGAGCGCGATCGTGCACGCGCCGAACAAATGCTTGCTCAAATAGAAACCAAAGTCGCCCTCGATGCGAATCAGAAAGAGCAGATTCGAGAAATTCTCGTGAAAAATCAATCAGAGTTTCGCACGGAGCGCGAGGAAGCAAAGGGCGATAAACTTTTGCTCTTCCGCCTTGCCAACGAGCGCATGAAAAAAATCGACGACGAAATTTCTGCCACGTTGCGCCCCGACCAAAAGAGCGGATACGAAGCGGCGAAAGAAGATTTGCGTCAATCTATGCGAGAGCGCAAGCCCTGAAAATCTTAAAAATTTAGATGCTTCTCCATCGCACTTTTAATAAATCGTCAAATTTTGAACGTAACCTTACAAAATTGAAGTTTAGTCTTTACCTTTGACACACTTCTCATTGTCATAGGTTTGTTCTTTGGTCTTCAGCCTTAAAACTTGTGTGTCGGCTTTCAAGTTTTAAGGCTTTTTTATTTTCAAGATTCTTTCAGGCTTAACCTCAAGGCTAATTTCTTATCTTTGTTCAACCTCTGGCCTCAACCGTTCAAACATTATCTTCAGATGCTGTTGCGACTTTTTGTTACTTTTCTTGTCGGATTTTTAACATTAGGCTTTACAGCAAAGAATCTTTACGCGCAAAAGAAAAAGCCCTCGCACCTTATCAGCAAAAAACTCTCGAAGCGCGACCAACGCCTGCTCAAAGAATTACATACCGAATTGGATAAACTGCTTTCTGATGAGGCGTATAGCAACACGTTTTGGGGTGTTCATATCGAGTCGCTGAATCCGAAATTCGGCGTTATTTATGCCTTGAACAGCGAGAAAAATTTTGTGCCTGCCTCAAATCAAAAGTTGCTCACAACGGCGGCGGCACTTCACTACTTGGGCGAATCGTTTCGGTTTCGAACATCAGCGCATACTTGGGGAAAAATTGTTCCGGCTGAGAACGGCGCAATGCGGCTCGATGGCGATTTAATTGTGTTGAGCGATGGCAATCCTTATCACGCGGAGCGGTTCGTTGATTCCACCGGCGGATTTTTCTTCTATCAACTCGCCGATAGCCTTCTGGCGCGAAACATTACGCTTATCAACGGCGATTTAGTCGCCGATGACCACCTCGTTCAAGCCTCGACTTACTCGCACGCCGTTAGCGGCGGCGACGGCGATTACCCGTCAGACTGGGCGTGGGACGACCTTTTTTATGCAATGGCGGCACCCTCTTCCGCGCTTGCGTTCAATGAAAATTTCGTAACTGTTACCGTTTATCCCGCCGATAGTGTCGGCAAATCCCCGATTGTGAGCCTTTCTCCCGATGTCAACTTTTTCAAAATTGAAAACAGTGCAAGCACAGGATTTGCGCAAACCAAGCGCACCCTCGAAGCCGTCCGCCGTTTCGGCACGAATACGATTTTCATCTCAGGCTCAATCCCACTCGATTCGCGTGGCTTTCGCGAAAGAATTGCCGTCGAGCAACCCGCGCTTTATTTTCTCACCGCACTTAAAAAAGCCCTTGAAGAAAAAGGCATTCGCATTTCAGGAAAATTGCGCCGAAAAAACACCAACGACTTTTATTTGACCGACACACTCCAACAAGTTGCTTCACAAGCATCGCCGACCCTCTTCGCTATTTTGGCTGAAACGAACAAAGCCAGCAACAACTTTTTTGCTGAACAGTTGCTTCGCCGAATCGGCTATGCGTATCGCAAAGAAGGCACGACTGACGCAGGCTTAGACGCTGTGAAGCTTTATCTCAACTCACTTGGCATTACCGAGAAACATTACTACATCATAGATGGATGCGGCTTATCGCGCAAAAATCGCATCTCGCCGTCGGCGATTGTCAAACTTCTGAAAAAGAATTGCGCCGCCAATTCATTCGAGACCTATTACCAATCGCTTGCCGTTGCAGGCAAAGACGGAACGCTTCAAAATCGGCTCCGTGAAGGAAAAGCCAGCGAGATGACCTTTGCAAAGACGGGATTCGTGGGCGGGGTGCGCACGCTTTCAGGATATTTTTATGGGGAAGACGAAGAATGGATTGTCTTCTCTATTATGGCGATGAACTTCACACAGTCGCGCCTTGATATTGAAAAAGTTCAAGACCGAATCATCGAACTTTTGGCAGAATGGGCATCAGAACGGGCAAGCGCACCATAGCTTAATTTTGTGATAATTATCACAGCCTTTGGCACGCCTCCGCGTTATGTTTGTGCGTGTATTCTTGAGAGATGTTCTTTGCTGTTCTTTCATTCGCAAGTATGAAGATAGTTCTTCAAGTATAAGCCTGTCGCAAGACGGGCTTTTTTGTTCGAGGTGTTATTCGAGGTATCTCTTTTTTGTTGATAATGGGCTGTCATTGAAAGCAGAGCAGGGAATCCAAACAATTCAAGGATATGAAGTATCAACTTTCCATGCTCCGTTCAAAATGACTGACCTTATGCTTGCCAGATAAAAGGGCTTTTCACCGCGAGAGGGATTTTGGCATTTGTGAGATTTGAATGACGCTTAAAGCCTATCGCCAAAGCGCGTTGGCGTTACATAGTCCGATTCAAATCGCACACCGAAGTGATAGCCGTAGGCTTTGACGTGCGGAATTTCCCTTGCAAGGTCTTCGACGTCTTCTAAATCGGTATGAACAGGGTCTTTAGAAACAGTGGTGTCATGCAAGAAGAGTTCCGTATCGGCAAACCATTGAGCGGAAGCAATCTCGTATTGTTCTTTGGTGAGCGAGCCGTTTTGAAGGCGCGCGTTGATAAGGTTTTTGGAATAAAGCACGTCGCCTGAAATGCCGATGGCGCGTCCGTTGTAACTGAATTTGAGACCGATGGTTGGAACGGGGTGATAGTTTTCACGAATTTGAATATCGCACCCAAAATAGTTTTTGAAGATTTCCCGATTGCTCAAATCGGTGTAGTTGATGTGCTGCATCATGTCGCCGAATATTGGCGAAAAAATTTCTTTGAGTTGTTCCAACACAGCGTTGACACTCAGCAAACACAGTTTTTCTTTGCGCTCGATTTTTCGTTGCAGGAGCGCGCTGAAGCCCTCAATGTGGTCTTCGTGGCAGTGGGTGATGATATACTCTGTTACATCGTCGGGGTTGACTTGAAGTTTAACGGCTTTCTCGTAGAAGCGCGCGGGCGGGTCAATCCACATTAAGCGGTCGGCGTAGTGCATAATAAAATTGCTCGTTACGCCCGGCTTCGTGCCGATTCCGTTTCCGGCGACAATAATTCCCAATTCATCTTCATCGCGCTGAAACGGCTCAATTTGGGAAAGCATCATGTCCACATAAAGCGACGCGGCATCTTTTCCTGTGCTGGTAGGATAGAGTGCGGAATCAAAAATTAACTTTCCGCCGTCGTAAATTTTCACTTCTTTTGGATTGGCTACGTCAATTTTCACTTGACCAATCTCCACCTCGCTATTTGAAGAATGCCATTCAAAGACATCATCAACCCAGCGGCGCGAGACGAATTTCGCCTGGCGTTGACCGTTTTCATCATGCACAAAATCGCCGTTCATCGTCAGCTCTAATCGGCGATAAAGGGCTTTGAGCGTTTGCTCTTGACCGACAAACTTAATTTTATGAGGACGTTGAAAATCGATAAATCGCGAAGTCCAGAGTTCAAACTCGAAGCCCGTGAGCGTATCGCCAAGCTGCGTAACGATTGGCTCGGTAACAACGGCGGCAACGGGTAACTTTTTGAGATAGGGAAAATAACTTTTGAAGAGTTCAGGCACGGCATTGACTTGAATCAATCCTGCTGATGTTTCTACGAGGTATGCGCAAAGCGAGAGTTCTGATCCGCTCACTCGATAGATGCCGCTTTCAAAGGCGTAGAGGTTGTAATCTACCCGTTTTGGTTGCTTGGTAATGGTAGATGTCATTAAGGTTGCTCCTCTCTTTGCATATTTTATTTGTCAAATTCAAATCACATTTGTTGCGGCAATGAGTATGAAGTATCGGTATAAGTGCGGTAATTGCGCACGTAGTTCATGTAGTTTTGAGGCGATTCCATAATCGCCGCACGCTCGGCATCTGAAATCGGGCGAATTACCTTGGCAGGCACACCTGCAACCATCATTCCCGATGGAACTGTAAAACCTTGTCGAACTAACGCGCCTGCGGCGATATAAGAATATGGCTCAAGCGTGCAGTGGTCGAGCAAAATCGCGCCCATTCCAATTAGCACAAAATCGTGAACTGTGCATGCATGAAGCACCGCATTATGCCCAATCGTAACATCGTTCCCAATGTTGAGCGGTCCAGTGTCGTGCGTTACATGAAGCGTTGCGTTATCTTGAATATTCGTGCGCTCCCCGATACGAATCGGACACACATCGCCTCGCACAACAGCGTTAAACCACACGCTACTATCCGCTCCTAAAATAACATCTCCTACAACAACTGACCCCTCGCATAAAAATACACTCTCGTGAATTTTCGGATAGATTCCGCGATATGGTAAAATTTTAGCCATCGTTAAGTATTGAAATCTAACTTTTTAAGAGTGAGAGGCTGTGATTCTTATCACACAGGTGAGATGCTTTTGAAGATGCGTGCGCTATTAACCAATACATTTTAATCAAGGCGTTTCAATCAGCAACCTACACACAATTCACTGCGCTTGTGTTTTGTATTGCTATATCTTCAACTTACTGAAAAATAAGCGTTTCGCTTTCAATTCCAAAACAAGATCTCTCAAATGTGAGCCGCGTCTTTGGTTATTACAGTCTTTTACAAGGCGGAAACATCTTGTTTATGTTCTTCTGCGTATCAGAGGGTAAGTTTGAATTGAAAAGATATTTCTCAAACTAAATTCTATCCAACCATGAAAAACTTACTTGCTTTCGTATCGCTCCTTATTATCGTTACGCTCACTGGCGCAGGGTGTGGCGATAAAGGTCAATCGCCTGCCGAACCGCTCGTAGCGCAAACCGATGAGCGTGCCCGATTTTCGAACGGGATTCTACGCATGATTGAATCAGAAGTCGACCTTTCGGAATCGCAAAAAGTCGCGTTCAAAAAATTGACTGATGACCTTGCGTCGGAAATGGCGGCAAAACATAGCGCACGCAAAGCTGAACTAACTGCTTTCGCCAATGCCTTCAAGCAAAGCACGCTTTCCGATGCCGACCTCGAGAAGATTATGCCACACTTTTTCCCAAAAGAACAGCGCGCTTCAATGCAAGCCAAACTCGTTCAAGCACATCAAATTCTGACGAGCGAACAACGCGCTAAAATTGCGGACAAGCTCGAAGCGCGCCACGACCGCATGTCCGCTAAACACGAAAAGCGAAAAGAGAAAAAAGACATGCATGGCGTTATGGGCGGCGGCTTTATGCTCAAAAAAATGACGCGCGAGCTCGACTTGACCGACGCTCAGAAAGCAACTCTTCTGCAAATCGCAAGCACATTTCAAGCCAAAGTCGGTGCTGAAGCTGAACCTGCACGGCACGCTCAAATGCAAACCTTCATTCGCGAGTTCAGAAAAGAGAAAATGGACGAAAGCGTCCTCAATCAAAGCGTGGCGCAACTCGATGCTAAACAAGCCGAAGTGCGCTTAGCGATGAAAGATGCTGTTCGCTCCGTTCATGCTTTGCTCACGCCCGAACAGCGCGAAAAAGCCGCTGAAAAATTACTTCAAATGGCGGAGCGTCAAGCCAAATTTGACGGCGAACATCACGGACGAAAGAAGCACTGGGGAAAACATCAAGAATGATTCATTTCATCAAGTTTAAGCCAAACGAGAGCACCGCTCGTAGGTGTCTCTCGTTTTGTATTTTTCAGGAAAACGTAACCCGTGATATGAAAGAAATTCTGCTCATTGACGACGACCTTTCGCTGGCAAAACTTTTAAGCGCCTATTTTCAGAAGTTCGAGTTCCATCTTACGCATGCCTCAACCCCAAGCGCGGCAATGAAACTGCTTTCTGAACAATCCTTCGATGCCATTGTGCTCGATGTCATGCTTCCTGAAAAAGACGGCTTCAAAGTTGCGCAAGAGATTCGCCAATCTTATCAGACGCCGATTATTATGCTGACCGCACGCGGCGATGTGCATGACCGCATCATCGGCTTGGAAATGGGCGCGGACGATTACCTTCCGAAACCCTTTGAACCACGCGAACTTGTCGCACGCCTGCAAAGCCTGATGCGACGCACTGCCTCAACAAGCCCACACGCTCTCTACAAAAGCGGCGCACTGGTGCTCGACGAAAAAACATTTTCTGCTACGCTCTTCGATAACCCTCTGGATTTAACTTCAACCGAATTTGAACTCCTGCTCTTGCTCGTCAAAAACGAAGGCAAAACGCTTTCCCGCGAGTTCATCATGCAACACACCAAAGGCATTCATTGGGAATCTTATGACCGCACGATTGACGTGATGATTAGCAAACTTCGCTCAAAACTGCACGACGACGCCAAAAATCCGAAATACCTAAAAACCGTTTGGGGACGAGGCTATGTGTTTGTCGGCTACGATAACCACACACAATCTTAGCCAACATCGGCAAGTCCGAATCGCTCGTGATAATGATTCAGGTAATACTCGCGCACGACTTGATGTTCAGGCTTGCGCAGTTGTGGGTCGTTTTTAACGAGATTAAATGCCGCTTCTTTTGCGGATTGAAGCACCTCGACATCTTCGCTGGGGCTTGCGATTTTTAGGTCGGAAATGTTTCCTGATTGTTCCGTTCCGAGAATGTTCCCTGCACCGCGTAGCCTTGCGTCAACTTCGGAAATGTAAAAGCCGTCATTCGATTGCTCCATCGCTTGCAGACGCTCTTTGGCATCGGGCGAAAGCCGTCCGCTATACACAAGGTAGCAATAGGATTGCTCGCTTCCTCTGCCAACGCGCCCACGAAGTTGATGCAGTTGTGCCAATCCGAATCGCTCTGCATGTTCAATCATGATAATGGTGGCGTTTGGCACATCGACGCCGACTTCAATGACCGTTGTGCCTACCAAGACGCGCGACTTTCCTGTGCGAAACATCTCCATCTCTTCTTCTTTCTCGTAAGGCAACATTTTGCCGTGAATCAATCCGACGCGACATTCATCGAAAACATTGTTTTTCAAATTTTCATAACTCTCTACGGCGGCGGCTAAATCGATTTTTTCTGACTCCTCCACGAGTGGATAAACGATGTAGGCTTGCCGCCCTTTGCGAATTTCTTCTTTAATTTTTTCAAGGACTTCTTCGCGCTCCGATTCATGGCGCAAGTAGGTGATAATCGGCTTACGGTTTTTCGGCATTTCGTCGATGATGGAAACATCAAGGTCGCCGTATTGCGTCATGGTAAGCGTGCGCGGAATGGGCGTGGCGGTCATCAAAAGAATGTGCGGATTTGTGGCTTTATCCTGTAAGGCTTTGCGCTGCATGACGCCAAAGCGATGCTGTTCATCAATAATAGCCAGACCCAGATTCTTGAACTCGACTTTATCCTCGATAAGCGCATGCGTTCCGATCACAATTTGCGCTTCGCCTGATGCAATTCCAGAGAGAATTTCTTCACGAAGTTTTTTGCGTTGCTGACCGACGAGCAGAGCGATTTTGATATTCAGCGGTTCGAGAAATTTTTTAAGCGTGAGATAGTGCTGTGTGGCGAGAATTTCCGTTGGTGCCATAAAGGCGCATTGCGCGTGATTATCGAGCGCAATCATCATTGAAAAAATCGCCACGAGTGTTTTGCCACTTCCCACATCGCCTTGCACCAAGCGGTTCATTTGTGAGCCTGATTTCATATCGGCGCGAATTTCTTTAATGACACGCTTTTGTGCATTAGTCATTTCGTAAGGGAGCATTTGATAAAGCCTGTGGGTGTAGTCGCCTACTTTTTCAAAAGATGTGGCTTTCACATGCAGGGCGATTTGCTGTTTTCGAAGCGCGAAAAGCAATTGCATGTAGAAGAGTTCCGTCCATTTCAAGCGATAGCGTGCTTGCGTGAGCGTTTCTTTTGACGATGGGAAATGTATTTCGCGATAGGCATCAGCAAGCGACATTAAGTTTTCTTGTTTGAGAATCGCAGGCGGCAGATTTTCCGTGATGAATGGCGTTACTTGCTCAATGAGCGAGCGCATGATTTTGCGAACAGCACGAGTGTTGAGACCTGCTCGCTTCATGGCATCGCTAGTCGGATAAAGCGCAATGATTTTGCCTGTGTTGAAGAGTTGGAAGTCGTTGGGCTGTTGGTCGCTGTCGCTGTCTTCTTGCTTGCTATCGGTGAGTTTATCAATATCGGGGTGAGTGAGTTGCGGGCGTCCGTTGAACATGCCGACTTTGCCAAACGCCGCTAACGCTTCGCCTTCTTTGATGATTTTTGAGATATATTGGGCGCCTTGAAACCAAATCAAATCAATCCGTCCTGTCTTATCCCACAGTTGAGCAGTGAAGCGTTGGCTTTTCCAATCTTTCCCAAAAAATTGGACGTGGCGCACTTCGCCAACGACGGTTGCCATGTCGCCTTCGCGAAGCGAGGCAATGCTTTTGATAGCCGTTTTATCGAGGTATCGGCGCGGAAAAAGCGTGAGCAACGCTTCAAAGGTGCGAATATTTTGCTTGTAGAAGAGTTCGGCGCGTTTCGGTCCAACGCCTTTGAGATACATCAAGTCTTTTTTGAGAAAATCGGTCATAGCTTGCAATGAGCGTTTTCAAAAATGGTGTTACAAAGCGCACCAGACGCACATAAGCGTGCAAATTTTGCTAACTTTGTGTGTTTTAATTTTATTTGACTTTAACCTTTGTTCTAACCTTGATTGCAACAAACACAGATAAGTTTATCATCGTTGGCGACAGAGTTTTGATTAAGCCGAAGTCGCCAGAGCAACAAACAAAATCGGGGCTGTATCTGCCGCCGTCTGTTCAAGAAAAAGAGAAAATTCAAAGCGGCTATGTCGTTAAGACCGGACCTGGCTACGCTGTTGCACCGCCCGCCGATGCCGACGAGCCTTGGAAGGAGCCGACCAGTTCGCCAAAATACATTCCACTTCAAGCGCAAGTTGGCGACCTTGCAATTTATATTCACAACTTTGCGCACGAAATTGAATTTGATGACGAGAAATATATGATTGTGCCGCAATCCGCCATCTTGATGCTCATTCGCGAAACCGATTTAATCTAACGCGCTCACGCTGACTGATTTTAATTTCATCAACTATTCATCTATTCATTCCAATGAAAAACTCACTTATTCTCACGCTTATTTCGGCATTCATTTTCGTCGGTTGCGGCGAAAAGAAACCGTCTTACGAAGATTTCTTGCGCGCTCAAAAGCAAGTCAATGAAAAGCAACAAGAAATTTTGAAGCAATCCGAAGAACTGTCCAAAATCATTAAGGAAGTCAATGCGAAGTATCCTAATGAGCAAATCAAACTAGATTCCTCGCTCGGACTTTCGCCTGAACAAGAAAAGAAACTTTCGGAAATCATTCAGAAAGAATCGGATATCAGCACAAAAACGATGCTCCAAAAACTTATTGACTCCGACAAGAAAATCGAAGAATTGAATCAACAAATTAAATCCATTGAAGAAAAACTACCGAAGCCTTACGTCGTCAAGAAGGGCGATGCCACACGCAAAGTGGCAATGGATTACCTTGTTGACATTCAGAAACTAAGCAAAGAAGAAGCCAAGAAACTCGTCGACCAAACCGGAACCTTTGATGAAATTGTGCCCGGAAATTACATCTACCTTTATTACAACGATGGCGTTTTCGGCACGTTCGTTACACAAGGCACGGCGAAGTATAGCCCGCAAGTCTACAAACGCGCCATGCGCGAGAAGCGCGAAAACGAAGCCTACGAGCGCGGCTTGCAAGAAGGGCAGAGCGCGACATTTGAAAACAACCGCGCCGGCGATAAATAAGCCTAACGAGAACAGACTAAGAAATTGTCGACCATGTTTGCTATTTCCTTTGAACACGATACGCTTCACTATCTCGACCAGCGATTTTTGCCGCTTAAAGAGGTTATCGTTGCAACACGCGATTACAGGCGAGCAGTTGAAGCAATTAAAACGCTGGCTATTCGCGGTGCTCCGCTCATCGGCATTGCGGCGGGCTACGCTGTTGTTTTAGCCGCGCGTCAGTTCAAAGGCAAGAAGAAAAAATTCTCGGCGTTTCTTTCAAAAGCCATTGGCGAAATTGAGGCGTCGCGTCCAACTGCGGTCAATTTGTTTTTTGCGACATCGCGCTTAAAACACGTGTTTGAACGCAACCTCGCCTCGTGCGATATTCCCGAACTTATTTTCAAACTCGAGCAAGAAGCACGCGCTATTCATAACGAAGAAATTGAAAACTGTGAGCAGATTGCACAGCACGGCGTTAAGTTGCTCAAACAAGAGTTTTCACACGTGCTTGTGTATCAACGCCTCACTGTGCTAACGCATTGCAACACGGGCGCATTGGCAACGGGCGGAATTGGCACAGCCTTTGGCGTCATTAAACGTGCTTACGAGGCAGGATTGATTGAAAAAGTTTATGCTTCTGAAACGCGCCCGCTCCTGCAAGGCTTGCGCCTGACCGCATTTGAATTGGAAAAAGAGCAAATCCCTTTTGAAGTTATCTCCGATTCATCGGCGGCGTTTTTGATGCAAAAGTCGCTCATTGACTTTGTTATCACAGGCGCGGATAGAATCGCAACGAATGGCGACACGGCAAACAAAATTGGCACGTATTCGCACGCCGTTTCCGCCGCACTTCATCAGCGTAAGTTCTACATCGCCGCCCCTGTTTCAACCATTGATTTCACCATTTCTGATGGCTCAAAAATTCCGATTGAACGCCGCTCAATGCTTGAACTGACGCGCATTTACGGACGCAATGTCGCCAAAGAATCGCTCCCTGTTTTGAACTTCGCCTTCGATGTTACGCCGCATCAATTTATTTCCGCCATTATCACCGACAAGGGCGTTTTGACACCCGACTATCGCGAATCTATCGCCGACCTTGCTCCTCAAACGCTTCAATCATTCTAATACACTTCAACTATGCAACCTTATTCAGGGCGATACATTTATGCGATCGTAGAAACTTGGAAAGCGGACACTCGCCTCAAATCGCTTGGAAATATAGGCATCGGCGGACGCGGCGATGAAGTGTATTTGATTGAACACAAAGACATCGGCGCATTTGTCAGTGCTTCTCCGATTGCTCCGTATCAAATTTCGCGCGAAAATGCCATGACGCACGAGCGCACGATTGAAGCCATCATGAAAGACTACACGATTTTGCCCATGCAGTTTTCCATGATTGCCGAAAGTGAATCGAGCGTTGTTGCCTTGCTCGAGAAAAGTTACGACCTCTTCAAAGCGCAACTCCAACGCCTCGAGGGCAAAAAAGAACTTGGCTTGAAAGGCATGTTCCCCGAAACAATTTTTCAAGACCTGCTTTCCAAAAACGAAGCGATTCAAAAACGAAAAGAAGAACTTGCGCGTCGCGGCAATCCTTCACAATCTGATTTGATTGAAATCGGAAAGATGGTCGAAGCCGCGCTGAACGCCGAAAAAGAACGCTATCGCGAAGAAATTTTAGCCATGCTTCGTCCCATTGCCGAAGAAACGAAAGTCAATCCCACAACTACCGACCGAATGTTTCTCAACGCCGCATTTCTGGTTACCGATGAACAAGAATCTGAAATGGATAAGAAGGTCAATGAGATTGCTGAACACTATGAAGGCAAGTTCAAACTCAAATATGTCGGAAACTTGCCGCCGTATAACTTTCTGCGTTTAGTTATTACGCTTGATAATGCAACCGAAACCGCCTAATTCAAAACTGCCCAATGTTTATTCTTGACGACATTCTGCTCGCGCCGCTGAACATGGTGATTGGCATTGCCAAAGCCATTGATGAACAAGTGCAAAAAGAAACCACCGATGTGAAGCGCATCAAAGAAAAACTCATGGAATTGCAGTTCAAGTTTGAGTTCGATGAAATTTCTGAAGCGGAATACAACGCGCGCGAAAAAGAACTTTTAGAACAACTTCAACGAGCGCAAGGAACAGAGTCGGAATGAGGGAAGTCAAGGCTTTTGCGCCAGCAACGGTCGCTAATGTCGCCGCAGGGTTTGATGTTTTAGGCTTCGCGCTTGACTCACCGGGCGACGAACTCACGGCAAAATTTTCCGACCAACATGGCGTTAGAATTTCGCGCATCACAGGCGACGACGGCAGGTTGCCGCTGGATTCGCGCAAAAACACGGCGGGTGTCGCCGTTCACGCCTTGCTTAATCACATCGGCGAAACGCGCGGCATTGAACTTCTGCTCGATAAAAAAATGCCGTTGGGTTCTGGCTTGGGTTCAAGTGCCGCAAGCGCAGTTGTTGCGGTTGTCGCCGTCAACGCCTTGCTTGGCGAGCCACTCTCCAAGCGCGACCTCTTGCCCTTTGCCTTAGAAGGCGAACGTATTGCTTGTGGCTCGGCTCACGCCGACAACGCCGCGCCTTCACTCTTGGGTGGCTTTGTCTTGATTCGTTCCTATACGCCGCTCGACATTGTGCCGCTTCCGATGCCTGAAAAACTTCATGCCACCGTCGTTCATCCACATATTGAAATCCAAACCAAAGACGCGCGCGGCATCTTGAAACAGCAGGTCAGTTTGAGCAACGCCATAACGCAGTGGGGCAACACAGCAGGATTAGTTGCAGGGATTTTAATGTCGGACTATGGCTTAATTTCGCGCTCGCTTCAAGATGTGATTGTTGAACCCATTCGCTCGATTTTAATTCCGCGATTTTACGAGATGAAACAAGCCGCGCTCGATGCGGGGGCGTTGGGGTGTAGCATTTCGGGGTCGGGTCCGTCGCTTTTCGCGCTCTCGGATTCTATGGAAACGGCGCACGCCGTCGCCCGCGCGATGACGCTCGTTTTGGACAACATCGGCATCGGAAGCGATGCGTTTATTTCAAAAGTCAATCAAACGGGCGCGAAAGTTTTAAGCATTGCTTGAACTGCTGAGATGTGTCGTTTTACCACTTCATTTTTAATTGCTCATGCGTCTTTACAGCACGAACAATCCCAACAATGTCCTTTCCTTGCGCGACGCCGTCTTGCAAGGTTTGGCGAGCGACGGCGGACTTTTCTTCCCGACGAAAATTCCAATGCTTCCACCTGATTTTTTTCGGCTCTCGCGTATTCGTTCGTTTCAAGAAATTGCTCTGCAAGCGGCGCAGTCGCTCTTTCAAGGCGCATTGCTCAACGGCGATTTGAAAACGATTATCGAGGAAGCGATTAACTTCGACGCGCCCCTTGTCCGCCTTGACGCGACCACGCATGTGCTCGAACTCTTTCACGGCGAAACTTTGGCGTTCAAAGATTTTGGCGCACGATTCTTGGCGCGATTGATGAAGCACTATCTTCACGAGTCCAAACAACAAACCTTGGTTCTCGTTGCCACATCAGGCGATACGGGCAGCGCCGTCGCGCACGGATTTTTGGGAATGGACGGCTTCAAAGTCTGCTTGCTTTATCCAAGTGGGAAAGTCAGCACGATTCAAGAGCAACAACTCACCACGATTGGCGGCAATGTGATTGCACTCGAAGTGCAAGGCACATTCGACGATTGCCAACGCTTTGTCAAGCAAGCCTTTCTCGATGGCGATTTACGTGAGCGGTTTCAACTTTCTTCCGCCAATTCCATCAACATTGCGCGGCTCATTCCGCAGATGTTCTATTACCTTCGCGCATATTCGCAACTGCATCATAGCGTTCTGTCAAAGCCGCTCGTTTTTTCCGTGCCCAGCGGCAACTTCGGCAACCTCACCGCTGGATTGTTCGCCAAAAAAATGGGACTGCCCGTCTCAACCTTCATCGCCGCCACGAATCGCAACGACGTCGTGCCGAAGTATTTGGAAAGCGGCGAATTCGAGCCAAAGCCCTCCGTTCAAACGCTTTCAAATGCGATGGACGTTGGCAATCCAAGCAACTTTGCGCGTATGCTCGAACTTTATGGCTCAGTTGAAAAAATGCGTGAAGATATTTTCGGCGCGAGTTTCAACGATGTGGAAACATTAGAAGGTATGCGCGAAATTTATCGCCGCTATGAATACATTGCAGAACCACATACGGCAATCGGCTATTTGGGATTAGAGCAATATCGAAGAGTTGTCGGTTACGACAATGTCGGAATTGTTTTAGCCACAGCCCACCCTGCAAAATTTCTTGATGCGATTACACAAGCAGGCTTAAAAGCCCCCGCCATTCCTGAACGCTTGGCGCAAGCATTGAAAAAGTCGAAGCAATCTGTTTTGTTGCCGAATGATTTTTCCGCGTTGAAAGCATTTTTGATGTCGATGTAATGCCAAACGGACATTGAAGCCGAAAAGCCCAAATTAAAAAGCCCTCTTCGCGAGGGCTTCTTGCGCAAAAACAGTTTTGGTTTAAGCCTCGACTTCGGCGGTCGACTTCTTGCGTTTGGCTTCGCGGTTGCGCGTGGTTTCGTCCAAAATCTTTTTACGGATTCGGATTGATTTCGGGGTTACTTCCACGAGTTCGTCGTCGTTGATAAACTCGAGCGATTGCTCGAGTGTCAATTTGCGCGGCGGCGTGATTTTCAGGGCTTCGTCTGAACCCGACGCGCGCATGTTCGTGAGTTTCTTCGTTTTGCAAACATTGACGGTCATATCGAAATCGCGTGCCGATTCGCCAACGACCATGCCTTCATAGACAGGTGTGCCGGGCTCAATGAAGAAAACGCCTCTATCGTCGAGCTGTGCAAGGGCGTAGGGCACGGCTTCGCCCGATTCGGCAGAAATGAGCGTTCCGAGTTGGCGCGAGTTGATTTCGCCTTTATAAGGCTCATAGGATTTGAAGATGTGCGTCAAAATGCCTTCGCCTTTGGTGTCCATCACAAATTCAGATTGGAAGCCAAGCAAGCCGCGCGTCGGAATTTCAAACTCCAAGCGCGTCATGCCGCCTTCGAGCGAAACCATATTTTTCATATCGCCTTTGCGCTTGCCCATTTTCTCAATGACAATGCCGACGAAATCTTGTGGCACATCAATCGTAACGGATTCGTAGGGTTCGAGGAGTTTACCATTTTCATCGCGCTTCAAAATCACTTCGGGGCGAGAGACTTGCAGTTCAAAACCTTCGCGTCGCATCGTTTCAATCAAGACCGAAAGGTGCAACTCGCCGCGTCCCGACACTTTGAACGTGTCCGCGCTGTCAGTGTCTTCGACTTTCATCGCGACGTTGGTGATGACTTCTTTGTAAAGCCGGTCACGAATGTTGCGGCTCGTAACGAACTTGCCTTCCTTGCCCGCGAAGGGCGAGTTGTTGACGGAGAAGAACATCGAGACGGTCGGTTCGGTGATGGAAAGCGGTTCGAGCGCGATGGGAAAATCAGGGTGGCAGAGCGTCGAGCCGATGTTGCCTTCTTCAATGCCAGAGAGCGCGACAATGTCGCCCGCGCTGGCTTCCGTCGCTTCCACTTTGCCGAGTTTTTCAAAGAGAAAGAGTTTCGCGACTTTTGCCTTTTTAACTGAAACGCCCGACGCTGTTTTTTCCACTAACGCCACTTGGTCGGTTGGTTTCACTTTGCCCTTCATAATTCTGCCGACGACAATTTTGCCCAAGTAGTCGCTGTAATCCAATGAATTGACGAGCATTTGGAAGGGCGCGTCGATGTCGGCTTCGGGCGCGGGAATTTTTTCCAAAATCATATCGAGCAAGGGTGTAATATCTTTGCCTTCTTCTTCGAGCGTTCTTTTAGCGTAGCCCGCCTTGCCAGAGGCGAAGATGTAAGGAAAATCAATTTGCTCATCGTTCGCGCCCAAGTGAATGAAGAGGTCAAGCACTTCGTCAATCACTTGCATCGGGCGCGCATTTGGGCGGTCGACTTTGTTGATGACAACAATCACCTTCAAGCCTGCTTCGAGAGCGCGGCGAAGCACAAACTTTGTTTGTGGCATCGGACCTTCAAGCGCGTCGACAAGCAAGAGCGCGCCATCGACCATTTTCAAAATGCGCTCGACTTCGCCGCCGAAATCGGCGTGTCCGGGCGTATCGACGATATTAACCTTGTGATTTTTGTAATTGTAGCCCGCGTTCTTGGCGAAAATGGTAATCCCGCGTTCTTTTTCTTGCGGGTTAGAGTCCATAATTCGCTCCTCGACTTTTTGATTTTCTCGGAACGTGCCGGTTTGTTTGAGAATCGCATCAACGAGCGTGGTCTTTCCATGGTCAACGTGAGCGATGATAGCAATGTTGCGAATGTCTTCGCGGCGACGAATGGTCATATAATTTGTGATTAAAAGATAGGTTGCAAAAGTTGATACAGCGAAATGGAACTACGGACTTTGAAAATCGGGCGCGAATATACTGTTTTATTACGAGAAGTCTAAACGGCACATATCTGCGAACCGTTCAAGGTCATTTTAAGTTTTCTTTACACGATTTTTAATTTGCGAGAAACCTGTAAGTTTGTAGTTTGAATCCTCAACGGTCTATCACAAAACACGATTATGAAAAACGCATCGCACATTCTCCTTGTTGATGATGAGCCGCTTATTCTCTCGTCAATGCGCGATTTACTGGAAGTGGATTATGTTGTTCATACAGCAGAAAACGGACAAAAGGCATTAGATATTTTATCCAAGTATCCGATTAAGGTATTGATTAGCGATGAGCGTATGCCTCAAATGCGCGGACATCAGTTGCTTAAACGCGCCAAGCAAGCAAGCCCAAGCACGATTCGTATTTTGCTGACGGGCTACGCCGATTTAGAAAGCGTAATGAACTCTGTGAACGCGGGCGAAATTTTCCGATACCTCAACAAACCCTGCCGCAACGACGCGCTTCTGAACGTGGTGCGGCTTGGCGTGCAGATTTATGACCGACTTTCCTCGCTCAAACCGACGGCGACAGCGACTGCGCAAAAAGACGATGCAAAGATTGACCTGAACACGCCAAAATACGACGCGCTCTTCGTGGGCTTCACGCCCGATGAAATCGCGCGGCTTCAACTTCGGCTCTCCAAGCATTTTACGATTCGCGCGGCGCGCACCGTCGCCGACGCGCTCAAACTCATTGGCGACATTCCGCCCGCCGTCATCGTGAGCGAATTGAAATTAGATGATTACGAGGGACTCGATTTTCTTCAAACTGTTCTGGCTGAAAATCCACAACTGATTATCATTGTGCTTACTGACACGGTCGATGTAGGATTAATCACAGAGGCAGTTAATGAACTCAATGTGTTTCGCTACTTGCCGAAATCCGCGACGCAGGAAGAGTTAGAGCGCGCCTTGATGGACGCGGCGGCGAAAAGCACGATTTATCGCGCACAGCCCAATGCGAATTTGAAATTCACCGCGTCGCAAATCGAGCCGCCGAAGAAAACCCCGCCGCCAACTTCGGAACTGCTCAATCGCTTGCAGTCGGTTCAAGATCAGTTGAAAAAGCGTTGAATCACGCTCGAACCGTTAGCCCAACATCATTGGCGCGCACGGCTGAAAGCCTCGTCAATGGCAACGTTGCAGGCGGTTGAACCACATTCCCTTGACTGTCGAACCGTGAGCCATGACAACGGCACGACCAAATGCCCGCGATAAAATTCATTCCGCCGCACCCCGCATGCGTGCATACAAGTTCAAGCGCAAGAAATTCATTTTCGGAAAATCGTTCTACGCTCAAAAGTGCACGCGTTGGCTCTTGCACACGCACCCCTGACGCATCGTAAAGCCGCCGTTCTCCAATAAGTGGAAGTTCGTGATCGCAAATTACCATCTGTGCTCTTGCGATGTTTGAGGGCTCAGAGGGTTCAGAGATTGCACCACGCCTTGTTTTTGCAACAACACGATAGATGACTTCACTTGCATTAACGTTGGTATCGATGAAAATTGTCCCCGTCGGTTCTACTTCAAAAATCAATCTGAAATCCGATTCAGGAAGTTTGCGCCGATAGATTTGGAAGGAATTTAGGTCGGTAAGCGGAGAGCCATCAATATTGGTTTGCGGCGCGTTCCAACTCAGTTTAACATATCGGAGCGATTCGGTTGTCCGTAAGTTTGCGGGCGGATTTGGAATCGTCGTAATTGGTAACTCAGTAGAAACGTTATCGCGACAAGCATGCAACATGGGAACAGCCGTTGCGACTGCTCCCAATGTGAGACGCTCAATAAATTTTCTTCTCGAGAGATTCATAGATCAGTATTCGCCCCCAATTTTGCGACGATTGAGTGAGAGGTCGGATATTTTCGGTAGTGCGGGCGGTCTTGAGGTTAAGCCTGCTGTGTCGGTGAGGGTTTTCACAAAGGCAATCACATCTTGAATTTCTTGTTTGGAAAGTCCAAGCGAATCAAAGGGTAGGGTTTGATGAGGCAGTTCAATCCCGATGCCTTTTCCGCCGCCGACGTTGTAAAACTGCATGACTTCATCGAGGGTTTTGTAGACACCGTTGTGCATGTAGGGCGCGGTTAATTCCGCATTGCGAACCGATGTCGTCTTAAACGCATAGCGATAAATTTCGTGCGGCACAATCGCGCTTTTGCCGGTATCGGGGTCTATCGTTGCGTTTTTCCACTTGGCTTCTTTCGGAACGCCAATCACTTCCGATTCATTGGAGGCGTAGTATGGCGGAATCGTGCCGTTGAAGAGCGGCATAAAATGGCAGGTGCCGCATTTGGCTTTGCCCATAAAAAGATTGAACCCGTGCTTCTCTTGGTCGGTCATCTTTGATTTATCACCTCGCATGTATTGGTCAAAGCGCGAGTTTAAGCTAACGAGTGTGCGCAGATACGCACCAATGGCAATTTTGAGGTTATCCGCCGTTACCACATTGCCGTCCTCAACCACCACATTTGCCGACTTATTGCCAAAGGCTTCTTTGAAGAGCCTGACATAGTCTTCGCTCTGTTGCAATTTTTTCGCCGCTTCCCAAAGCGAACTGTGCATTTCATCTTTGCTTTCCAACACTTTCATAACACGGTCTTCGAGGAACTGCGTGCTTTGGTCGTAAGATGAGCTGGCTTGAAGCGTTGCATTGAGCAATGTTGGCGTGTTGCGCAGTTTTGGTTCGCCTTTTATGGTGAGTGCTTTTGGCAGTCCATCGCCAAAGGCTTTTTCGGGTTGATGGCATGAGGCACAAGCGCGCTTGCCATTTTGCGAGAGAATCGGGTCGTGGAAAAGCAATTTTCCTAATTCTACTCGTGTGGGATTGCCGCCGCGTGCGTAGCTCGGTGTGTAGGCTTCGGGATTGAAGGCGTCTTTTTCAAAGACTGTCTTTGCGGTGTATGAGAACGGACGAATGTAAGTCGGAAACGGAATGTCAAGCGCGATTTGCGCCTCGTGTAATTTTTCAGATAAAGGATTTGCAAAATCCGTGATGAAGGCAAGCCTATCGAACTCGTTGAAAGAAATTTCTTGTTGGAGATAGGCTTTGGCTTTCGAGACGATGGCGCGAAGGTCGCTTAACAGCGACGGATTTTTTCGTTCAAGGGGGCTTGCAAAAAGATTCAAGCCGTCTTCGATTCCCGAAAGCGCGTCTTGCGCCTCAATGAGCGAGCGTTGATTGACGGGCGAATCGTAACCGCTAATGCCAAGCGCGATGATGCGGACGATTTCCAAGCGCATTGCGTCAAAGAGAAATTCATCGTTGAAATCTCTGCCGCTGATGAGTTCTTTCATTCGACGAGTCGCGCCTTGCATCGCGTTGAGGTCTTGGGCGATTTCTTCTTTTTTATCAAGCGAAAACTCGGCGAAGAGCAATTCCTCGAGGACTTGAAAACCTGATGGCGCGTTGTAGCGGTCGTCGTTGGGGTCATAGTCGGGAAGAGGCGCACCGTTTAAGAGCCGTGCCGTGCCTGGACTGACTTCTTCTAAGAACCATTCCATTCGCTTGTAATCGCGCCGCGTTTCAAAAAAGACCTTTTGCAGCGACCCTATCAACGTCGTTGAGTCCGTTTCAGTCCGCAAAGTTTTGATGGCGCGGGCAAAAAGCGAGTCGATGGTGGCAAGCCGTCGCTGATAATCGCGTTGAATCGATTGAAATCGAGCGGCAGGTTTTGTTGGCGCGCTTTCGGAAGCGCATCGTTGAAGCAAAACGAGAGCAAAAAACGCGATGAGAAGACGCAACAACATATTTGTTTGAGCGATTGGTTAAAACTAAAACGCCGCACAGAACCTTCGCTCTATGCGGCGCAAATTTTTAGAGACAATCAGGCATTATCGCGCTAAGCCTTTAAGAATGATGATTTGGCTGCCTTGGGTGTCGGGCGGATTGCCAAACGGACGCGGGCGGTCGCCATCTTTGTCGGGATCGTCAAAGGCTTCTGCCTTCCAACCGTGTGGTTGAATGCAAAGCAAGAACACGCCGTCCATTCCGACTTTGTCAGAGATGTCGAGCATTGCGCCGTATTCCCAAGTTCCGTTGTTTCCACGACTGACCGTGCCGCTAAACGGCGTGCCGTCAGTTTTGAGGAATGAACGACCATCGCGGCGGTGGTCAGCCTCGAGCACGACTTTCATTGCGCCCGTGTTGAGATTGTATTGATAAATGTAGGCATCATGGCGATTGATGGTCGGGTCGCCGCTGTTGTAGGAGTTCGGGTCTTCTTGCACATAGACATAATTCTTCGTAACGAGAATATTGTCAGGGTTCATAAACGACGTTTCCAACGCGCCAATCGTGCGATTTTGATTGACAACGCCCCCTTGACTGACAGGAGCGGAAATCGCATCGCCATCGAGCAAGATTGAGAGTTTACCTTTGAGCGGGTCGTTGGGGTCTAAAACAAGTTTATAGACTCGTCCCCACATCGTGCGGCTACGGTCGGCGTTTTGACCTGAGTGCGCTTGACCGGTCACGTTGAAATAAACTTCTCTGCCAACCCCATCTTTGCGATAGTCAATGTCCTCGACACGACCGAATTTGATTGCCTTTGCGGCATCGGCGGCTTGGTCGGTGCCTTGCAAGTTTAATCCGCCTGGAATTTCACGGAAGACCACGTCATATTGCTGACCCTTGACCATATTCATCTCGATTTGGTCGTCGTTTGCGCGCGCCATTACGTAAAGCTTGCCGTTGTTGAGGTCGCCGACGGTGTTGCTCAAATACATCGCCACTTGTCCGCCGTATTGGTCGGTGTTGTCATCGCCGATGACGACGATAGTTTTGCCGCTGTATGCCGTTTTGGGAAGCGGAACGGCGTTTTCCGTGCTCCACACGCCCATCGCGGGAAGCGACTGCGCCGTGTTTTTCGCGCCAAGCGGATTGACCGCCCAAATGCGCGAATCGGCACTGCCATTGCCACCTGGACCGCTGAAGCCTTCGCTTCCTGACAAGAACACAGGTCCGAAGCCATGTTCAGCAGGTTCAGCAAGCGTGCCTGAGCATTGACGCCAGTTGCCTTGCGATGAGGTCATCACATAATCCATTGTGAGCGGCTTCAAATCTTTGTCAAGCGTAACGCGCGAAATGGCATAATTGTCTTCGTGTTCCGTGAGAAGCGTGTAGGTGCCATCGCTGTTGCGCAAGAAGCCTGCGCCATCGGCGGCGCCGCCAAAGACGTATTGCGTATTGTCGCCTGCGGGCGCGGGAATGCGGTCGTCGCTGCTGATGAGCGTGAAGACTTCAACGCCGTTCATCACGTCCTTGACGAGCGCGGGCGTAACGGAGCGGTTAGCAAGTTGAGCTTGATAGGGTGCGGCGTCTCCCGTTCCGGAGTCCTCTTTGCAACCCACAAGCAATGCGCCGCCAATCGCAAGCGACGCAAAAGCAGAATAAATAAAATTGTTTTTCATCATTGTTCTTTAAGCGTGATTTAATTGTTGAGAAAACTTCTATGCAGGTGGTATAAGGGTGTCGCCGTAGATAACTGCATAAAATTGGCGCAAAGATATTCGGCGGAATTTTACGCGAACATTAAAACAGCGTTAAATAATGATTATGCAGAAGCAAGAGCGGCTTTGGGGAACTCAAATGCCAAGTTCGGCTTGACCGCGAAACACGGTGAAGGTTTGTGGCGGAAGTCCGTTCCAAAATCGACGTTCCGCAATCGTAACGTCGGCTTGAACTTTGATGGACGGCAACACCAAAATTTTCCCGACGCACAGCGTCGCTTCGCGCTGACCAAACGCAAACGGCTTCGCGCTTGAAGACGGCGTAGCAAAGGCGATTCTTCCCGAAACTTCGAACAGGTTCTCAAACACATAGCCCGCTTGCAAGTGTCCGCCAACGCCGTCGTAGATGATTCGGCGCGTTCCGCTCGGCGAAAATTGAACGGGCGCGCCCGCGTCGCGAAAAAGCATCTCGATTTCAAACGACCACCCATTGACTTTCGCCAGCATATCGAGAATCGCGGTTTGAATGCTCGTCGGCTCAAAGAGCAGAAACCCAATCTGCGAACTGGTTCGAATCGCGTTGTGATTGAAGATGTAACTGCCCGCTATGGCGAGTTTCAAGCGTGGTTCGCGGAAGACGTCGGATTCGATGTAATCGCCGCCGTTTTTGAACGCGCCAAACGGAAGCCACTCGGCGCGAAGCGCGTAGCTCAATCCGCGCCAATCGGGCGGCTGGTTGCGCCCTTCGCCCGTCGTAAGCGCAAGGGTGGCGCGCAAGAACGACGCATCGCCCGTTGAAAATTGGGTTCGGAATTGAAAGCCAATATCGCGGTCGACATCGAGCAAAACATGGTCAATGCCGCGCTCGATGATCTGCAATCGGAGCGACGAGATGATGCGCGAGCGATGCGCAGGCAACTTGCTCTGACCAAACGAGAGCCACGTCGTCGGCGTGAAGTTGTATTGCAGAATCAAATCGCGCACGGGGCGACGATTGAAGTCCGTTTCTTCAATGCGTTGCGGAAGCACATCGAACTCGACGAAATGCAGTTGGAAAAGATAAGTGAGTTTTGGGGAGAAGAGTCGTCCCGTCGTCCAAATCCGCGCTCGCCTCGCAAACACGTCCTCATCAAATTCGCTTTGGCGAAGTTCGTTGCTCGAGATGGCGCGCATCTGAACGCGAGGACGAATGTTCATCGTGAACGCGCTATCGCTCGTCGCCAACCAAATGCCCTCGCCCCACTCGGTTTTGAACATCGGTTGCGCCAACGCACCAAGCGACGCGCCGCAAATCATCGTCGCAAAAAATAACCTTCGAATCATATCGCGATTTCAAAAGTTCGAGCGTCCGTTTAAGATTGAGCCAATCCTTCTGACCGATTTCGCCACGCCATCGCGCCCGACGCAATCAGCGCGAGCGCGACAATGGCGTTTGACGCAATCGCCAAAAGTTTTCCGAGATTGAACGCGCGCGATTCATAAACGAACTTCACTTCGCGCGCCCCTTTCGGCACGAGAACGCCGCGAAAAGCGTAGTTGGTTTTATAGACCGTCGTTTCCGCGCCGTCAATCAAGCACTTCCAACCTTTGTCGTAAAACATTTCGCTCACGAAAAGAAACTGCGTCGCGCTTGTCTGAACGGCAAGGTCGAGATGATGAATCCCCGTGCTCTTCACGCTGACGCTGGCGAGGCTATCGAGCGCATCAATGGCAGGGGTGTCGATTTCCACAAATGCTTTCTCGCGAGGATTGAAATCCTGACGTTGAATATGGTTCAGAATTTCAGGTATGCTCGCCTTTTCAACGGACTTGACGAACCACGCGCGCGGCGTTGGGCGCTCGCGTTCCAACACGATGCGACTTCCTTCAAACGCCGTCTTGAATCCTTCAAGCGTTGTGGGCTTATCGACGATGAGGTATTTGAGATTGAGCAAATCCATCATCACGGCGTTGGTGAAGAAGGTCGGCGTTTCCGTATTGCCATTGCCAAAGAGTTCAATCAAATCTTGATAGATGCGCATTTTCGCGCCTTGATAGCCGCCGACGGATTCCAATCGGAAGTAGGCATACCAATTCGCGTCGGTTTCGCGCAAGAGCGGTAGGATTCTAAATTTCGTTTTGTCTTGCTCGAGAAAGGCAACGTAATCGGGCTTTTCGAAGACTTTCTTTTCGGCTTGCAGGGGTTGTGCGCTTTTGAGTAGGTCGGCATCGGCACGCCAAAAGTCGACCATCACGACCAAGAGCAACGCGCCTTGAAACACATTTTTTGAGAGCGTGCGGTTGATGAAGAAATATGCAAGGAGCATCGTTGCGCCCATAATCAAGAGCGAGAGCGTCATATCGGTTTTTGCCATATCAAAAATTTTGAACTGCTGTTCGTAGGCTTGAATGACGGAAGGATTTTGATACTGCGCCACAAGTTGCTTGCCTCTGTCGCTTTTAGCAATCTGCTGAATGTAATCTTGCTTGCACCCCGAAAAGCCGAGAATGCCGACAAGCGCAACTGCCACGCTTGCATAACTGATTTTTTGAAAGAGCGATTTTAGTTCGTCGCTTGCCGTTTCGCGCATCTCGTAAATCGCCTTCACGCCGTAGCCCGCGAGAATGCACGCCGAAAGCGCGGTGAGAATCAAAATCATCGAGGGTGCGCGGAACTTGTTGAAGAACGGCGCAAAGTAAAAGAGCAAATCATAGACCAGCGGGAAATACTTACCAAACGAGACAACAAGCGCAAACGCGCCAACTGCAAACACGGCTTGAACGAACCTATCGCGCCAGTATCGCACCAATCCAATCATGGCAAAGATGAGAATCACGACGCCGAAAAATTGCGGACACATTGTGAAGGGTTGCGGTCCCCAATAACTCGCATTGCCGTATCCGAAATACGACGGCGCGAAAAAGGTCAAGACTTCCTCCACGCCAAACGACCAACTCGTCGCGTAATCGTAACTCAATCCGCCTTTCGCATCGGTTTTGCTTTGCGCTGTGGCTTGTTCAGCTGCCAATTCAGGATAAAGGCTCGTTACGCTCGACGCGCCGCGAATGGAATACGGCGAGTATTCCGCGACGGCAAGGTATGTGTCGGCAAACATCATCGCGGCAAGGAGCGTGGCGAGCGCAAACCCGCCCGCCGAGCGAAGCCACGGCGCGAGCGGCTCTTTCTTGACCAAAGCGTAAATGAGTTCAACGAGCAGGTAAATGCCCGCGAAAAGTCCGCCGTAGTAAATCATCTGCACGTGCGTCGAGCCAAAGAGGAGCGAGAGCACACACGAGAGCAGTGCCGTGTTGAGCAACATGGATTTCCAATTTTCTGATTGGCGCAGTCGCTCTGCAAAGACGAGCAAATAGGGGTAAAGCGAGGCGGCGACGACTTTCGTGTTGTGTCCGACCGTAATCCACACCACCGAGAGCGTTGCCATCATTGCGCCGATTGCGCCGATAAGCGATTGAAACGGCGAACATTGCTTTGTGCGCAAGAGCCAATAGATGCCCGCGCCAAACACAAAGTAAAACAAGACGACTGACACGCTCTCTGGGGTCGCGGTTATTGCCGTGAAAACTTTTACGATGCCTTTCCAAACCACCGTGTAAGTAACATCATACCACCGCTCTGCCTGAACGAAAAGACTGCCGAGCGACGGCATGCCGCTGAACACAAACGGAATCCACTGCGGTTGAATGCCTTCGGCTTTGGCATCATTGACAAAAGTTTGAGTTGCTAATGAAGCCGTGTTATCGGGCACAACGAAGGCTTTGCCTTGAAACACAATCGGCGCAAAAAAAATCATGGTGAGAAGCAGGAGGAACAACACTGCGGCGAGGTCTTGATATTTTTCAGGAATGAGTGATGTTTCGGGCGCGAGTTGCTTTTTTGGTTTCGCGGACCTTGCTGACGTGGCTTTCGTGGGTTGCGACTTTGGCGATGATTGCGACATTTGCGTTTATCTTGATGACTGCGAAAAAAATTATTCGGCAAATCTACGAAAGGATTCTTTCATCGCGTATTTTCGCCAATCTAAACTTCAACGCAACGTTCTGTTAAATGCCGACTTGTATCATCTGCGGGCAAGTTCATTCATCTTCCACTTTTACCGCAAAGGAAATGATGTTTGGAACGCGCGATACATTCTCCTACTTTGAATGCGCCCATTGCGGCACCGTTCAAATTGCAACCGTGCCCGACGACCTTTCGCCATACTATCCAACCGATTACTATTCCTATCAAGCCGCTCCCATTTCAGATTCGCCGCTCAAAGCGTTTCTAAAAAAAGAACGCACCAAATTCGCGCTCACGGGCAAAGGACTTCTCGGACGCTTGATGCACCGCCTTCAAGGCGCACCCGACATTTTGAAATGGACAATGAACTCGTCGCTCAACATCGATTCAAAAATTTTAGACGTCGGGTGCGGAGCGGGAATGTTTCTGCTCGAACTTCGCGCGCTGGGCTTCACGCGATTGCAAGGCGTTGACCCGTTCATCGCAAACGACATTTCATATCAAAATGGGGTGAAGATTTGGAAGAAACAATTAAGCGACATCAATGAAACGTTTGACCTCATTATGTTTCATCACTCATTGGAGCATATCGCCACGCCGCGCCCCGCGCTCGCAACGGCGCGCCGATTGCTCACGCCAAACGGCGTTGCGCTGATTCGCGTGCCCGTCGCCGGCACGTTCGCTTGGCGGCATTACGGCGCGAACTGGGTTCAACTCGATGCGCCGCGACATCTCTTTTTGCCAACCGTTCAAAGCATGCGCCTGTTAGCCGAACAATGCGGATTTGAAATTTTCAAAATCGAGTTCGACTCTACGGCGTTTCAATTTTGGGGAAGCGAACAATACCTCAAAGACATTCCGCTCAACGACCCGCGCTCATACTGGATAAATCCTGAATGCTCCTCTTTTTCAAGTCGCGACATATCCGAGTTTGAGGCGCGCGCCGAAGCCTTAAACCGCAAGGGACAAGGCGATTCCGCGTGTTTTTATCTGCGCAAGAGTTAGTTCCCCTTGAACTTCGGCTTCACGCCGAGATTGTGAAGCAGGAACGCGAAGACATCGGTCGTCTCTTCAATCGCTTTTTCGGTCGAACTCGCGCCGTGCCCCGATTTTACCGCAATGCGAATCAAGACGGGATTTTCGCCTCTGTGCTTTTCTTGCAACGCCGCCGCAAACTTAAACGAGTGCGCGGGCACGACGCGGTCGTCGTGGTCGGCGGTTGTGATGAGCGTAGCCGGATATGAAACGCCTTCCTTCAAATTGTGAAGCGGCGAATAGCGATAAAGGTTTTCAAACTCTTCTTTGCTCGCTTCGCTCGAGCCGTATTCGGCAATCCAATTCCAACCAATCGTGAACTTTTGGAAGCGAAGCATATCCATCACGCCGACGGCGGGCAACGCGACTTTAAAGAGGTCAGGACGCTGACACATCACCGCGCCCACGAGCAAGCCGCCGTTTGAGCCGCCTTTCATCGCCAATTTTTCCGAGCGCGCATAGCCTTCTTTGATGAGATATTCTGCGCCCGCGATGAAATCATCGAACACGTTTTGCTTGTTGAACCGCATTCCCGCTTTGTGCCATGCCTCTCCGTATTCGTTGCCACCGCGCAAATTCACTTGCGCATAAATCACGCCTTGCTCCAAGAGCGCAATGTTGAGCGGACTGAACGACGGCAACAAACTCACATTGAATCCGCCGTAGCCATACATCAAGGTCGGGTTGTTCCCGTTCCGCTCGATGCCTTTTTTATGCACGAGAAACATCGGGATTTTCGTTCCGTCTTTGCTCGGAAAGAAAACATGCTTCGTCTCGTAATCTTCGGGATTAAACTTCAATTCAGGCTTGCGAAAGACGCTCGATTGTTTGGTCTGTATGTCGTAGCGATAAATCGTGGGCGGAAATGTAAAAGATGTGAAGGCATAGAAAACGAATTTATCATCGGCTTCTCCGCCGAAGCCGCTCGCCGTACCGAGCGCGGGCAATTCGACTTCGTTTTCAAACCCGCCATCGAGCGAATGAACATAAGCGCGCGTCGAGACGTCTTTCATATACAGCGCGAAGAGTTTTCCGCCGCCCGTCGTGGCGTATTGCAAGGCTTCGGGCTTTTCGGGAACGATGGTTTTCCAATTCTTCATATCGGGATTGTTCGCAGAACAGCGGACGATTTTTTCGTTAGGCGCGCCGTGATTCGTAACGATGAGCAAATCGTCGCCAACGTTGTCAATCACGTTGTAAGAAAACTCGCTGATTTCAGCAATGATGGGCTTGAAGTCTTTTTCGCCGCGTCGTTTGAAGTAGAGCGCGTTGCCTTCTTTGCCTGACCCTCGATCCGATATGCTCAAAAACGTGAATCGCTCGTCCTCGCTCGTGAAGGCGTAGTGAAATCGTTGCGGGTGGGCTTTGTCTTCATAAACCAAAACGTCTTGCGATTGCGGCGTTCCGATTTTGTGGTAATAAACTTGGTGAAATTCGTTCTTGGCGGAAAGTTCTTTTTTGTCGGACGGTTCGGGATAGCGGCTGTAATAGAAACCATCGCCTTCCCAAGCGATGCCCGAAACCTTGACCCAGCTCAGCGTATCGGGCAAGTTCTTTTTCGTGGCGAGTTCCATCACGAAGTAAGTTTGCCAATCCGAGCCACCTTTGGAAATGCCATAGGCGGCGTATTTCGCATCTTTGGAAACGGCGAATGCGCCCAAGCGCGAAGTGCCGTCGGCGGAAAACGTGTTGGGGTCAAGAAGGATTTCGGGCGTTCCGTCAAGTCCTTTTTGAACATACAGCACGCTTTGATTTTGCAAGCCATCGTTTTTGTAGAAGAAAAAGTAATCGCCTTTGCGGAACGGCGCGGAAAATTTGGGGTAGTTGTAAATCTCGGTCAATCGCGCTTTGAGTTGATTGCGAAACGGGATTTGTTCCAAATAGGCAAAAGTTACTTTGTTTTGCGCCTCGACCCACTTGGCAGTGGCGGCGGCTGTATCGTCTTCGAGCCAGCGATAGTCGTCGCGCACTTCCGTGCCGAAGTAGTTGTCGACTTGATTGACTTTTTCAGTGGTTGGGTATTTCAATTTTTGCGATGAGCAGTTAAGTGTGAGCAAAGTAAGCATAGCGATGAGCGAAAGTTGTATCCGCATTGTGAAGTCAAGATTGTTTGAGAAGTTTTGCCGCTTCAATGGCAAAGTAAGTAAAAATGAGTTTTGCGCCGGCGCGTTTCATTGAGAGGAGCGTTTCCATCATGACGCGCTCGCCGTCGATCCAACCGTTTTGTGCCGCCGCTTTTATCATCGAGTATTCACCTGAGACGTTGTAGACGGCAATCGGCGTTTCGATGCGCTCGCGGGCGCGACGGACGATGTCGAGATAGGTCATCGCGGGCTTAATCATCACGATGTCCGCGCCTTCGGAAATGTCGAGTTCGATTTCGCGCATCGCCTCGTCGGAATTGGCGGGGTTCATTTGATAAGTTTTCTTGTCGCCGAACTTCGGCGCGGAGTGGAGCGCGTCTCGGAACGGCGCGTAAAAGCTCGACGCATACTTCGCCGAATACGCCATAATCGCCACGTCAATAAACCCCGCATCGTCCAACGCTTCGCGGATTGCGCCCACTCTGCCGTCCATCATATCGCTTGGCGCGACGACGTCTGCGCCGCATTCTGCGTGCGAGCAAGCCATCTCGCAAAGAACTTCCACCGTTTCGTCGTTCAAAATTTTTCCGTCTTTGACGAGCCCGTCGTGTCCGTGCGAGGTGAAGGGGTCTAAGGCAATGTCGGTCATCACGCACAGGTCGGGAAATTCTTTTTTGATAGCGCGAATGCCTCGTTGAATCAAGCCGTTTGGGTTCAAGGCTTCCGAGCCGTTGTCGTCTTTCTTGTCGGGAACGCCGAACAAATCAATGGCTTTCACGCCGAATGTTTGCAATGCGTCGCAGACTTTGAGCGCGTTATCGATGGAGTAACGGAAGATGTTGGGCATCGAGGCGACTTCTTCTTTTTTCTTTTCGCCTTCCAAGAGAAAGAGCGGAAAGACGAAATCGTCGGCGCGCAAGTAGGTTTCTTGGGTCAGGTCGCGAATGGCTTTCGTGGCGCGAAGTCGGCGCGGGCGATGGGTTAGGTCAAGCATGGATTTGATACAGTCTTCGTTCTTTGATGTAGGTTAGAATCGATTGCGGCATTTCGCCTGTCGGATAAATTCCTTGCGCGAGTTTTTGGCGCAGGTCGGTCGATGCTTCGTCAATCGCCAACGGAACGCGATAAATGCAAGCGGTTTCAGGCGGCGTGAAGTCCATCGGAGCGTTGGCGTTGGGTCGCTCAAAGACTACGAGTGTAGCGCGTGCCAAAATGTCCTCGAAGCGTTTCCACTTTGAAAACGAGCGGAAGTTATCCTCGCCAATTGCCAAAAGCACTCTTGCTTGCGGATAAACCTGCGCGAGATGTTCAAGCGTTTCAATCGTGTAGGAAGGCTCGTTTCGGCGCAGTTCCCAATCGCTCGCTTCGGAGATGTTGCCTGTGGCGTTGAGTTCGTCGGCGAGCAGGCGCGTCATCGCGAGGCGGTCTTCGTCTGAAATGTCAAAAGCGGATTTGAGCGGATTTTTGGAAACGCTGAAGATGAGTTTGTCGGGCGCGAAGCGTTCTCGCAACAGCAAGGCGACGGCGAGATGCCCGTTGTGCGGCGGATTGAACGAGCCGCCGAAAAAGGCGAGGTTCATCGGTTCGGCGTTGGCTTAATCTTCGGCGATTTGCGCTTGCTTGGAGGCGACGATGGCGTCGTTCATTTTTTTGCGCAGTTGCGCGATGATGGATTTGCGTTCGGGGAAAGCGTCGGCATAGCGGTTGATGTCGTATTCCGCGTCCTCCCACTTTTCGCGAATGATGAGCGCGTCGATTTTGCCGCGCAGGGCGGGTTCGGCGTATTTGGTGTCGCCAAATTTGGACAGCACTTCTTCGTAATACATCGTGGCGGCGCGATAGGCTTGCAGTTGAATGTATTGCTCCGCCGCCTCAAAAATTTTCTTCGCCAACTTTTCGCGACAAATTTTGATGCGCGTTTCGGCAATCCTGACTTTTTCAAATTGCTTCAACTTGTTTTGAAGCCGCCGAATCACGTCTTCGACTTGCGCTTTCTTGTCGGTTTCTTGAACGGTCTTCAAAAGTTCTTGCGCTTCGGCGATTTCTTCGGCAACGCCCGACGAATCGGGAATCGGGTATGTGTCGATGTAGCCTTGATATTGAATGATGGCGCGGCGCGTGTAATCTTGGTCGAGTTGCGCCACAGGCGACATATTATAGTAGCACTCCGCGATTTGAAAATATGCTTCTTGCGCGTAGGGCGACGATGGCACGTTGCGTAGCAAGGTTTGAAACGCATCGATGGCTAAGAGGAATTGGTCGCTTTTGAAGTAACTCATTCCCAAAAGAAATTGCACGTCGTCTTCGTATTCGGTGGCGCGGCTCGTGTAGGTGAGTTTGGAGAGTTCGAGTTGCGCGCCAAGATAGTCGCCTTCATCATACATCTTTTGCGCTTCACGAAAGATGACAGGAATCGAAGCGTTTTCGTCCGTTTTAGACGAGGTGCAAGCACTTACAAACAGCACAAGAAATAAGCCAAGTAGAACGCGAGACATTCAGATATAAGTTAAAGGTTAATTGCTTCTGACGCTGAAAAAGAGATACACAATAATTCCGAGCGAGAGCGTGGTTAGAGTTGGCACGAGGGCTTTATCGAGCCAAGTTCGGCGTGGCGCAACTGTCGTTTCAGGATAGCGCGAATCGTTCAGCCGTTCAAGGTCGCTTTGCGACAAAGTATCTTGTTTTTGCGTTGTTATTGATTTTGCGCTTTTCAGTTCGCTGTTCAACAATCGTTTCACAAACACCATTAGCGACACAGTGCGCACGAATTGACCGCTTCTTTCTTCCACGCTCACCGATGCCGATTGAATTTCATAGCGCAGTTCTTGTGCCTGTTCTGACGACAATTCACGAATCACAAATCTGTTTTCCAGCAAAGCCGATTGCAGGCGTAAATCTAATTCGCGTTTGAAGCCATTATGTTTTTCGGGTGCGAAGATAATCGGCAAAGTCGTATCGGTCAATTCCTGCATCACGCACTCTGAAAGGCAATCAGCGTATTGCTCAAGGGTTGGTTTGGGTTGCGCTAAAAGTGAGATAGGCGCAAGAATTGAGACCATCACAAACTTTTTCACAAGTTGAATCAAAGGAAATTGAACACGGGTTGAATCTCGAACATCATTCGGAAGAAAATCTGCAAATCAGATGTATTCAACCCATCAATGTTGTTAGCGTTGCGCCGCCACACTTGTGTAAAGTTGAGTTCGGTATTGAACGAGTTGTTGGGCTGGTAGAAAAATCCGAGCGTCCAAGCGATGCGGTTCTCGACTTTGCGGTCGCCCGTAACGAAAGGAATCGGCTCGTTGTAGCCATCGCGGACGTTATAGATAAAATTTCCGTTTGCGTCTCTATCAAGCCAAGGCGTGGTGAAGGGTCCGTAAAGGTTGCCTTCGCCTTTGGCAATGGCGAGCACATTGGTCGAGACGCGCAAATACTTTTTGAACCAATGCGAAATTCCAAGTTCTGCCGAAAGGAAATCTGTGCCAAGCGGGTGCGCAATCGGATTAGCGCGCACCACGCCACGCCCTGAATTATTCACCGTCATACGTTGGTCAATGAAGCGATTATGAAAAGTGCGGTTGCGCGTGCGCGTCAGTTCCAAAAACAAATCCGTTCCATAAATGTTTAGCCCTTTGAGCACGTTCGCGGCGCGAATGCCAAGTGTTCCCGCCCAAAGGTTCGGTTCGAGGTCTTCCTGTGCTTTTTTCTCCGCTTGCCAATCGTCGACGGTCAGACTGCCATAGAAATTCATGTCGAAGGCGTAGATGCTGAAATCAGCGCCGATGAGTGGGTTCGTTTCCTCGAACTGTTCTGCAAACGAAAAGAGAAATGGGTTGATATGTCTTAAATCGACGGGTCGGCGCACGCCGCTATGCAAGGTTGCTTGGTAAATGCCAAGCCGAACTTTGCTGGCGAAGAGATTGAGGTCGACGCGCGAAGCGGCAAGATAACGCTCGGTATTGCCATCAGCCCGAAATTGGCGCGTGAGCGTATCGTATTTATCTAACTGCGCAAAAAAGTAAGTGAAGCGAAGGGTTTTGGAGACGAACTGAAATCCGATTTGGTCTAAGGGTCCGGCGGTAAAGTTTGTGATTAAACTATTGCGCCCGTAGCCCCATTGCACGTAGTCGCGCCCGAACTTTGCGCGAAAATTTTTACTGTGATAAGCAATGAATGCTTGCTCTGTAAAGCCTGTTGAGCCTGCAAAATTTCTTGTGGGCACAAGCGTGAAGACACGCTCCGATTGCAAGATGGAATTGTTATAGACCGTGAAATGCTCGCCGAAGTGTAGCGTAAATCGGAAGCGCGTGCGAAAACGCGGACCGAATGTGTTGCCGCGCTCTTCGGGGAATTGAAATTGCGGCAAGTTGCCATCGCGCTTGTCGCCGATGAGTTCAGGACGCAATCCGATGCGAAGCGCGCCTTCGGGAAACGCTTCGTCTCGAAGCCAATCGAGTTCATCGGTCAATTCTTGCTCGAGCTTGTTGAAAAGCCATAGCGTTACACGGTCTTCAATCAGAGTTTTATCGGTTTCTAAAATCGCACGAGCGACATCGAGCCGTTCGTAAGGCTTCGCCACGTCGTAAAGTTTCGGCAAGTGTCCGCGCACGACAAGTTGCTCGATAATGTCGTAAGCCCAGTGTCCCGCAGGAAATGTTTCACCCCCGACCACAGCGCGCGCGCGCGTTGAAGTCAAACCGATTGTGAAAAAGAAAAGCAGTAAGAGAATAGAGCGAATAGAAAATGATGTGGTGCGCAAGGCGAATGAGTTTTATGTGAATGGAATTTTTAATGTGGTTAAAGTTACATAACGCCGCCATAAGAGCCAATAGATAATCTCATTGATGTTGAACATCGGCTGTAATTGAACGGTAAAAACAATACGACTTAGAGAGGATAACGATTTCACACAGGCGTCGTTATATTGCTCCAAGCGACCTAAGAAATCTAATTAAACAGTTAAACCAACTTGTGATGACCAACAAACTCATTCAAGGCGATGCGCTTTCAGAGTTGGCAAAACTACCTGCAGACTTTGCGCAATTGATTATCGCATATCGCAGACCCGCCCTACTTTCAAGTATTGCTCGAAGAAGCATGGGATACAGAATGGAAAACCGATGATGATTATCTCCAGTGGAGCCTTGCTTGGGTTCGTGCCGCCGCCCGCGTGCTCAAAGACGACGGACTCTTCTACATCTTCGGACAACTTGGCAAACGCGAACACATTTGGCTTCACTTCTGCTCAATGGTCGCCAAAGAACTTCAATTTCACGATATGATTATTTGGGATAGAGCCGTCGGATATAACGAGCGATACGATAGTTTCACGCCTTGCTACGAAATGATTTTAGCACTTCGCAAGTCCGAAAGCGCAAAGCCTTATTTCAACAAAGACGCGGTTCGCCTTCCTTACGAAGAAGAGAAAATCAAAGCCTACTTGCGCGACAAGCGATACAAGGATAAAGACGCGCGGCTCTCGCATCTTGAAAAGGGAAAATACGCAACCAACATTTTGCGCGTTCCTAGTTTGAAAGGCTCTTCAAAGGAAAAAGCGGGTCACCCCTCTCAAAAGTCCGAAAAACTGATTGAACAACTCATCTTATCGTCAAGTCGCCCGAATGACCTTGTTTTAGATCCGTTTCTCGGTTCAGGCACGACGGCGGTCGTTGCGGAGCGTTTGGAGCGTCGTTGGATAGGCATTGAAGTCAATCCGAATTATGTTCGCATCGCCGAACAGCGTTTGACAGCGTTGCGAGAACAAAAAGACGCGCCGCTCTTCAAAGAAATTTCTTCTTGAAACTGCGCGGCGGCGAGAACATTATCGTTTGCGCTTTTTCTCCGAACAATTCAGGCGCGTCTGATTGATAAGGTTCTCTCTTCGCAAGGCTCTCCCAAAATGTTTTGAACGGCAAACTACATTGCAAACGACGCTGCGATTTAGAATCAATCTTCGGATTGAGAACGATTTTCGCCGAGCGACATGGCTCTTGCTTTTTCATTTCCCTCGCTTTCCGCCGCGTTTCTTGGTAGCCTTCATTGACATTTTTGATTATCGCGTCTAACCGCCTTAATTCTCTGATTGTAATTGGCGACCAAAGTTTTTGCCACTGCTCAACGCTCACCTTTGCGGCTTCCGTCGCAACGATGCGTTTCGTGTTTCCCATTTGTTTCCAAAAGCCGACGATGAGCAAAAAATCTTCCTCGATAGAAAATTGACGCAATGCGTCGCCAAAACCAATCGGCGAACCAAATTTTGAAGCTTTGATGGAAACAGGCAATCGCTGAAAATGAGCGGGGACTTTTTTTTCCACATTGCGTTCAGCGGGAATATCCCACTTCTGCAGTTAGACTCAAACTCGGCGAAGAATGTCGCTTTTACCCATCTCTCAAATGCAAACCCATGCGTCTGAACTTGCGTTCATTCCGCTTTACATTATTCCGATTTGCTCTTGGCAACATTGATGAGCCACTCGCGTTTTTCCCCTGAAATTACTTTGCGTTTTTTGATAACCTCTGTGAAGAAGTCATGATCGACAAATGGCGTGCCGTTAACTTTCACTTCGCGTTGCAAGCCAAAGAGCGCACCTAATTGCGCCGCCGCATAGTTGTTCGTTGCGACAACATAAACTTTCTCTTCATCGATTGGCTTTCCGCCAACGGTGATTTCTTTGATTCGCTTGCCGTAGGGCAAGTTGCCGTTGTATTTGCAGACCACGCCCGACATATCGCAGAACTCGCCGCGTCCGTCAATTTGCCACTCCAACATGCCGCGCAATTCTTTGCCTGTGATTCCAAAGACCACGAAGGCGTTTCCGAAGGGCGAAATTTCCCACATATCTCTGATGCGAATTGGTCCTGCATTGAGCGACTTGCGTATGCCGCCGCTGTTTTGAATGGCGATATCGACTTTCAATTCTTCGCGCATCACGTCGGTTTGCCAAGTGCCAATGTTGGTGGATTCGCCGAACTTGGACTTCCAATCGGCTTTGAGCGTGCCGATGACTTCGTCCATCATTTTTTTCATCGGGGATTCCAATGAATCGACGAGTGCTTGCACGCGCAAGTCAGGCGTGATACTATCGGCGTAGGTCTCAATCAATTTGCCCGAAAAACTCACGAGCGAATCGCCGACGGGGTCGATGACCAAATCCAATTCGCCGACATATTGCCCGCGCGAGCCGGCTTGAACAATCACGCCGCCGCCTTTGCGAATCGGCTCGAAGAGCGGCGTATGCGAATGTCCGCCGATGAACGCGACGATTTCAGGATAAATGCGCGAGAGCGTGAGGTCATCGACATAATCAAGTTTATTGAGCAAGCCGATATGGCTCAATACGATGATGGCGTCGGGCTTTTCTTTGGCTTTGATTTCAGGCAAATACTTGCTCAACACAATACTGTAGTCTTTCGCCTCCAATCCCGCGATGTTTTCAGGAATGGAGACGATGGGCAGGTCGGTCGTAATCAATCCGATGATGGCGATTTTCAATCCGCCGCGCTGAACGACTTTGTAAGGCGGCAGAAGCGGCTCGCCCGTTTTTGAAACGACCAAGTTTGCGCAAATCACGTCGTAGTTCGCTTCGCCCAACAACGAGATGAAATTTTCTTTGCCGTAATCGAACTCGTGATTGCCCGGAACGACCGCGTCGGGCTTCAATTCATTCATCAACAGAATTTGCGAGCGTCCTTTCGTGAAGTTGGAAACGGGCGTGCCTTGAAAATCGTCGCCCGCGAACAAGACGAGAGAGTTGTTTGGCGCAAGCTTGCGAAGTGAATCAATGTATCCTTGCAGAACTGCGCTTCCGCCGACGCGATACGGCTTGCCGTCTTTGCGCAAGGTGCGCGTCGTATTCTGCGCGTGAAAATCATTCCAGTGAATAATCTTGATGGTCTTGTATTGTGAGGAGAGGGACGTCGTGCTCTTTGAAGAGCCACACCCGAAAAGTGCAAACAATGAAAAAACAACGACACCGAGAAAGGCGATTCGCGTCAGCATAACCTTTGTATGATTCTGATTTAAAGAGATTCAGTGAAGTCTTAAAGATACCGAGCGAGCGGGAGGTTCAGTGTAAAGAAATAGTAAAAAAAATAATGAAGAAAGGACTGCACGGAGAGGCAGTCCTTCTTGTCAAAGTGATAGTGCGTCGAGCAGCTGTTGAGGTCGGGGATTGACAAGCACTTTGGTTTCGCCACTCTCGTGCTCTAAAAGAAGCGTCGGAACGCTTCGCTTGCCATTAGCATGATGCATGACGATTTCCGCCGCGCCTTCCACTTTTTCAATATCGATTTTCTCGAAAGCGACGCGCTGTTCGTTTAAGATGCGTTCCGTTCTATGGCAATCTGGACACCACGAGGTTGAATACATGATGATTTTTTTGGGCTTTGGCATAACTTGGCAGTTTATTAAAGAAAGAGCGAAGTCATTTGAGTGGACTTCGCTCTTTGATTTCAGGCGACGCTTGCAGGCAATTGTGATTTTAATTTTCCTTCAATCACGCCTTTGGGCACGGCACCGACGATTTGGTCAACGACTTGTCCGTTCTTGAAGACGAGCAAAGTTGGAATCGAACGAATTCCAAACTGCATTGAGATTTGAGGATTTTCGTCGACGTTGACTTTGGCGATTTTTGCTTTTCCATCGTAATCGTTCGCCAATTCTTCAACAATCGGCGCAATCATACGGCATGGACCGCACCAAGGTGCCCAAAAATCAACCAAAACAGGCTTGTCCGATTTCAGCACTTCGCTCTCGAAGGTAGCGTCGCTGACGGTGAGATATTTTGACATGATGATTTGCGTTTAAGTTTGAAAGTTGAAACAACTCTTACTTCACAATCAAAGTGATAGCGATAAAATAGATGACGATGATAATAAAATTTTGTCGTCAAGTCTTATCGCTTTTTTACGATAAAAGGTTTCAGTGGCGTTTCGTTGAGCGTATTTAATCGTGCCCTGATTTGCGTTGGACTTTTTCGTATGCTTCTTCGTCGCTCAAGAGCTTTTTCCAAGTGGTTTCGCTCTTGCGAAGTGTGTATTCGCCGTTTGAGCCTGCTTTACGCTTTGAGAAGTCGCGACGCTTGAAATCACTGCCTTTGGAGTCGTTGCTTTTGAAATCGCTTTTAGAGCCACGACGCTTTTGGGCGGAGTCTCGCGATGGCTTCTCGCTTTGTTTGCCAAAGCGTTCGGTGTACTTTGAGTGGATCCGTTCCGCGCCATTTTTCTTGCCTTCATGAGTTTTGAAAGTGTTGAATGGACTTTGCCTGTCGCGTTCGCCTCGTCGATTGCGGTGATGCAGTTCGCTGTTTTCTTCTTCGGGCTTGAATCGTGAAATGCCTTCTTCTTTGAGAAGGTCTGCGGTTTCCGTGCCTGAAAAGTTCGGGTAGTTTTCAAGTTGCAGGCGTTTGCCGATGAATTCGGTGATGCGTCGGAAATGCTTGTATTCATCGCGAGCAACGAAGGTGATGGCATCGCCTGTGGCGGCGGCGCGTCCCGTTCTGCCGATGCGATGCACGTAGTCTTCGGCGAAGTTAGGCGTATCGTAGTTGATGACGTGGGAAATGCCTTCAATGTCGATGCCGCGTGCGGCGATGTCGGTGGCGACGAGCACTTTGTAATGCTTTTGGCGAAATCCTTTCAACGCTCTTTCGCGTTGCGATTGCGTGCGGTTAGAGTGAATCGCAACGGCTTTAACGCCGCGCTGTTCCAAACGGTGTTGAATTTTATCCGCGCCATGCTTTGTGCGTGAAAAGACCAGCACGCTATCCATCTCGACCGTATCCAAAATGTGAAAGAGCAACGCTGTTTTTTGGTCTTGCTCGACTTTGTAGAATTTTTGTGTAACGGAATCCGCAGGTTTGCGCTCTTCACCGACTTGAACAAGTTTCGGCGAGCGTTGCACCGACGCGGTCAGCGACTTAATGCCTTGCGACATGGTTGCCGAGAAGAGCAAGGTTTGGCGCGCTTGTGGAAGCAGAGCAATAATTTTTTTGACGTCGTTCACGAAGCCCATATCGAGCATTCGGTCGGCTTCGTCCAAGACGAGCGTTTCGACATTGGAAAGGTCGATTGTTTTTCGCCCCAAGTGGTCAATGAGTCGACCGGGCGTGGCAATCACGATATCGAAGCCGCGTCGGAGCAACGAGATTTGACGAAACATATCCACGCCGCCGTAAATCGTCGCGGAAAAGAGTTTCATAAATCGTCCGTAGTTTTTGATGGAGGTCTCGATTTGCGTGGCGAGTTCTCGCGTCGGCGTGAGAATCAAGGCGCGCGGGCGGCGCGGTTTCGGCGGCTCGACGAGCGAGAGTTTGTGCAAGACGGGAAGCACGAAGGCGGCAGTTTTGCCCGTGCCCGTTTGCGCCAGCCCGATGACGTCTTGACCTTGAAGCGCAAGCGGAATCGCTCGCGATTGAATTTCGGTAGGCGCGGCGTAGCCAGTCGCAAGAATCCCTTGCACCAGCGCGTCGGAAAGTCCAAGCGTGGTAAATGACATTGAAAATAGTTTGATTTTGATGTTGAGCGCTATTGTAAGCGAAGCGAGACGCGCTGAATTCAGTTGGAATCAAAGGCGAGGCGAAAAGGTGGCGGCGAATGGGGCGTTCTAAACATAACGACGCTTTTCTGCATCAATCTTGACCCGGCGAATGCGAGTCTTGCAAATCTGCTTCTTTGACGAAGCGACGCAAAGATAGCAGAATCGATCTTGCGTTCCTAATCGCGCCAGCATTTAATTTTGAGCGAACCCTTAAATCGCCATCGGACGAGTGAACAAGAAAATTTACTTCTATCGCATCACGCACATCGAGAACATTCCGCATATCTTGCGCAATGGCATTACGCACATTCAATCGCCAAAGCGCAATCCCAATTACATCGGCATTGGCGACGACGCGCTCATCGCCAAGCGTCAAGAAATCATCTTGCCAAACGGCAAGCGTTTGGGCGACTACTCGCCATTTTATTTCGGCAGAAAAATGCCGATGTTGTATGTGATTCAAAACGGATTCAACGGCGTTCAGAAACGAGACGCTGACCAAATCGTTTATTGCGTAAGTTCCGTTCAAACGATAATTGACTTGAATATCGAGTTCATTTTCTCTGACGGACATGCGGTTTCAAATTTGAGCGCTTTTTATGACAAGCGCGACATTCCCAACCTTGAAACGCTCATTGACTTTCAAGCCGTTAATGCGGATTTTTGGAACAATCCTGACGATACTGACTTAAAGCGTCGCAAAGAGGCTGAGTTTTTGGCGCTTGGCGACATTCCGATTGAAGCCGTTTTAGGCTATATCGTTTACAGCGAACGGTCGAAGGCAACGTTGTTGCGCTTCGGAATCGCCGAAGAGAAAATCGTCATCAGACCGCAAGATTACTTTTAAGATGTTGCGAGAAATCACGGGGAACATATCCGAAAGTCAAGCCGACGCTCTCGTCAATACCGTCAATACCGTTGGCGTGATGGGCAAAGGCGTAGCGCTGCAATTCAAGAAAGAGTTTCCGAACAATTTCAAAGCCTATCAGAAAGCCTGCAAAGAAGGGCGCGTTGAAATTGGAAAGATGTTCGTCTTTGAAGACGTGTCGCTTCTGCGCGGAAAAAAACTCATCATCAATTTTCCAACGAAGCAAGATTGGAGAAAGCCCTCTGAATATGAATACATCGAGCGCGGTTTGGAAGATTTGGTCGAAGTCATCAAAACCTATCGTCTCAAAAGCGTCGCCATTCCGCCTCTCGGAGCGGGCAACGGCGGATTGGAGTGGTCGCGCGTGCGCGCTCTGATTGAACGCCGATTGAGCAACGTCGAGTGCGACATTTGGCTTTATCAACCCAACGCCGACGTCAAAGAGGCGTTGTCAAAAGAGCGCGCCAAACTTACGCCTGCTCGAGCGATGTTGCTTTTCGTCTTGTTCGACCTTGCGCGAAATGGCGAGTTCGTCTCGGAGTTCGCTTGCGAAAAAATCTGCTACTTTCTTCAACGCTTTGGCGCAGAGCGAGCGTTCAAACTCGCTTTCAAAGCCGAAGCCTACGGACCTTACTCAGGGAAAGTTCGCCACATTTTATTCGCCCTGAACGGCAGTTACATCACGGGATATAGCGACAAAAACCGCAAACCTTTTGAAGCGCTGGGATTGATAATGGACGCGGAACAAGACGTGTTGGATTATCTGCGACAGCGTCCTGAACAACTCGCCATCGCAGAAAAAACAAAAAGTTTTCTTTCGGGATTTTATTCGTCGTTTGCGCTTGAATTGCTGTCGAGCATCGATTTCATCGCGCAAAGCGAGGGGCGATATGATTATGAAACCATCTTGCTCAAACTGCAAGAATGGAACTCGCGAAAACGCTCGCTCTTCGCGAAAGAGACATTCGTACAAAAAGCCATTGAGCATTTGAAATCCGCGTCGCTCATCTGAAGCGTTTTGTTTGAACTGAATTTGCGCGTTTATCGCGCTTCACCCCCGCGTCCAACTTCTTTGGCGAGAGCGACTCGCGCGCACAACGCCGCCAAAAGAAGCGTGAGCGGCGCAAAGACCATTCGCTCAACGTCGTTTTCGGAGAGCAAGTTGCCAATCGCATTCAATCCGAACAATATCGCCATCGCCCATATCAGCGCGTTGAGAGCGCGCTCGGGCATCACGCTTCGCAGTCGTTTTGACTTCATCGCTAAAATCCATAGCATCAACCCGTTCACAGCGACGGAAATCGCTTCTGAAATTCGCATCTCCTCGACGCTTTCAATCCGACCGCCCCAAACCACCGAATACGGAACAACGCCGAGGAGAATTAAGACGTGAAACATCAAGACCGCAATCAGCGTCAGCATAACGCTGTTGATGGCTCGCGCTGGCGTGATGAAACGAATCATTTTTCTTCAATCAATTCAAGCGTTGCGGTTGACGCATTCGCGGCGGCTCCGTCTTTGGAGAAGAAAGTGTAAATCGCAGGCACGACATAGAGCGTGAGGAAACTCGAGAAGAGCATTCCGAAGACGACCGCAATCCCCATTGAGACGCGGCTTTCCGACCCTGCTCCCAGCGCAAGCGCAATTGGAAGAAATCCGAGTATGGTCGAGAGGCTTGTCATTAAAATCGGTCGGAAGCGTTGCGCGGCGGCATCTTCAACAGCATCGATTTTTGAGAGACCTTGTGCTTTACGTTGATTAGCGAACTCGACAATCAAAATTCCGTTTTTCGTAACCAATCCGACCAGCATGATGATGCCGATTTGCGAGAAGATGTTAAGGGTTTGGTTGAAATACCATAGCGCGAAGAGCGTTCCCGCAAGCGCGAGCGGCACGGTGAAGAGAATGATGAACGGGTCGCGGAAACTTTCAAATTGCGCGGCGAGCACAAGGTAAATCAGCACGAGTGCCAGCAGAAATGCGAAGAGCAGGCTCGATGAACTTTCCTCAAAATCTTTTGACGGACCATCGAGCGCGGTTACAAAACTTTCGTCCAATGCCTCGCCCGCGATACGACGCATTTCAGCGACGCCATCGCCGATGGTTTTGCCCGGCGCAAGCCCCGCTTGAACGGTCGCGGAAATGTAGCGATTGTATCGGAAGAGTTGAGGCGGACTGCTTTGCTCGGCAAGTTTGACAAGGTTATCGAGTTGAATGAGTTCGCCACGATTGTTGCGCACATAGAGCGACTGCAAGTCAATCGGCGCGCTTCGATTTTTGCGCTCCATTTGTCCAATGACTTGATACTGCTTGCCGTCCATAATGAAAAAGCCGAAGCGTTGCGCGCTGTATGAAAACTGCAAGATTTGCGCGACGTCGCCGACCGAAACGCCAAGCGCGCGAGCTCTATCGCGGTCAATCTCCACTTGCAGTTCGGGCTTGTTGAACTTCAAGTTTACATCGACGAAATTAAAGACTTGGCTTTTTCGCGCTTCGCTCAAAAACTTCGGCAAGGTTTCCTTCAACTTTTCAAAGTTCGGGGCTTGAAGCACGAATTGAACGGGCAATCCGCCGCGCGGATTTGACACCGCTTGTTCTTGCGAGACGAATGTTCTCGCTTGGGAGATTGTTCGCATTTTCGCGGAAAGTTCATCGACGATTTCTTGTTGCGAGCGTTCGCGCTGTTCGCTTGATTTCAGAAACAGCCGCGCGAAGCCCGTGTTGGCGGCGGCTACGCCGAAGCCGGGCGAGGTTACCGTTATCACCGCTTCTTTTTCAGGCACGAGTTCTTCTATCGTTTTTCCGAGCGATAGCATAAAGGCGTCCATATACTCAAACGAAACGCCTTCGGGCGCGGTCGCAAAGAGCCTTATGTTGCCTCTATCTTCGGCGGGCGCAAGTTCGCTCGGCACGAGCGCGCCCAAAAGCGCGATTAACGCAAAGCACCCTGCGACGATTGGAAACCCAAGCCACCGCTTTTTCAAGAAAGCGTTGAGCGAGAGTCGATAGCGCGCCGCAAGCCCTATAAAAAATCGTTCCGTCGTCTCATAAAACTTTCCCGAATGGGCTTGCTTTTTGAGCAGGCGCGAGCAAAGCATCGGCGTGAGCGTCAGAGCGACAAACGACGAGATGACGACCGCGCCCGCCACGACGATGCCGAACTCGCGAAACAGCCGCCCCGTAATGCCTTGCAGAAAGACGATTGGCAGAAAGACCGCCACCAAAACGACCGTCGTCGCGATGACGGCGAAGAAAATTTCCGACGCGCCCTTGTAACTGGCTTGAAGCGGCGGTTCGCCCTGCTCGATTTTCGCGTAGATGTTTTCCAAGACGACGATGGCGTCGTCGACAACGATGCCGATTGCCAGCACCAACCCAAGAAGCGTGAGCACGTTGATGGAAAATTCGAAGAGATACATAATGAAAAACGCGCCAATCAGCGAAATGGGAATCGCCAGCGAGGGAATGAGCGTCGTGCGCCAATCGCGAAGAAACAAAAAGATGATGAGCACGACGAGACCAAACGCGATGAAAATCGTCTCAATGACTTCCTGAATTGAGGCGCGAATGAACTTCGTCGTGTCAAACGCGACAGCGACGGTCAAATCGCTGGGCAGTTCTTTGCGAATCACCTCCAAGCGTTTGTAGACATCATCGACGATTTGAATGTGATTCGCGCCCGGTTGCGGAATGATGGCGCAGGCTATCATCATCACGCCATCGCGCCGAAGCACGGTGCGCTCGTTTTCAGGGTAGAGTTCCGCTCTGCCGACGTCGCGAAACCGAATGATTCTTCCAGCGTCTTCGCGCAAAATCATTTGCTCGAATTCTTCGGGCTTGGTCAGTCGTCCGATGGCTCTGACGGTTAGTTCGGTTTTATCGCCTTCGAGCCGTCCCGTCGGGAGTTCGACGTTTTCGCGGTTCAAGGCGGCTTGAACGTCGAGCGGCGTTAAGCCGTAAGCGGCGAGTTTTTCGGGCGACATCCACAGACGCATCGAGTATTTTTTTTCGCCCCAAATTTGAATTTCGCTCACGCCGTTGACGGTTTGCAAGCGTTCTTTCAAAATGTTCGTGGCGGCGGCGGAAAGGTCGAGAGGGTTGCGCGAATTGCTTTTGAGATTGAGAATGAGAATTGGCGAGGCGTTGGCGTCGGCTTTGGCGACGATGGGCGGGTCTGCGTCGGGCGGCAGACGTCGGACGGCTTGCGCGACTTTATCGCGCACGTCGTTTGCGGCGGCTTCAAGGTCAATTTCAAGATTGAACTCGACCGTGATGGTCGAGCGTCCGTCGCTACTCGTCGACGAAATCGAGCGCACGCCCGCGATGCCGTTAATCGCGTCTTCAAGCGGCTCGGTGATTTGCGAGATGATGACTTCCGCGTTTGCGCCCGTGTAGTTCGTCGTTACCGTTACGACGGGCGGATCGACCGAAGGATACTCGCGCACGCCGAGAAACAGAAACCCAATCGCGCCGAAGAGCACGACGGCAATCGACATCACAATCGCCAAAACGGGACGCTGAATGCTGACTTGGGATAAACTCATTTTTCTTTCTTAAAACAATCGCACGGATAACGCGACTCGACCAACGCCTTCCTCGCATCATCCGCGCTTCTGCAACAATGAAACGACAAGATTAATCAAAGAACTTGTCTACAACGCTCATCATTTGAGTTAGTTCCGAGATGTTTTTTCCCGCAAGCACTACGCGCAAGTTGTTGATTAAATATGACTCGACGCTTTCTCCAACTTTCGGGCTGAGCGGGTCGGTCGCGTCAAGGGCGAAAATGAACTTTTTTGCGATGTGTTGTCGCACGCGTTCCACGATTGCAGTGCGCATATACTCCTCGACCAATTTGTTCTGATTGGCTTCGTTGATGAGAATTTGCTCCATATCGCGATCGAGGTCAGGGAACTTTCCTTCTTTGAGATTTTTCAAAAAGGGTTTGTTTTTCGTGTCCCATTGCAGTCCGAAAATCATTCGTTCTGCGTTGGGGCTGAGGTAGCCATCGAAGTTGCCCGTTGGCTTGGTAATCGGTTTGACATCCATTCGTTTGCCGAGCGAAAGGTCGACGAGAATCGCGTCGGCTTCTTTCGGATTGGCTTTGATGGAGCTATCGACGAGCTCGCTGACGCGCTTGCCGTCGTAACCGAGTTTGATGTATTCGTTTTCAATCGCGTTGAGTTGCTCAACGACGTGGCGCATATAAATCGCGTGAAGCGTCGCTTCTTTGCCTTTTGCGGAGAGCATTTTGCGAAGGGAATCGGAGGGGATTTCAGGTTCTGGTTTTGAGCGGCGTTGCTGGGCTGAAAGGTTGGTAGCGACGATGAACAAGAGGGAAATACACGTGAGCAGAATGCGGTATTTCATATTGATATTTTCGCTATTTGCAAGTTAGAGTTGAAAAGAGTTGAAAAAAGAGACGAGCGAATTTACGAAAAGAACGCATTAAACGCTTCAACGACGGCAGATTGCGACGACTCATCGGCTTTTCAACGCCGCTAAGCGTATTCTTGCAATAACTTCTCCATTGTTTTGATTCCTTTCTCCAACGCTTCTTTCTTCAACTCCTTGTAGTATTTCGGGTCGTGTATGGGTTCGTCAACCTTTCGCTCCCCTTCAAGCAACGTGATGATGTTCAGTTCGACATCAAAGTATGAAAGCAACGTGTGCGTAGATGGACTGCCATATATGACGCTTTTCAGCGGTTGAGAATAATCACCCGTTAGTTGACTCTCCAATTGCAGAAGCGCGCACTTTGCGTTGGGAAAAACGCTTTTGAGCAAAGTGAAATCCACTAATATCCTTTTGAGCATCGCGTTCTCCGCATATGCTTTGCACTCAATCCCCATCACGAGTTTTTCGTCGATTGAGACGTGAATGTCCGTCTTGAACCCATAGAAATAATCCGAAATGTTTGCCTTGATATGCGCTTTGACTTCTTCGCTTTTGATTTTGTCGATATAAGCGGGATTGATGGGAATTCGAATCGTTTTTCTCTCCAACGACAATCGCGATTCATCGCCTCCAAGATTATGCCACGCGATTTCAACCATATGACGCGCGATGCTTTCAACCAACTTGCCTTTTGCGGCGCGAATGATGCCGCCATACGCTCGTTCTTCATCGTTTTCCGCGTCGCTCTCGATGCCCTTCACCAAGAGTTGATAGGCTTTCAAAATGTCGTCCAACGTGCAAGGCATAGCGCGTTAGAATAGCGTATTTCCGAGGCGATGCGTCGCTTTCTCGCAATACTCTCTCGAAATGTCAATTCCCAAATATCTACGGTTCGTCATCTTAGCGACGTAGGTTGTCGTGCCAACGCCGTTAAACGGGTCTAAAACCACGTCGTTCTGAAAACTAAACAACTTCAAAACGCGCTTGGCAAGTTCTTCGGGAAACATCGCGGGGTGGTCAAAGTCTTTCATTTGCCGTTCAGGCGCAATCGACCATTTTGCCACGACCCATTTTTTGAACTCATCGGCGGTCAAGTCGATGTTTTCTTTCGCGCCGTCTTTCTTGAGCGTTCCTTTGGCGAAAATTTCCAAAAATTCCCACGTGTATTTGAGATATGGGTTGCTTGGACTCTTCCAGCTGCCCCAAGCGGTGTATTTGCAGTTGTAATTGTTTTTTTCCCACAAAATTTCGCCTTTCCAAATGAATCGTTTGCTGATGAAGAAGTTGCTGATGATGTGATGGCTTGGAATGTAGTCCGAAAAGAGCGGCTGAATGTTGACGACGATTCTGCCGCCGAATTTGAGAACGCGCGCGCACTCGTCAAAAATCGCAAAGAGTTTGTCGAAATAATGTTCCCAGTAATGCGCGTCGCCATTTGCTTCGTAATCCAATCCAAAATTGTAGGGCGGCGAAGTAAAGACGAGGTCAACGCAATTATCGGGCAAGCGCTTCAAGATGTCTACGCTATCGCCGCAGATGATTTGGTTTTCAAATTCAGCGGGCAAAGGGTTATTGGTTTCCGAAAAATCGTTCTCGTTTGCGTAGTAATGCTGTTGGCGGCGCGTTTCTTTTTCTTTGCGGGCGAGGACTTTTCGCTCGCGGTCGTAGCCAACATAAACCCGCTTTCCGTTTTTTAAGCCGTAACTTCTGATGCGATCGATTTCGTCGAGCGTTCTTCCCAACAGAGCGTTCAGAGCTTGCGAATTGGATTGCGCGGCAACGATGGCGATTTTTTCTTTGAAGACTTCAAGGTCAATCGCGTTGAGGAAAAGAACGAACTCGCTTTCGTCCAACTCGTAGGCGAGTTCGCGCTCGTCGCAGTCTGCAAAAAGACTTTTCAGAGTCGAAGCGTCAAGTTCGGAAAGCGGCTCTTCGAGTTCGATGGAAATGATTTTGTAGTCTTCGGTCGAAAGTTTTTCGTTCATAGCGCGCGATTGGTTGTCGTTCAATTTACTCACAATGCGTTGAAGTCAACGTTTCAAGACGCGATTTGTTTAAGGCGTTTGGTCGATGAAGCGCCGCATCCAGAGTTCGATCGTCAGAAGCGCCCATATCCGATGCGCGTTGTCTTCTTTGCCCGTCTTGTCGCGCGCGATGATTTCGCGCACCGCTTTCGCGTTGAACAATCCGCGCCGCTTCAACTGCTCTTCCGACAGGCACTCTTGAATCAACGGGTCTAAATCTTTCTTCACCCACGCCCGCAACGGCGCGCCAAACGGGGCTTTCGGGCGATAGATGATTTCCTTCGGCAAGTATCGCTCCGCCACTTTTTTCAGGATATATTTTTGCGTGAAGCCGTTAAGCTTGTAGCGTTCAGGCAAGCGATGCGCGAACTCGACGACCTTGAAATCCACGAGCGGCACGCGCTCCTCGACGCTCGCCGCCATTGAGGATTTGTCCGAGTAGGTCAAATTCAAACTTGCCAAAAAGCACTTCGTATCGACGGCGCACATCAGCGTAACCAAGTCCAAATTGGGCTGTTGCTTCAAGAACTCTTCGCGCAGTTCGTAGTGTCGGCGAATCGGGTAACTTTCTTTGTGCGAGGCGTAACACTGTTCGCGAAATTCGGGCGCGAGCAACGCCGCCATTTCCGAAGCGTTGTAGTAGGAATAATTGCCGATGAACGCATCGAAGTCGGGAAGCGAGGCGGCTTTGAGAAACTTTTTCGCCCAGCGCGTCGCGCGATAGCCGCCGCTTTCGCTCGCGACGGGCAAGGCTTGAACCGCAGGCTCAATCACGCCTGAACGCACAAACGACGGAATCCGCTTGTAAAGGCTCGCGACCTTGACGGAAAGATGCTTGCGATAACCGCTGAAAATCTCGTCCGCGCCCATTCCCGACAGCATCACGGTCGTGCCGCTTTCCTTCGCCATTTTGCAGATGAGATACGTGTTGATGCTCGCAGGGTCGGCGATGGGTTCGTCGAGGTGATAAATCATTTTCGGCAGAAGCTCGACGATGTCGGGCTTGATGACGATTTCGCGATAATCGGCGTTCAGATGCTTGGCGACGATTTTGGCATACTTTTGGTCATCGGGCATCGCCTCGAACTTCTTGTCTTCTTCGGTGAAGGCGATGGTGTAGGTCGTGATGGGTTCGCCTTTTTCCTTCGTCATCAAGGCGGCGACGAGCGAAGAATCCAATCCGCCCGAAAGAAACGCGCCGACCTTGACGTCAGCGACCATTTGCTCTTTGACGGTTTTTCGAAGGAGCGCGTCGAGTTCTTCGATGTAGGCTTGTTCGCCTTTGTCGTCGCCGTAGCCTTCAAACGAGACGTCCCAATAACGCTCAATTTTCATCTCGCCATTTTTGACGACGAGATTGCACCCTGCGGGCAACTTCTCGATGCCTTTGAACGCGGTTTTGGGTTCGGGAGTCCAAAGGAAAAAGAGCGTCGAGAGAATCCCGTCAGGCTCGATTTGGCGCAGAACTTCGGGCGATTGCAAGAGGGATTTGACTTCGGAAGCGAAGATGAGGCGATTGTTTGAGAGGCGCGCGAAGTAAAGCGGCTTTTCGCCCAAGCGGTCTCGCGAAAGGAAAACGACGTCGTTGCGCATATCGTAAATCGCGAACGCCCACATTCCGCGCAAGCGTTGAACGCACGCGAAGCCCCATTCGGCGTAGGCGTTTAAAATCACTTCCGTGTCGGTCGCCGATTTGAAGGCGTAGCCTTTTTTGAGCAGTTCGGATTTGACTTCTTGGTAGTTGTAAATCTCGCCGTTGAAGATGATGCAGAGCGACCTATCGGCGTTGAACATTGGTTGATGTCCGAGCGGCGAGAGGTCAATGATGGCGAGACGGCGAAAGCCAAAGCCGACAGGCGTTTTTTCCAAGAAGAGTTCGATGCCGCCGTCGTCGGGTCCGCGATGGTGAATCACGGTCGTCATTTTTTCAAGCAAGGCTTTGTCCGCAAAGCCAATCGTTCCTGCGATGCCGCACATTAGTTGAGTTAGTGGTGAGCGTGATTGAGTTGTTCGGTGAGCCAATTTGAAATGTCCGATAGGCATTCGGGCGAAATTTGATGCGCCATCGGATACTCTTTGTAAGCGACGTTCATTTGCAGTTCGCGCAATCGCGCGTCGCTTTCGCGCCCGTTTTGAATCGGAAGAATTTCGTCGTAAAGCCCGTGCGAAACGAAGATGGGAAAATTTTTTAGATGCTCTGTCGGGGCAAGCTTGAGCAAACGTTCGTCAGGCAAGCGTCCGCTCATCGCGACCATTCCCGCAAGGCGATGCGGCTCGGTGAGCGCGATGCTATACGCCATTGACGAGCCTTGACTAAATCCCATTAAAAAAATTCTTTTCGCGTCGACCTTGTATTGCGCCGCGATTTCATCAAGAAACTTCAAAATCAAATCTCGACTGTGAATCGCCGATTTCGTATCCAATACCTTGATGCCTTCGTCCGTGAACGCCAGCGGAAACCACGCATAGCCTCCATTCCCAAGCGAGAGCGGTGCACGCGCACTAATGACCGTAAAGCGCGCATCGAGCGCATCAGCAAGACCAATCAAATCATATTCATTTGCACCATAGCCATGAAGCATCAAAACGAGTGGAGCAGGCTCTTTTTGTGTCGTCGGCTTTACAAGATGAACAAGCGAAAAGGACAAGGCTGGTTGTTAGATTAAATGTTTGAAACATCTTACAAATTTAAGGCTTTTATGCCCAAAATTTCGGCTACTGAAATTTTCACATCGGGAAACTTCACAAGGCTAATCCACTCGCGCTCATCGTATCGCTTCACTTCGCTGTATCCTTCCGCGCTCGGCTTGCGATACACTTCCACACAACCTTCCATCAAATTCACTAACCACACTTCCACCACTCCAAAACGCCCATACAGTGGCACTTTCACCGTGCGGTCCATCTTGACAGTTGAATCCGACACTTCCACCACCAACAGCGCATCTTTGCCACTCGGTCTCTCTTGGCTTCCCATCATCGGCAGAAGCACCATATCGGGTTCAGGCTCGTTGTAGTCGTCCAACCACAACGGATTTTGAATTGAAACAACGACTTTGTTCAAAAGTTTGGTGTGAAACAATTGATTCAGGCGGTTCACGCACCAGAAGTGAGGCAAGCCGACAGGACTCATTTTCTTGTAGATTTCTCCGTCAATCAGTTCAAGTTTTTCATCGGACGATAACACCCCACACTCCGCCATCTTCAAATACTCTTCCGATGTCCATCGTCTCTTTTCAGGCAAGTTTTGAACGGTTTCTTGTTTTGGGTGCGTTGCAATCATACCGATTCTAATTTTCGTTTCAGAATGTCGTTAATGATTTGCGGATTGGCTTTGCCTTTCATGCGCTTCATAGTTTCGCCAACGAAGTAGCCGAAGAGTTTTGTTTTTCCAGAGCGATAGTCTGCAAGTTGAGTTGGGCTTGCGGATAAGACTTCGGCGATTTCTTTTTCAATCGCGGAAGTATCGCTCACTTGTGCAAGTCCATCGCGCTTAACGATGTCTTGGGGCGATGTGGGTTCGTCGAGCATTTTGACGAAAACGACTTCTTTCGCCGTATTACCATTGATAACGCCTTGTTTGACGAGCGAAATGAGCACGCCAAGCCGCTTTGCCTCAATCGGGAATGCCGAAATTTCAATGGCTTTTTCTTTAAGTGTGCGGAGCACTTCGCCCATAATCCAATTTGAAGTTGCTTTTGGGTCGCCACAGACTTTGGCGGCTTCTTCGTAATAGTCGGCGAGCAAGCGGTCGGTGGTAATGACTTTTGCATCGTATTCAGGAATTTGATACTGCGAAACGAACCGCGTTGCGCGCACTTCGGGCATTTCAGGTAGTTCGGCTTTAATGAGCGAGAGCAGTTCATCGCTGACTTCAATCGGCACGAGGTCGGGTTCGGGGAAATAGCGATAATCGTGAGCCGCTTCTTTTGAGCGCATTGGGCGCGTTTCGAACTTATCGGCATCCCACAAGCGTGTTTCTTGAACGATTGTTCCGCCCGACTTCAAGACTTCAATTTGCCGCTCCATTTCGTATTGAATCGCATTTTCAACGCTCTTGAACGAGTTCATGTTTTTGATTTCCGTGCGCGTGCCGAATTTTTCCGAGCCTTTTGGACGCACCGAGACGTTTGCGTCGCACCGCAGTGAGCCTTCTTCCATATTCCCATCGGAAATGCCAAGCCAGCGCACGATTGCGCGCAGTTTTTGCAAATAAGCCGACGCTTCTTTCGTTGAGCGAATGTCGGGGTAGCTCACAATTTCCAAGAGTGGCACACCACAACGATTGGCATCGATGTAGGTTTCTTCGCCAATATCGTGAATGGATTTTCCCGCATCTTCTTCCATGTGGATTCGCACCAAGCGCACACGCTTTTTCTCGCCATCTAAATCAAACTCGATATAGCCCTCGCTACAAATCGGCTCCTCGTATTGCGAGATTTGATAGCCTTTGGGAAGGTCGGGATAAAAGTAATTTTTTCGCGCCATGATGGAATAAGGCGCAATGGTGCAGTGCGTTGTTAAGCCAAGTTTAATCGCCGATTCCAAGACCTGCTTGTTCAATACGGGCAACGCGCCGGGCATCGCAAGGCAAACAGGGCAGACATTCGTATTGGCAGGCGCGCCAAATTCGGTTGAACAGCCGCAGAAGGCTTTGGTCTTCGTGTTTAGTTGGCAGTGGACTTCAAGTCCGACAACAAGTTCGTATTCCACAGTTCAAAAATTTGAAAGAGGTTATGCGAAAATTTCTTCGGCAGAACAGTTCAAGTCAGGCAACACAGGCGTTGTGATGCGTTCATTTCCCGTTGATTTTGAGAGGCGCGTTGGCTCACCATTGATGAGTGCATAACGCTCGATGGCGCGTTCGCTTACATCAATTATCCAACATTCTTTCGCGCCATATTTGAAGTAAATGGGCATTTTTTTGCGCAAGTCGTAATACGCCGTTGAGGGCGAAAGCACTTCCACAATCAAATCAGGCGCGCCACGCACAATGTCTGTTCCGATAATTGAGGCACGTTCATTTGAAATAAACATCACATCAGGTTGAAAGGTGTTGTGTATGTCAAGAAATACGTCCATCGGGGCAATGAGAACGCGTCCGAGTTTGTTCTTCATCACAATCTCGCGCAACATCGCACCAAGATTCAACACTGCATTTTGATGTGCAACAATTGGGGTTGGCATTTCAATAATTTCTCCGTCAATCAGTTGATGCTTCGCGCCTTCGGGCAAGAGTGCGTAATCGTCGTAAGTTGCTTTTTGTTTTTCAACTGTGAGCATCTTTATCAAAATTTTGTTTTGGGAATATAAACAAAATGCCGCGTGCATTGAGCAACTGCAAGCCATGCGTTTGTGCCGCTCCGAGAATTTGTATTCTGCTTATCAAAATTCCGTAACTTCGCCGTTCAAATTCAATCCACTTTCAGCGATGAAAAACACATTTTTCCTTTTGCTTTTAACGCTTCTTGTTGGTTGTGCAAAGTCAGAACTCTTGCTCAAAGAGGGCGACCTTGCGCCCGATTTCACTTTGCTTTCCGACAGTGGTACGCCTATCTCACTTTCTGCACTTAAAGGAAAGCCTGTTGTGCTTTACTTTTACCCGAAAGATTTTACGCCCGGTTGCACCAAAGAAGCCTGTGCGTTTCGCGATACGTTTTCAGACTTTCAAAGTGCAGGCATTGAGGTTGTTGGCGTGAGCGTCGATGATGTTCAATCGCACCAAAAATTTAAGTCAGAGCATCAACTCAATTTTACGTTGCTTTCCGATACCGATAAGAAAGTTTCAACATCTTACGGTGTGCTAAGTGGATTCGGCTTTTCAAGTCGCGTCACGTTTTTGATTGACCGTGAGGGCAAAATCAAACGCATTTTCAAAGAGGTCAATCCCGACGCGCATGCGTCTGAAGTGCTTGCGATTGCTAAAACTCTTTGAGCCAACGCCATGAAAAAAATTCTGCCGACTGACGACGGCAAGTTGATTCTCGCTGATGTTCCTTGCCCCGAACTTCGAGATGATGAAATTGAGATTAAAGTCATGGCGACTGGCGTCAATTACGCTGATGTTAAAATTCGCTATGGATATTTTTCAGATAAAACGCGCAAAAATCCTGAAATGGGGTGCGAGGTTTCAGGGATTGTAACGCGAAAAGGTCGCGATGCGCATCGCTTTGCGGTTGGCGAAAAGGTTTTTGCGGTGTGGCATTGGGGCGGCGGCTACGCTGAGTTTGTCGTTGTGCCTGAATATGCGGCGTTCCGCTTGCCTGTGTATCTCTCTTTTGAGCAGGGCGCGGCATTTCCAGTGATTGCGCAAACGGCGTATCACTTGGTTCATACCGTTGCGCATGTTGAGCGTGGCGAAACGGTTTTGATTCATGCAGCGGCGGGCGGCGTTGGCACGATGCTGGTTCAACTTTGCGCGATGCAAGGCGCAACGGTGATTGCGCTTTCCAGTAGCGAGCGAAAACTTGAACGGGTCAAAAAACTTGGCGCAACCTTTACGCTGAACTATTCCGAGCCGATTGTCGAACGCGTTATGTCACTCGCCAAAGGCGAGGGCGTTCAAGCGATTTTTGATGGCAATGGCGGCGCGTTCTTTCCGCACAACTTCGAGATGCTTGGCTTGCGCGGCAGAGTCGTGCTTTTTGGCAACACCGCAGGCGAAAGTCCTCATCTGAATCCGTATCAACTTGTTTATTCATCGCATCAACTCATGGGCTTTTCTATGCGCGCGATTACGGCGAATCCTGAACGATACCACGCCACCTATCGATGGATTTTAGACCGATTAGAATCGGGCGAATTGAACATTGAAATCGGACATTGTTTGGGGCTTGATGATGCCGAAGAAGCCCATCGCTTGCTCACATCGCGAGAAAGTTATGGCAAAATCGTGTTGCGAACTTGATTGGATAACTTTATTGGACGGGAGAAGAAGTGAAACGAAATTCAGGACGGCTTACCGATATAAAAGCCTCAACATTCACAACGAACACTGAGGCTTAATGAACAGACTTGCTTGAAAATGTAGCACTGCTTCAAGCGTGAGAAGCGTTCTTTGGCTTCCTGTTGTCATAGTTGCCGCGCCCTGCAAAATGCGCCCATAGCGAGCACCCATAGCGAGTTTTAATGAGCGGCCCCGTGCTTGAAGTTAAAAAAACTTTGAAAAAAACAAACGCTTCCAAAAGAAAAAGCATAAAGAAATTTTACGCTCAGCAAAGGGTTCAATAATCTTAACGGTTTTATCATCGTGCGGCAGTGAAATTGATGCTAAAAATCAATATCTTGCGCTTGCGTTTCGCGCTTCTTTCGCACGCTTTTCCGCTTCAATACAATTTTCAACATCACTATGGTTAGTCCATATATGAACGCCGACAAGCCATCACTTAAATCATCTTTTGGGTTTACCACCAAATCTATTCACCACGCGCAAGATGCTAACGAGCGGACGGGAGAAGTTGTGCCGACGCTCTCACTTGCGACCACCTACAAACAAGATGGCATCAATCAACCACGAGGCGGATTCGAATACGCACGCGCTCAAAATCCCACACGCGCACAATTAGAACAAGTTTTAGCAGGATTGGAAAACGCGCAATTTGCAAATGCGTTTGCTTCGGGACTTGCCGCGCTTGCAGGCTTGATGAGCCTCTTTGAACCCGGCGACCATATCATCGCAGGCGACGACCTCTACGGCGGCACGGTGCGATACTTCAATCAAGTCTTGGCAAAATATGGCATCACGTTTTCATATATTGATACAGCAAATCTCAACGCAGTCGAGCGTGCGATTACGCCGAAAACAAAACTCATTTACTTGGAATCGCCGACGAACCCGATGCTTCGCCTTTCCGACATTCGTGCCATTTCCACACTTGCAAAAGCGTACAATCTTCTCGTTGCCGTAGATAACACCTTCGCGACGCCTTACTTACAGCGACCGCTTGAACTTGGTGCTGATGTGGTTTTGCATAGTTCGACGAAATACTTGGGCGGACACAGCGACATCTTGGGCGGCGCACTCATGACGAGCAATGCGTCGCTTTATGAAAAATTTGCCTTCAATCAAAAAGCCATTGGGGCAGTGCCGTCGCCGTTTGATTGTTGGTTACTTATGCGTTCTGTAAAAACGCTCTCGCTTCGAATGGAACGCCATTGCGAAAACGCGCTTGCTATTGCGCAATTTCTTGAGCGGCATGAAGCGGTCAAAAAAGTTTATTATCCCGGATTGCCGACGCACCCCTCTCACGACTTGGCGAAACGACAAATGCCAAACGGCTTTGGCGGCATTGTAAGTTTGGATTTAGGCGGACGCGCCGAAGTGGAAGCCTTCATCAAGGAATTGAACATTTTTACCTTTGCTGAAAGTCTGGGCGCAGTGGAAAGTTTGGTCTGTTATCCTTGGGAAATGACGCATGTGGCAGTGCCTATTGAGCGACGTTTGCAATTAGGCTTGACCGAAGGCTTGGTTCGCCTTTCGGTCGGCATTGAAGATAAATCTGATTTAATCAACGAGTTGGAGCAGGCTCTTTCAGCGGTGCAACCCGCCGTTGCTTCTTAAATTCAACACCGACCTTATATGGAGCACATCAATAAGCTTTTAGATTTGCTGACAGTTCATGCCGAAGTTCAAAACAAAAGCGTGACAGAGCAAGACGTCGCAAATACCGAGCTGATGCAAGTTCAATCCGAAATTCAAGAGTTGCGGACGGACTTACTGCAACTGCGTGCAGAGTTTCAACAACTGCATAACGATTTGTCTAAAATTTGTATGATTCTCACGACGCCGAAAGCAGACCGAATGGAATTTGCAATGTCGATTTTCGGCGACGAATTCGAGAAACTCAAAGAATCCGAAAACTCTTAATCACGCACTTAATTGCGCAACGCTATGCAACCCGAAGAAAAATTGCTCGATGCTTTTGGCGTTTTAGCCGACTTGCAAAACCGTTCGTTTGAAAAAGCACATCAAACTGCCGAAACGCTTGGCGATGTCAAACGCGATTTGCAGGAAATTCGCATTGATATGCTTCAAATTCGAACCGCACTGCAACAACTGCACACCGACCTTGTGCGCGTCGCCTACCTTTTGGCAGAAAACGCGCAAGCCGATTCGCAGAAGGCATAAGCCCGTGTAAATCGATGTTTTTGACTTTCAGAGGTTAGGGTTTATATTAAAAATCAATTTGTTTCCGCAACAAGCATTCTAAACCGACCCAAACAAAATGTCTTTCACTGGCAGCATCAAAGGCTGGACGATTACGGAAATGTTACAGCTCATTCGCCAACTCAAAAAGACTGGCGCAATGATTGCGGAAGTAACCACTTCATATGGCGAAGTAACTAAAACCGTCTTTTTCAGAAATGGACTCGTCGTTGCCGTTGACACGGGTAGCGATGATTTGGGCGCAGTGCTTCTGGAAGAAAACTTGATTACCCGCCAAGACCTTGACGAAGCGATTGCTCTTCAGAAAGCGAAGTATCCTGACAAACGCATTGAGCAAATTCTTTTAGCAACGAAGAAAGTTGATGCCGCCAAAGTCGTTAAATCTATTCGCATTCAAATTGAGCGTACGATTACGTCGCTGTTGCAGGAAAAAAACGTGCGTGTGAATTTTGACCCCGACGCACCGCTCACCGTTCAAGGCTTGAGCACCGGCGTGGATATACAAGGCATTATGCTCTCCGCTTCCGTTAAGGTTGACGAGCTCGGACTTGTCAAACAGCGCATTCCGAGCACTACACTCGTTCCAAAACTGACCAAGCGCGGTGAGGAAGAAAAAAATGAAATCGCACTCAAACTTTCTGAGTGGAAAGTCTTTCTGGCGATTGATGGCAAAACCGACATCAAGACCATCGCGCTCAAACTCAAGATGGACGAAATTCAAGTGATGAAAGCCCTCGTGGTTTTCTTGGACGGCAAATGGATTGAACTGCCGCAAGCAAGTGCCACCGAGCGCAAGAAAGTCTTGATTGTCGACGACAGTGCCGTGATTCGCATGGCGGTCAAAAAAGCCTTAGCCGATTCGGGCTATGAACTCTTAGACGCGGGCACAGGCGAAATCGGTTTGAAACTCGCCAAAGAAAAACATCCCGATTTGATTCTGCTTGATGTCATGCTTCCTGATACAACAGGCTTGAAAGTTTGCAAGACGCTTCGCACCGAAATGGAAATCACCACCCCGATTGTGATGCTTTCGGCAAAAGACGCGGAAATCGACCGCAACTTGGGCATTCACGCGGGCGCAAATGACTATGTTACGAAACCATTTAAAGATGCAGACCTTGTCAGCGTAGTGGATAAATACCTAAAACAAACAGAAGCGGCGACGGCTTAATCCAAAGTGCATTTGACCGAATCGTGTTGAAATTTCAAAAAACATTTACTCAACAAAGAACGCCTGTTAATTATGCCTAAGGCTCTAATCATTGACGACAGCGCCGTAGAGCGCACAATTATCTCCAAAGTCATGACTTCGCTTGGTTACACCATTCTCGAAGCAAACGATGGCGAAGAGGGTGAAGAAAAAGCGCGCGCCACAAAGCCCGATGTCATTTTGCTCGATGTCGTGATGCCGAAAAAAGACGGCTTCCAAGTCTGCCGCAACCTCAAAAAAGATGCCTCAACTGGTGGCATTCCGATTGTCATGATTACTTCAAAAAACCAAGACAGTGATAAGTTCTGGGGAATGAAACAAGGTGCCGATGCTTATCTCGTTAAACCGTTCAGCGAAGAAGATTTAATCTCCGCTGTTAAAAAAGCCACGAAAACCTGAACATTGATATACTTCATCAACGAAACGACCACTTTGAACGATGGATAACGAACGACTTGCAGAGCAACTCTCGGAATTGAACTTCACCATTCCTCCTGGAACGACAATGCGCGACTTGGAGGGAATGGCAAGTATCTTAGAACGGCTACGTGCGATTGAAGTTGATAAGAACACGGCGAACCGCGACGACGACGAAGCCCGAGAGCAATACATCGCTACGCTCATCGGCGAAAAAGAAATCGCGTTCCGAATCATAGACATCGAAGCGATTTTGGACGTTCAGAAAATTACACCGGTGCCCGGATTGCCGAACTTCGTGCTTGGGGTTTGTAACGTGCGCGGGGAAATTACTTCCGTCATTGACATTCAGCGCGTTTTGGGAATTGAATCACGCAGGCAGAAATCGCGCCGACAAAAAGCCGCTGAAAAAATGGTGATTGTCAGAAATAACCGCTTTTCCGTTTGTTGCATCGTCGATGCCGTGTTGGACGTGCTTCGCATTGCCGAACCTGAAATCGAGAAAATCAATGCCGCCGACGGTGAATTGGAACGGCTTGCTCCGTTTGCAAAAGGGATTTACATTCGCCCCGATGACTTGGAAAAGCGCGACGTCGTCGTTCTAATTGACACAAAAAAAATGTTGGACGCGCCCGAAATGGTGCAATTTCAATAAAGAAAAAACAACATAAAACTGCTCAACTTGCACGAGCACAATTTTTTCAAACTTTCAAATTTTTTGAGCAATGGCAACCAATCCACAACAATCAGGCGACCAGAACAAAGACGCATTAAATTTAGGTCTGGATTTAGACAGCATTTTGGGCGATGTGCTCAGCAATGAAAAGCAAGCCTCAACGGTTTTTTCAACCAGCGACGAAGGATTGCTCCGCATTGACGGCGATAAAATCGTATTAGAAATCGACGAAGAATTGGAGCAAGGCATCGATGAAGAGGCGAAAATGTTCCAAGCCAACGAGTTTTACAAAAATAAAGATTGGTTCAACGCGCTCGTCGTCGCGCTTGCATTAAACATTCGCTTCAAGCAAGGCGTTGGTAAACGAAGCGACGCGATTGTGCGCCGTCAAGACGAAATTCTCTTCGAATGTAATTATCAGATTGCCGCTGACCATCTCAATAAAATTAAGACCGCCAAAGGGGACGAACAGTTAGAGCATAAACTTGCCGCCATCATGCACTTCTACACGGCTCTCGACCAAACTCCGCTTAAAGGTCAAGAGCAATACCGCGAGAAAGCCAAGCAGGTGATTGACAGCATGGTTACGCGCGACCGCGCTGGCGCGCAAGCCTACATCAAAGCAGGCTTCTTCAAGAAAATTGAAGTGCCATCGCTCGAAGATAAAGCCCAAAAAGCTTTTTATTGGAAAGAGCGCGCAAACAATGAGAAAGACCCTGTCCGCAAAGAGTTCTATCTTTTGATGACTTTTGCCTCCGACATCGGATACTTCCCGTATCAATTGGCGTTGGCGAATTTCTATCTTGAAGCCGGTCGTTTAGATGAAGCCTGCCGCTACATTAAAGTCGCTTTGCCCCTTATTAAAGATGAAGGTGGTGAATTTCTCAATGCCGTTCGCAAGAAAGATAGTGCCTACTCCGATAGATTCATTGAGCGACGCCTAAAATCTGATGTGCGACAACTCCGCAACCGATTAGAACAACCTGACCCGAAAGAAGCCAACGAAAAAGATGAGGCACGAAAAGCACAAATGACGAAACAGCGCATTCGCAAGTTCCTTGAAACCGTTGACCTCTGGGAAAAACAAATGGAGGGCATCAAATCCGACGTGCCGTTCAAAAACTCGACTTTGCGCGTTGCATACATGAACGCTCTTGTTGATTTGATGGAAGAAGTCTCAAAACGTATGCCCGGTGTTATCGTCCAAGATTACATCGATCGATACAAAACCACTGAGGTGCGTAGCACACAAAACCCGAACATTTTGAACTTTATCGACTTCAGTTTCAAAAACACCATTGCGCCTGATGAGAAAACTGTGCAAGGGCTGGTGGTAGAAGGCGACGCTGAAGTGAAGTTGGATAAACTCATGAAAACAGTTGTTGAATACTTCAACGCTGAAATCGGTGTTCTCAACAAATCCTTGCCCGAAGTGAAAGCCAACGTCGCCAGAGATGCCGATGAACTTGTCAAAGCAATGAAGTCGCAAGGATACAAGTTCAAGTCCATGCCTGTGCTGACCAAATAATATCGGCTTGATGAGTATCTCGATTCAACGCTACGATTTCAATTTCCATACGACCGTCCGCCGCGTGCGCACTCTTCCTTGCCTACGCTTCGGACGGTTTATCTTTAATCATTCAACATGGAGACGCAGAAACTTCGCCTCGATCAACGTGTAACAATTCTGGTTGGAATCATCTTTGCAACCGTGTTCATTGTTGTCAACGCCGCTTTGCAACTCAGAGAAAGGAGCCAGATTGAAACCCAACTCAAAGAAGAGGTGATTTCAACGGCGACGACCTTGCAAGGCATGTGGGAGTATAACGCCGCGACCATTCTGCGTCAGCCGCTTTCCATTACGGATTCAACGAGCGACCTGCTCACGCTTATTCACTACAACCCGACGCTCTTCCCGCTCGATACCACCTTTCAAACGCTGCCGCCGTCGAGCCAATACGACATTCGCAACATCAAAGTAAGGCAAGTCTCGCTCAACTTCCGAAACCCAAGAAACAAACCAGATGCCTTTGAGGAGAAATCGCTCAAAGAAATTTCGCAAACGATTGCCGAACTCAAAACGAAAGGACAAACAAAAATCAACCCTGAATCTATCGGCATTTGGCAAGAGACGAAATTTGAAGGCAAGCCCGTTTATCGTTATGTCCAACCCATATTTATCCGCAAACAATGTCTAACCTGCCATGGCGATAGAGCCGACGCGCCCGAATTCGTGCAATCAAAATACGAAACAGGCTACGGCTACCGTCAAGGCGATTTGCGCGGCATCATCTCTATCATTGTGCCCGGCGAAACAACGCGCCAAGCCATGACGCTGAATTTACTGACGGGCATTGCACTCACAATTTTAGGCATTGCCGCCGTTGTGTTCGCGGCATTTTATCTAATCCGAAGACAACTTTCCGAGCCGATTCAACGCATCGCAACGTCGGCGCAACGCATTTCTGAAGGCAATCTCACTGAGCGAGTTTCATACAATTCGGCAGATGAACTAAGCCTCGTCGTTTCATCGTTCAACACCATCGTGGATAATCTCAAAGAGTCAGTTCGTGAAGTGCTCGATATGACAATGCGCCTGAACCAAATTGCCTTGGATATCAGCAACTCATCAACGGGCGTCATGAAAAGTTCGGAGGCGCAAACTAATGCGGTCAAAGACGTCATTCAATCCGTCTCTAAGATGGAAGACTCAACGACAACAGTTGCGGAAGGCATGCAAGGCTTGACCATCAACGTGCGCGAAACGCGCTCGTTCATCGAAGACCTCATCAGTTCAATTCAAGAAGCGGCGCGAAGCATTCAAGATTCGAACCAAGTCTTCAGTCAAGTCATCAATGAAGTTCAGGGAGGGAAGTTCGGTATTGAGCAAATCAGCCTCACGATTCTCGGCATTACCGATAAGCTTGATTCACTTCGTCAGCAAGTTGCTCAATTAGATAAAAACATTCGGGAAATTGACATCACCGCTGGTGCCGCCTCACGCACGGCGAAGCAGACCAACTTGCTTGCGGTCAATGCAACAATTGAATCGGCGATTGCGAGCGAATCAAGCAAAGGATTCAGAGTTGTTGCCAATGAAATTCGCGGATTAGCCGAACAGTCAGCACGCTTTTCGGTTCAAATTCAAGACATGGTGACCGGCGTGCAAAACAGCATGCTGAAAATTAACGACACAATTTTGGAAACAAACCAAGCCGTGCGCGACAGTTTCAACACGGTTAAAGATGCGGAAAAAACGCTCGATAAAATCACCCAATACTATTCCCGCTCCAGCGCGATTATGAGCCGCCTTTCAAGCCTTGTCGATGCACAAATGCGAAGCAGTCAGCAAGTAACGATGAAAACGACCGACATGACCATTCGCACGACCCAAATTATTGAGCAAGCCGAACAGCAACGCGCCGTTGGACAAAAACTCCTTAAATCGCTTGACGCGCTTACTCAAACCATTCAGCGCAATAAAGACGCTTCCGCTGAAATTACTCACTTGGCGCAAGAACTTATCGGACAAGCCGAACAATTGCAAAACACCGTCCGCCAATACAAACTCACGGAGTCTTCACAGATTTTCAGGTAAGTTGAAGATTATTCGCGGGAAACTTGGGCTTCATAATCGCGCCGATATTTTTCAAGTCCTTCGAAAATGGCTTCGGCAATTTGAGTTTGTCCCGTTTCAGAGGCTAAAAATTTCTCTTCGTTTGGGTTAGAAATGTAACCTGTTTCAATCAAGATGCTCGGCATTGAGGGCGTCCAAAGCACCATGAACCCTGCTTGCTTGACACCACGATTTTGACGCGCCGCTCGCCGTGCAATGTCGTTGCTGATGATTTCCGCCAACTTTTCCGATTGATGTGCAAAGGCGTTTTGCGCCATCGTAACCATAATCAAATTTTCTTCCGTGAAGTTTTTGTATCGCTCCTGATAGTCGCTCTCCTCAATCATGACGGCGTTTTCACGTTGGGCTACTTTGAGCGCGGCGTCTGTTTTGTGTAGCCCAAGCAAATAGACCTCCACGCCGTCTGCTTTACGATTAACACTCGCATTGCAATGAACGCTGACGAAAAGTTTCGCATTGTTGCGGTTGGCAATTTTGCCGCGCTCGTCAAGCTCGATAAACTTATCGGAATCCCGCGTGTAGACGACCTTGACGCCACTCCAATTTTTCTCTATCAACTTCCCGACCTTTTTGACAATCGCAAGCGTGACGTCTTTTTCATAATGCCCACTCGCGCCGATTGCGCCGACGTCTTTGCCGCCATGTCCGGCATCAAGCGCAATCACGTCTAACTTCCATTTGCTTCGCTGTTCATCAAGCGTTGCGTTGATTTGCACTTCCTTGTTTTCTTGCTCAATGATTTCTTGAACATTCACATCGCGCAAGGCAAGCAAGATGAAATTATTTGTCCCTTGTTCGCGCGTCATGTCTGTGGATTTAACAGTGTATTTCTGCGCATCAAACTCGAGGGTGAGTTGCAGACTGCCTCTGAGCGAGACAGGCGTAATGCGTCGGAGAAATCCATTTTTGAAGGTTTGTGAAAGTGCCTGCATATCGCCTGTCGCCCCAACGAATGTGAGATAAGCGAGCCCGTTTTTATCGGGCGGAATAAATTCATATTTCACATTCGGCTTCGTGGAAATGATTCGCACAATCACGCCATTGGCTTTTTCTTCGACAATCACGTTCTGAATCGTGTGCCGCGCAATCATCTCAATCGGCACGGTAGGCTTGGCGGTGTCGAGTGAGAAGGGTTGCGTAAAATCAAACGAAAGCACGCCGCCGAGTGTGTCGCTTTTTGCGTCGAGAAACATTCCGAAAAGCACTCGCGCTTGATGCGGCTCGAGGTAAATTTTATCGCCATACAAAATGAGCGGCGCATCGAGCTGAATAATTCTATGCGGCTTGTTTTCTGTTGCGTTCTGAATTTTGATGAAGTGATTATTGGCTTTGAGTTCAAGCACAAGTCGATGCTGGGTTTTGCTAAGCGTTGAAACGCTGACGCTTTGATTGGTAACGGTTGGCGTAATTTTGAGCGCGTTGCACACATCGACCGCCGTTACGACGAGTTTATTTTGCAACGAATAGACGGGAATGTCGTCCGTATAGGCGCGTCCGCCTTCAAGGCTCACTGCAATGCTGAACTTCGTTTGTCCAACCATCGAGCCAATCCAAAACAACAAAAACGCAAGCGAAAGTGTATATTTGCGCGCGGGAAGAGAAGATATTTTCAACATCAGATGTTTTAGGTTTGGGAGAACTTTCTGTGATTCCATGCCCCTAACAATTTATGCGATTAAGCAAACCACAATTTTATGACTGCCTGCTTTGTATATGCCTTGTGTGTTCAAGCGCGCCTACCTTTGCACAAATGCGCAATGCCCTGAACAGCGCGAATTTAGTTACAATTTCTTCACTCACCAATGCAAGCACACAACTTGCCGACAGCATCAATTTTATTCCTCAACTTTTCTTTCAAGTTGCCACGCTAATTGATGAGCATGGCGAAATTACCTCGCGTCGAGCTTCTGACAATACGCTTGTCAACGCGGTTGAAAAATTTTCATTTGTCGCCAAAGGTGTCTTCAAAACGCCAAACGCACTCGGCGTGAAAAGTTATGAAATTGCCGTTACGGCGGAATCAAAAATCGGACGCATTGCACTTTATAGCGACGCTCAGTTTCAACTTTCTCTCATCACCATGCGTTGGCGGAAAATCAAAGATGGCTCGCACTTCGCGCTCAAACGATTGATTTCGCCTCACGTTAAAGAAGAAACCTTGCGCCTCGACCTTGATGGAAGCGGTTGCTACGAAGTAGCGATAGATAGAAAAACCACAGAGTTCTTCAAATGGGACGCTTTGGGGAACATCACGACGCATCAGCACCAGTAGTGTAGCCTGCGTCAATGGGCAAATTGGGCTTTTGAGCGGCGGCAACGGCGAGTGCGTCGCACCGTTCGTTTTCCTCAACGCCTGAGTGTCCTTTCACCCAAATAAATTCAACATCGTGTTGTTCGCATAGCGCAAGCAAGCGTTTCCATAAATCTACGTTTGGCGTTGGTCTGTTTTGCGAATTGCGCCATCCTTTTTGTCGCCAATTTTGAACCCAACCTTCGTTCATCGCATTGACGACATAACTTGAATCAGAATAAAGTGTAACGGCGCATGGTTGTTTGAGTGCGGCAAGGGCTTCAATGACGGCAAGCAGTTCCATTCGGTTGTTCGTGGTGCATTGGAATCCGCCTGAAAGTTCTTTGCGCTTTTCGCCCCAAAGCATCACCACGCCGTAGCCGCCGCGTCCGGGATTGCCTTCGCACGCGCCATCGGTGTAAATGACAACTTTCGGCTTGGACTGATTTTTTTTCAATCGTTGATGAATTTGAGTTCGAGTCGTGTCTAATTACAAAAAACATCTGTAAAATCGGCGCAAAATTAAGTCGGGGTGCGCGGCGCGAGTCGGTTTTTAGAAGTGAAACTTTTGCCTTTTTCTTCGCGTCAAATGATTATCTTTTTCCGCTATCAGCATTTTATTTGAGATTCAATTTCTAACCAAAAAGGAGAAAACATTTGAATCGTAGAGACTTCATTCAACTTGCCGCGCTTGGAACGGGCGCGATGCTCTTGCCGCTACCAACCTTTGCAAAAGAAATTTCCGAAACCGAACTTGTTACCCCAATTTTATCGACTGCCGACAAAAAGCGGCTTGCCGATGTCGCACTCAACACGGCAAGGAGCAACGGCGCAAGTTACTGCGATGTTCGCATCGGTCGCTATCTGCGCCAATTCGTGTTTACACGCGAAAATAAAGTTCAAGGCATTCAGAACACAGAATCGTTTGGCATCGGCATTCGCGTCATTGCTAACGGCACTTGGGGATTTGCTTCAACCAACCGCGTAACTGCCGAAGGTATTAAGAAAGCGGCTGAAACTGCCGTAGCGATTGCAAAAGCCAATTCCAAATTTCAAAAAGAGCCCGTCAGACTTGCGCCAACAAAGGCTCTTGGCGAAGTGAGTTGGAAAACACCGATTGAAAAAAATGCACTTGAAGTGCCTATCAAAGAGAAAACCGATTTTCTTTTGAGCGTCAATGATGCGGCAATGAAAAACGGCGCGAACTTCGTGAGCTCCTCGCTCTTTCTCGTTAATGAACAAAAGTATTTTGCTTCCACCGACGGCTCTTACATTGACCAAGACATTTATCGCATTTGGCCTACTTTTAATGTTACCGTCATTGATAAAACCACAGGCAAATTTCAATCGCGCTCTGAACTTGCCGCGCCCATGGGAATGGGATATGAGTATCTCTCTGCGCGTCCCGAAGGCAAGTATCAACTGCCTGAAGGCGTCGTTGGTTACGGCAAGTATTACGACATGATTGAAGATGCCTCGCTTGCCGCTAAGCACGTTCAACAGAAACTTAAAGCCAAATCGGTTGAGCCGGGCAAGTATGATTTAGTGTTAGACCCTGCACACCTTTGGCTCACGATTCACGAATCGGTTGGGCATCCGCTCGAACTTGACCGTGTGCTCGGCTACGAAGCCAATTATGCTGGCACCAGTTTCGTTACGCTCGATAAGTGGCAAAGTAAAAGTTTCAACTACGGCAGTCCTATCGTTACTCTTTTTGCTGATAAAACACAGCCCACGTCGCTCGGCGCGGTCGGCTACGATGACGAAGGCGTTACCACAAAGCAATGGGATTTGGTCAAAGATGGAACGCTGGTGAACTATCAAGCCATTCGCGACCAAGTGCACATTCTTGGCGAGAAAGAATCGCACGGCTGTTGTTATGCGGATAGTTGGAGTTCCGTTCAATTTCAACGCATGCCGAATGTTTCGCTTGCGCCGGGCAAAACGAAACTCTCCGTCGCCGACATGATTGCAGGCGTCGACAAAGGCATTTACATCGTGGGCGATAGTTCCTACTCCATCGACCAACAACGCTACAACTTCCAATTCACAGGGCAACTGTTTTACGAAATCAAGAACGGCAAAATCGTCGGGATGCTCAAAGACGTGGCGTATCAATCCAATACACAAGAGTTTTGGAACAGTTGCGTTGCGATTTGCGACGAAAGCGACTATCGCTTGGGCGGAAGTTTCTTCGATGGCAAAGGTCAGCCCGGACAGGTGAGCGCGGTTTCTCACGGCAGTTCGACGACGCGCTTCAACAATGTGAACGTGATTAACACGGCGCGCAATGTCTGAACTTCAACAACATCTCGCAACGAAATCCAACATCTAACAATGTCCGTTTTATCAAAAGAAGAAGCCAAAAAAATCCTCGACAAAGTCCTTTCGTTTTCAAAAGCGGAGGAGTGCGAAGCGAATTTGGGCGGCAACGTCAGCGGCAACGTGCGCTACGCGCGCAACACGATTACGACCAGCGGGTTCAGCGAAAACGTGGGGTTGAGCGTGAGCGCGAAGTTCGGGCGACGCATCGGAAGTGCCTCGACCAACGAACTCGACGACGCATCGATTGAAAAGTGCGCGCGACGCGCCGAAGAACTTGCGAAACTCGCGCCCGAAAATCCCGAAGCGATGCCGTTCTTGGAGCCGCAAACTTATCTGGAATCAAAAACTTACTTTGAGTCGACCGCGCGCATTTCGCCAGAGTATCGCGCCAATGTCGCCAATGAAGGCATCTCGCAAGCGGAAAAGTTGGGAATGACGGCGGCAGGCTTTTTTGAAGACAGCACTAGTTTTTCCGCATTAGCCAATTCCAAAGGGCTTTTCGCTTACAACAAAGCAACGGGGATTGAATTTACGCTTACCGCGCGCACGAGCGACGGCACGGGGTCAGGCTACGCCGTTAAAGATTACAACGATGTAACGAAGTTTCGCCCGAAAGAAGATTCTGAAATCGCCATTCGCAAAGCCGAACTCTCGCGCAATCCGCGCGCAATTGAGCCGGGCAAATACACCGTCATTCTAGAACCCGCCGCGCTCGTTTCAGACGAAGGCTTGCTCAACAACCTCGTCTTCTCGCTTGGCGCGCGCGCCGCTGACGAAGGCAGAAGTTTCTTTTCCAAAAAAGGCGGCGGCAACAAAATCGGCGAAAAAATCATCGATGAGCGCATCAACATTTACTCCGACCCCACGCACCCCGAGATTCCCGCGCAAACTTGGCAAGGCGATGGACTTTCGCGCGAAAGAATATGGTGGTTCAAAAATGGCGTACTTCAAAACCTCGTCTATGACCGCTATTGGGCATCTCAAAAGGGCGTTAAACCAACTGCTTTTCCAAGCGGCGTCATCATTGAAGGCACATCAGCAACAACGGAAGATTTAATCAAGGATACGAAGAAGGGAATTCTGATTACGCGACTTTGGTATATTCGAAGCGTCGACCCGCAAACCCTGCTCTACACAGGGCTAACACGCGACGGCACATTCTACATTGAGAACGGCAAAATTCAATATGCCATCAAAAACATGCGCTTCAACGAAAGCCCCGTCATTATGCTCAACAACCTTGATGCGCTCGGCAAGCCTGAACGTTTGAACGGCAATCTTGTTCCGCCGATGCGCATTCGCGATTTCACTTTCACAAGCTTGAGCGACGCGGTCTAATTTTAAAAGCAATAAGGTTAAAAGCAATAAGGGCGGGTTCATCACTCGCCCTTTTTTATAGTCAAAATATCCGAGCGTGATGCGCAAGCAGTTTAGCTCAGTGGACTAAGGTTTTTAGCGACATCGGTTCGATACGCTTCAACAGCAGGAATAACGCCTGCCAATGCGCCAATCAGCGTTACAATCACCAACAGCGTAAGTTCCACAGGCACGCCGCCAACGACGCTCCACAACGCAACCGAAATTTCAATGCCTGTTTTCTCCAAAACGAACCCTTTAAGCACCAGCGAAAGAATCTTGCTTAACACAATGCCAAAGAGCGCGCCGAAAAAGGAAGTCAGGGCGGCTTCAAGCGCGATGATGCTGAAAATTTTCGAGCGATGCGCCCCCAGCGAGCGCAAAATCGCAATCTCGCGGCGGCGTTCTGCGAGCGAGTTGTAAAGCGCAACCATCACGCCAATCAGCGCAACCATAATTACCAACGCTGTGATGAAGAAAAACGCCCAATCAACATTGCCAACAATGTCAAAAAGATTTTTGATTTCATTGACTGCAAACGCGGCTTGCGCGTAAGGCTCGCGGTTGATTTTGTCGTAGAGTTGAAGCGAAAAAATCGGGGCTTTGGCTTTAACTAAAATCGCCGTTACATCGCCTTCGGTTGGAACGGCATGCTCGTGCTCATGGTCGTGGTCGTGCTTGTGGTCAGGGTGGTCGTCGCCGTCGGTGTGCGGTGTGCCGTCGGAGTGCGTGTGTTTATCTGATGAAGATTTCTTTGTGTGTTCGTACACATGCTCGGTATCGTGTTCGTGTTTATCGTGTTTGTGGTCGGCGGATGCCATTTGAATTTGAATCGTGTCTTTTTCGGACTTGCCGTAAGCGCGATCGACGGCGGCTTTGCGTGTGGATTCGTCATTGTTATGTTCTGCTTCTGCCTCGTGAATTGCCCAAACGGTTGGGAGAGACGCATAGATGGCTTTGTCGCTGGGTGTGCCTGTTTTTTTGAGAATGCCAACAACGGTGAAGTTGTCATGCTCATGCACTTTGCCAATATCGCCGCTCGACTCTTGCAAGCCGTGCGTGGCGACGAACTTATCGCCAAATTTTAAGCCTGTTTTTTCCGAAACATCTTTGCCGAGCACAGCGGCATAAAGTTCATCGTCTTTGAACAAGCGTCCTTCGGCAAGTTCATGCTTTTTATCTTTGGCGTAATTAAACTTTGTGAAAAATTCCGTTGTGGTGCAAACGATTCGGAAGCCACGATAATTATCGCCCAAGCCCATCGGAATGGCATAACTGACGAACGGATTTTTGCGATAAAGTTCGTAGGTGCTGTAAGGCAAATTGCCTGTTGGGTTGCCGAGATGATAGACGGTGTTCAAAACGAGTTGAAGCGGCGAGCCTTTTGCGCCAAGAATAAGTTCATAGCCAATGCTGGTTTGGCTGAACTTATCTTCAACCTGCCGCTTGATGTCGAGCGTGGCGGCAATGAGCGCAACGCCCAACGCAACGGAAAGTGCCGTCAGAAAAACGGAAAACTTGCGCTGTGCAATGTTGGATAAGACGAGAGAAAAAATGCTCATATTTGTTTGTAAAGTTTGACGCGAAACGTAAGACTTTTCACAATCACATAAAAGACAACGCCAATGGGCATAGCTATCACGAAACAATGGAACTCATCATTATTGCAATTGCGTCGCTCTTTGCTTCATTGCTAACGCTATTTTCGGGGTTTGGGCTCGGCACACTGCTGATGCCTTTTTTTGCGTTGTTCTTTTCAGTGGATTTGGCGATTGCTTTAACGGCTGTGGTGCATTTGCTCAACAATCTATTCAAATTAGTCTTGGTTGGAAAATTTGCGGATAGAGAAATCGCTATCAAGTTTGGTCTTGGGGCGGTAGTGTCCTCGTTTTTAGGTGCTATGCTGTTGGGCGCGATTTCAACGATTGAGCCGATTTACGAATATCCATTTTTCAATCGCACGGCGAGCATTACGCCGCTGAAATTGCTCATTTCGATGTTGCTGATTGTGTTTGTGTGGTTAGAATCGCGTCCGTCGGAAAAAAGACTGAAATTTGAGCGCGACGATTTGTGGCTCGGCGGTCTGCTCTCAGGATTTGTTGGCGGACTTTCAGGACAGCAGGGCGCATTGCGAAGCATCTTTTTGCTCAAATACGATTTGACAAAGGAAAGTTTTATCGCAACAAGCATTGTAATTGCGTGTCTGATTGATGTTGCGCGTTTGCCTGTTTATTTCAATCGCTTTCGTTCCGCAATTCTCGAAGAGAATACAACCATACTTGTCTCTGCTTGTCTTTCCGCTTTTTTGGGAGCATTTATCGGTGCACGGCTTATGCCAAAAGTAACAATGCAAGTTGTTCAACGCACGGTTGCCGCAATGCTCATTGTGATTGCATGTTTGATGGCAAGCGGAATCATTTAATCAACGAACATTTCCTAACTTTGCACCCACTTTCAAACTCACCGTCAATGACACCAAAAGAACTCGGTTACGCCATGCCGCCCGAATGGGCGCATCACGACGCGACTTGGTTTTCGTTTCCGCACAAGCCCGAAACTTGGCCCGACAAACCGCTCGAACCTGTTTGGGAAACCTTCATCGAGTTTTTCCGATTTCTTGCGCCGCACGAAGAGGTGCATGTGAATGTGCTCAATGAAAAAATGGAATTTGACGTGCGCGAAATGGTCGCCAAAAGCGGCATCGTGCGCGACGCGATTCCGAACATTCACTACCATCGATTTCCAACCAACGATGCGTGGTGCAGAGACCACGGACCAATGTTCGTTCTGCGCCGCAACGGCGACGCGGTCGAAAAAGCCATCGTCGATTGGGGCTACAACGCTTGGGGCGGAAAGTATCCGCCGTTTGACTTAGACGACGACATTCCTACGCGAATCGCGGAATGGAAAAAATTGCCCGTCTTTTATCCGAACATCGTTATGGAAGGCGGCTCGATTGATGTGAATGGCAAAGGCTGTTTGCTCACCACAACCTCGTGTCTTCTGAACCCGAACCGCAACCCGCATCTCTCGCAAGCGGAAATTGAAACCTACCTCAAAGACTATCTCGGCGTAACCAAAATCCTTTGGCTCGGCGATGGAATTGTCGGCGACGACACCGACGGACATATCGACGACATCACGCGCTTCGTCAGCCACGACACCATCGTAACCGCAATCGAAGACGACAAAAGCGATGAGAACTACGAACCCTTGATGGAAAATTACGAGCGGCTCAAAACCTTCACCGACCAAGACGGCAAGCCGTTCAACATCATCACCATTCCAATGCCGTCGCCCGTCTATGAACAAGACCAACGCCTGCCCGCGAGTTATGCCAATTTCTACATCGCCAATAACGTCGTGCTTGTACCAACTTACCGCTGCGCCAACGACATCAAGGCATTAGAGATTTTGCAGAAGCACTTTCCAACGCGGCGCGTTCAGGGAATTGATTGCACCGACCTCATTTGGGGGCTTGGCGCGATTCACTGCGTTACGCACGAAGAGCCTTCGCTTGACGCCATTGCCGACATCAAATAGGCGTGTTCCACTGCTTAATGCGACCGTTCTCAACCTCAACGCTCAGAAGCGACGCAGTCGCTTTGTAAAGACGAGCGTTTCCGATGAGGCGTTTCGCGCGCGGTTCAAGGGGCGCAATGGGGCGTTTGTCGAGGACGAGATACGATAGCGAAAGGTCGCGCAAGTCGATTTGCATCGTTTGCGAAAATTTCGCCCACTTGGATTGCGTGAAGGCTTCTTGGGGCGGCTCGGCGAAGTGATGACACCAATGCCGCTCGTTTTCAGGCGCGAGCATTCCACACCGCGCTTGATGAACGCACGGCGCAACAAGGCGAAATCGCTCCCGCAACGCTTCGCGAACCTCAATCAATTTTCTCGAAACGTGTTTCAAACTCGGCTCGACCCAAAGAATCGCCGTGGCTTTGTTGAGACGCGCAAGCAAGGCGTTCAGCGCGTCGCGAGAAAGTTCGTTGAGCACGTGCGAGATGACGACGGTTTCAGCGTTTGGCGCGTCGCCCTGCGTGAAGTGAATGTTCGGAAATAGTTGTGTGAGTTTTTTTGAAGCAAAGTCAAGCGAAAGCGTGGAGCGGTCGAAGAGCGAAAGGTTGCAAATCGCAGAGCCGATAGGGCTTTGCAAAATTTTTTGAGAAGCAACGCCCGTGCCACACCCCCAATCGACGAGTGTGCCGTCGGGTAAAGTCCATTCGCGTGCGTCGAGGTCATTGAGCACGAAGTTCCACTTCCAACCAATGCGTTCAGCGAAGGTGGCATCGTAGAGCGCGAGCGATTCCTCCGAATCCCAATAATCCGCCAAGCCGTCGTGGGCGTTGAGGAAGAGCACGCGCAGGCGTGCGAGGCGTTGAAGCGAGTCGGTCGTGAAGGTCATAACGTTTGCCGTTCAGGCTACGGAATGCGGCGAAGTTTGGCGAGTTTGTCGCGCATCTCGTCGCGAAGTTTTGGCATTTGAGCGCGATTGTCGTAGTAGTTGCCTAAAATTTGCAGACGCACGTATTTGTCTTTGCGTATGTAAGCGATTGCGGGCGTAGAGGCGAGGTCGTCGCTTTTGTCGTCGCGAACTTCAATCATTGCGCCATCGGGGTCGTTGGGAATCGGTTTCCACTGATTTGGCGGAGCGAGTTTCAGATACTCATCGACCTTTTTGATGCCATAGCTCGGCTGAATAGATGCTTGAATCGTGAATTTTTTGCCGCTGAATCTGCGCGAGAGAATTTCTCCCAATTTGGTTGGCTTTTCTGCCGTGAAACCCTTGCCGAACACTTTTTCGATGTCGGCGAGCGCGAGCGGAAAAGACTCATCGGAAGTTTGCGAGCGAAGCGAACCAAAGGCAAGCAAGTGAAGGACAAGCGCGAAGAGTAGCGCGCGAAAGGCTTGGAACGAAGAAAAAGGCATTCGTAGTCGCATAGCGTTCAGAGTTTTGTGTTGAGAAAGCGTCGCTGAAAATTAACGTAGAGATATTCGCGAAAAAAAATTCTTTTATATTCGCACTCGCAGTTCCAATTCAACTCTTCTATCAACAATGACAATGACAAACCATCTCTCAATTCGCAATGTCGCGCTGTGGTGCGCGATTCTCTTAATCATCTTAATCATCTCTTCTTGCGGCGGCGATTCAAAGAAAACCGCGACGAGCGGCGCGCCGAGCAAGACTTACAACTGGAAAATGGTAACCTCTTGGGCGCCGAAGTTTCCCGTTTTGGGAGAAGGCGCGGAAAAATTCGCGCAGTGGGTCGATAGCGCCTCAAACGGACGCTTGCGCATCAAGGTCTATGGCGCGAATGAACTCGTGCCAGGCTTGGAAGTCTTCAACGCCGTGAGCGCAGGCACGGCGGAAATGGGGCATAGCGCGGCGTATTATTGGTCAGGAAAAGTGCCTTCGTCGCCGTTGTTCGCTTCATTTCCTTTTGGCTTAAATGCGCAACAATTTAATGCATGGTATTACGGCGGCGGCGGAAAAGAACTGTGGGAAGAAGCCTACGCGCCACAAGGCGTTATTCCGTTTCTCTGTGGAAACACAGGCGTGCAAATGGGCGGCTGGTTCAACAAAGAAATTAAATCCGTCAACGACCTGAAAGGCTTGAAGATGCGCATTCCGGGTTGGGGCGGAAAAGTAATTGCCAAAGCCGGTGGCTCTTCGGTTACGCTTGCCGCGCCTGAAATTTACACGAGCCTCGAGCGCGGCGTGATTGATGCAACCGAATGGATTGGACCATATCACGATTACAAACTCGGATTGCACAAGGTCGCCAAATACTATTACTATCCCGGATGGCACGAACCCGGCACTGCCTTCGAACTCATCGTCAACAAAAAAGCCTTTGAATCTCTGCCGAGCGATTTGCAAGAAATCGTCAGAACGGCGGCGGCGCGCTCAAACATTTGGATTCTTTCCGAGTTTGAAGCGCAAAACAATGCGTATCTGCAAAAACTCATCAACGAAGAAAAAGTGCAACTCAAAGAGTTTCCGAAAGAAGTGTTGATGGAACTGAAAAAACTCGCCAAAGAAGTCGCCGAAGAAGAAACCGCCAAAGACCCGCACGCCAAAAAGACCTACGAAAGTTTGATGGCGTTCAAAAAGAACATCTTGGAGTGGAACAAAAAGTCGGAAGACGCAATACGTCCGTATTTGGAGTAATGCCATCGGGCGCGATGCGTCTTGCGAAATTCTCTCGCAGTTGAAATCGTTCCTAACCCCTTTCCCTTGCCAAAAGGGAGAGGGGAGCGATTTTGATTGCGTCAGAAATGAGGAAAAGACTCTTGCGTCTCTTTGTCGCAACAGAAAAAAACAACATCGCAAATGAAAACCATTATTCGACTGATTTCGTCGTTGAACGAAGTCGCAGGCAACGTCGCTTCGGGAGCGAACGTGCTTCTCGTCGCGCTGATTTGCGTCGATGTGACGGCGCGTTATTTTTTTAAGCAATCGAGCGCGGCGTTTTATGAATTGGAGTGGCACGTTTTCTCGTTCATTTTTTTAATCGGCGCGGGGTGGACGCTTCGGCACGATAGGCACGTGCGCGTCGACATCCTCTACTCAAAATCTACGCCGCGCGTTCAAGCCGCGCTTGACATCATCGGCGTTCTGTTTCTGTTGTTGCCGTTTTGCGTCGCAATGATGGTCTCGTCGTTGCCTTACGCGCTGATTGCGTTTGAGAGCGGCGAAGCCTCTCCCGATACGGGCGGGTTGCCGTATCGTTGGATTATCAAATCCACCATCGCGATTAGCGCGGGATTGCTGACGCTGCAAGGCGTGGCGATGCTCTTGGAGAAAATTCTCGTTTTGATTGAAGGAAAGGAGCGCGCGAAAGATGTCGTCTGAACTGCTCACGCTTATGCTATTTGGGCTGTTGATTGCGCTCCTGTTGATGGGGTTTCCTGTCGCCTTTACGCTGGGCGGCTTATCGATTGCGTTTGGATATTTCGTGTTTGGCTTTGAGTTTTTCAATCTACTGCCGATGCGCGTTTTCGGCATAATGACGAACTACGTGCTGATTGCCGTGCCGCTTTTCGTGTTTATGGGCGTGATGCTTGAAAAATCAGGGATTGCGGAGCGATTGCTCGATACGATGTCGCTGTTGCTCGGACGATTGAGGGGAGGCTTGGCGCTTTCGGTGATTGTCGTTGGTGCGTTGCTTGGAGCGACGACGGGCGTAGTCGGCGCAACCGTTACCACGATGGGACTGTTGAGCCTGCCGACGATGCTCAGACGTGGGTTCAGCAAATCGCTTTCGACGGGGACGATTGCCGCCGCAGGCACGTTGGGGCAACTCGTGCCGCCCAGCGTGATTATGGTGTTGCTTGCGAGCGTGATGAACGTGTCGGTCGGCGATATGTTCGCCGCCGCCGTCGCACCCAGCGTCATTCTGGTCGTCGCTTATTTGATTTACATCTACATCGTCGCGCTCCTAAAACCCGAACAAGCGCCGCCAATCAAGGCGGAGGAATTGGCGGATTTTTGGCGACAAGGCGCGTTAAGTCGGATTACGCGCGCGTTTGTTTTGCCTGCCTTGTTGGTGCTCGCCGTTTTAGGCTCGATTTACGCGGGCATTGCCACGCCGACCGAAGCCGCCGCCGTTGGCGCGTTGGTGGCGACGCTCTTGACCGCGATCGAGAAAAAACTCTCTTGGAAGGTCGTGGCTGACGTCTGCCGAGAAACGACGTTTTTAACCTCAATGGTCTTCATCATTTTGGTAGGCGCAACCGCGTTTGGCTTGGTGTTTAGAGGCATTGGGGGCGACGCCGCGCTCACGAATTTGATTGAACGCTCAAATTTAAGTCCCGAACTCTTCTTGGCGTTTGTGTTGATTGGCATTTTCATCGCAGGGTGCTTCATTGACTTTATCGAAATCATTTTCATTTTCGTGCCTGTCATTTTGCCCATCTTGCTCAAATACAACCTAAACTTGATTTGGGTTGGAATGCTGATTACGGTCTGTTTGCAAACGTCGTTTTTAACCCCGCCGTTTGGCTTTACGCTGTTTTATCTCAAAGGCGTTGCGCCGCCAGAAATTTCGACGAGCGACATCTATCGCGGGGTCGTGCCGTTTATCGCGCTACAACTGTTGGTCGTCGCGTTGCTTCTGTTCTTTCCTGAACTGGGCTCGCTGGTTCCATCGGCTCGTCGTTAAAGCGTGGGATAGCAATCGCTTTGCTTTCCGTATCTTTACGCGCAGTTCTAAACGCCTTACTCAACAACAAAACATCTCGCAAGCATGACGAAACAACGATTCTTCATCGCATTTCTTTTTCTCGCGCTTTTTTCCGAGCAGATTTTTGCCGGAAACCCATCGCCCTTTATGCGCTACTTGCCCCGACAAGGCAACGTGGCAATCGCCGCGCGCGGCGGACTGCTTTTCTCTAATGACCTTTTTCTCGGACACGCCACCATCGCCTACGGCTTGCGCAACGGCATCGCGCTGAACGGACACATCGGCTTCGGTCAAACGCCTTACGACCCCTACTTCGGCGGCGACATTCGAATGACGCTCTTTGCCAATCGGAGCGTTGGATTTGACGCTTACTTCGGCGGACACGCGGGCGGCATCGGCAGTGGCTTGGACTTCGGCGGAATTTTAGACTTCAATCTCGGCGGACTCGGATTCATCACAGGGATTGACGGCGACTACATTATGGAGAGCGGCGCAAGCGCAACACCTGTGAATTTCTTTGCGGGCGTCGATATTGGTCTCTCAAGAAATACCCGATTTGCCGTTGTCGCAGGATTCGCTCTGACCAACAGCGCGACCAGCGAAATTACCGCAGGGTTTAACTTTTACTTCTAATTTCTCGCGTTCTCGACATTCAAAAGCGCATCATCGGAGAGCAGTCAAACACAAAGAACGCTCGCGATTGATGCGCTTTTTGCATTGGTGAAAATGATTGCGCATCGCGGATTCCTGCGCTCGCGGGAATGACAAGCAAGTTCCTTATTGCCGATGCGGATTGCCGCGCGCTGATGAATGCGCCTCAATAGTTCGCCGACGAAGCCAATTTGGCATTGACGCGGCGAATGATGTCGTTGAGATTCGTCGTCGCGTGAATCTGCGGTGAATCGCCGTTGAAAATATGTTTGCGCTCAATGTGTCGAGCCACCGTTTCTGTGGAGAGCGGGTTGCCGTATTGCTCGATGGCTTCGCGCAATGTGTCTTTGAGAATTTGTCGGGTGAATGGTTTGACGAGATAGCGAAAAATTCTGCCTTCGTTGATGAGGCGAATGGCAAGCGATGCGTCTTTGCTTCCCGTGAGCAATATGGTGGCAAGGTTCGGCTTTATGTCGCGCAACGCGGCAAGGAATGAAACGCACTCTTCGCCATTGAGGACGGCTTCGGTCGTCAATGCCATCACATCGTTGGATAACACGACATTCATCGCGATTTCAAACGATTCGGCGGAATGAACCACATAGTCCGTTTCAAAAAGCGAGCGGAGGGCGGAAAGATTGTTGGGCGTGTCGATGAAAAGCAAAGCCGGCTTCTGCCGCGAAGCCAAGACAAATGCAGGTTCGTGCGAGGCTTGTCCCGAAAGGTTGTTCATCTGTTCATAAATTTGACACGCCAACTGAATCGTGGCTTTAAGTTTCTCGCTATCCCAAGGCTTATTGACGAATCGGAAGACGCTTCCCACATTGAGCGACGTCATAATCGCTTCCAAATCCGCGTAGCCTGTGAGCAGAATGCGCATCGTCATCGAGCTGATTTTTTTGACTTCGCTCAAAAGTTCTGCTCCGCTCATTCCGGGCATTCGTTGGTCGCTGACAATCACGGAGACATTGCGCGTTCTGATGAAGTTCAAGGCTTCCGCACCGCTTTGCGCCGTAAGCACGTCGTAAAGACCCTCAAAAGCGAAAGCAAGTGAGTTCAAGATGGGTTTTTCGTCATCGACGAAGAGAATCGTGTGTTGCATTTTTTGGCAAGTTTAATTCGCGCGTGTACGCTTCTTGGCAAACTACGCGCTAAGTTGTTCCGTTTCAACGAAGAGCGAGGTTTTGGGAATGTCAATGCGAATCGGCAGTTCAATGATGAAGGTCGTGCCTTCGCCTTCCTTGCTCACGACGCGAATCGTTCCCTTGTGTTCTTGAATGATTTTGTAAGAAATCGATAGCCCAAGCCCCGTGCCTTTTCCGACTTCTTTCGTCGTGAAGAACGGGTCAAAAATTTTGTTGAGATGCTCCGCTGAAATCCCCGTTCCGTTGTCAGAAATTTTAATGATGGCGTTATTGCCCTGCTTGCGCGTTTCAATCGTAATCACGCCTTTTTGCGACGCGCCGTAACGCTTTTCGCACGCATAGACGGCGTTGTTGATAAGGTTTAACATCACTTGATTGAGTTTGGCAGGGAAGAAGAGCATATCGGGGAGTTGTCCATAATCCTTGACGACAATGACCGAGTTCTTGATTTGGTGATGCAAAATTTTGAGCGCGCTATCAATGCAAGCGTTGATGTTCGCGGGCTTCATATCCGACTCTTCGAGGCGCGAGAAATTTTTGAGGTCTAAAACCAAATCGCGCATTCGGTTCAATCCTTCAACCGCATCATTGAAAATCTCGTTGGTGCGTTGGAGGCGTTGGGGATTTGCTTTTGAAAGATGAGACGCATTCTCAACGAGCAGAGATTCCAATTTGTCTAATTGTCCCGTGAGCAATGTCTCTTGCGTTTGTTTGAAGCGTTGCGCCAAGTCGGTCAGTTCGGCGTGGACTTGTTTGAGCGATTGCAGATTGTTCTGCACGTAGCCAAGCGGCGTGTTCATTTCGTGCGCAAGCCCCGCGACCATCTGCCCCAGCGACGCCATTTTTTCGGATTGCACGAGTTGCGCTTGCGAGGACTTCAATTGGTCGTTCAAGACGCGCTCTTGCGCTTTGTCTTGTTCAAGTTGCGCTTGGTCGATGGCTAACTCGCGCATTTCTGAAAGGCTTCGGTTGATTCCAATGATGAGAAAGATATTTTCAAAAACGACCCAACCTGCATGTTCCAAGACGCGCAAAATGACGTTAGTAATGCCGCCGAAAACGGATTCAGGATAGAACAACCCGCGAAGCAAGTGGTCGGCGGCAACAACGATAGTTGCAGTCGCCATCACGCGCCAATCGCGGTAGAACGCCAAAAACGCCAGCGAGCCAAAGACGTGGAAGTGCGTTTCAATGCGTCCGCCCGTCAAGTGAATCAAGAGCGCGCCGACGAGCGTTTGCGAAATGGCAATCGCGTGGCGCGTTATCACGCTACCCGACGAAACAAAGCCGAGCAACGCGCCGGGCAATACGATAATTCCGCCCAAAATGAGCGCAATCCAAACATGAAGGTGAATCGCATTGTTCAGCCCTTCCCATGCAAGCGGCGAAATCGTGAGCGCGAGCGCAATCGCGAACGCCCACTGTCCGAGCAAGAGCCAAGCGAAAAGGCGGTCGTTCTGTTTGTGAATGCGCGCCAACTGTTCGTTGAATAGTTCGTCGGCGCGTTGAGCAAGCGAAGCGTTATCCGTCTTAGCGGTATTGGTCAGAGTGGATTCCATAGAAGAAACAGTTTGAAACAGTTTGAAACAGTTTGGTTTAAAAGCGTTGATAGAGCCTAATAGAGCGAGCACCCGAAAACATCGGTCGTGAGCAACGTATCGGAATGCAAATTTGATGCCAACGATAAAATCGCCTGCCGCCCTCTGTTGTCGCCCTCTACGCCACGTGCGCCCGTAATGCCGCCCGAAAATAAGAGTTGTCCGTTTCGGTCGCAAACGAAGGTTTGTCCAGAGGAAAGCGCGCCGAGTTGCTTGGCGAGTTGCGCCGCTTCGTCAATCTCGATGCGCGCGCCATCAATCGTTTGCGCGAGTTTCCAATTTTCTGACTTCGTCCATTCTTCTGTTGCGCCGTCGGGCTTGACGAAAAAAATCGTGGCATGAAGGCTATCCGCGCATTTGGAGAGAATCCATTTGAGTTCAGCGAGCGTCGCTTTCGTGCAAACGCAATGCGGATGCGCAAATAAAATCAACTCCAATGGCTTATCGCTCGAATATGGGAGCAAAGACGGTTCAAAAGACGCTTGAAGTTGCGTAGTCGGGCTTGGCGTGGTTTCGTGCATCATCATCACCTTCATTCCGTAGCCGACGCAGAACAGCCACAACGCCGCAAAACAAGCGATGAGAATTTTTTTCAAAGGGAAACTCCTGCGAGACGATTAGCAACAATTTACCCGCACAACGCGATGAACGCGCTTTTCCGTTTCAATGCCGTTTCGCCTTGTGCGGCAAATCAAGCCGAGCGATGACCAAGCGATGACCGAGCGATGAATTAGAGCGTCGCTTCGACCAATTCCGATTCGCGCTCCACGTCGGCGAGCGTGCCGCTCGAAGGTTGAAGTGTTATCACGATGAATTTTGACGTCGGCGTTTGGCTTTTGTCGGCGTAACTATCAATCGGCACGAGCACGTTGGTTTCGGGAAAGTAGGTTGCCGCGCATCGTTTGGGAATGTTGAACGGCACGACGATGAAATGCTTTGCCTCGCGCCGCTCGCCGTTGAAGTGGCTGAACAGGTCGACGATGTCGTCTTGTTTCAAGTTCGCTTCGCGCATATCGTCGGGATTCATAAAGATAATGCGTCGCCCATTGTAGATGCCGCGATAACGGTCGTCCAAGCCGTAAATCGTGGTGTTGTATTGGTCGTGCGAGCGAATGGTCATCATAATGTATTGACCTTTTTCCAAGTTGTGAATGGGAATCGGGTGGACGGTGAAATGCGCTTTTTTGTCGCTCGTCTCGAACACGCCGTCGCGTGCGCCATTAGGCAAATAAAAGCCTGCTTTTTCTCGCGCGCGCTCGTTGTAGCGCTCAAAGCCGGGAATGGTTTGTTCAATCAAATCGCGGATTCGGTCGTAATCTTCAATCAGCCAATCCCAATTCACCTTGCTTTTTTCGCCAAGCGTGGCTTTCGCGATGCCTGCGACAATCGCGGGTTCGCTAAGCAAATGTTCGGAAGCGGGCGGCAATGAGCCTTGCGACGAATGCACCACGCCCATCGAGTTCTCGACGGTTACGAATTGCAAGCCGCTCTTTTGCATATCGCGCTCGGTTCGTCCCAGACACGGCAAAATCAAGGCTTCCTTGCCCGTGATGAGATGCGCGCGATTGAGTTTGGTTGAAATATGAACGGTAAGGTTGGTTTTGCGAAGGGCTTGCGCGGTGTAGTTCGTGTCGGGCGTTGCCGAAAGGAAATTTCCGCCCATTGCGATAAAGACCTTTGCCTTGCCCTCATGCATCGCTTTGATGGCTTCGACCACATCATAGCCGTGCTTTTGTGGCGGCTCAAAGTCAAAAACTTTTTGAAGCGATTGAAGAAAAGCAGGCGCAGGCTTTTCATAAATGCCCATCGTTCTGTCGCCTTGCACGTTGCTGTGTCCGCGCACGGGGCAAAGCCCTGCGCCCGGCTTGCCAATTTGCCCCAGAAGCAAGTGCAAATTCGTAACGGTTTGGATATTCGCTACGCCGTTTTTGTGTTGGGTCAATCCCATCGCCCAGCAGGAAATCATCGTTTTGGCATTGCGAATGAGGGTGGCGAGTTCTTTGATTTGCGCGCGCGAAATGCCGCTTTGCTCCGTGATGATGTCCCAATCGGTTGCGCGCAAGTCGGCGATGAGCGCGTCGTAGCCTGTCGTTTTTTCGGCGATGAATTTTTTATCAAACACATTTCCCGAAGATTCTTCCATCGCCAAGAGTTCTTTCATCACGCCTTTGAGCAGGGCGATGTCGCCGTTGATTCGAACTTGCAAGAAAAGATGCGCGAGCGTCGTGCCTTTGCCGACAAGGTCAAGCGGATTTTGCGGGTGCTTGAATCGCTTTAAGCCCGTTTCGGGAAGCGGGTTGATGTGGACGACCTTCGCGCCCTTGCGCACGGCGGATTGAAGCGCGGAGAGCATTCGCGGGTGATTCGTGCCGGGATTTTGTCCAATCACCAAAATCACGTCGGCTAAATCGAAGTCGGAAAGCTTGACCGTGCCTTTGCCAATGCCGATGGTTTCTCTCAATCCAACGCCGCTCGATTCGTGGCACATATTGGAGCAATCGGGCAGGTTGTTCGTGCCGTATTGTCGGACGAAGAGTTGATAGAGAAACGCCGCTTCGTTGCTCGTTCTGCCCGACGTGTAGAAAATGGCTTCGTCAGGCGAATTGAGCGCGTTGAGATGCTTGCCGATAAGTTCAAAGGCTTCGCGCCACGAAATCGGTTCGTAGTGCGTCGCGCCTTGTCGCAAGACCATCGGACCGACCAAACGCCCTTGTTTGCCGAGCCAATAATCCGTGCGTTTTGAAAGTTCATAGACGGAATGTTCGCGGAAAAAGTCGACGGTAACGCGCTTGGTGGTGGCTTCTTCGGCGACGGCTTTCGCGCCATTTTCGCAGAACTCGGCGACGGCGCGGTGGTCGTCGGGGTCGGGCCATGCGCAACCAGGGCAATCGAACCCGCCCATTTGATTGACTTCCAAGAGCATTTTCATTCCGCGCGCCACGCCCATTTCTTTAATCGCGTGCTTCGTCGCGCTCACGACGGCGGGAATGCCGGCGGCGACTTCTTTGGCTTTGCCGACTTTCAGGGCTTCATCATCGGGCAAAATCGGCGTGATGGCGATAGGCGTGGGATTTTGCTTGACGGATTTATCCTGTTCCATTCCTTCATTTTCAAAACGGGCGCTCATAGTTTTACTGACAGTTGATGGTTGATAGAGTGTTGTTTATAGAATCGATGCGCGATCAGCATTTGTGTCCGACTTCAACGGACGGGTGCGCGTAGTTGTCGGATTCGTCCTCGTTGGGTCGCGCCGTCAGGCATTGAAAATCTTTCTCGACCAAAATGTAGAGCGATTCGCCATTATCGAGCGGTTGGTGAGCTTCAAAGCCGACTTGCTCGGTTTCGACCCAAGTTTTCGCAAGGGCTTTGGGCAAGTGGACGGTAATCGCGCAATGCGCCATCGTCGCCGAAAGCGCGTCGATGTCGGAAACTTTCATCGCGTATTTCAACTGCGCGTCGCCCGCGAAGCGAATCGCGTCTTCGACATAACCCTCGTTGCCGATTTTGGCGACTTCCGATTTTGAGAGGCGCAAGCGCAAGGTGTTTCCTTTGATTCTGACTTTCATTGTTAGAAAAGTTGAAGTTATTTGGATTTCAAGGCTTTCATCATAAAGAGTTGGTCGCCCGCGTCTTCGTTTCCGTCGTGGAAAAATCCGTTTTTGAGGTAGAAGCGTTTGCCGATTTCGTTTTGTTTGTGGACGAAGCAGAAATACTTTTCCGACCCTGTATCGAGCGCGAATTTTTCGCCGAGTTCAAGGAGGCGTTTGCCCACGCCTTTGCCGATGTATTCGGGGCGAAGGTAAATGCGGCGCAGTTCCAAGCCTTTGTCGCAGAAACCGAAGTTGCAAAATCCAATCACGCGCTCGCCGTCCAACGCCACATAAAAGCACATCTCGCCCGATTGAATTTTCGGCAGTAGCGCGATGAGCGATTCAGGTTCGTATTCTTTCTTGACCATTTGCTCAATCATCGCTTCGCCAAACACGTTCTTGTAAGTTTCTTGGAACGAGCGCAGGGCGGTTTCATAGACGCTTTGCGCGTCTTTCGGTTCGAAGGTTCGGAACGAGACGCGCTCGTTCAGCGCGGGCTTCTTGACACGCCAATCGCTCGCGTAAATGTTGAAGCGATTGGGTCGCAAAAATCCAATCAAGGTCAAATCGAATTCATCGGCGAGCTCGACGGCAAGGCTCGACGGCGCGCCGACCGCGCAGAGCATCGGAATGCCCGCCATCACGGCTTTTTGAACGAGCTCGAAACTCGCTCTGCCGCTCACCAAAAGGATCGAGCGTTCAAATCTCGGTCCCGACAAGAGTTCCGCGCCGATGAGTTTATCGAGCGCGTTGTGTCGCCCGACGTCTTCGCAAACGCGCATCAATCGTCCGTCCAAATCAAAGAGCGCGGCGGCGTGCAATCCGCCCGTTTGGTCAAAAATTTCTTGCGATTCGCGCAGGGTTTGAGGAAGGCTGTAAATCAATTCAGGGGAAATTTCAAAGCGTTCTTTCCAATGCGTCGGACACGATTCGGCAAGGCGTACCGCGTTGATGGAGGCTTTGCCGCATACGCCGCAACTTGACGATGCATAAAAATGCCGCTCCAATTTTTTGAAGTCAAGTTGAATCGTCGGCTTCAAAACCACGCGAATGATGTTTTGATGCTGATTTTTTTGCGCGGGCGGAAAGTGATAGCAAATGTCGTGAATGTCGGAGAGCGATTTGATGATGCCTTCGGTGAAGAGAAATCCAATGGCGAGTTCCGTATCGAGCGTGGGCGTGCGCATCGTAACCGAAAGGCTTTTGACAGTGGAAAATCCGTTTTCGAAAGTAGCGACTTGAATTTCAAGCGGTTCCTCGACCGCAAGAACGTCTTGCGACTTGGTTACCCATTCGCCGCGAACCTTATGAATCTCAAACGATTGAATGCTACGACTCATTGCTTCTCCGTTGTCTGTATGTTGATGCGGTTGATTGGAAACAACCAAATGGAAGGGCTAACGGCATAGTAACCCGCCAATGAATGTTAATCGTTTCAGAACGATAGAACCCTATGCGAACCCCTGTGTCTCTGTCGAGGCAAGTCCCCTTTGGGAAAGGGAGTTGAACCCCTGTGTCTCTGCGAGACACGTCCCCTTTAAGAAAGGGGACAGAGAGAGAGGCGCGGTGGCGGCGAAAACTGTCCCCTTTGAAAAAAGGGGACGTTTTGACGCAGTCAAAACAGGGGTTTTCGAGATTAAGGCAAGGCGAAACTCGCGTGCGAACCCCCCTGTGTCTCTGTCGAGGCAAGTCCCCTTTGGGAAAGGGAGTTGAACCCCTGTGTCTCTGCGAGACACGTCCCCTTTAAGAAAAGGGACGTTTTGACGCAGTCAAAACAGGGGTTTTCGAGATTAAGGCAAGGTGAAACTCGCGTGCGAACCCTCTGCGCGAACCCCCCAGTGTCTCTTCGAGGCACGTTCCCTTTATGAAAGGGGACAGAAAGAGAGGCGCGGTGGCGGCGAAAACAGTTCCCTTTGAAAAAAGGGGACGTTTTGACGCAGTCAAAACAGGGGTTAATAATTTAGAGCGTCTGCGACGTTCGGAGGCGATGCTTTTCGGCGAAGGCGATGGCTTCGTCGTAGCCTGCGTCGGCGTGGCGCAGAACGCCCATCAGCGGGTCGCTCGTCAGAACGCGCGAAAGGCGTTTATCCATCGCCGCCGTGCCATCGGCGACGATGACCATTCCCGCGTGAATCGAGTAGCCAATGCCTACGCCGCCGCCGTGATGCACGCTCGTCCAACTTGCGCCATTGACGGAATTGATGAGTGCGTTTAAAATGGGCCAATCGGCGATTGCGTCGGAGCCGTCTTTCATCGCTTCGGTTTCGCGATTCGGCGAAGCGACGCTCCCGCAATCCAAGTGGTCGCGTCCAATCACGATAGGGGCTTTGACTTTGCCTTTTCGCACAAGGTCGTTGAACAGCAATCCCGCTTCTTCTCGCTCGCCGTAGCCAAGCCAACAAATGCGCGCTGGCAATCCTTGAAACGCCACGCGCTCTTGCGCTTTCTGAATCCAACGCTTCAAGGCTTCATTTTTCGGAAAGAGATTCAAAATCGCGCGGTCGGTTTCGTAGATGTCTTGCGGCTCGCCGCTCAACGCGACCCAACGAAACGGACCTTTGCCCTCGCAGAAAAGCGGGCGAATGTATTCAGGCACGAAGCCTTTGATGTTGAACGCATCTTCCACGCCCATTTTGAGCGCTTGACCGCGAATGTTGTTGCCGTAATCAAACGCGATGGCTCCCATTTTTTGAAGTTCAAGCATCGCGTGCACGTGCGTGGCGATGGATTCCATTGAGCGACGAATGTAGACTTCGGGTTGTTTCTCCCGGAGTTCGTTCAAATCTTCGTCGCTCGATTCTTGAACGGGCACGTAGCCCACGAGTTCGTCGTGCGCGGACGTTTGGTCGGTGAGAATGTCGGGTATGAAGTTTCGCTTGACGAGTTCGGGCAAAATTTCCGCCGCGTTTCCGAGCAAGGCGACGCTTCGTGCGACGCGGTTTCGCTTGTAGTCTTCGACTTTTTTCAACGCTTTGTCCAAATCGGTTTCCATTTCATCGACGTAGCGCGTGTGCAAGCGTTTTTCAATTCTTGCGCGGTCGACTTCGATGGCAAGCACGGTGGCGTTGTTCATCGTGCCGGCGAGGGGTTGCGCGCCGCCCATTCCGCCCAGTCCGCTCGTAACGATGAGCCGTCCTGAAAGGTCGCCGCCAAAATGTTTTTGAGCGCATGCGGCAAAGGTTTCGTAAGTGCCTTGCAAAATGCCTTGTGTGCCGATGTAAATCCAACTGCCAGCTGTCATTTGTCCATACATCGTTAGTCCCATCGCTTCGAGGCGGCGAAATTCGTCCCACGTCGCCCACTTCGGCACGAGCATCGAATTGACGATGAGCACGCGCGGGGCATCTTCGCGCGAGCGCGCGATGCCGACGGGCTTTCCCGATTGCACGAGCAAGGTCTCGTCGTTTTCAAGCGATTGAAGGGCGCGCAAGATGGCGCGATAGGCTTCGGGATTGCGAGCGGCTTTGCCCGTGCCGCCATACACGATGAGGTCTTCGGGACGCTCGGCGACGTCGCGATCCAAATTGTTTTGAATCATTCGATACGCCGCTTCTTGATGCCAGCCTTTGCACGAGAGCGACGAACCGCGCGGGGCGCGTTGCGGTGGTAGTTTTTCAGTCATTGATTGGAAACGTTAAAATTGCGAACGCTGAAAACTTACACCAACAAAATGAAAAAACCCGCGACCCGAAAAGAAATCGACCGACTCTTGCGCGAATCATCGTCGTTTCGTTTGAGCAATCCGCGCCAAGCAATGCTTCTTGGCAAGAAAGCGCTTGAACTTGCCGAGTCCATCGGCGATTCGCGCCTGCAAGCCAAAGCGCATTTGCTCAGTGCCACGCTGGCGTTTGACCGCTCCGATTTCGACGAACTCAAATCGCATTGCGCGCGTGCGATGGAACTCGCGCCGTCAGACCTTGTCATCAAAGGCGATTGCGAAAACAATCTCGGACTCGCTCTGTGGAACGAAGGCAAACACGTCGACGCGCTCGAGCAATACCTCGCCGCTTTGAACGATTGGCAACGCGCCAAACTCAAACCCGAAGAGCGCGAACAGCGTCAGCAAAGAGCCTTCGTCAACATCGCGAACCTTTATGTCGAGACGAGCAACTACGAAAAAGCGCTCGACGGCTACTTCCGCGCCCTTGCGCTCAACCCCGAAAAAAACGACCCGCACGTGCGCGCTACGCTCCTGCGAAGCATCGGCTCCGTTTATGAATACCTGCAAGATTTCGATCGCGCCATTGATTACGACCGACAATCGCTCGATGTCGTTCTGCAAAGCAAAAACGCGATTGGCATTGCGATAACGCGCTACAATTTGGGCAACGCGCTGTGGCTCAAAGGCGATTACGAAGAAAGTTTACGCGAACTCGAGGCGGCGCATCAAGTCGCCAAAAGCGCGGGCGATAAGCGCATCGAGCGCGGCTCAAAGGTGATTCGCGCCGCCGTTTATGCCTCGCTCGAAAGGAAGGCGGAGTTTGAAACCTGCGTCGCGCCGTGCCTTGCCGAAATCGACGAACTCGGCATCGCCGATATGCGCCTCAAAACGCGCGTGATTTTCGCCAAATCCTACTTGACTTTGGGCGAGCCTGAAAAAGCCCTGCCGCTTTTCGAAGAAGCAATGGAACTCGCGCGCCAACACAACATTTCCGTCGCCGAAGCCGACTCCTTGCAATGCCTTTCCGAGCGCTACGAGCGCATCGGCGATTACAAACAAGCGCTCGATTACTTCAAGCGCGCGATGGTGATTTTGGAAAGCCATCGCCGAGAGAGCGCGGCGAAACAACTCGCGATGTTCGAGGCGGAAAAACATGTCAGAACGCTGCAAGCCGAAAAAGCCGAACTCGAACGCCAACTTGCCAAACTGCGCCAAGAACTCTCGAAGAAAAAAGAACTCACCCAAAAAGAGCGCGACGGCTTTTCCAACGAAATCGCCAAGCTCAATCCTGATTTTTCGAAGCGTTTGCTCGAGCGCGCGCCGTCGCTGACGAAAACCGAACTCCAAGTCGCTGAAATGATTTACGCGAAGTTCGCGACCAAACAAATCGCGACGTTCTTGAAAGTCAGTTCGCGCACCATCGAGACGCATCGCGACAATCTGCGCAAGAAACTCGGCTTGAAGAAAGGGCAAAAACTCGCGACGTTTCTGCAAACGATTTGAGCCGAGCATAAGGCGCGTCTTGTTCCGCAACATCGGCTCTCCGTAGAAAATCCGTATCGCCGACCGTTTGCGCCTAAACTATCTTTTCGCCAAAACAAGTTGCGTTCCGCAAACAGAATGTATGGCGAAATCGAGCAGTCCGACACCACCTCAACATCGCGCAGAAGCGATGTTGGATTCTCGCAATCAATCGTTGCTTCAAACTTTGGCGCGCCGATATCCGACGCTGACGCAAACCGAGCGGCGCGTGTGCGCCTTGCTTGCGCTTCACTTGCGCACGAAAGAAATCGCCGTTCAGATGGGCGTTGGGGAACGCACCGTCGAGACGCATCGGCAAAACATTCGGCGCAAACTCGGCGTGCCGAAAGGCAAGGAACTCAGCGCGTTTCTCTGCGCGCTGTGAATCGCGTTTCCGTAGAAAATCCGTAGCGCAAGTTGATCTACTTTGGTAGAACTTTGAACAAAATTCATTTACAACATCAAACAAAAGGAGGAAAAAATGAAACGCACTATCGCTTTTGCGTTCGCATGCGTGATTGCAATGTCAATGAACGCGCAAAATTTGTATGACCAACTCAACGATAGGCTTTTAATTGCCGAAAAAGTTGACCGCGCGATTGAACGAGGAAAAATTCAAGGAAGCGAGACGCTCTATGAATCCAACGAAGACGACGAAGAATATATGTTCTCAGGACATACCACCGTTACGCTGTGGCAAACCAACGAGGGTTGGATTAAAATCCAAACGCTCCATGAATTTGGTGGTTCAGGCTACGAGGTAAAAGCACTTTACCTAACGCCGCAATATGTTCCGGTGATTGCGATGGATGAATCGAAGCACGAGCTTAGAAAAGCGTTCATCTTTGAAAACGACGAGCCTGCCATTTATGCAGAAGCAGAATGGGACGAAGACGAATCTCAGTTCGGAGATTACTCCATCTATCGCATCACGCCGAAGGAGTATCGATATGCCGCGCAAATGCTTTCGCAATATGAGCACGTGCTACAAGATTGGGTGAAGCAAGTGCAACGCAAGCAGAACAAACGCCGCGTTGGCGAGTATGCGCTCGGCGGTCAAGATGCAATGCAGGCGCAACCGCAAAACCAACAGCCACAAGCAAATCCTGAACAAGAACTCAAACAAGCGGCGGGCGCGTTGCTTATTCAGTCGCTCGACCAAGCGTTGCAAAAGTGGTTGAAATAAAGGAGGTGAGTAAAATGAAGCCAAATCCGAATTGGCCAAGTCGAACGGGAAATCCATCAGGACCCGGACGCGGAAACAATCCGCCGTCCAAACCTGCGCCGAAACCACCAAAGAAATAAGGTCAATGAAAGAGCCGCTCCGCCCCCGCGAGCGGCTCTCTTTTTTTAACGACTTTTTCAGACGAACAACATCTGCTCAAACTCCCGCGCCAGTTGCGCCGTCAAGTTCCGTCGGTCGTATTTCTCCACGACGTCTTTGGGCGGAACTGGCAATGTTCCCGATTTCCATCGTTCAAACAAGTCGAGCAGTTTCGTCGCGATTTCATCAGGATGGTTCGGGTGCGCCACCACGCCATTGGCTTCCAAGATGAATTGGCGCGACGCGCCTTCGGGCATAATGCCAAACAGTGTTCGCTCGCATGCCACATATTCAAAGAGTTTGCCTTGGGTGATGGTCTCAATGCGCTTGACGGCGGATTGCGTCGCCCATAACACATCGGCTTGAAAATTTTCTGCGAGCGTTTCGCGATGCGATTTGTAGCCCTCGACTTGAACCAACCCGTCAAGCCCCAACGACTTTGCAAACTTTATGTATTCGGTCGGAAACAATCCCACAAACCGCGCCTCGACTTTTTCGCCCAGTTCGGCGTTTTTCTCAATCGCTTTTTTCAACCCCAAGAAAAACGGCTTCGGCGAGCGTTCCGAACTATGCAACGTGCCTGAATGAAGGAATCGCAACTTGCCACTATTGACGCGGGTTTTCGGCAGTCCTTCAAAATCTTGCGGGTCGTAGCCGTGCGAGATGATGGCGATGTCTTTGTGCGTAAGCTTTTCGCGATAAACACGTAAGAACTGCTCTTTCAGCGTGCGATTAACCGTGATGATTTTATCAACGCCTAAAACGACGCTCTCTTCCAAGCGTTGATGCGCCCGACGGTGAAGTGGCGTCGGATAAATATGAAGCGGATTTTCAACCCATGGGTCTCTGAAATCGATGACCGTTGGCAGTTGATACTTCTTGCGAAGTTCAAGCGCAATGAGGTGAGAAGTAAAAGGCGGTGCAGTTGAGAAAATAAGGTCGATGTCGCCATGTTGTGCAAGAATCTCGCCGGCTTTTTGAAGAGCGAATTTCTTCCAACCGATTTTGTTATCGGGAATGAAAAAAGTTTGACTGGCAAGGCTCATCAGACGACGCATAAATTCGCCGGGCAGTTTGAACTGTTGAGAGTTCGAGAGCGACGCCGCAGTTTTCGTAACATCTTTCGTTTCCGTGCGATGAATCTCAATTTGAGTTGTGTCAAGTTCTTTCAGAAGCGTTTCATCGTAGGCGTAGTAGGCGGTTGGCGTAATGGTCAGCACAATGGGCTTCCAACCAAGTTCGGGCAAATACTTCACGAACTTCAGCGTGCGTTGAACCCCCGAAAGTCCCATCGGCGGAAAGTAGTAAGCAATAATTAAAACTTTTTTTATCGCTTTGTCCGACGCTTGCGACTGCGCGCGCTCCGAATTGAACGAGGAAAGCGACTGCAGAGATACGAGATAAGATGATGTCATAACTAAAAAACAGTTTACAACAAGTTCATTTATAGCGGCAATGCGGTTGAGCCTGATTCGGCAAGCTGGCATTGCAAATGTAACAGCGCAGCAGTGTCATGATACGGTGAGAATCTTGATGAATGTTGCAGGCGATGAGAGTATGATTAACTTTATACAAACGTAAAAACTTTTTCGAAGTTCCGCGATTTTTATTTGACCGAAAATTTATTACTTGTCACTCATAAAAGAATCTCAACAAAAAATGGCAAAAGAACCTACCGAAGCCTCGCTCAACAAAATGTGGAAATATGTTGAGCATTATTGGCAAAAGTCTGGCACGTTTCCGCACCCCGATAAATCTGTAACCGAAGTCGTGGTCAAAGGCTTGGCGCAACATGTCGACGAACTTGGCAAACCGCTTTGTCCGTGTAATTTTTACGCCGATAAAAAAGCCGAAGCGCAAAAACGCGAGTGGATTTGTGCCTGCGAAGAAATGAAAATTTACAAGTATTGCCACTGCCTCTTGTTCGTCAATCAAGAAGGATTGCCGATTACGGAATACTTGCCCGAAGGACACGAAGGACGGCAGATTTACGGCGTCGTCAAAGACCCGACCCCCGAAAAAGGGCGAGAAGGCGCAAAGGTAACTCACCCGCATCGGCAAGCGACGTCGTAAAGCGCGAGAGATTTTGACAATCCAAATGGAATTGGCGACATTGAATCGACGTTTTGCAACCTTCAACGCATCGTTCAATGAAAATCCCAATCGCTATCACATGTTTCTTCACGCTATTGGTGTTTCGCGCTCACGCGCAAGAAATTACCGCAAAAACAAAACATCAAGATGCCGCGCTTCTTTTTCAATTCAACGGCTTCGGCAACTTGGCGACGGGCGGACTTGGCGCGGTTGAAACCCCTCGCGACGCCAGCGGCGCAAGCACTATCACGGTCAGCGGTATCGGTGGAAAATACTTTACAGCGGAAAATGTCGCTGTGCGTGCCGCGCTCACCTTTGCGCGTGAAACGGCATCGCAAGCGCAATCAGGTTCAATCGCAGAGTTCACTGAAATCTCAACCACGATTGGCGTTGAAGGCGGTGCGGAAGTTCATCTACACAACAAACGGCTCTCTCCATATTTCGGCGGGTTGATTGGATATAGCAGAGGAGCATTTTCAAGAACGCAAAGTGGAAGTCAATCCTCTGCTATGCGCAATGGGTTTGGCATTGCGGGGATTTTAGGCGCGGAATTTTTCCTCTTCGAGCAAGTGAGTTTGGCGGCGGAATACCGCGCCGTTTATCAAAGAACCACAGTCTCCAATACCCTTTCTAACGGCACTCGCATTGACGCACCCGAACAAACAAAGATTGGATTTTTCTCGCAAGGATTCTTGACGCTTGGCTTGTATTTGTGGTAAGCGGCTGAAATGTAGGCGTGAGAAGTTGAGCGTTGCAGGGCAATTTAGTTAGAGGGACAAAATATCAAGCCTATGATGAAATAGGTTTTTTTGAGAAGAAGTATGCGCGTTTAGCAACCTTTATGCGCTGGCAGCCAGATGCTTGAGCGTGTAGAAGCAGTTTTTGCCGTCCATGTGCAAATGAATCACGCCCGCCCGCACCAATGAAACTAAAATGCGCGCCGCTCGGCGATTAGACACATTAACTAATCGGCTGTATTCAACGAGCGTAATGCGATGATAAGTGTTCAAATACTTCATCAGTGTGCGTTCATTATCGCCGAAGGAAATGCGAATCGGACGATGCTCGGCTTTCAAGAGTTGAACGGCTTCGGGTGCGGCGATAAGATTTTTATCGTTGTTTCGCAGATAGACTTTGCGCTCGATGACCTTCTTAAAGGTTTTCGGGTCTCTCGTTTCGGAAAGGTGAAAGTGAGGTTTTGTGCTACTTTCTTCAACAATGACCGCCAAGACATCGCGTCCGCGAAACTCAATTACATCGGTCTCGAAAGGCACGGCGGGGTGAATAAAATCGTTCGCCGCCTCCCAAATGATTTCAGCTGTTTCCTTCTCGCTCTCAATTCCGACAATGCGCTTATCGTCGTCAACGCCGATGAGAATGGTGCCACCAGAAGTATTGGCGAAAGCAGAGATGGATTTTGCGATTTTTTCGGGAGAGTGGACGAGTCGCTTAAATTCAATGTGCTGATTTTCCCCTGTGTCCACAAGCCGTAAAAGTTCTAAATCGGTAAGCGTCATGGTAAGGTGCTGTTTTAAGCGTTACAAACGAGGTCGTGAATCCTATGTAAGTGGCTCTTACGACAATGTTCTCGTTTATGAAGACTAAACAGGCGAAAGAACAAATCAGACTTAAAAGAACTCTAACCTCCTTATCGACGTTTCGTTTTAGACTTTTTAGATTTTTTCTTTGGCTTTTCCTCTTCTTTTGCCGCTTGTGGTGGTGGCGCGCCGATATTGCCAACGGGCGGCGGGATTTTAACCGTTGGAGGATTGAGAAAGGCAAAAGTCGCCAGCGTATAATTGATAGCTTGTGCTTCGCCGTCGGTGAGTGTGCCTAACGGGTGGTCGATGATGACATTATATTGCAAACTATCGCGCTCAAAGAAGCCCATGTTATACTGCCGACCGTTGAAGTTGCATCGTGCGTAGTAGGACTGGCGCCAGCCGCGCTCCGCTTCAAAAAGTGAATCCAATCGCCAATCGCTTCGCAATAGTTGATTTTTGCCGAATGAAAGGGCTTCTTGAACTTGCGCCCAAATACCTGTGGAATCAAATGTGCGGTAGGCGACGGAAATCGTAATGCTAATTTTTTCGTTGCCAAAAAAGTTAATCAAGTTTTCATACTGACGGCGCGAGCCAGACCAATTTTTCGGAACGGAAAACTGACAGCCGAGCACGGTATCGCGATTCACTTCCATTGAATAGCCGCCGTCGGAAAGCATATTAAATCGGAGCGTCATCACGGGGTTGATGCGCGTATCGGTCGTGATTTCAACATAATCAAGCTCGTCAACGATTTGGGAGGTTGTATCAATCGGCGGCGGTTCAGGTTTTGGCGTTGTTTTTGCCACCTCTTTTGAGCCTCCGCAACCAGAAATGATGCCTATTGTTAGGAGAACAAATAAATAGAGAAGTAGTGTATATCGCATTGCGTGTCGAGAACGACGAAGTTTGAACAAAATTTGCTCTAACGACTAAGGCGTTTCGTCAAAATAAAATAAACTCGCAAAAATTCCGCATGCCTTTAAAAATTTTATCCAATGCGCGACCTCTTTGAAAAGCCTTACAGCATTTTTTTAGAAACTTCAAAACCAGACGGCGAGAGCCAAAAAACGCTCTTTTTCCAAGAGCCTCAGCGCATTATCGAAGCGAAGTCGCTTTCAGATGTGTCTACTGCGCTTGAACAAATAGAGGACGCGCACCAACGCGGAAAGTGGCTTGCAGGCTACATGAGCTACGATGCAGGTTTCGCATTCGAGAAAAAACTGCATCACATGTCTGTTGCAAGGTCGCTTCCGCTCATCTGGTTCGGCGAATATGACGCGCCGATTGTGAATCCGGTGGTTCAATTCAATCACAAGCAAGGCGTTGCGCAACAAGTCAGGTTCAATCTTTCAAAAGAAGATTATGCAAATGCAATCGCTAAAATTTTGGCGTATATCGAAGAGGGCGATGTCTATCAAGTGAATTTTACAGGAAAACTCTCGTTTGACTTTCAGGGCGGCATCGTTGAACTTTACGAGAGTTTGCGCGAAAAGCAATCCGTCGCCTACGCCGCGTTTCTCAATTTAGGCAAGCAGGCTGTGCTCTCATTTTCTCCCGAACTTTTTTTTCGTATCAAGGACGGTGTCATTGAATCCAAGCCGATGAAAGGCACTGCGCCACGCGGACGCACCACCGCCGAAGACGAATCTGTTGCAACATGGCTGAAAGGCGATGAAAAAAATCGCGCCGAAAACTTGATGATTGTGGACCTCATTCGCAACGATTTCGGACGCATCTGCAAAACAGGGTCAATCACCGTTCCAAGCCTCTTTGATATTGAGCGATTCCAGACGCTCTTCCAAATGACCTCAACGGTGCGCGGTGAACTCAAAGACGGCATCACGTTCAAAGAAATTTTTGAAGCCATTTTTCCATGTGGCTCAATCACAGGCGCGCCGAAAATTCGCGCGATGGAAATTATCTCTGAACTTGAAAGTGAGCCGAGAGGTATTTATACGGGTGCAATCGGATTCATCTCGCCGCAAAAAGAGGCGTGTTTCAGCGTTGCCATTCGAACATTGGTCGTTGAAAATAAAAGCGTAAGCTCTCTTGTTGGAGAAATGGGAATTGGAAGCGGTATCACGATTGACTCCGAAAGCCAAACCGAATACGACGAGTGTTTGCTTAAAGCAAATTTCCTGACGAAGCCGACGGAAGATTTCGTGCTCATTGAATCAATGAATTTTCACGGGCATTGCTGTCTGCTCGAAAAGCATCTTGCGCGTCTCAAAGAATCGGCGGCATATTTTGAATTTAATCTCGATGAAACATCGCTTCGCGCAGCACTCATGCAATATGCAAACATGCTCGATGTCAAAACGCATTACAAAGTGCGCGTGCGTTTGGCGAAGTCGGGGCAGGTGGAAGTGAGCCATGAGCAAATTGAACCGACGCAAGGAGTAGGTGCTGTGGCGATTGCAGAGAGGCGAACCAATTCCGCCGACAAGTTTTTCTATCACAAAACATCGCGGCGTCAGATTTACGACGAGGCATCGCAGTTGGCGCGGCGATTGGGTTTAGCCGATTTCATTTTTCTCAATGAGCGAGGGGAAGTATCGGAGGGTTCAATCAGCAATGTATTTGTTGAAAAAGAGGGACGGCTCTATACGCCGCCGATTTCTTCGGGCATTTTAGCTGGTGCCTATCGCGCTCACGTTTTAGAAACCTACCCTCAGGCAAGCGAGCGCGTTCTGTATTTGGAGGATTTAAGAACTGCCGATCGGATTTGGATTTGCAATGCCGTGCGAGGAATGAGAGAAGTGAAATTGATAGGAGGTTAGCGGGCGGGAAGTCGTTTGGTGAGCACGAGTTTGTTTTCGCCATTGGATTGCTCGTATTCAATTTCATCGACGAGCGAGCGAATGAGTTTGATGCCTAATCCGCCGCTTTTTTTAGCGGCAAGGTATGCTTCCATATCGGGCAACGGGTGCGTGCGAATGTCGTAACTTTTGCCGTTGTCATTGACGGTAACAATGAATCGGTTGTCGGCTGTTTGAATAACGATGTGCAACTTTTCGTCCGAGTTTTTGCCGTAGCCATGCCTGATGATATTGGAACATGCTTCATCAACGGCAAGGACGATTTTAAAGCCTTCACGCTCCTCAAAGCCAAATGTTTGTGCCGCCTTCGAGACAAAGTTGCGAATGCTTTCAAGTTGCTCCATGCTACTTTGAATCGTCAGTTCTGCCTTAAATTCCTCTGCCATTCGTCAATCTGTTTTCAAGTTTCAGTCGTTATGAAGCAGTGGTTTGAAATTTTTCAATGGCTTTATGTTCGTCGTCGTAGATTTCGTAGAGCAGTGGAAATCCAAGCAAATCGAAGACTTGAAAAATTTTTTCAGGCATATTCGAAAACTTAATGTCTCCACCTTTTGAGCGAACTTCATCGATGAACGACATGAAAACGCCAAGCCCTGCGCTCGAGATGTAGTTGAGGTTTGAAAAATTGATGATGATGTTCGTGCGCCCTTTATCAATCAAATCTTGAATCGCTCGTTCTAATTCAACGGAAGTGTGGGCATCGAGGTCGCCGCTGATGTCGATGATGCTGGTGTTGCCCGATTCACGAAGCGATGTATTGAATGTTGCCATAAAACAGATTTAGTGTTTCGGATTTAGTTTTTATCGTTTTTACCGTTATGCGAAACTCAAAGAATGATTGTTACACGGGGCAACGCTTGAGCACGACGATGGTTAGGTCATCTCGCACAGCGCCGCCATCGTTGGTAAAAAAATTGACGGCATTAAATATATCATTTTTGATTTCACTTGCACTTTTTTGGCGAGAACGGCGTGCGATGTCCATCAATCGTTCATAGCCGAACTGCTCCTCATGTTTATCAACGGCTTCAATGACACCGTCGGTGTAAAGCACAACCACGTCGCCGACGTTCAGTGCAATATGTGCTTCGCTGACGTGCCGCGAAAAGAGCGCGCCTTTATCAAGACCTAAGGCGAGCCCTTTCATTTTAACGAGTTTGGCATCGTCGCCCTGAACAACGACGGCGGGGCAATGCCCAGCGTTTGAAAGATGAAGCATACTTCTCTCCGTATCAATAATGCCGTAAAGCGCGCTGATGAAAGATGCTTTTTCCAATCCGCGTGCAATCGTTTCATTTGCTTTGCATAGAAATTCTTTCGGCGAGTTGGGATAAATGCGGGCGAGCGACTGCACGATGCCTTTGAGTTCAGCCATATAAAACGCCGCCGAAGTTCCCTTTCCCGACACATCGGCGATGATAATACCGACAGTTGTATTGCGGTCTCCGATTTGAACATAATCAAAATAGTCGCCGCCGACCTCGTATGCTGGGTAGGAAACGCCGTCGATTTGAAAGCCGTTCAGCGTTGGTTGTGATTGGGGCAGAAGCCGCAGTTGAATTTTCTGTGCCACCAAGAGTTCTTGTTGGAGACGCTCTTTATCAATGAGTTCGCGAATGAGGCGGGAGTTGTCGATAGCGACGGCGGCTTGGTCGGCAAAAGTCGTGATGAGCTCTAAATCTTCTTTAACGAAACCATATTCGACATCTTTTGCAACGCACAAAACGCCGATGAGTTTGTTTCGTGCCAAAAGCGGAACAGAGACGATTGAGCCAATCCCGTTTGAAGACGCGGGGGTGGATTTTATTCGCTTCCAAAACTGCTTTACCGCTGAAGACGGCGCTCCGAAGCGCACATCATTTTCAATATCATCGATTCGCACGATGCTTTTTTTTTCCGCGACTTGCTTCCAAAGAAAATCGGCTTTGCTTGAAAAACGCTGAATAGTTTCAAGTGAAATGTTTTGCTGTGCAACGGTCTTGAAAAATCCATACTCGCCGTTCAAATCGCGCCATTGAAGGTTCGGCAACTTCGAGGCGATTGCGCTTTCTGCTGTTCGCGTCTGTTGGGCGTAAGGGTGATACATATCGAACCAAACCGAGCTTGAACCGCCGCACGCTTCACGCGCATAGCTCACGAGCGAATCATAAATTTTTTCTTCTTCAAATACATCGGTAATGAACTTACTCATTGCGTAGAGGTTTTTTACCTCGATCGATTTGCGCTCGAAGGCTTCGGAAGTCGGTAGGTAAAAGAGCAAGCTAAACAGCGTAACGACAAGATAGAGCAAGCCGAAAACGGCAACGCCTTTGAGAAAAATTGAGACTGAAAAGCTATAAGCCGTAAAATGTTCATCAAGATGCAAGCCGTTAAAGGCGATGGCGATGCCGCCGATGATGAGTGGCACAAGGAAAATCGCACGAATTTTTTCATCGCGTTTAATCGGCAAAATCCACGATAGACGGAAGAGATTGACAAGCATCATTAAGCCTGAAACGCTCAAAAATGCAATCGCGAGCACATTCAGTTTATCGCCTTTTTTCGCGCCGAACATTGCCACAGAGCCAAGTGCGAGAAACGCCGCCATCAAGATGAAATTGGACTTCGTGTTCTTTAATCGCCGAAATAAAATCAGCCGTTCTGCGACAATGAAAAGCGACAAGAGATACGAGCCGAATGTGAGTAAAGCGAGATGAGATTTGAAAACCGTGTAGATGGTTTGCGGCGCGGCGGCAAGAATTTCTTCATCAGGATTGAAATCGCTTGGGTTGAAAAGCGTGCTATACACCGCAAGAAACGCGATAATCAATGCAATCAGAATCGCGCCGCGCTTAAAAGCATCTTCGGGCTCAACCCACGCGACGGCATCGGGAAGCGCGTGCAGCTCAATCTGACGACGAATCAAAAGATAAATCGCTCCAACAGATAGACACGCTAAAAAATCCTTCAAAACTAAAATTCCGAAAGAAACTAAATAGGCTCTGGCTTCACCAGCGTAAAAAAGCCCAACATCAACCGCGAGATGAAGAACTTCGCTGATAATTAGAGCGAGAAACAAAAAGTATGTGAGACGAACTTTTTTTTGCATGGCGCAAATATAAAGCAATCAAAAGCGAGATTTCAGAACGACGATGCCTCTGCACGTTTGGCGGTATGTCTCAAAACTGAGTTGAGTGCGCGCCAATTCTATCGGCGCAGATTCTTACCAAGATTTGAATAACTTTGAGCATCTCTGAAATGAAATCAAATGACTTCAACACGATGACATTAACGCTATGACATCAGCCCGCATCGCGCTTGACGGCGAAACCCTTTCAATCGAGCGTATTAAATCGGCGCAATCCGTGTCGATTGCTCCTTCGGCACGAAAAAAAATTCTCGCCTCCCGCCGCGTGGTCGACCGATTAACTCACAGCGACAAGGCGCATTACGGCATCAACACGGGATTTGGAATTTTAGCGCGAGAAAAAGTTGCGCCGCACGATTTAGAAAAGTTGCAGGAAAACTTAATTCTCTCGCATGCAGTCGGTGTCGGCGACTTCGTGCCTGAGCGGATTGTTCGGCTGATGGTGCTTCTCAAAGCTAACGCGCTCGCCAAAGGCTATTCGGGTATTTCGCTTGAAGCCGTAAAAATGTTATGCGAATTTTTCAATCAACGCCTTTCGCCCCTCGTCTACACGCAAGGCTCGGTCGGCGCGTCGGGCGACCTTGCACCGCTGGCTCATCTTGTTCTCGCCATGATGGGCGAAGGCGAAGTATTGTTAAATGGTAAGCAAATGTTTGCCAAAGAAGCCTTGAAGCAATGCGGACTTTCGCCATATAAACTCAAATCCAAAGAAGGGCTTGCGCTGATTAACGGCACGCAGTTTATGCTCGCTTACGCCGTCGACGCACTCTTACGTGCTGATGTGATTACGAAAACAGCCGACCTTTGTGCCGCCATTACGCTTGAATCGATGCGCGGAAGCAGTGCGCCGTTTGATGCGCGCATTCACGCCTTGCGTCCGCACCAAGGGCAAATCGCCGTCGCTAAAAACATTCTGCGTTTAATTGAAGGCTCAGAGATTATGCAGTCGCACAAAGATTGTCAGAAAGTTCAAGACCCATATTCGCTTCGATGTGCGCCGCAGGTGCATGGTGCGTGCCGCGATGCGATTGATTATGCAAGGCGCGTTATAGAGGTTGAACTCAATTCCGCCACTGATAACCCGCTTGTGTTTGAAAACGGCGATGTGATTTCGGGTGGAAATTTTCACGGAGAGCCGCTCGCGCTTGCCTTGGATATGCTTGCTATCGCGCTCGCGGAACTCGCCTCAATTTCGGAGCGACGTATCTACCTGCTTTTAGGTGGCGATAGCGTCAGCGGGATTGATTTGCCGAAACTGCTCATGCGCGATACAGGCTTGAACTCGGGCTTCATGCTTCCGCAATACACTGCCGCCGCGCTGGTGAGCGAAAATAAAATCCTTGCTCACCCCGCCTCCGTTGATTCCATTCCGACCTCGCTGGGGCAAGAAGACCATGTCTCAATGGGAAGCATCAGCGCGACGAAGCTTTGCAAAGTCGTGCAGAATGTCGAGACCGTATTGGCGATTGAATTGATGTGCGCCGCACAAGCCTTAGACTTTCTGCGCCCAATGAAAAGCGGCAAGGGTGTTGAAGCCGCGCACAAGGAAATCAGAAGCGTTGTGCCACACGCTGAAAGCGATAGGCTGTTCCACAACGACATTGAAGCCGTGCTTCGTTTAGTGCAGAGCGAAGCGATTGTGCGCGCGGTAAGTAAAGTGGTTGGAAAATTGAAGTAACCGTCAAAGTAGATATGCAGAAAGGGGCTTGCGAAAAAAAATGGTTTTCGTATATTTGCGCCCTGTTTGTTGAAAACTTGAAAAGCCACCATAGCTCAGTTGGTAGAGCAGCTCATTCGTAATGAGCAGGTCGTGGGTTCGAGTCCCATCGGTGGCTCTACTCAAAACGCGATGACGCACAAGGCGACATCGCTATTTTTTATCCAGCCAAACTTTTTCACTTCGTTATGCAAGAAGGCATTATTACGCAAGTTATCGGTCCCGTCGTTGATGTCGATTTCTCACAAGGCGATTTACCCTCCATCTTAACTGCACTCAAAGTTCGCCGCGAAGACGGCACTGACCTCGTGCTCGAGGTTCAACAGCACTTGGGCGAAGAGCGCGTGCGCACCATTTCAATGGATTCTACGGAAGGGTTAGTTCGTGGAATGAAAGTGGTCAATACAGGAGGACCGATTTCGACACCCGTCGGAAACGAAGTGCTTGGACGCCTGCTCAACGTCGTTGGCGACCCGATTGATGGAAAAGGCGAAGTCAAAGCGGCAAAGCGTTATCCGATTCACAAAACCCCGCCCGCATTTGATAAACTCTCGACCAAAGCCGAAATTCTTGAAACAGGGATTAAAGTCATCGACTTAATTGAGCCGTATTCCAAAGGCGGAAAAACGGGCTTGTTTGGTGGTGCGGGTGTCGGCAAAACCGTTATCATTCAAGAGCTCATCAATAACATTGCCAAATTCCACAGCGGATATTCGGTCTTTGCGGGCGTTGGCGAAAGAACGCGCGAAGGCAACGACTTAATGCTCGAAATGGAAGAATCAGGCGTGATTAAAAACGCCGCACTGGTTTTCGGACAAATGAACGAGCCGCCGGGTGCGCGTGCGCGCGTTGCTTTAACAGGGTTAGCCATTTGCGAATACTTCCGCGACGAAGAAGGACGCGATGTGCTCTTATTCATTGATAACATCTTCCGTTTTACCCAAGCAGGTTCAGAAGTTTCGGCACTGCTCGGTCGTATGCCCAGCGCGGTTGGTTATCAACCGACACTCGCCACTGAAATGGGGGCACTGCAAGATAGAATTACTTCAACTACGAGAGGCTCAATCACATCGGTTCAAGCGATTTATGTGCCCGCTGACGACCTCACCGACCCTGCGCCGGCAACTGCCTTCGCTCACCTTGACGCCACGACTGTGCTTTCAAGACAAATCGCGGAAATGGGAATTTATCCCGCCGTCGACCCGCTCGACTCGACTTCGCGCATTTTAGACCCGCTCATTGTTGGGCAGGAGCATTACGATGTCGCGCAAGGCGTTAAACTCCTGCTTCAACGCTACAAAGATTTGCAAGATATTATCGCCATTCTCGGCATGGATGAACTTTCCGACGAGGATAAACTTGTGGTTGCGCGTGCACGTCGCGTTCAACAGTTCCTCTCGCAGCCCTTCTTCGTCGCCGAACAATTCACCGGCTTGAAAGGTCGCTATGTCAAACTTGCCGACACCATTCGCGGTTTCAAAGAAATTCTCGAAGGCAAATACGACTACCTGCCCGAAGCGGCATTCCGCCTTGTTGGTACGATTGAAGAAGCGGTTGAAAAAGGCGAAAAAATGTTAGCCGAAACGAAGTAAAAAAGGAGTGCGCATGGCTGTGGAATTTCATCTCGATGTTGTAACGCCGACAAAAAATGTGTTCAGCGGTAACGTCGTAAGCGTAACCGCGCCAGGTAGCGAAGGGCAGTTTCAAGTGCTGGCAGGGCACGCGCCATTTCTTTCGTCGCTCGCCACAGGCGAAGTGCGCGTCGACCTTGCGGATAAATCACAACAAACCTACAAGGTGTCAGGCGGATTTTTTGAAGTGAGCGCAAATAGAGCGATGCTTCTCGTCGAGAGTGCGTCGTAACTTTCTTTCTGAATGATTCTCAAACCGAAACGATTGCAGGAGGGCGATACCATCGGCATCGTGGCTCCTGCAAGCCCTATCTTCCCCGAAGATAAACTTGAAAAAGCCAAAGCCTATCTTCACTCGCTTGGCTACGCCGTCAAATTGGGCAAGCACGTCAAAAAAATGCACGGCTACTTGGCAGGATTAGACCAAGAGCGTGCGGACGACATCAACCGAATGTTTGCCGATAAATCCGTCAAAGCCATTTTTTGCTTGCGTGGCGGCTATGGCTCTCCGCGTCTGCTTCGCCTCGTTGATTACAACACGATTCGACGCAATCCTAAAATTTTCGTTGGCTTCTCCGACATCACCGCGCTTTGCTGTGCAATCTTCGCAAAAACAGGTCTCATCACGTTTTCAGGACCGATGCTCGTTTCCGATATGGTCAACCCTGATGAATACTCGCAGTATCACCTTTGGCGAATGCTCACGAAACCACGCATTTACGGCAGGTTCATCAATCACGAAACGCATCACCTCGTCGGAATTCGTTCGGGCGAAGTCAAAGGACGGCTCATCGGCGGCAATCTCTCTCTGCTCACGGCATTGGTCGGAACGCCCTTCCTGCCTGATATGCGCAAAGCCTTGTTCTACTTTGAAGACATCGGTGAAGAACCCTATCGCATTGACCGCATGCTCTCTCAATTTGAAAATGCCGGCATTCTGGAAAAACTTTCAGGCGTGATTATCGGACAAATGACTGATTGCTTCGAAGATGATGATGAAAAACCTTCCTTGACGCTTGAAGAAGTAATTGACGACTATCTGTGCGTCTTGCCAAAACTCTCACCCGCATGCGCCAATCTCTCCTACGGTCATATCAAACACAAACTCACCATTCCCATCGGAGCAAGGGCAAAACTAACGGTTAAACAGAAGCGCGCTCGGCTTGAACTCTTGGAGACCGTTGTCTTGTAAATTCTTTAACAATTTTGTTACATTCTTATGCCTCTCATCGCTTCAACATTTTAAGCGATTCAAACTTCATGCAAACCATCTCAAACGACACGGCTCAACAGCCGCTCACGCGCTTACAACGCTATGGAGAACTCATCATTTATGCGGTAATTTTTTTCGCACTCGTGGCATCAGCATTTGTGCTGAACATTTTTTTAACAGAGCAAAGTGCGAAAGATACAAACGATGTATTTTGTGCGACCCGCCTGCAACAGTCATGGCGAAAGGCGCAGAAAAATTTGACCGAAGTTCAAAACAACTTAATGACAGGCGCCAACATCAACGAAAATTTTAACAACTTTCGTTATGCCATCGAGAATTTTGATTCTATTCTGACCGCATTTTACTTCGGCGGCAGCGTCGTGATTGATGGAGAAATCTTTACCTTGATAAAACCGACTGAGGCGCGCCCTAAAAAAATCATTAACGACCTTCAAGAAATGTGGTCGCCTATCAAAGCCGAGATGTTAGCATTGTCGCGCACGAATCCCCAAAACTCTGCTACAATCAATCAAGAAGTTTTGGCAAAAATGGTTGAATATGCGGTTACAAGAGATGAAGCCATTTTGGACGCGAGCCAATCGTTTATTGTTACGCTCGGAGAACTTTCTCAGGAGCGCGTTTCAAAACTTCAATTCTTTCAAATTCTGGCTCTCGTCTCAACAGTCGTGGTGTTTTTAGCGATGGTTGTGCGTGTAACGATTTCACTTCGCAAAAAGGATACCTTGCTCGACAGTCAAATGGAAGAAATCACCAAGCAACGCGACACGATTGCAAACGAGAAAGAGCGAATCGACAAACTGCTCAAAGACCTTCAAATGACGCAAACGCAGCTCGTGCAATCGGAAAAAATGGCGTCGCTGGGGCAAATGGTGGCAGGCTTAGCGCACGAGGTCAATACGCCGCTCGGCTTTGTAAGAGGCAACATTGAAATCAGCCAACGCAATCACGGCATTATCTCGTCGGCATTACGGCAACACGACAAACTGCGCCAAACACTGGAGTCAGGAGAAGTTGAAGAGTTGGAGCAAATTTTGTTAGAGGCAAAAGAATCCATAGAGAAAATTAATGACTATGATTTGCTATCAAAAACCGAGCGCGTGTTTGAGGAGTCGCTCAAAGGCATTGACCGCCTGCAAGAGTTGGTAACGAATCTTAAAAACTTTTCGCGCCTCGACGAAGCCGTCCTGAAAATTGCCGATATTAACGAAGGAATTGAATCGTCTTTGTTGATTGCAAACAACGCGCTCAAACACAAGGCAGAAGTGGAAAAACATTTTGCGCCAAATTGCACGATGGAATGTTATCCTGCGCAACTCAATCAAGTATTTTTGAATCTGCTCACGAATGCGGCACAAGCGATTGAAGAGGGCAAGCGCGGCAAAATTTGCATTTCTACTTTCACAGAAAACGGATATGTCGTGGTCAAAGTCGCTGATAATGGCAAAGGCATTCCGAAAGAGCATCTCAAAAAAATCTTTGAGCCGTTCTTTACAACAAAACCTATTGGTCAAGGAACGGGATTGGGGCTTTCTATTGTGTTCAAAATTATCGAACAGCACAACGGCACGATTGATGTGGAAAGTGAGGCGGGCAAAGGGACGACATTCACCATCAAACTGCCGAGAAAACAACCACGCAAAAATGCTCAATAAACAGACCGTATTGTTGAGAAAATTTTCATCACCATAACAACTCGAACAATGTCAAAACCGAAGTCGCATGTTTTGATTGTTGATGACGAGCCGCTCGTCTTAAACTCGCTCCAAAACTTGTTAGAGTTTGACTATATCGTTCACAGGGCGCAAAGCGGCGAAGAAGCATTGAAAATTTTGGCGATGCACCCTATTAAGGTCATCATGAGCGACCAACGCATGCCGGGAATGATGGGGCACGAAGTTTTGCGCGAAGCCAAACGCATTAGTCCAAGCACCATCAGAATTTTGCTTACAGGCTACAGCGATTTGGAATCGATTATCAATTCGGTGAATGCAGGCGAAATTTTCCGATACATCAACAAGCCTTGGAAGTCGGAAATGATTATGAGCGTATTCAAGTTGGGCACGCAGATTTATGACCGTCTCACACAACTTGCGCCTGTAACAAATTTCAATGCGCTCGTTAATAAGCCACAAGAAACGCCAAATAAAATCCACATTGAAGTTGAAGAGAAAAGCCACTCTGTGTTGTTCGTAGGCTATGAAGATGGCGACATGAGCAACCTTCTGAGGCAACTTCAATCGCAATACGATGTCTATCAGAGTGTTTCCGTCGACGATGCGTTTAATAAAATCGCGCGCAAACCTGTCTCGGTTATCGTGAGCAATGTGGAGTTTGGACAAGAGAATGTGCTTGATTTTTTGAGTGCCGTTAAAAACGAATATCCCGAAGTGGTTACGGTGATTTTGACTGAAGTCGTCGATGCAAATTTGGCGATTCGCTCTATCAATGAACTCAATGTATTTCGTTATCTCGTCAAGCCTGTTAGCCAAGATGAATTCAAGCAAGTGATTGAGAATGCAGTGTCTAAAAGTCAGAGTTACAAAACGATGCCTGAAACGAATCTGCTTCAAACGGCAAAACAACTTGCGCCAAACATCGTTGCAAGTCCATCTGAGCAAGAAAGTGCCTTGCGATTAAAACTTCGAGCCGCACAATCAGCACTGTCCAAAACAAAACCGCGCGATTTGACCTAAGTTCGCAATGCGGGTTTAATGCACAGAAAATGGGCGTAAAAGAACAGCGCAGAGAGCGGCAGAACGCTTAGCGCAATCGCTGTCCACTGCGATGCATTGAACGGCGTAATTTCGTAGAAAGTCGTGATGATTTTTGTGATAAATAGTTCAGGCGAGATGGTGGCAATGCTGACATAAACCGCAATCAACCCCACACCAAAGAGCAAGTATGGTTTTTGATTGCGCACGTCATCAAAATAAACGGCGCAGAGAAAATTGAGGATAGACGAAATCACTAATGCCCCCGTCATCAATTCAACGACCACCGATTCAGGAAACTCAAAAAGATAACCCCCGATGAAATAGGCGGCGAATGTTTGGCTCAAAATCATGAATGTTGAGAGCAAGACGAATGAGCGCAACTGTCCGAAGAAGTCGCGCACAGGCGAGGTATTCAAATTCATTAGCGCGATGAAATAAGCAGGAAGCGCGATGCCGAGAATGCTCATCAAACCCCCTTTTCGCGGCGTGAGCGGATAAAGCACATCTAAAAACCAAGGCAAGATGCTTAGAACAATCACAACAGCATTTTTCGTGATGAAAAGATTTGAAACATAACGCACCGTGTTGATGATTTTGCTTCCTTCGTCAAACATCTTCGGCAAGAGCGAAAATCGATTTTTGAGTAGCACCACATCAGCGGCTTCTTTGGTAATCGCGCTTCCTTCCTCCATGGCAATCCCCAAACTGGCTTCTTTGATGGCGAGCAAATCATTGACGCCGTCGCCAATCATCGCCGTTTCTTTCTTCAAGGCTTTTAGCGTTTGAACAATCGTGAGTTTATGTTCGGGCTTTGCTCGAACGAAAATGGATTTTTGAGAGATGACTTCGGTAAGTTGTTCTGTGGAAAGTTTATCGAGTTCGTTGCCAGTAATCATCAAGTCGGGCGAGGCGTTCCAGCCGATTTCGCGCAGGGTTTGGAAAACAGAATCGCCTGAATCGCCCGAAATGATTTTCACATCAATGTTATTTTTCTCGAAGAGTTTCAAGACGTCAATCGCGTCGGTTCGGGCTTTGTCTTTGAGCGAGACGATAGCGATAGGCGTAATTTCAAACGAGTCGACCTGTTCGGCGGAGAGTTTTTCGGAGAGTTCTGAACTCACTTCGCTGAAAAGCAAGTTGCGATAGCCTGAAAGTTTATACTGTGTGAAAAGCGCGAGAGCTTCTTCTTCTTCGCTTTTGGAGAGTCGCTCTTGAAGTACATCAAAGCCGCCGAGAATGAAGGTGCGCACGCTTGAGCCAATCGTCATTTTAACGGCGCTGATTTTAATATCGGAGCGAAATGGAATTTCATCGAGTCGGGCAATGGCGGCGGGCGGCGTGAAAATCGACAGGGCTTTGATGGTTGCGTTTTGCTCCGTGCTCAGCGCGCTGAACGCGCCTAAGCACGCTTTGACCTCGTCTTCAGAAAAGCCTTTGAAAAGCGAAAGCGTGGCGAAATCAATTTTATTCTGCGTGAGTGTGCCTGTTTTATCCATGCACACAACTTGAATCGTTGGGAAGGTGTCAATCGCATTGATTTTCTGAATAATCGCGCCGATTTTGGCAATCCGAAAAATGCCAATCGTGAAGGTGATGGAGGAAAAAAACACCAACCCTTCGGGAATAAGCGAAATGGCAATCGTAGAAATTTTACGCACTTCATCGGGCGTGAAATTGTGCAAAATCAAACTGCGCAGAATTTCTACCAGCACTAAAATTGCCGTAATGCCAAACGACCAAACAAAAAGCAAATTGATTTTGCGTTGAAGCGGCGAGACCATAAACTTATATCGCTTGGCTTGTGCCGTGATGCGCGTGGCGTAACTTTCAGCGCCGACTTTTTCCGCGCGGAAATATCCATTCCCAAAAACGCAGAAACTGCCCGATAGCAGTTCATCGCCCGCCGACTTTGCAATTGAAATCGACTCGCCTGTAACGAGCGATTCATCAACCTCTAATCGATTAGCATACAGCACCGTTCCATCGACGACAATTTGCTCGCCTTTTTCAATGAAGAGCACATCGTCTTGCACGATGTCGTGTTTATCAATCTGAACTTTTTGTCCGTCTCTGATGACGGTTACAAACGGATTTTTCAAGAGTTCCATTTTATCCAAGGCGCGCGCGGCGCGTATTTCCTGAACAATCGCAATGAGCGTATTGGCAAGCGTAACGGTAACAATGCCGAGCGAATCAAGCACGAGCCGCTCGTCGTCTGTGGTGAAATAAAAAATGAGAAGGAAGGAAATGACGGCGAAATTGATGAGGTTGAAGATGCTGAACGAATTTTCAAGAAGTATTTGCGGAACGCTTTTGATGTGCTCGCGCGTGGTGCGATTGCTTAATCCTTTTGCCAGTCGTTCTTGAACTTCGTTTTGGGTCAGCCCTTGAAATTGTGGGAGCATATCTTACGCGACATTGCGGGTTTCCTTTGAATCGTCGATCAAAATCGGTTGAATGGACTCGCGCTTTCGGATGCGCTCGGCAATGCGTTGGTATTCGTGTTTATGGAATGCGAGTTTGCTTGCAACGCCTTCAATCACTTTAAGATTTTCAAAGCGAACGCGCGTGAGTTTTCCATATGAAATGGAGAGCATAATGCAAAGTTCAATGTAATTGAGGCTGAAAACGAACCACTCGAGAAGGTTTGGGCGGCGCGATTTGAAGCCAAATTTCTCTACGGTCGCATCGCTGAAATAATACAAGTTGGCACGAATCTTTGTTTCAGGCGCGATTTTTCCCGATTCAATTTCAGCACATAAGTTGTGCAAGCCTTCCGCCAAGTGATAAAGCAAAACCGACGGATTGACTTTTTGAAGTCGGAAGAAATCCCAACTTGTGCCGATGTGAACTTCAAGCGTCTTGAAGCCGTAAGGCGCGGTGCAAAACATTTTCGAGTAATAACGATAAACGCCGACTCTTTTGAGAAGCGGCGTCGTCAGATAGCGTGAAAGGCGATAAAAGAGGAGAAATGAAAGAAAGCCAAGTGTCGCGTTTGAGAACAGTTCCATTATCAGAGCGATAATTGAGATATGTGTTAGAGAGCAGAAATCTCGGACGGGCACAAAGTTAAGCCTTCTTCGCTAATAAACCATATTTTTTCAAGCGCGCAACATTTGCCGTAAATTGAACCCGTGCAAAACTTTTCGTAATTCAAACCTTCTTGTAGTATGACCACACTGAAAGATTCAATCCTGCAACTCATCACGGAAACGTCGACAAACTTGCCAAGCGATGTGCGTCGAGCAGTTGCACGCGCCGCCGAACGCGAGGAGGCAAGTTCGCGATCAGGCTTAGCCATGTCGACCATTACGCTCAATGTCGATATGGCGTGCGACAATGTCTCGCCAATTTGTCAAGACACAGGCATGCCGACCTTCTTCATTCACACGCCGATTGGTGTCAATCAACTTGAAATCAAAGCCGCTATCAAAGAAGCGACCGTAGAAGCAACGAAGACGGGCAAACTGCGTCCGAACTCGGTTCACCCAATCACAGGCAAAAACAGCGGCACGAATGTTGGCGCGGGCGTGCCCGTGATGCACTTTGAGCAGTGGGAGCATGATTATACCGAAATCAAACTCATCTTGAAAGGTGGCGGCTGTGAAAACAAAAACATTCAATACTCGCTTCCGATGGAGCTCGAGGGGCTGGGCAAAGCCGGACGCGATTTAGAGGGAATCCGAAAGTGCATTATGCACGCCGTTTGGCAAGCGCAAGGACAAGGCTGTTCGGCAGGCTTCATCGGCGTGGGCATTGGCGGCGATAGAACTTCGGGCTATGAACTTGCTAAGCATCAACTTCTGCGCCCTGTCGATGATGTCAATCCTGATGAAACCTTGCGTGCATTGGAAGATTATGTGATGGAAAATGCCGATAAACTCAACATCGGCACAATGGGCTTTGGTGGAAAGGTTACGCTCTTGGGCTGTAAAATCGGACTGGCGGAACGCTTGCCTGCAAGTTTTTTTGTGAGCGTTGCCTATAACTGTTGGGCATATCGCCGTCTAGGCGTTCATCTCGATTCCCGCGGAAACATTATCAAATGGCTTTATCGCGAATCGGACGAAATCAAACGGCTGGCAAAAGGTGCAGGCATTCCGCTCACCGGCAAAGAAATTGTGCTTCAAGCACCGATTAGCGAAGAACAAATCCGCAAAATCAAAGTTGGCGATGTGGTGATTATCAACGGCGCGATGCACACAGGGCGCGATGCGTTTCATCATTACATCATTCATCACAACCTTGAAGCCAAAGACATGCCTGCTGAAACGCGCGGCGGCGTGCTTTATCATTGCGGACCTGTGGTGCTGAAAGAAAACGGGAAGTATAAAGTCATGGCGGCAGGTCCAACAACCTCGATTCGCGAAGAGCCGTATCAAGCCGATGTGATTCAACGGCTCGGATTCCGCGCCATTATTGGCAAAGGCGGCATGGGCGCGAAAACCTTGAAAGGCTTGCAAGAGCATGGTGCGGTCTATCTCAATGCGATTGGCGGTGCGGCGCAGTATTACGCGCAGTGCATCAAAAATGTAACGGGCGTCGACTACCTCGAAGAAATGGGCGTTCCCGAAGCAATGTGGCACTTGGAAGTCGAAGGCTTTGCCGCGATTTGCACGATGGATTCGCACGGCAATAGTTTGCATAAAGAAGTTCAAGAAGAATCGCTCAATGTGCTCAAAACCTTCGCCGAACCTGTATTCTGAAACATCTAACCGACGAGCGGGCGAGTGGGAAAGGTTTGCCCGCTCTATTTCAAGCGTCAAATTTGCTTCAATGCACAAACACGAAACGCGGCTTAAAGTCCGCAGCTACGAATTAGATTTTTTTCAACACGTCAACAACGCCGTTTATCTCAACTACATTGAGCAAGCAAGGGTAGAACTCTTGCAAAGTGCAGGCTTCACGCTCAATGATTTTTTAGCGCAGAAAATGTTGCCTGTTGTGGTCAATATCAACATCAACTATCGCCGTTCATCACACCTCAACGACGAACTATTGATTTTTACGCACATTTCTCGCATTGGAACTTCCTCGTTTACGATGAGGCACGAAGCCTATAACCTTACACAAGGCAATGTGCCGTCGTTTGATGCCGATGTAACGCACGCCGTCATTGACACCACAACGGGCAAATCGACGCCGATTCCTGATAGGCTTCTCCAAAAACTTTCATCGCTTCATTCACAATGACCATTCTTGTGCTTAACGGACCAAACCTTTCGCGCTTGGGCAAACGCGAGCCAAACATTTACGGCACGAGAACATTAGGCGACATCAATCAATGGCTTGTGCAAGCCTTCAAAGAAGTGGCGTTTGAATTTTTTCAGAGTGAAAACGAGGGCGCGCTGATTGAAAAACTCTTTGAGGCGGAAGATAGCGGACGTGTTCAAGGCGTGGTGCTGAATGCCGGCGCGCTGACGCATACCTCGATTGCCTTGCGCGATGCGATTGCCTCAATTCGGTTGCCAGTTGTGGAAGTGCATCTTTCGAATGTGTTTGCGCGTGAGCCTTTTCGCCGACACTCGTTCATCTCGGAAGTTTGCATCGGCGTGATTTCTGGTTTCGGGGAAACAAGTTATCACTTAGGCGTGCAAGCGTTGCTGTGGCGAATTGCAAATACAGCGCGTTAAACCGTGCGTCTTAAATATCAGCGAGCAAAAGGCGCGATTCGCGTTTATTTTGTCTATCGCCTGCAACAATAAGCGGGAGTTTCAAAGCAATTTCGAGTTGCTGTTTGGCTTCGGCTTCGCGTCCGAGTTTGAGCAAGGCTTTGGCGTAAGCGTTGCGGTAGAAAATAACTTCAGGGCTATGCGAAACGGCTTTCGCGAGATGTTTTGCGGATTGTTCATAGCTGCCTTCAGGCATGCCACCGAAAAGAAGTTTTGCAAAAGTGCGCTCAACGAATCCCAACCCTGCTAATTCAAAGTGCCAAATTCCCAAGACGGCGTTCGCCATGGCGTTGCTTGCATCAAGCGCGAGGGCTTTGTCTGCATATTCCTTGATTTCCAATCCTAATTTCACTTTTTCTTTATTGCCGCGAAAGAGCGCAATTTGACCTGTAACTTGACCGAGACGGGCGTAAATGTTAGGATTTGCGGGCGATTTTTTCAGAGCAAGTTCGAGCGCGGATTTCGCTTTGAGGTACATCGCTTCTTGTTTGGATTTTGGGAGTTCATAGCCGCCGTAGAAATAAGCGTCGGCGAGTTTGATATACACGTCTGCAGTTTTATCAGCATCGTCGAGCGTTTCATAGAGAGCGATGGCAAGTGAATAGTTGAAGGCGCGATAAGCGGAATCGGCTTGGGCAACAGTATCGCGTGCAGAAAGCATCGGCGTGATGAAAAAGCAAAGCAGAAAAATTGAGAACAGGCGCATTCGTGTTTGCGTCGTTTGTTTTGATGAAAAAATTAACTTCTTTGAAATTGTGAGTTTGATAGGGCTGATGAAATACAAAAGCCTTGTCGTGGTTTTCGAACAAGGCTTGTATTAGTTACAGTTCCACACAAAAGCAATTAGAACATCATTCGATTGTCTTCAATATCGGCTTTCTTCTTCAAGGCTTGAACCCAATTTTGTTGAACTTGCGTTTTCTTTTCTTGCAAGAGTTGATTGCGGAGCGTTTCTTTTTGCGATTCAAAGTCTTCATCCTTGCCTGATTCTTTCGCCGTCAGCATAGCGATGGCAACGCCGCGATTGGTATCAATCGGTTTGGAGAGTTGATTGACTTCCATCGTGGAGATAATCGAGACGAAATTAGCCTCACGACCTAACCCAGCCACATTCGGGCTTTGAAGCGAGACACCGTTGAACTCGCGCACAACAGAGCCTGAATCGAGCGAAGCGAGTTTTTGAAGATCGTTGCCCGATTGCTCAATGAGTTTTTTTGCGGTCTCGCGCAGTTCGGCGAGTTTCTTCTCACGAATCAGTTTGTTTTTGATGTCGCGTTTGAGATTATCGTCGAGGCGGCGGTAGCCGTCGTCGTTTTTCTCAACGAGTTGCATCACGGCGAATCCATCTTTCACGGCAATCACTTCGCTGATTTGATTTTCTTTGGCATTAAAAGCGAATTTCATTACGCTTCCGCTGGTGCCGAGCATCGGAATAAATCCGCCTTTGGAGAACTGCCCTGTTTGTCGCACTTCGTAGCCTTTCTTTTCGGCTTCTTTATCGAAGCCTTCTTCGGAGGCGAAGTATTGAAATTCGCTGGCGGCGCGGCGTTGGCGGTCAATCGTGGAAGGACTTGGGACGATTTTTTTGACGAGTTCAACGCCTTTGACATCGCGCGTATCGCGTCCTGTAATTTTAATCAAGTGGATTCCGAACTGCGTTTGAACAGGACCGATAAGGTCGCCGACTTTGCCCAAGAACGAAGCGTCTTCGAAGGGCTTAACCATTCTGCCTTTGCCATACCAGCCCAAGTCGCCGCCGCTTTGCGCCGAGCCGTCTTTGGAGTTTTGGCGCGCCGCATCTTCAAAAGAAATTTCGCCTTTCTTAATGCGCGCCAAAAGGGCTTTGGCTTCGTCAATCGTTTTGAGCGTATCGGCTTTTGTGTTGCCAGAGGGTTGCAAGAGAATATGCGACGAGCGCACCAGCGGCTCGCCATCTTGTTTGACTTCGGTAATTTTAATGAGTTTGAACTCACCAAATTCGCGCACAGGACCAATCACCATGCCCGCTTTCACATCGCCTTTGTAAATCGCTTCATCAAGTTCAGGGCTAATTGAGCCGTGTGCGAATGATTTACCAAAGTTCGGCGGTTGGTCGCCATGAATGTTGATGAAATCAGTGTCATTTTTGGTTTCAGCAAATTCGCGGACGAGTTTTTTGAGGTCGTTTTCAATCGAGAGCGTGTCTTCGGAAGTTGGTGTATTGGGGAAGAAGACAAACTTGGCAGAGCGGTTCGGCTCTTGCTTGTAGTCATCGCGGTGGTCGCGGTAGTAAGCCGAAATTTCGCCGTCGCTGATGTTATACATTGAATCGGGCTTTGTGCGAGAAAAATCCAGTAGAACGAATTTGCCCGTAACTTTCAAGCGGTCTTGATGAAATTTGATGCGTGCTTCTTCATCGCTGACACGGACAGAGGCGAGGTGAAGTCGTTCGAGTTTTTCGCGCATTTTAAGTTGGCGAACATATTCCTCGACCTGAATCCATGCTTTTTTGTTTTCGGGAGCGGCGGCGGCTTGCATCAAGGCTTCCTTGTTGATTTTGCCTGTTTTGGGGTCGCGAAATTGTTGCGCGATAAATTCAGGCGGATTGTCGGAGAAAATGGCATCGACGATTTCTTGGTCGCTCACTTTAATGCCTTGCTTTTCATATTCTTTGGTGAGCAATTCGCGCTCAACGAGGTCGTTCCATACTTGGTCGCGAATGCGTGCGTCTAAGGCATCGTCAATTTCCGCGCCTTGCGATTGCTGGCGATAGTTATCGACATATGCTTTGTAAAGTCGCTCATATTCTTTGAGTGTGATGGGTTTTCCATCAATGCGCCCTGCTTCGTTAGGACGGTTTTGCAATCCGGTGAAGTCCATGCCCCACTCGAAGACAATCGTGATGACGAAGGCAACAATCAACACGACGAAGAGCCATTTCGCGCTTTCGCGCATTTTGTTCATAACCATATTGAAGAGTTCCGATAGAATATGTTAGTTTCACGCACAACGATAGCCGTGCGTTTTAAAATTTGGCTTAATTAAAGTGATTAAAGTGAATTTAGAAAGCCGCAAATATACGCCACGCCCGCAAAAAAACTAAACCACGTCGCAATGACCATTTTTTTGGCAATCACGACTGCACTTTTTGCATTTTACCTTGTGCAAGCCTGCTTGTTTTGTTGGGGTCTGAACCGATTGCCAAAGCAGCGTAAGTTACCTGATGAATTGCCATTTGTATCGGTTGTCGTTGCCGCACGCAATGAAGAGCAAAACATCGCGCGAACGCTCGATTCGCTCGTTGAGATTGATTATCCGCATGACCGATTTGAAATCATCATCAGCGATGGGGCGTCAACCGACGCAACACCCAGCATTGTTGAGGACTATGTGCGACGATTTTCGTTCGTTCATCTGCATCGCGCCGACCAAAATCGAAAAATTCGCGGCAAAGCCAATGCCGTCCATCAAGCCGTCGAACGCTCAAAAGGCGAGTTTATTTTTCTGACCGATGCCGATTGCGTCGTTCAAAAAACTTGGGTAAAAGAAACATTGAAATTTTTCGCCGACGATGTCGGGCTTGTCTGCGGCATTACGATTCCAAAAGAACTTGATAAAACCAAACGGGATAACTGGTTTTCAGCCATGCAGTCGCTCGATTGGTGCTACATTTTGGGGATTAGTTCGGGGCGCGCATCGATGGGCTTTCCGATTGGCGGTATCGGAAATAATTTCACTTTTCGCAAACAAGCCTATCAGGAAATCGGCGGATACGAGAACATTAAATTCAGCATCACGGAAGACTTTGCGCTCTTTCAAGCGATTCTGAAATCGCGCTGGAAAATCGTTTTTCCCACGCTCTACGAAACGCATAACTTCACCGAACCCATTCAAACCCTCGACGAGCTTTACGCACAAAAAAAGCGATGGACGCTCGGTGGCTTAGATGCAAGTGCCGTTCATAGTTTCTTTGCATTGCTCATGTTTCTTGTGCATCTCTTCAGCCTGCTTGACTTTGGCTTGCTTCCGATTGAGATTGCGCTTAGTGTGCTTGGCGTAAAGTTCATTGCAGATTTATTCATTTTGGTGCCCGTTCTGAAAAAACTACGCGAGTTTTGGCTTGCGAAGTATTTCTTCTTGTTTGAACTTTACTACTATGTGTTTGTTTTTCTTGTGCCTGTAGTGATTGGCTTCAGCCGCAATGTGCAGTGGAAAGGCATCAGCTATGATTTAAGCAAGGAAAGAGCTTCGTAATATTTGAAAAAGTAATAGACGGCATTACTGGCTTGCTTTCGGAACGCGCTGCACATCAGCAAGCGGCACACCAAGTTCTTTTGAGATTTGCTCGTCCGATAAGCCAAGCCGTCTTAGAATCGGAACGGTCTCGAGTTTGCCTTCAAGTTTGCCTTCAAGTTTGCCTTCAAGTTTGCCTTCAAGTTTGCCTTCAAGTTTGCCCTCAATCCTGCCTGCGATTCTGCCCTCGAGTTTTCCTTTTTCAAGACCTTCCTGTCTGCCTTCCTCCAAAATTTCTTGGAAGGCTCGTGTTTCGCGCAGAATTTCTTCTTCAATGCCAAGCAGTTTCATGATGTCCCTCCGACTTTTGTCTTTGAATTTGTAAAACAAAATTTGTTGAACAACATCTAAATATAATGTGGAACTGGCAATCAAATCGCGTGCAAGTTGTGGCGCACTTGTTTCAGGCTCAATAAGCAGTTTGAACAGTGCTGACGGGTCGTTGTTTTTCAGGGGCAATTCGTCCAAATAAATCCGCTTGACAAGACCGATATCGATCAGTTTTTGATACGGACGAATGTTCTTCGTCTCAACCCTGCGACTTGGATAAATAACGATGCCTTGCCACTCGCCAACTTCAAATTGTTTCAAATACAAAAAAACCTCCGCAAAAAATCGACCATAAAAGGCTTCATCGGCTTGAAACTGTGCCTCGACGAAGTAGGTTAGGTCGTCGCCTACCTTCGGCTGGAAAATCGCATCAATGCGGAACGCTGTTTCTTTAAGTTCAACGGATTTGAAGAGATACTTTTCGGCATCGCTTGCATCTCTGCCAATGAGCGAGAAAAAGCCTTGCGGCAAACGCTTGAAAATAAGATAGGTGAGCTTATCAGTTCGCATCGACAACAGATGAGATGACCGCAAGAATTTCCTTGCGTTTAACTTGTGAGATTTAACTTGTAAGATAACGAAGCTAATAACTAACTTCCTGACACTTAACCGATAACTAATCCAATTTTGACTATGGCAATCGACACACATCTTGCAACAGACTTCGAGAAACTCGAAGCCGATTTTCAAAAATGGCTCGAGAAAAATCGCACGACGAAAGAACTGCCAGCGAAGTATGAAAATTTGAGTTGGGAAAAAATTAAACCGCTCTACACGCCGCTCGACACGGCACACATCGACTACAACACCGAAATTGGAAACAGCGGAGAATTTCCTTACACGCGCTCAATTCATAACAATCTTTATCGAGGCAAACTTTGGACAATGCGACTCTTTGCAGGCTTCGCTACGCCCGAAGAAACGAACCAACGCTATAAGTTTCTCTTGGAGCGCGGACAAACCGGGCTTTCCGTTGCGTTTGATTTGCCCGCCTTGATGGGCTGGGATTGCGACGCGCCGCTTTCGGCGGGTGAGGTCGGCGTGTGCGGCGTTTCGGTCTCTTCGCTTGCCGATATGGAAGTGATTTTTGACGGCATCAATTTGGAGCAAGTCTCAACCTCAATGACCATCAACTCGACGGCGATGATTGCGCTCGCTTACTTTGCCGCCGTTGCACAAAAACAAGGGTGCAATCTGAAAAACGTGCGCGGCACGATTCAGAACGACATCTTGAAAGAATACATCGCGCAAAAGGAATACATCTTTCCGCCAAAGCCCTCGATGCGCATCGTTACGGATATGTTCGCCTATTGCGCCAAAGAAATGCCGAAGTTCAACCCGGTTTCAGTTTCAGGCTATCACATCAGAGAAGCAGGCTCAACAGCAGTTCAAGAACTTGCCTTCACGCTCGCCGACGGATTTTGCTATCTCGAGCACGCCATCGCCGCAGGACTTGACGTCGACGACATCGCGCCGCGCATCTCCTTCTTCTTCAATTCGCACAACGACTTTTTCGAGGAAATCGCCAAGTTCAGAGCCGCGCGCAAAATTTGGGCGAAACGGCTACGCTACAAATACGGCGCGAAAGATGAACGCTCGTGGCAGTTGCGCTTCCACACGCAAACGGCGGGTTGCACCTTGACCGTCCAACAGCCTGAAAACAACATTGTGCGCGTCGCGCTTCAAGCCCTTGCGGCAGTGCTGGGCGGCACGCAATCGCTCCACACCAACTCAATGGACGAAGCCCTCGCGCTTCCATCGGATAAAGCCGTGCGCATTGCGCTTCGCACACAGCAAATTATCGCTTACGAAACGGGCGTAACAAACACCGTCGACCCGCTTGGCGGCAGTTACTATGTCGAAGCCCTCACCGAAAAAATGGAGCAAGAAGCCGAAAAGTATTTTGAAACGATTGAAAAACTCGGTGGCGTCATCGAAGCCATTGAACAAGGCTACATGCAAAAAGAAATCGCCAACGCCGCATATAAATATCAGCAAGAACTCGACCGCAAAGAGCGCATCATCGTTGGCATCAATGACTTCATTGAGAAAGATGAAAAAATCGATATTCCGATTTTACAAATCACCAAAGAAGCCGAAGAGCGTCAAATCAAGCGGTTGAAAGAAGTCAAAGCCTCGCGCAATAATGAAGAAGTCAGAGCCTCACTTGAAAGGATTGCAAAAGCCACACGCGATGGCTCAAACCTTATGCCGCCGCTTATTGAAGCCGCGCATCGATATGTAACGCTTGGTGAAATTTGCGATGTCTTGAGACAAGAGTTCGGCATATATGAAGAAACGCCCGTGTTTTGATTATCTTCAAAGGGACTGCAAACAGTCCCTTTTTCATTTCAACAAATTATGAGCATGCTCGACCGTCGCATTGCGCCCATCAATTCTGAACCCATTCATGCCTCGTTTCCTGATACCGTTGAGCACACTCTTTCAAACGGCTTGAAGGTCATGCTCTACGAACAGCACGATGTGCCTGTGGTAAATGTGCGCCTTTACATTCGTGCAGGTTCGGTTTTAGATGGAAAGACACTGAAAGCCTCTTCGTTTGTCTTCGCGCTACTTCAACAAGGAACGCACAAACGCACGGCAAAGGAAATTGCTGATGAAATTGAATTTCTGGGTGCAGAACTCACCGCGTCAAGTTCGATTGATTTTGGAAGCGTTTCGCTGACGGTGATGCGTAAGCATTTGGAAAAAGGGTTGGAGATTCTTTCCGATGTGGTTTTGAATCCGTCGTTTTTGGAAAATGAGATTGAGTTTGTGCGTCAGCAGAGTTTAAGTCGGTTGCAATTTTCAAAAGCCGATGCGACGCGGCTCTCGTCCGAAGCCTTCAATCGGTTGATATATGCGCCGCACCCTTACGGCAATCCGTCGCTCGGCACGGTTGAATCGCTGAAAGCACTCACAAGGGAACAGTTGCTTGAATTTTATCACAAACATTTTCTTGCTAATCGTGCATTTGTCACAGTGGCGGGCGATGTCGAGGCGGCTACGATGATGTCGCTGTCAGAAAAGTATTTTGGCGTGTGGGCGTCGCATAAAAGTGAAGAGCCATCGTTTGATTTGCCTAATCGGCGCACCCAACCGCAAGTGGTGATTGTGCAAAAAGACGGCGCGGTGCAATCAGTTTTGAACATCGGACATCTCTCGATTGCGCGTAGCGATGAGGCGTTCATTCCGCTTTATGTGGGCAATATGATTTTGGGCGGATATTTCGGCTCGCGGCTCAACATGAACTTGCGCGAAAAGCAAGGCTTCACATATGGAATCCGCAGTGGCTTCGACGCGCTTCGGCTTGCAGGCGATTTTAACATTTCAACGCAAGTTCGAAATGAAGTAACAGCAGATGCTATTGAGCAAATTCTCTTTGAAGTCAATCGCTTATTGCAAGAGGGCGTGAGCGAAAAAGAATTGACGGCGGCGAAGCGATACATTACGGGAAATTTCGTCATTCAAAATGAAACCGCGTCTTCAATCGCAGCGCGCCTTGCGAATGTAGAGCTTTATGGATTGCCAAAATCCTACTACAACACTTACATTGACGCCATCAATGCGCTCGGGCGTCAGCATATTCTTGACGCACTAACAAAACATCTTCACACGGAATCATTGTTATTTGTGATTGCGGGCGACCCAAGCCAAGTGAGCCATCAAGTGGAACGCTTTGGCGCGCTTTCCGTTGAAGATGCAGAAGGAAACATCATTACTTAAAATTTTATGTCAGTCGCTGCTTCAACTGAACTACACCTCGCTGAACAACTTTCCGACGATTTCAAGTTGCTTAAAACCGAAATGCACAAAGTCATTATCGGTCAGGACGACATCATCGAGCAACTTGTCATGACGGTGATGGCGCGCGGACACTGCTTAATGGTCGGCGTGCCCGGTCTTGCAAAAACATTGCTCGTCTCGACTTTGGCGAAGGTCTTAGATTTGCAGTTCAATCGAATTCAATTCACGCCCGACCTGATGCCCTCCGACATCACAGGCACGGAAATTCTCGAAGAAGACCATGAGACGAAGCGCAAATTTTTCAAGTTCATTCAAGGCGCGATTTTCGCCAACATCGTGCTTGCCGATGAAATCAACCGCACGCCGCCGAAAACCCAAGCCGCCTTGCTTGAAGCGATGCAAGAACACCAAGTAACATCGGGCGGCAAACGCTATCAACTTCCCGAACCCTTCTTCGTTTTAGCCACGCAAAACCCCGTCGAGCAAGAAGGCACTTATCCCTTGCCCGAAGCGCAACTCGACCGCTTTATGTTCAACTTGTGGATTGATTATCCGACCATTGAAGAAGAAATCTCCATTGTGAAATCCACCACTTCCGCCTACAAGCCCGAACTAAAACGGGTGATGAACGCTGAGAAAATCATCGCCTACCAAAAACTCGTCCGACAAGTGCCCGTTGCGGATAATGTCGTCGACTACGCCGTGCGGCTCATCGATAAAACGCGCCCAAACCGCACACAAAATCCTGACGTCAAGCAGTTTGTGAGTTGGGGTGCAGGACCGAGAGCCTCGCAGTATCTCATCTTGGCGGCGAAGGCGCGATGTCTGTTGCAAGGACGCTTCACGCCTGAAATCGCCGACGTGCAAAGCGTCGCGCTTCCCGTGTTGCGACATCGCATTCTCACCAATTTCAGCGCGGAAGCCGACGGTGTCAAGCCCGAAACCATCGTTCAAAAATTGATTGCGTCTTAAAAAAGTGATAGTGGCGCTGTTGTCAGTTTTCTTGTTGGATTCAACCGCTTCCGCCGTCAATCCTTGCGAAGAGTTCGTCTTGCTTCAACAAAACATTCGCGCCGAAGCGATTGCGAAAGATTCCGCCATCGCCGCCTTCAAAGCGATTATTCCGAAACTTGACGCCTACTTTGCGCAAAGCCATCGCGGCGTTTCAAAGAGAAGCGAATGGCGATTTCCGATTGAAGGCTACTCGCCGCAAGCCGTCGGCGGAAACGGCAAAGGCTATCGCGCTTACGGCTTCGACTTTTTCGCCAAAACGCGACACAACCCGCACCCCGCTCACGATATTTTCATTTTAGATGACAACCAAGATGAACTTGATGACCGCACCGAAGAGCCTGTGCGTGTGTTGAGCATTTCGAGCGGCGTGGTAATTGAGATGAAAAACGAATGGAGCGACACGAGCCGACTGCGCGGCGGCAAGTATGTTTGGATTTACGACCCCGATTCAAAACGCATTTTTTACTACGCGCACTTGCGAAGCGTGTTCGTCAATCTCGGCGACTGCGTGGTTTCGGGAACGCCGATTGGCGAGGTCGGACGAACAGGATTTCACGCCTTCAAGCGTCGCTCGCCCACGCACCTGCACTTTATGACGCTTCAAATCGGCAAAGACGGATTGCCAAAGCCCATCAATCCCTACAAAGAGATGCGGAAGTGGAAGCGCAAATAGATTACTGCAACAGCGTGATGCGGTTTCGTCCGAGTTTGACCGCGCCGCCGATTTCTAATTGCTTCAAGAGGCGAGAGACGACGACGCGCGCCGTCCCCAATTCATTGGCGAGTTGTTCGTGCGTTACGGAAATCGTCTTGTTTTGAGAGAGTTCCGCTTTTTTGTTCAGAAGCAAGAGCAAGCGTTCATCGACTTTCTTGAACGCCACCGCATTGATGACTTCCAAGAGTTCTTCAAATCGCTTGTGATAAAGTTTGAAGATGTAATCGAGCCATTCGGGATAGTCGCGCATCAGCAGGGGGACTTTGTCAATCGGCAGAAACCAAATTTCCGCGTCTTCTTCGACTTCGGCTTTGAGTTTGCTGGTTTCGTTATGCAAGCCGCCCAAGAACGACATCACGCACGATTCGCCCGCCTTGATGTAGTAGAGCAAAATTTCCCGTCCGTCTTTTTCGGTGCGCATCACGCGAATCGAGCCACGATTAACCATCGGAATTGAGCGAATGTGCGCGTTCTCGTTCAAAATCACGTCGCCTTCTTTGTAGGTCTTGACGATGCTCCACTCCAACAACTTGGCTTTAAGTTCTTTTGAGACGCGAAACTCAATGGATTGCGCAGATGAAGTCATTGGGCGACGGCGACGCTTTTGTTGATGAAAAATTCAATCGTGCGACGCAAGCCTTCGGCGCGGTCGACTTTGGGCTCCCAGCCAAGCAATTCTTTTGCGCGTGTGATGTCGGGGCGGCGTTGCTTCGGATCGTCGGCGGGCAACGGCTTGTAGGTAATGCCGACTTCTTTGCCCGTCAGTTCTTTCATAATCTTTTGCACTTCTTTGGCGAAATCCAAAATTGTAATCTCACTTGGGTTGCCGATGTTAACAGGCTCGTGCGTGTTTGAATGAAGCAATCGCCAAATGCCTTCGACCAAATCGGAGACATAACAAAACGAGCGCGTTTGCGAGCCGTCGCCAAAGACCGTCATCGGTTCGCCGCGAATGGCGGAGCCGACAAACGAGGGCAAGGCGCGCCCGTCGTCAAGGCGCATTCGCTCGCCATAGGTATTGAAGATGCGCAGAATCCGCGTGTCCAATCCGTGATGGCGATGATACGCCATCGTGATGGCTTCAGCGAAACGCTTGGCTTCATCGTAACAGCCGCGCAGTCCAATCGGATTAACATTTCCCCAATAGGTTTCTTTTTGCGGGTGTTCGTGCGGGTCGCCATAAATTTCGGAGGTCGACGCGATCATAAATCGGGCTTTCTTGGCGCGCGCAAATCCTAATGCCTTGTGCGTGCCAAGCGAGCCGACTTTGAGCGTTTGAATCGGAACTTTCAGGTAATCAATCGGCGACGCGGGCGACGCAAAATGAAGCACGTTATGCACCTCGCCTTCCACATAAATAAATTCCGTTACATCGTGCTGAATGAACTTGAAATTCGGATTGCCAAAAAGATGCGCGATGTTATCCGCCGAGCCTGTAATCAAATTGTCGATGGCAATAACGCGATGCCCTTCGGCAAGAAAGCGGTCGCAGAGGTGTGAGCCTAAAAAGCCTGCGCCGCCCGTAATGACAGTGGTTAGTTTTGACATACAAAAGAGTTTGATTGTTGAACTCAAATATACGCCGATTTCAATGAAGCGACGGCGTTTTCCAAGCGTCGCGCCGATTCCCTATCTTTTTAGAAATCACTGTCAAGTTTTAAAACAAGATGACGATGCCAAACGCGCCAACGAAACGTAACGAGCAAAGTCGCCGTAGCGCGTCTTTGAAAGAGCGGCTCGCAACGCTCAATCGCGAGGCGGAGCGGTTCATTCTTGCTGACGTTCAAAAAGGATTAGCCCTTGCGAGCGAAGCGCTCGCGCTTTCCCGCGCGCTCCGCGACGCCGAAGCCGAAGCAAGAAGTTTGTTTAATCTCGGTTACGCGATGTTGCGAGCAAACAACTATGCCGACGCTCAAACCCACGTCGCCGAGGCATTTAAACTCTTCGCGCAACTTAGCGATATGAATGGTCAGCGCGAAGCGCTTCACTGCTTGGGAAGTATCTGCGTGATGCGATGCGACTTTCCCGCCGCAAAACAGTTTTACGCAGAAGCCCTCTCGCTTTCAAAAACGCTCAACGACAAACGCGCCGAAGCAAGAGCAATGACAAATCTTGGTGCGGTTTCCGAAAAAGAAGGGAATTTGACTCAAGCCCTGCGCGATATGTTCAGCGCTTTGACCCTGATGCGCGAGGTCAAAGATAAGTTGGCGGAAGCTACGACGCTCCGCAACATCGGCGCGATTTACGCGAAACTTTCCGACTTTCCCACTGCGCTTTCCTACTTCTATCAAAGTCTCGCGCTTCGCGAAGAACTTGGCGACGAACAAGGCGTCGCAGTTTGCCAAAGAAGCATCGGAATGATGTATGACCGTCTTGTCAATCATGAAAAAACCCTTGAAGCCTATCAAAAATGCCTCGCGATTTTTCGTCGGATTAGCGACCGTTACGACGAAGCTCACACGCTTTACCACATCGGAACAACGTTCATCGACACCGTTCGGCTTGACGAAGCCCTCGCCGTTTTCAAAGAAAGTCTTGAAATTTGCAACGCATATCAAATTCAAGACATCAAAGGCATGACGCTCATTGAAATGGGCAAAGCCTATTTTGAGCTCAAACAAAATAGCCGCGCATCAACGTGTTTAAGGGAAGGGCTTAAATGTTTGCGAAGAGTCGGAGATGACTTCAATATCGCGCAGGCGTTGGGATACTTGGCGGACTTATATGCTCGTCAAAACAAGACCGAATCGGCGATTGAAGCCCTAGAAGAAGCCATCTCAAAAGGCGAGCGAATTCAAGCTAAAGCGTTAGTCGCTACGCTTCATCAAAAATTGGCGGAGACGCAATCGAGACAAGGAGACTGCGCGAAGGCATTGGAGCATTTCAAACGATTTCATGAATTGGACAAAGAGATATACAACGAGGAGTCAGACAAGCGGTTGAAGGCGTTGCAGATGCAGTTTGAGGTAGAGCGGAAAGAGAAGGAGAACGAGGCTCTCCGTCAGGAGCTTGGAATCAAGGAAAAGGCGTTGCGGACGATAACGCGATTTTTGATAGAGGAAGCGGAGACGAGAACGGAATTGAAAATGCGGCTGATGGGCATCAAAGAGCAAATGGCGCAGGGGGCATATCGGGCGATAGAGAAGCGGCTATCGGCGATGGAGCGAGATTTGGGGTCGGAGAAGACGTGGGAAGCATTTGAGCGGGAGTTTAGAGAGGCGCATCCAGAGTTTATGACCTATTTATCGCGGCGGTTTCCGACGCTCTCGCCGGTGGAGATGAAAGTATGCGCGATGCTGAAACTCGGACACTCGACGAAAGAAATCTCCCGACTCCTCTACATTTCGGCGAGCACGGCGCTTGAGCATCGGAGCAACATCAGAAAGAAACTCAATCTCTCCTCAAAAGAAAACCTGACCGCGTTTATGGCGCGCCTTTGACGCGGTCAGATGTTTATCTCTCTCAAAGAACATCTCTCTCAAACCTATCCTGTCCAAGCGATTGCGCCGCTAAAGCAACCCATGCCGTTTAGTCCATTCGCGGAATCCTTGCTTCAATTCTTCAAACGATTCAATCGCGAAAAGAATCGGTTGCAAGTGCCACACGTCGTAGTCTTGGCTCACGATTTTTTCGGGCGAGAATGGATAAACGACGACGTCATTCGAGAGGCTATGCAGAACTTCCGTCGCGCTCGAGAGCGTCCCTGCGCCGTAAATGCGTCGCCCCTTTGGCGTTTCAATCAATCCGAATTCAACTGTGAACCAATGGAATCTTTCCAATGCGGTGCGGTCGCTTCCTTTGGCGTTCAGAGCGGCTTTGCCGAAGAGTTGGTAGAAGTCGGCGAAATCTTTATTCGTCAGCATCGGCATGTGTCCGAAGATGTCGTGAAAGAGGTCGGGCGCAGGCGTGTAGCCCATCTCGTCTTTGCCGCGAATGTAGTCGGTTGAAGGAAACACACGCTCCGCAAGCAGTTTGAAAAAATCTTGTTCGTGCAAAAGCCCCGGAATGCGTGCAATGCACCAATTTGTTTGCGCTTCCAAAACATTGGAAAGTTCGGCAAGCGACGGAATTTTGTTCGGATTGAGGCTCAGCATCTCAGCGCCACGCAGGAACTCATCGCAGGCGCGATTCGGAAGCAGTTCGGCTTGTCGGCGGTAAAGCGTTTGCCAAATCTGATGCTCCTCTTCGGAATAGTTCGGATAAACGATGTCGCTACACATCGGCGGCGGCGCGTCGAGATGTTGCGGAACGCAACGTGGGTCGTTTCCGCCCAACGCGGCTTTTTCGTAAGCAGAGAGGGGTTCTTGAATCGCGGCAAAATCTGATTCGGCGTTCTTCATACTCATTGGCTTTTATTGTTGCAAGATAAAAAACGGATTTATTTCTTTGAACGCTTGACAATGCGCGACAAAGTTTCTTACTTTTGAGCGGCTTGCTTCCAAGCCAAACTTCCAAAACAACATAACCTTTTACGACAATGAAAAATGCTGTATTGACCTTGCTCTGCACGCTCGTTTGCGGCGCAGTTTCGCTGTTCGCTCAGCCCACCATCAACGGCACGGCGAACCCCGCTGAATACCAAGTCTCGTTCAACAATTCCAATCCCATCAGCAACAACGGGTTCGGACCTGACTCCGACATTGGCGCGATTCGCACTTGGACAAACGGAACGGATTTGTTCATCGGCGTTCCCGCCAAAGTCGAAGCCAACGGCAACCATCTCGCGATTTGGATGGGCTTCAGCGAAGTTACAGGCAGAGCGGCAGGCGCTCGTCTGAGCTGCGCTTCGGGAACGGGCACTTACTTAGACAGCACTTGGACAGACAACAACTACCGCGCCGACTTTGAAGTGGATTATATGCTCTCTGTGAGAACGAGCGATGGCGCCGTGTGGATCGCCAAAACAGGCGGCGTTCCAGCGGCTCAAAATCTTGGCACGGCAACGACCACTCCGACCAACAACAGCGCAGGCTCGGTGCTTCCGGCGGGCGCGGCAACTTTTGCACTCAACAACCAAACTGCAAATGACATTCGCACCACAAACACGGGTTTCGAAATCCGCTTTACGCTCTCCGCGCTCGGCGCGACGGCGGCAGGCAACGTGCGCCTCTTTGCTATCATCGTAGGCGCAAACAACCCGTTCTTCTCCAATGTCTTCGTTCCCGGCACATCGGCTCCGGGTGGTTCTGGAAACTTAGCCTTCAATCCTAACCTCAATGCGCCAACTTCTCTACCATCAGGAACTTCTGGCCCGTTCAATACGGGCGTCATCGCGCTTCCCGTCGAGCTCACCTCGTTCAACGCGCAAGTCTTGAACAACGGCGTGCGTCTGAACTGGACAACGGCTTCCGAACTCAACAACGCGGGCTTCGAGGTGCAACGCTCGAACAATCAAACCAACTGGACGGCGCTCGGCTTCGTGCGCGGCGCAGGCACCACCACCGAAGCGCAATCTTATTCCTTCACCGATGCGCAAGCGACGGGCAGAGTCTTCTATCGCTTGAAGCAAATTGATTTTGACGGACAATTTGAATACAGCAATGTGATTGAAGTCAACGCGGGCTTGCCGAAGCAATTTGCGTTGGAGCAAAACTATCCCAATCCGTTCAACCCCAGCACAATGATTTCTTATCAACTTCCTGCATCGAGCAATGTGTCGCTCAAAGTCTTTGATATGCTTGGCAAGGAAGTGGCGACGCTCGTGAATGGTCGTCAAGAAGCGGGCGCATATACGATGAATTTCAACGCCAATCAACTTTCAAGCGGTGTTTATTTTTATCGCTTGCAAGCCGGCAATTTTGTGCAAACGCGCAAAATGATGCTTGTGAAGTAAGCAACGATTTCCGAACAAAGAGGCGAGTTTCCAAGCTCGCCTTTTTTATTTGGCATCTCGCTGTTGAGGATATAACTTTGTGCCTCTTCCTTGTCGTTGTTCAGCAGTTCAAGCAGTAAATTCAAATTCAATCTATTTTGAAACGGAAAAGTAACCCGTCAAGGTTTACGCTTTTCAAAGGGCTCTATCGGCGTATTTTCATTTAACCTGACACAATTCAGAAACCACCAATGAAACCGCTTCACGTAAGACTTTCCATTTTCGCACTCGTCTTTTTCTTCGGTGCATTTTGCTACACGCTCATCGGAGAAAAAATTGCCTTTGGCGAAGAGCCATCACCTGCATCAAATACAGAAACCTCAAAGACTGTTGCCTTCAAAGATGAAAGCGGTTGCTTCAAATGCCATTCTCAACTTTCAGGCAAAGCGCAAGTGATGGAAGGCACTTGGGCAATAGATACGCACCATAATGCAGGCGTTTCTTGTGTGGGCTGCCATGGCGGCAATCCTGACCCTTCAATCACGATGGCAAATTGGAAATCGGCACATGTCGATATGAAAGACGCAAAAGGAACTGTTCAAAAGTTCATCGGCAAAGCGTCTCGTAAAGACCAAGTTCAATGGTGTGCCTCCTGCCACGAAAATCCTGAAAAGATGGAAACTTATACGCTCTCCAAAGAGCCTGTGGTTGGCATTTCGGCGGAGTTTTTGGGAAGCGGACACGGGCGCGCGTTGTTCAAAGAAGGCAACGATAAATCCGCCAGTTGCGTCGACTGCCATGGCGGACACGGTGCGATGAAAGGCTCACAAGTAACTTCGCTGACGCATGTTAAAAACGTTGCCAATATGTGCGGCTCCTGCCATAGCAACGAATCATACATTACGCCGTCGTTGGAAAAGAAAGGGAAATCTTATGAAGACCACACCGCCGCCTACATGCAAAGTGTTCACGCTAACTCGATTTACATCAAAAATGCAGTTGGTGCGCCTTCTTGCAACGGCTGTCATAGCAACCACGGCGACCATTTGCCCGAAGTTTCTTCCATCAAAGAAGCATGTAACACATGCCATGGCGCAGTTGCCGCTTCTTTCCACGCTGGTCCGCATGAAGCCGCTTACGCCGCAAACAATATGCCCGGCTGTATTAGTTGTCACGGCTCGCCCAACGGACACGCGATTGCTGATTGGGGACATGATAAAGTCGGTGCGCATGACGGGGCGCAATGCACCAACTGCCACAATGCAAACGCTCCTGAACAACCCGCTTACCTCGTCAATGCCTCGCAGCTCTTGAACGAGTTTAACTTGATTTCGCTGACCGTTGGCGACCTCAAAACCGAAGACGATTCGATTCGCTTTGCCACGCAACAAGGCTTCTATGCGGGCATTCTTTACAAAGCCGCACCGATTGAAAGCAAAGCGGATTCGCTCAAATTAGCATCGTTCTTCTTCCGCAAAGCCAAGTATAATTTGAAACTCGACACGAAGCAGGATACGCTTACCGCGATTAAACTTGCGCCCGCTGTGCTTGGCTATGCCTCGCCGTCAAAACTTGCAGAGTTGAAAACGCTCGAAGACACCCTCAATACGATGGCAGAAATCACCGACTATGCGCAAGGCGTGCGCCGCTACTATGCGAATTTGAGAGCATTAGGAAGCGCGAGCAAAGCCAATATCTGGCTCACCAGCCTCGAGAAGACCTACAACGATGGAATTGAGTTTGTTGAAGCGCGCGAAAAGAAAGGCGACTATGTGAAACCTGAAAAAGCCTTCTTAGAAGAATTTGGAACAAAGGCGAATGAAGCAGGCACATTGCACCACGTTGTTCGATCCACAATTCTTGAAGAGAAACTCAGCGAAGCCCTTGCCTTACGCGATTCAACCGCAAACCTTATTGCAAAGCGCGAAGCGGAAGAAAAGAGCCGAACCCGCGTCTTCATTGTCGTTGGTGTGATTGTTGGCGCGCTTATTATTTCGCTTGGCGCAACGGTTTCAAACCTGCGCACGCGATAATTTTAGCAGTTTGCAGCACAGTCAAAGTCCGCTTCCGAAAAGAGGCGGACTTTTTTATTTCACTCAAAATCATTCTCCAAAATCAGAAGCCGAACATTTCAAATCGTCTTCGCCGCGCAATGTCGCTTGCCGTTGATGAAGGTTCAATGCTCTGCTTTTTGATGTTTCGTTTGCCGACTTTTCCGCGCAGTGTGATAGGCTCGCCGCCGCGCAAGACGACAACGGTTGTCGAGTCGCCCGATTTCTGCCCTTCATAAAACAAAACGCGCTGAATAAACCGCTCTTTATCGTTTTTAGTGATGCCGTCAATTTCAATGATTTCGTCGCCCGATTGCACACCCATTTTCGCCGCCTCTGAATTGGGCATAACAAATCCAACGATGAGATTGTCCGCCGTATCAGGAAGCGCCAAGTAGCCTGCAAACGTGGTTTCTTCGTCGCGCGAAGTCAGTTGAAGACCGACTTTCTCAAAGTATTTGTCCATATCCAGCGAATCAATCCCAATCACATACTTCGTGTAGAACGGCATCATATCCACACCTGAAAAATTTTGAATCACATAAATGAGCGAATCTTCGGGATACGCCTTTTGAATTTTTCCGAAAGCGTTGTTCATTTTAATTAAGAGCGAATCGGCACTGAACTTGTCGTTAGAAAGCGTTCGCAGTTCAATATCGAGCATCATCGCAACGAGCGTGCCCTTGATGTAAAAAGGAATCATTTCTTCGGAACTTTCCGTGTTGGCAAGGCGCAGGCTTAAAGATTCTAAACTCTCGGCGTTTTCCGTCGGAAACATTTTCATGTAGGAGAGCCGCTGTAGAAGTCCGTCCAGAAAGGCTTGTGGCGGAATAATGTGGTTTCGAACAAGTAGCATATCGGCGTAGTAATCCGTCATGCCTTCTACAAACCAGATGTTCGGCGTATAGAGCCGATTTTGATAATCAAATCCGCCGTTTTCTTTGCTCCCCAAAAGTGTGCTGTGAATGCGCTTTGGATTCCAAAGATGAAAAAACTCATGGCTGATGGTGTTGGTGAGTTGGTCAGCGCGCACGTTGCGCCAATCACCAACAGGCATGAAGTAGGCAGAGGAATTGCGATGCTCCAACGCGCCAAATGACGAGAGAAATTTCGGACGAACTAAGCGGAACAAAAACACATACTTGTTATAGGGCAACTCGCCGAACAAGCGATAATGCGCTTTGACAATTTCGTCCGTTACTTTGATGAGGCTATCGGCGCGATATGGCTCGTCGGAATCAATCACAAAACTGTGTGGCTTGCCAAGAATGATGGCTTCGGCACGCTCAAACTTGCCCATCAACACGGGCGCATCGACGAGTTCGTCGTAATCCTTAGCAACGGCTTCGGTAGAATTTGGCTGAACTTCAATCGCAGAGGCGACTTTCCAGCCGGTTGGCAAGTTGTATTTCACTTCGCACGGTAAGTGCTTGAAGCCATCTATGTAGCCGAAGGCATTTGTGCCGTTGAAGTAAATGCGCTTCGGGTTAATTTCGGTTGTCTCGACCCACAGCACGCCGCCTTTGAGGTCGGTCGTTTCTCCAACAAGATAACTAATTTTTTTAAGCCGTTTTGCTTTTTGAATTTGCCAAACGCATGAGTTGAATTGCGCGTAAGGAAGCGTGTCGCCGTTGTCGGCAATCGGATAAACGGCTTTGATAAACTTGCCATACTCAATGAATTGATATGCGCCCGGTGCCCAAGCAGGAATGCAGAACAGTGCTTCATCGATAAGCTGAGAGCCGTGCAGTTCCATTGTAATGCTAATCGTTCCTGTTTCAGGCTTTGAGGCGTCAACGATGTATGAGACGAAAGGACCAGAAAAGCGTTTGGTTGCTCTTTCGGTGGTTGCGCAACTTGAAATGGAAAAGAGGATTAGCGCAAAACAAGCGATTCGGAAAAGGTGCGTCATAAATGGTTAGGTTATTTCAAACGAAATTGAAGTTCAATCGGTGTGCCTTGAAATCCGAAATGTTCGCGGATTTTTCGCTCTAAAAACTTTTTATAAGAGTCTTCAATCTGCTTGGTGTTGCTTCCAAAAAAGGCGATGAGCGGCGGCTCGGTTGAAAGTTGCGAGATGTATTTGATTTTGACTTCCTTGCCGCTTTTCGTCCAAGGCGTGTTGCGCTCGATTTCGGGGAGGAGGGCTTTGTTGAGTTCGCTCGTTGAGAGCCGATTGCGCCGAACGTTCCATACTTCGGTTGCAGTATCAATCACTTTGAAGACACGCTGTTTGGTGAGCGCGGAAATAAACACGATGGGAATGTAGTTCAGACTGCCAAGCCGCGCGTAAATGGCTTTTGTAAATGCGTCTGCTGTTCTTGAATCTTTCTCGACCAAATCCCACTTATTGACGGCGATAACGACCCCGCGTTTTTTATCAACAGCATCGTTAATGACGCGCAAATCTTGTTTCTCCAATCCTTGAACGGCATCAATCATTGCAACAGCGACGTCGGCGCGTTCGATGGCTTTTTCGGTGCGCACATTGCTAAAAAACTCGATGTTGTCTTCGACACGCGCTTTGCGTCGCAAGCCTGCGGTATCAATGAGCAGAAAGCGTTGTTGATTGCGAAAAAATTCGGTGTCGATGGCGTCGCGTGTTGTGCCCGCGATTTCGGTAACGATTTGGCGATTTTCTCCGAGAACGGCATTGACAAAGCTCGACTTGCCGACATTAGGTCGCCCAACGATAGCAAGTTTGACCGTATTCGCATCGTTTTCATCAGTTGACTTGGCTTCGGGCAGAGAGGCGACGACAGCATCAAGCAGTTCAGCAACGCCGTCGCCGCTTAATGCAGAAACGAGATTTAATTCGCCAAGTCCGAGCCTTCTGAAGGCTTCGGCATCGAGACGGTCTTTATCATTTTCTACTTTGTTGATAGTGAAGAAAATTTTTTTGCTATCAAGAACCTTACGTAGATGTTCTGCGACAACGGCGTCAATGTCGGTGATTCCCGACTTCACATCGACGACGAAAACGATGGCATGGGCTTCTTCAATGGAAAGAAAAACTTGTTCGAGAACGGCTTTGCTGATGCGGTCTTCGGCGGTCGTGTATCCGCCTGTATCGATGAGGCTGAATGCCCTGCCGTTCCATTCGGCGTCTAAATAATTGCGGTCGCGCGTAACGCCGGGCATGTCATGGACAATGGCGTGTCGCTTGCTGACAATGCGGTTGAAAAGCGTCGACTTGCCGACATTCGGTCTGCCGACGATAGCGACAATCGGTTTCATTTCGGACGGGTTCACTGCCGCTCATAGTGGTAGAGCAGCTGAATTGAAATCAGAAAAATATGTTTAATTCTCAAAGATAGGTATATTAAAGAGACGGTCAAGCAATGACGACCGACATTCATTCACGAACATTTCTTCCTGACAAACAGTAGTATGCCTTCAAAAGGTAAAGTTTTTTTCGGGGTAGATTTAGCAGGACGCATTGATGAAGTAACCGGTGTTGCCGCTCTTTCCGATAAAGCAGAACTCATCTTTGTCAATCAAGTCAAACCCGACTTGGCTATCCGAAACTACATTGATTATCACCGTCCGTGTCTTATCGGAATGGACGCGCCACTTTCCATTCCGTCGGGTCGCTACGGCACTTACGCAAGCCGAAAGTGCGATAGAGACTTGGCGTTGCTCGGTATTCCCACGTTTGCAACTTCAATGCTGGCACAACTGACCTTCCGTGCCATCACGATTACCAAAACGCTTGAACCGCGCTATCCCACGATTGAAGTTTATCCGCACGCGACGAAAGTGCGTTTGGGCTTGACGCATAAGGATAAAAAAATAAAAATCATTTCGCGCGAAATTATTCAAACCCGTCTATCCAGATTCGTTAAAAATCTGCCGCGCACATCGAAAATTGTGCTCTCCGACCATGAGCTCGATGCGATTCTCGCCGCCTATACCGCGCTCTTGCACGACCATAACTTCACCCAACCCATCGGCGACGCACAAGAAGGCTTGATTTTTATTCCGAATGATAAAGCGCGAAAACCGCTTTCGTTCAACGAAGATGCTGAGTAAATGAACCTATCCGAATTGCCTACCGATATTGATGAACGCTGGGCGCAATTTGAAGTGATGTTTGAAAAAAAATTTCAAAAAAAGCCTAGCGTTGAAACTGCCTTTTTTATCATCGGGCTTCAACATCACTTCACCGGACGCGCTTTGGAGAAAAGCGAAAAGGAGCACTTAATCGCCGAAGGATTTTACATCACGTTTGAAAAGCAAGGCTATTTTTCGCGTAACGGCGACGGCACTTGGAAAGCAGAAAAGCCTTTTCCCGCGCTTGGCGGCGCGCCCCGCGAAAATTTTTATCGTCAAGCAATTCTTTCTTACTTCGAGCAATGAACACTCGACTCGACTACGAGGTCGATGCCCATTACCTGCCTGCGCTATCGCTTTTTCCGTTTGAAAAAAAATTAGAAGAGTGGCAAGCCTTCGGCGTTGCGCCAATTATGATGCGGCGCGGAGACTCGCGCCATCAAGTCATTTTCGTGAAATCCAAATTGCCCTCGATGCCTTACAAGTTCGCCATTAAAGAAATTTCTCTTGAACTTGCCCGACGCGAAATCGAGAACTATCAAAAACTTCGCGACCTTGGCATTCAAACCTTAACACCTGTCGGTATCGTCGTTCGTCGCGAAAGTGCCGTCCCGATTCAAACGCCTGCGGGCGTGATGTATCAAGCCAGCGTTACCGCCTATCTCATTACGCTACTTGAAGACGCCGTCTTGCCTGAATCGGTCTTGTTTGGCTTGCGATTCCAACAGCAAGCGCGAAAAGAAATTTTCGATGCCATTGCCGAACTTTTCGCTCAATGCCACGCCTTGAATGTGTATTGGGGCGATGCCTCGCTCGATAACCTGCTCATTAAATTCGTGCGCGAAGAACATACGCTTGGCAAACGCCGTCGCCTTGTTGCCTTGCTCGCCGATACCGAAACGACCGAAATTCACCGCTCGCTCTCTCAACGCATGAAAGAAGCCGACTTGGAATTTTTCTTTGAATCCATGCTTTGGCTCGATGAAGAATTTCACAAGCGTGGCAACCCACGCGATAAAAGCATTACCATGAGCGATATCGCCTACCTACGCGAGCGATATAACGCGCTCACCAAAATTTGGGACGCGCACAAGCGATTTGATTCACTCACTCAATTCAATTCCGAACGCCACTTCGGTAGATTTCGCAAAGCAACTTACGCCGATACCTTGCTCAAACACTTAGAAGAGCATAAGTGGTATTTGAGCGAGCGCATGAAAACATCTCTTTCAATGCGCGATGCCACGCTCGATTGGTATGCCAATTACTTCTTGCCGATTCAAGACTTGCTCAAACAAAGCAACTTCGACGAGTATTTCCCTGACAAAACGGAATTAGAAGTATATTTGGAAATTATGGAGAACAAATACTACCTGAGCGAGCAGCAAAAGCGCGATGTCGGGCTTAGCTACGCGATTCAAGATTTCGCAAGGCGATTCGGTATCGAGAAAAACTATGCCTCGTCTTTGAAAAAAATGTTCAAAACTTTAATCGACATCACAAAAGAGTATGCCAAGTTTCCGCGTTAAGTTCGCTGTTCTTTTTTTTCTGATCAATCTCGTTACGTTTCTTCCGCGCACGCAAGCGGCGTGGCAATCTGCGCCACAAACCTCACAAGAAAAAGGCGTGGTGTGCATTTATTACAAACGGCTTAATCCAAGCAATCTGTCCGAAGGCTTGTTGATACAACTTATCAACAAACGCACGACCTCAGGGAAGTTCATCTTGCGAACCGATTCCAACGCGCAAAAAGCCGTCTATGTCGATATCGGCAGAGAGATTAAACCCAATGAGCGCGACGTTATCGAGCGCAATTTAGCGGCACGCATTGGCGATATGTTTTCTGCCAAAAGCGACAAGTCGCTCAAAACTGTTGCGCAATACAAAGAACTGTTTGACCTAATCGCCCAAAATGACCGCGTTTTCCAACAAGTTGATTTAACAAAAAACTTTGACATCAAGGATACTGTCTACCTCTTCGACTTTGATGCCGCATCACAGAACTACTCCATTTTCAAAAACGACAGTCGCCCCGAAGCCCTCGCGCTGTATCAATTCGTCGGTGAACGGTGGACAAGCGGGAAGCTCTATGCCGATTACAAATCGGTTGTTTCAAAGCACGACTTCAAAGAGTTTTTAGACCCCGAAATTCTGAATGCAATTTTTCAAACGCGAAAAGCGACGCAAGAGCAAGCAGAACTCAGCCCTGCACAAAGACGAACCATTTCCGACGCCGACCAAAAAGCCACTTGGGCGTTGATTCTTTCCGTCATTAGCGTCATCGTCGGCATTTTCGGAATTTCCTTGATCGTTTCGAAAGGGAAAGACAAAGGCGAGCAACTCGGACGCATTGAGGGAAAAGTGAAATCGCTTGAAAACCGCTTGAACAAACCCTTTTACCAAACAGACCTCAACTCCGAAGAAGAAAGCCGACGCGGCACGCAACAAATTCAAAGCCTCATTACGCGCGTGATTGCCTTAGAGCGAGCGGCGGGACTTAAAATCATTGACAGCGCAAGCGGAACTGCATCGTTCAAGAACGCGACTGCAATAGAACTTCAAAAGTTGATTCAATACTATCGGCAGAAGTGGTCGGAAGAGTCAAGTTTGACAAGCGTCTACGGGCAGTTGTCGCTTTGCTTGGACGATTTTGCTTTTCATCTTTCCGAATTGGAAAACGGATTGATGATGAAGGATTTTGTGATAAAATACGCGATGCCGCACATCGATGCCCTTGATGCCTTGTTTCAGCCTGAGCCTGATGCGCCAATCAACACACCAGAGAGCGTCAATGATTACATCCACGCGCTTCAAAAAAATCTTAGTATCACAGAAATCGAAGTGCGCACCAAAATCTCACGCTTCGATAACGAGCGACACGAGAAAGCCGGAGCGATTCTCAAAACCAATTTAGAGCCAGGCACAATTACCAAAGTTCTGCGTCGCGGATTGATTCACGGCGAAACGGTTCGCAAAGCCCAAGTAATTCGTGCCGAATAATTTCAAAATGTGGCGTAGTGCAATCACGACTTCAACGCCGCACGCGCCGCCGCCAATCGCGCAATCGGCACGCGGAACGGACTGCACGAGACGTAATCAAAGCCAAGTTGATGACAAAATTCAACGCTACTTGTCTCGCCGCCGTGCTCGCCGCAAATGCCGAGTTTGAGTTTCGGCTTCGCCTTGCGTCCCTCTTCGCTGGCTATCTTCATCAATTTGCCAACGCCTCCGCGGTCAATGGCTTCGAAGGGGTCGCGCGGGTAGATGTCTTTTTCAAGATATGCGGGCAAGAATCGGCTCGAGTCGTCGCGTGAAAGTCCGAGCGTCATTTGCGTGAGGTCATTCGTGCCGAAACTGTAAAAATCTGCCGATGGCGCAATCTCGCTTGAAAGGAGTGCGGCACGCGGCACTTCAATCATGGTTCCAATCAAATACGCCACGCGGCGACCTTTTTCAGCAAAAACGGTTTCAGACACAGTGCGAATAATCTCCGCTTGATGTTGAAGTTCTTTGACATCAGCGACAAGCGGAATCATAATTTCAGGCATGACCTTAATCCCATCTTTTGCCGCGTTGCAAGCCGCTTCCATAATCGCCCGTACTTGCATTTCAGTGATTTCAGGATACAAAATGCCTAATCGGCATCCGCGAAAGCCGAGCATCGGATTGAGCTCTTTGAGCGATTCAACGCGCTCATCAATTTTCTCAACGGTCTTGTGCAACTTTTCAGCAAGCAGACTTTGTGCGCGCGGCTCCTTGGGCAAGAACTCATGAAGCGGCGGGTCGAGCAAGCGAATGGTAACAGGATAGCCGTTCATCGCTTTGAAGATATTGTAGTAGTCGACGCGCTGATACGGCAAAATTTCTTTGAGTGCGGCGCGACGTTCCTCTTCAGTGTTTGCTAAAATCATTTGCCGCACGCGGTCGATGCGGTCTTCGATGAAGAACATATGTTCGCTTCGGCATAGCCCGATGCCTTCAGCACCGAAAATGACAGCGGTTTGGGCTTGGTCGGGCTGGTCGGCGTTGGTGCGCAATTTCAACTTGCGATATTTATCTGCCCACTGCATCAAGCGCGCATACATCTGATAAATTTCGGACTGTTCGGGCTTCATCGTTTTTTTGAGCAAGACTTGCAAGACTTCGGAATCTCTGGTTTTGATTTCACCTTCAAAGACTTCGCCCGTCGTGCCATCGATGGAGATGTAATCGCCTTCTTTGATTCGGAACGATTTGCCGCGAATAGTCATCGCGCTTTGGTCGTAGTGGATTTCCAAATCGCCACAGCCTGCCACGCAGACTTTGCCCATCTGACGCGCAACAAGTGCCGCATGTGAAGTCATTCCGCCGCGCGCGGTCAAGATGCCTTCGGCGGCTTGCATTCCGCGAATGTCTTCGGGCGAGGTTTCGATGCGCACCAAAATCACGCGCTCGCCGCGCTTTCCGGCGGCTTCGGCATCAACGGCGTTGAAATAGACTTTGCCCGACGCCGCGCCTGGTCCGGCGTTCAATCCCTTCGCCATAAATCGCCCTTTGGCGATTGCGTCTTTCTTTTCTTTCGCATCGAAGACGGGGCGCAAGAGTTGGTTGAGTTGTTCGGGCTCGATGCGCAAGAGGGCTTCTTTTTCGGAAATCAATCGCTCGTCTTTCATATCTAACGCGATTTTAATCGCCGCAAAGCCTGTGCGCTTTCCGACGCGGCATTGAAGCATATAGAGTTTGCCGTTTTCAATCGTGAACTCAATGTCCATCATATCGCGGAAATGCTTTTCAAGCGTCTTGCGGATTTTCTCGAGTTGCGCGTAGATGGCGGGATTTTGTTTTTGGAGTTCCGAAATTTTGAGCGGCGTTCTGATGCCTGCGACGACGTCTTCGCCTTGCGCGTTCATCAAGTATTCGCCGTAAAAAACATTATCGCCCGTGGCGGGGTCGCGCGTGAAGGCAACGCCCGTGCCGCTACTTTCGCCCAAGTTCCCGAATGCCATCGCTTGAATGTTGCATGCCGTTCCCCAATCGGACGGAATGTTGTTCATTCGGCGATAGACGATGGCGCGCTCGTTGTTCCAACTGCCAAACACCGCGCCGATTGCGCCGCGCAGTTGCTCAAACGGATTGGTCGGGAAATCGCGTCCCGTTCTTTCTTTGATGGCACGCTTGAATTGACTGACAAGGTCTTTCAAATCGTCGGTGGTGAGGTCGGTATCGTGTTCAATGCCGCGCTGATGTTTTTTCGTCTCGATGATGGTTTCGAAGGGGTCGATGTCTTTTTTGTTCGTCGGCTTCAAGCCGAGCACAACATCGCCATACATTTGAACGAAACGGCGATAGCAATCCCACGCAAATCGCGGGTTGTTGGTTAGCGTTGCAAGTCCTTCAACGGTTTCGTCGTTCAAGCCGAGGTTGAGAATCGTGTCCATCATGCCGGGCATTGAGGCGCGCGCACCTGAACGCACGGAGACGAGAAGCGGATTTTTCGGGTCGCCGAATTTTTTGCCGACGGATTTCTCGAGTCGCGCCATAGCGGCGGGAATCTCTTTTTCAAAGAGGTTTTTCGGATAGGTCTGCTGGTGTTCGTAGTAGTAGGCGCATACTTCGGTCGTTATCGTGAAGCCGGGCGGAACGGGCAAGCCGATGTTCGTCATTTCTGCAAGGTTCGCGCCTTTGCCGCCAAGCAAGTTTTTCATCTCGGCGGTTCCGTCGGCTTTGCCGTCGCCGAAATAGTAGATGTAGCGCGGCTTCGCGGACGGCGATTTTTTAGACAAACTGCCGTTGGACGATAGCGATTTGAGCGAAGAGGATTTCTTTGATGTGGGCTTCGATTTAGAACGAGCATTCGTAGGCATATTACTTCTCAATTAAATGTTGATGGAAAGTCACGCAAAAAATGTTGCGCGTAAAACTTCACGACGCAAGTTAAGCAAAATCTCGAGCCGTTTTTAGCGCGCAGCGCGTTGGCGAGCGGACGAGATGGTCTGCACGAGTGTTCGAGTAGCGGCTGTCGGATTGTCTGACGCACAAACGGCTGAAATCACTGCAACAGATGAACCTGTGCGCGCGACATCTTCAACATTAGAATGCGTGATGCCGCCGATAGCCATTACAGGAATTTTCACAGACGCAATCACTTGGGATAACTGCTCAATACCTTTTGGGGCAGAAGGTTTGGCTTTTGTGTTTGTGGGAAAGATGTGTCCGAAGCCGATGTAGTCTGCGCCGTCGCGCTCGACTTGCAAGGCTTCTTCGAGCGTCGCCGCCGTTCCGCCGATGAGTTTGTGGTCGCCTAAAATTTTTCGCGCGGCGGGAATCGGAAGGTCGGTTTGTCCCAAGTGAACGCCGTCGGTATTGGCGGCAAGGGCGATATCGACGCGGTCGTTGATAATGAAGGTCGCGCCCAAGCCCGCGCATAGCGTTTGCATCGCGACGGCGAGGGCGTAAAGGTCGCGCGACGACGCGCGTTTATCGCGCAGTTGAATCACGCTTGCGCCGCCGCGAATGGCGAGTTCGCACAGTTCAAGATGCGTGAATCGAGATTGAATCGAGACATCGGTGATGACGCACAGCGCGCCTATCGTTTTTTTCATTGAAGTTGCTGCGATTAAAACGAACATCAAATCTTTTTTTTCACTGAAAAAAGAACGCTTGGAACTTTCCTCAATTGTTGCCTTGTTCTAATTCTGTTTTTTATTCAACATTTCATTTACATTAACTCAAACATTTTTCTCCAATGACAAACTCCTCGTCTACCCTTCGCGCATTCCGATTGCTCTCTGCGATTTTGCTTATCGCATCGCTCACTGCCTGCACCCGCGATGAATCACCCGTCTCAACAACCGACCCGACGCGAATCGAGGCGAACACGCCGCAAGAATTACGAAAAGGACTGGATAATTTTTTAAGTGTGTTGTCCCAAGACCCGACCCTGCCCTCAAAAATCGCCCAATCTCATCAAAAGCATGCGCATCGTCTCACCCAAAGTCTTTCAGTTGGATTGCCATTGGATTCTATCATTTCAGGATTAGCAAATACGCAAGTCCTTATCAACGGCGTTCCTCACTTTTTTGAAGTTCACGCTTGGAATCCTGAAGCGGCGGCAAGCGCGCTGAGAAAAATTTCAAATCAAAGCCAAACCCCGACATTTCAGAGCGGTGGATTTGAACATCCCGCGATTGCGTTCTATGATTGACCCTGACGGCGAAAGTTACCCTGACGAGGACGATAATGGAAATCGAATAACAACGCCTTCACAGCTCTTGGTTCATCTCATAGACGGTTCCCAGCGCGTGCTCACGCTTTTTCCAAATGATTGGAACGCCTCACTGAACGCCTACAATACATTGTATCAAGATTAAGGAGATTGTTATGAAACTGAGAAAAGCGCTTCCTGTATTGTTAGCCACGCTCACCCTATCGGCTTGTGATTGGATAGACGGAATATATAGTGAGCCAGTCTTGGACAGAGAATATGACCTGATTGTCGGGCTACTTGCGCCCGATTCCCTTCGCACGCACCCGCATGAGATATTTGTTGGGCGCATCGCACCGAACCTCAATGCGCGCCGCCCGCCCGCCGGATTGGATACCCAAATCAACCGTCAGTTGAATGGCATGCGTAACCAATATACCTGCGATGTGTTTGGTAGAGACGACGCGCAAGTGCGCGTGCGTGGCGCGGACGGGCAAGAGGTGGTATTTACATCGGTTGGAAACGGGTTTTATCGTGATGTTCAAAACGCATTGAATGTTCGCCATCGAGAAACCTATCATTTGGAAGTTCGATACGGCGGAAAGGCGTTGTATGGCGTGACCACTGTCCCTGACCGTGTGCGCATTCAAAGTCCGCGACACAACGACACGCTCAACTTATTTGTTTCGCCTCAAACGCAAGGCGTTTGGTTCAATATTGATTGGCATCCTGTTTTAGGCGCGATGATGTATCGCCACTTTCTTAAGCACGAAGTTTTTGATGAAACATTTCGGATATATTCTTTTCTACCACGCAGGAAAACTTTTGTGATTATGGCGGAACGACAGCATAATTTGGTTAGTCTGCAATATCATGCCATGGACTCTAACTACACGAAGGTTTATCAGCCATGGGTTGACGATGCTGATGCTTCCACTGGGTTCTCAACGGACCCTGTTGAACAACCAAACTGGTCAATGTGGCATCGTGAGCAGTCAACAAAGCGCATCACAGAGCGTTCTACGATTATAGGTTCGGCAGATGTGGTTGGGGTGTTCGGGTCGTATTCGGAGGCGCGACTTTCTTTTGTGATTCGCCGTTTATGACGAGTGTCGTTCATCAACTTTCCAAAACATTAACCAAGTTCTTCCAATGGCAAAGCAAATTTTCTTTCGCGCGTTGTTTTTTATCGTCGCGCTCATCGCGGCTGGGTGCGGCAAAGAGGAATCCCCTGCGGGAGGTTCTGGCATTTCGCTCTCGCTCGCTCAGATAGAGGGCACATGGCGGTTCGACGAGGTAACGGTCAGCGCGCCGATTCTCAATCCGCTTCGCGATGAATTACTTGGCGCAACAGTGCGCTACTGTTGCCAGAATCGCGCGACCTTCAACTTCGCCAACAATGGCGGCGAGGAGATAAGTAATTTTTCAATTTCAGGAAATAAGATTCGCTTCGATAGCGGCTACCTTGACGAGCAAGAAATGGAAGTGCAAGAACTCACCGCAACAAGCAAGCGCGCTACGATGGCACTCACAAGCGACGACGATGGAAGCATCAGAGTGGTCGGACGCGCAACATTCAGGCTGTCAAAAGTCTCTCAGCAGTAGAAAACGATTCACGGCGGCAAGAGGAAGTTCCCTTGTTCAAAGATTATGGCGAACAAACTTGCCGTCGTGAATGTAAATCACGTCTTCGGCGATGTTGACGGAGAGGTCAGCAATGCGCTCCAAATTTTTGCATACTCTCACGACGTCCATTCCTGCTTTGACATCGACCGTTTGCGCCGACATTCCCTCAATCAAATTTTGCGTGATGATTTTGTTGTATTCATCGACTTCTGCGTCGGAGTTGATGATGCCGCGCGCGATAATTGTATTGCGCTCTTCAAAACATTCGGTCGCGGCGAGCAACATGTCTTGAACGAGTGCCGCCATATAGAAAAGGTTGTCGGATTCAGGAATCGAGGCGCAAGACGAAAGGGTAATTGCGGATTCAGCGATGTTGACGGCGTGGTCGCTGATGCGTTCAAGGTCGTTTGAAATTTTCATCGCGCCGATAATCAAGCGAAGGTCGCTGGCGACGGGTTGCTGTCGAGCTAAAATGGTGGAAGCGAGCGCGTCGGCGTTAATGTCCATTCGGTCGACCTGTTCGTCGCGCTCGATGACGCTTTTGGCAAGGGCGATGTCGCGATGTTTCAGCGATTCAATCGCGTCAATGACGCAGTCTTCGGTTTGACTTGCCAACTGACGCATCACGTCTTGCAGTTCGTTTAAGGATTGTTCAAAAGTCTTGTGCATTCGCGAGCGAGAATTTGCGTTGAAATAGCATCAGCCGAAACGCCCCGTAATGTAATCTTCGGTGAGTTTTTGCGCGGGCTTCGTGAAGATAACGCCCGTGTCGTCATACTCAATCAATTTGCCTTGCATCATAAAGGCGGTTCTATCGCTGACGCGCGCCGCTTGTTGCATATTGTGCGTAACGATGATGATGGTGTAGCGCGATTTGAGTTCTTCGATGAGGTTCTCGATTTTTTGAGTGGAAATCGGGTCTAAGGCGGAGCAAGGTTCGTCCATCAAAACGACTTCGGGTTCGGTAGCGAGGGCGCGCGCGATGCAAAGTCGTTGTTGCTGTCCGCCCGACAAGCCGAGCGCGTTTTTCTGCAATCGGTCTTTGACCTCGTCCCACAACGCCGCTTGTTTCAGGCATCGCTCGACGGTCTCGTCGATTTGCGCTTTCGTGAATCCGCCCACGATGTTCATTCCGTAGGCGATGTTGTCGTAAATGGATTTCGGAAAGGGATTGGGTTTTTGGAACACCATTCCGACGCGGCGGCGGAGCAGGGTGATGTCCGTTGAACTGTCGTAAATGTTCGCGCCGTCCAGCAAGATTTCGCCTTCCACGCGCACTTCGTTGGAAACTTCGTGAATGCGATTGATGGCTTTCAGCAAGGTTGACTTGCCACAGCCCGACGGACCAATCAGAGCAACAACTTCGCCCCTTCGCACGTCCAAATTGATGCCGTAAAGAGCCTGACTTTGTCCATAAAAAAACTTCATCTCTTTGACTTCAAGCACAACGGGTGTGTCGTCGCGAAGGCGCGGTGCGGAGGGCTCTGTGCTCTGCGGGTTGGAATTCGGCGTGCCGGTGAGTTTCGCGGTCGTAGCGTTTTCTTGCGGATTCGGCTTCATTCCGTTCAAGTTAAATCAGGGTTTTGAAGATATTTTAAGTGATAAAGTTAAGAAAAAGTGCGCGCCGATTGCATTAAGAAATTGTTTCAAACATAAGGGAGAGACAGTGCGCAAGTTGCGGCGCAATCCACAAAACATAGCCACCATCGGCGAGAACTAAGCGGCGCTTTTGGGCGTGTTCAGAGGCTGATGAAAATCTAACGCCGAAAGATGCCGTGCAATAGGATAATGAATCCCATGTTTTTTTTGTCGGCGTTCCTCAATCAAAAAGGACATCACGCGCAACAGTCCGATGACCGCAAAGAGAATCCAAATGCTCCACATCGTTCGCTCCTCCCACAGGTTTAAGTTCAACTGCCTTCAATTTTTTCATCGTGAAAGTTGCAGGTAAGGTTTCAAAAATTTGAGTCTGAATTCGCACGCAAACGCTTAAATTTCCATCAACCTTTGACAACATCAAACTTTACGTTCAAGAATGAAAAGACGCACGATTTCCGGCTCTGCCGTCGCCCTCGTAACCCCGTTCAAGCGCGATGAATCGCTCGATGAAGTCGCCTTGCGGCGATTGGTGAATTTTCACGTGGAAGGAGGAACGGACATTATCATTCCGTGCGGCACGACGGGGGAATCGCCCGTGCTTTCCGCCGACGAACAGCGACGCATCATTGAAATCGTCAAGGACGAGGCGCGGGGCAGAATTCGTGTGATGGCAGGCGCAGGAAGCAATTCAACGCATCACGCCGTTGAACTTGCCAAAGCCGCCGAAAAAGCGGGCGCGGAAGCCATTCTTTCCGTCGCGCCTTACTACAACAAGCCGACGCAAGAAGGTTATTACCGTCACTTTCGCGCCGTCGCCGACGCCGTGTCCGTGCCCGTGATTCTCTACAACGTGCCGACGCGCACGAGTAGCAACGTCGCCGTTGATACGATGCTTCGCTTGGCAATCGATGCGCCGAACATCATCGCCATCAAAGAGGCTTCGGGGAACATAACGCAAGTGATGGAACTCTTGCGCAATCGCCCCGACCACCTCGCCGTGCTTTCTGGGGACGACCCGCTCACGCTCGCGATGATGGCAATGGGCGGCGACGGCGTGATTTCTGTTGCGGCAAATGAAGTTCCGAAAGCCGTCAAATCGCTCGTTGACGCCGTCTTTGCGGGCAATCTCGCCGAAGCGCAACGGATTCATCATCGTTACATCAACCTCTTTTTGATGAACTTCATCGAGTCCAATCCGATACCCGTCAAATATGTGATGTCCAAAATGGGACTGATTGAGGAAGTTTATCGCTTGCCGATGGTTGAAGCCAGCGCGGCGGCAAAAGCCAAACTTGATGCGGAAATGGAACGGCTCGGATTGCTCAACCCCGAAAGCGTGGCGTAGTGCAAAAAGAGAAGAAAGCGAAGGATAATTTTTACGCGAAAGTCTACGCGCTTGTTCGAAAAATTCCCGAAGGCAAGGTGTCGACTTACGGCGCGATTGCTGAAAAAATTGGAACGAAACTCTCGGCGCGAATGGTTGGCTATGCATTGAGTCAATGCGTTGGGACTGATGTTCCTGCGCATCGCGTCGTCAATCGATTCGGCGCGCTCACAGGCAAACATCACTTCGGACCGCCTGACCTGATGAAACGGCTTCTGCAAGACGAAGGCATAACATTCAACGCCGACGAAACCGTGAAGATGGAACGGCATTTTTACGATTTCAAACGCCAACGTCGGCGAAGGTAAACAGATAAATTGGAAGTGGTAAAAACAAAATGTAAGTTTTACCAACGTTCCAAACCAAAAACCACTGAACCTATATCGCAGGGTTTTGATTTTTATTTTGTAGTAGTCGTAGTAACGTTGTAACCTTTTACATTTATGACGGTAGTATCTTCGGTTTTGCCGAGAGCGGTAACATTTTTCCGCGCACTCTTCGTCTCTTCCCCTCGTGCGAACAAAGCCGTAAGAACGCTTCTGCTGATTTCAGCCTCACTACACGCGCTTGAATTTGCAGTATGCCTTATCTTCTTTGCGCAAATCTCGACTCCGTTTTTCGCGCCGCCCATTCCAACGCTCATCAATGGCGAAGAGGGTTTTCTCTATGCGCATTCAATCATTCGGCAATACGGCTTTTTCGTGATTCAACTTTCTTTGCTTGCTGTTTTTGCGGCAACTGAGCCTGTGCGCTATCGCAACTTAATTCGTGCGCTCGCCTTGACAAGGCTCTTGATGGCGGGGCTTGGACTTTATGTCTTTACGCAAGGCGAATTAACGCTCGCCCAAATAATCCCTGCTTGCGCGATTGATATAACTCTTGCCACTTTGCTTTTGCGTTACGCTCCAACCGAAGTTCTCACTCACACAAAAGAGGCGGAACTGTCAATTTTATCCCAAAAGAAACTGTTCGGCATAGCGCTCTCGCCGTCGCTTCAACGCCTTTCAATCCAAATCATGTGTCTTGTTGTGGGTGTGCTGTGGGTGCTGTGGGGACTTGGTTCAACGGTCTTTTGGGAAATCGGTGTTGCCAACATTAGTAGCGACAGAACAGCGGAAATGAACTTGCTCAATGCGATGCAAGCCAATCACATCGTGAGAAATCAGCAAGGCGTGATGCTCTTTGGCATTGGATTAGTAACGATGCTTGGCGCGTATTTCCCGCTCTCACATTTGCGAATCTTGGAATTTGTGATGGCGCAACAAATTATCAACGCGCTAAGTGCCGTGATTGAGTTGCTCTTTGGAAGCATTTTATTCCAGCAGTTTCTAACGGTGTTTTCAGTGCAAGCCATCACATTTTTGCTCTTTTATGCGCTATATCCGAAGGAACAAGTGAGCGTGGCGATTCAGAGTGAGACAAATTAGGAAGTAAGATGCGACAAGCAGAGTCAGAAGAAGAGTCAAGAGCGTTGCTGTGGCAACGACGAGCAGTTCAAGTCGTGTTTGTTGTTATTAACCTTGTGCTGATAGAGACACGTTTGCCAAGTATGGTTTGGGCGATTGTTGGGGGCATATTTTGGGCGGCGGTGATTGTCATAACGGTAACGAACGGTCCAATCGTGTGCAGTTGGGTGTGTTGGCTGGGTGCGGCGCAAGATTGGGCAGAGCCTCTAGCGCGACGGCGCGTAAAACTCGACGCAAATTTCTGGCGTGTATTTACGCTTGCAGTAGCGGTGTTATGGGCACCCGTGTCGTGGCTGATTCGTCCCGATACGATGCACATCATCACGGTGCCGTTTGGATTTAACTATACGAACATCGATGCGCATTTATTGCAAGCGATATTTTTCGTGATAGTAGGCGCGTCAGTAATGCTGTTAGGAAAGCGCGGCGCGTGCGTGCTATTTTGCCCGCTCTTGTTGGTTGCTCGGTGGGCGCGACTCAAAACTTGGACGCGCATGTTTCGCATTTCAAAAGTCTTCGGGAAGCCGGTGATTGTCAACCAACAGCCTGCAAGGAGACTCTGACAGATTTTCTGTTCTTTCATTCAGTAACATTAACAACTCATTTGGAGGATTCATCATGAATAGCAACACCAAAATCAAACTGCTCTCAGGCTTGATGTGGGTTTTAGCCGCCTGGGAACTCTTGAACGCGCTCGGCTCAACGATATTTTTGAGCTGGGGTGCCTCTCTATATGGCTGGCAGGATTACGCAAGCAATTCACAAACCAGCATCGTTTTTCACCAATATGGCATGGTTTTGTATGTATTGGCGGTCGCCTATGCCATCATTGCTACCGATGTGGTCAAATATGAAAAACTGCTGTGGATTGTGGTGGTCGAGCAAGTCGTCGGTGCTATCACCTCGACGGTGGAGGTATTGAACGCGCAACAAATCATTAGTTGGTCGAACTTTGCGCTCGTGCATACGCCACAAGCCATCATTATTGCGCTCTTGTGGTTTTTGCGACCGTCTGCACCGACAAACGACATGCGCCAAACGGTGCCTGCCGCAAATTAAACTGCGCAAGTGCGGTGAAAGAAAAGCCCGATGCGTTGATGGCATTGGGCTTTTTGTTTTTGGGAAAAATGTCAAGGAGTATCGTGGTCAAGGAGTATCGCGTGAAAAACAAAAGGCTACTCGAGAGAAGTAGCCTTTTTTGTTTGTTGAAAACCACAGGTTATTCGCCTTCGGGTTTTTCGGCTTGTTTCATAGACTGAACTTCGAGGCGAATTTCTTGTGCTTTTCGCTTCAAATCCGCCATGTGTTTGCGCACGCGCGTGCCCGCAGATTTGTTTCCCTTCTCGTAAAACTTGCGAAAATCCTCTTCAAAGGAAGCGACCATCGCTTTGAGTTCTTCGTAGGCTTTCATGATACTCAGTTGTTATAGGTTGTGAAAAACGGAAGAGCGCGCGATAACGCTCTTCGCTTCAAAGAAATTACGCTTTGACGACCTTTTCGCGCAAGGCTTTGGCATCGTCCATAAATTTTTGCAGTCCGATGTCGGTGAGCGGGTGCTTGGCAAGTTGTTCAATGACCTTGAACGGAATCGTGGCGACGTCGGCACCGAGAAGCGAACACTCGACCACGTGAACGGGGTGTCGAATGCTTGCCGCCAGAACTTGCGTCGGAATTTCAAAGTTGCGGAAAATGGTAACGATTTGCTCGATGAGAAGCATTCCGTCGGTCGAGACATCATCCAAGCGTCCGACAAACGGGCTGACGTAGGTTGCGCCCGCTTTTGCGGCAAGCAAGGCTTGATTCGGAGAGAAAATCAAGGTCGCGTTGGTGCGAATGCCTTTGGCGGAAAGTGCTTTAATCGCCTTGATGCCATCGACGGTGAGCGGGCATTTGACGACGACGTTTTCGTGAATCTCTGCAAGGGCTTCGCCCTCGACAATCATCTCATTGGCTTTGAGCGTCGTTACTTCCGCGCTGACGGGACCGTGAACCATCTCGCAGATTTTTTTGATGTGGTCTCGGAACGCTTCGTAGGTGAGCGGTTTAACTTCTTTGGCAATCAAAGATGGGTTAGTCGTAACGCCATCTAAGACCCCAAGACTTTGCGCCTCGCGGATTTCATCTAAATTCGCCGTGTCAATGAAAAATTGCATCGTCGGTAAGAGTTAAAAGGTTGAAAAATAACGCCAAGATAAAAAGAGGTGAGAGAATTCCTCTCACCTCGTCCTTGCCTATTCTGAAAACAAGTTAATTCGTCTCAACCGTATGCTTTGTGGCGAGCATCGCATTGAAGTTTTTAGCAACGCGCCCTTTCCACGAGCCTTTGTGATAGCCGTAGCCGGCAATGAGCGGGAAGGTAATCGTGGCTTCGCCGAAAACCATTTGTTCGTAAGCCGTATCGACTTTGCCCCACGAACTCGCTTCTTTCAAGGTAGAGCCTGAAAGCGCGCCGTCGCGCTCGTCGGCAACCGTGAGTTGAATCGCGTATTTGTGCATGGAGACGTCCTCATAGCCTAAGACTTCTGCCGCCACAACGATGTCTTGCGTGAAGTTTTTCGGAACGCCGCCGCCAATCATAAAAATGCCTGTTGTCGGATTTTCAATTTTGATGCGTGTGAGTTCCAAAAAGTCTTTGCCCGAATCAAACGAGATGTGCGAATCGGGATTGTTCCATTGATGATGCACAATGCCGAAACCTGCCGAGCAATCGCTAAACGCGGGAATGAAAATCGGCACGCCCTTGCGGTAGGCGGAAAGAATGATGGAGTTGGCTTTCGGGTGATGTTGTTCGAGATACTTTCCAAACTCTATCATCAATTCGCGAGACGAATACGGCTTGGGCGGAAGCGAGCCGAAAATTTTGGCGGTGGTGTCGTCGCACACTCTCAAATCGTCTTCGTCGATGTAGGTGTCGTAAATGCGGTCGATGTGAAGGTCGCGAAGAACCGCGTCATCGACGAAGGGCGTGCCGATGTAGTGCTTAAAGCCGAGGGCTTCGAAGAAATCTTGGTCAATGATGTTCGCGCCTGTAGAGACGACAGCATCAACCATGTTATTTTCAATCATATCCACGATGATTTGCTTCAAGCCCGCGCTAATGAGCGAGCCGGCAAGCGTAAGAATCACGGCGCACTCTTTTTCGGCGAGCATCATATCATAAATCTGCGCGGCGCGATTGAGGTTGCGTGCTTGGAACGCCATTCTTTCCATTGCTGAAACCATCGGCACGACATTGTGCTGTTTCATATCGATATGCTCGATAGTCTCTTTTAAAAAATCCGCTTTGTTAAAAGTCTTTTTGTCTGACATTTTCATTATGGTCGTTTAGATTGTTGAAAAAAGCGTTTGCAAATAAAAAAAGGGCAAGCGGACTATATCACACGCCCAAAATAACTGGATGCTGCTTCCTTCCGGACCTGACATGGTTGAGTTACTGGACGCTGTATAGGACTTGCCCGAAACTTAATGCTTTTTCGGAACTTGCTATCCGCGAAATCTTCTCAAAAAACAGGGGCGCAAAAATAGCATTTCGGAAATCTTTTGCAAAACCAAAAAGCAAAAAATAATGCGTCGTTCAGCGACGCGAAGTCCGCGCTGACGGTTTATCTCGCGCTCGGCTCTGCGAACCGCCTCGTTGCGATTTTTTCAAAGAAATCATAACATTGCGATGAAACGCTGAATCGGGCAACCCCTGTCAAACGAGGCGAGACCGCGCGTTGCCCCATCTGAAAAAACATTGCCTCTTTTAACCCAAACGCGACTACCAATGAAACGCTCTATTCTTGCTACGCTTCTGCTACTCATTGCAAGCCTTGCGCTTGCCCAAACCCCGAAGCAACCTTCGGTGCGAGAGATTCTGAACCCCGACGGCGCTTTGCGTTTAGACCGAGACGGCGGGTATAGCCTTGACGGATATGCGCTTCAATTAGATGCGAGCGGCAGACCGATTGCGAGACCGAAAGATGAAGCGCAAACCCAAAATAGCGCGGGCAGTTGGGGCGCAGGCTTTCATTTGCCAAACGGAGTAGATAACCCTGTCCTTGCCCTTGCGGTCTATAACGGGGAACTCTATGTCGGGGGCTTTTTCACGCAGGCGGGCGGCGCAAGCGCCAACTACATCGCCCGATGGAACGGCGCGAGTTGGAACACGCTCGGCACAGGCTCAACCAACGGGGTGAATCTCGGTGTCCGTGCCCTTGCGGTGTATAACGGGGAACTCTATGTCGGCGGCGGATTCACTTCGGCGGGCGGCGCAAGCGCCAATCGCATTGCGCGATGGAACGGCGCGAGTTGGAGCGCGCTCAGCACAGGGTCAGGAAACGGCGTGAATGGCGATGTCCGTGCCCTTGCGGTCTATAAAGGGGAACTCTATGTTGGGGGCGGATTCACGGAGGCGGGCGGCGCAAGCGCCAACTCCATCGCCCGATGGAACGGCACGAGTTGGAACACGCTCGGCACAGGGTCAGGAAACGGCGTGAATGGCAGTGTCAATGCCCTTGCGGTCTATAACAATAGCCTATTTTTAGGCGGTGGCTTCACGCTGGTGAACATCGGAAACGCTCCGATTCTGTCTTCGCGCATTGCGCAATGGACAGCCTCTCCGTCCAGCGTGTCCAAGACCCAATAACCCAACCAAAAGGCTACGCGCTCGCGCAGAACTATCCCAACCCGTTCAACCCGACGACGACCATCGGTTACGAGTTGCCCGTCGCAAGCGAAGTGAGTTTGACGGTGTATGATGTGTTGGGCAAGGAAGTGATGACGCTGGTGAAGGCGCGTCAGGAAGCGGGTTCATACCGCGTGAATGTGAATGCGAGTGGCTTGTCGAGCGGGGTGTATTTTTATCGGTTGCAAGCGGGGAGTTTCGTTGCGACGAAGAAGATGATGCTGGTGAAGTAGGCGAGAGGTTGGAGGGTAGAGGTGAGGAGCGAGAAGCGAGAAGCGAGAAGTGAGAGTGAAGAGTGAAGGGTGAAGAGTTGGGGCGGGCGTTGAGGCTCGCCCCGTTTGTTTTTGGGAGAATGTTGAACCGCGCTCCCGATTCCGACTGCGCCCGAATCGCTCTCGGAGCAGTGGATTCCTGTCTGCGCGGGAATGACCCCCGATTCTTGATATCGTCAGAATTGTTTCCCTCTCCTTTGCCAAAGGAGAGGGATTAGGGGTGAGGTTGATTTCACCGATGGCGCGCCAACGCAAGTTCGTTCTGAACGATTGATGCTCCTTAAACGAATTTATCAACGCCACCTAAGAGTTAAGGGTTGAAGTGGGCATTGTGGCTTGCTTTTTTGTTTGGAGAAGCGAGAATTTTTCCGCTCGCGGCAGTAACTTCCCGCCAATGAGAGTTTTATCTGACAACTGTATCAACAAACGCCGTTCAAAAATGAACCGATTAATCGCCACGCTACTTTGCGTCATCTCGTTTCAAGCCGCTTCGGCGCAAACTATTGACACTGTCATCGCCTTTCCGAATTCAAACTCGTGGAACTTCATTTGGGGCATCACGCGCATTGGCGATACGCTCTTTTTGGGAGACGATAATTTCGGAGACATCATCAGGGTCTCGACGCGGGGCGACACGCTCGGCAGAATCGACCTGCCAAACTTCTACGCCTTCAATCATGGCTTGGAGTTCGACGGAACGCATTTCCTCGTCGCGCAAGATTTTCGAACCGCGGGCGCAAGGCTGTATCGCTTCACGCGGCAAGGGCAGGTCGTTGATTCCATTCTCTTTCCTTTGGTCATCGGCGACGACAACGGCGCGCCTGAGCGACCCGGCGGCATCGGCGACATCGCGCTCGACCGCAACGGACATCTGTGGTTCGCCGTCTATGAACCCGACAACATTCCATCAAGCGGGGGCGGCAGTTACCCATTTGCCTACGCTTACAAATGGGATTACATCAACAATGTCGTGCTGGACACCGTCCCGCTCTACAACGGGCAAGTTCAAGGCATAGCCGTCAAAGGCGATACGCTTTTTTACGTCGGCGACAATTTCCACAACAATCAGCCTGAACGCATTTACGCCGTCAATCTCAACTCGCCCACGAAAGACACGCTGTTCAGTTTTCCAATGCCTGACCCTGACAACGACCAAGACCCGCGCGGCTTGCATTGGGACGGCAATCGCTTGTGGTCAATCGCCTATCGCGTGGGCAACAACATCAATCGCTTCCGCGTCCTCTATCGCTTTCGCATTGATGGCGGCGGTTCGCCCAAAATCGCGCTTTCAACAAGTTCAATAAACTTCGGCAATGTCGTCATCAATCAACGCGATTCCATCGCGCTCGTCATCAGCAACATCGGCTCCGCGCCGCTTCGGCTCAACGGATTCACGACCGCGCCAAATCACGATTTCGGATTAAATGTCGGCATCGATACCATCGCCGCAGGCGCGAGCAAAACTTACTTTGTCTCGTTTCAACCGCAAGCCTTCGGCAATCAAGAGGCGGATTTTTTCATCAATTCTAACGATCCCACTGAACCACAAAAACGCTTGACAGTTCGCGGCAAAGGCGTTTATCAAGGCAAATACTTGCATCTTGGCGCGACGCAATACAACTTCGGACAACGCCGCCACAGAGCGCGATGTGGCTACTTCCTTGCGGTTGAAAATCGCGGCACGGATACGCTTGAAATTGATGGACTGACGACGAAGAGCGAGTTCTTCTATGTCGATAGCGTCGCTTTGCAAGCCATTCCTATTCGCATTGCGCCGCAAGCATCGGGGCAAATTCGCGTTTGGTTTAGAGTTCCTGTGTCAACGGGCGTCGTGAGCGACACGCTTTACATTTTGTCGGACGCGAACAACGGCGTGGTTCAGCGGCTCGCTCTGCGCGGCGAAGGCGTGAGCGTCAATCGCGAACTGGGCGCAATCTACTGGCAAGGGCACGTGCCGCCTAATCCCGAAACGAGTTTTCAAGACTATTCTCCCGTCTCGATGAAACCGATTCCCGACGTCAATGGCGACGGCGTAGACGACATCGTTTTGGCGACCGAAAACTATTGGACAATGTGCATCAACGGCAACGGCTCAGACTCGATGGACATTTTTTGGCTTTTCAACACGGGCACGAACGACAACAATTCAGGCTCGGTCGACCGCGTCGGCGCACTGCAAATCGCGCCTGATTTGAACGGCGATGGCGTTGCCGATGTCGTTATCGGTTGCGGCGGCGGAAACGAAGAAGTTTATGCGATTTCAGGCAAGAACGGTCGGCTCATTTGGCAGTGGGCGTTGTTTGACAGCGTCAATTTCGCGCTCGGAGACATCAACGGCATTGACGCAAGCCGCGACTTCAACGGCGATGGCACGGTCGATATTCTTGCCACATCGTCGGCGACGAACTCCGCAGGCACGCAAGGGCGACGGTCGGTTTATTGCCTCAATGGACTTACGGGGCAACTCCTTTGGCAACTTCCGCTTAACGCCTTTGTCGATGCGGTAACGGCAACGTGGTTGGGCGGCGTGGTAACGACGAACTCGCAAAGCGATGCGAACAATTTCATCTACGGCTTCGATAGCACAGGGGCGACGCGATGGTCTTACAATAACAACCGTCCCGTATGGCAAATGGCGAGATACCGAACCGCGCCGAACAACGAAACCGTCGTGCTCGCCGAAGGCACATCGACTTTCTCGAGCGTTTCCATCAAAGCGTTGAACGCGCAAACGGGGCAACTCTTGTGGACAGGCGGAGCGGGAAGCGGCTTTTACACCGACGTTAAACTCACCGCCGACCTCACCAATGATGGCATTCCCGAAGTCATCGCCGCTGGCAATTACAGCGCCTTCGTCCTCAATGGCGCAACAGGCGCAACGCTCTGGGAAAACTCGCTGGGGAGCATCACGCTGGGCGCGAGCGAAATTCGCAAAGGAACTCGCTCGATTGACGGCTCGCTTTCCGCCGTCGCGTTCGCTACGTTGGATAACCGCGTTCTGCTCTACGATGCGCTGACGGGACAACTGCGCTTCACCTTTAATACAGGCTCAGGGTCGAACAACACGGCGGCAGAGCAAGTGAGCGTTGTCGACGATGTCAACCCCGATATGTCGGCGGATTTCGTCGTTACATCGCGCGATGGCAGAATTTGGTGTCTTTCAGGCGGAACGGGTTTGATTTCAACGCGGGAGCGCAACGCGCAAATGCCGAGAGCCTTTTCGCTCGAGCAAAACTACCCCAACCCGTTTAACCCAACGACCGTCATTCGGTATCAGTTGCCAGTTGCAAGTCGCGTAACTTTGGAACTCTTTGATGTGTTGGGCAGAAAGGTGGCAACGCTCGTGGAGACGAAACAGGAGGCAGGCATTCATGAATATGTGCTCAATATGTCGGGCTTTTCGTCAGGCATGTATTTTTATCGCTTAAAAGCGGCTGATTGGTCTTCAACCAAAAAAATGATGCTTCTCAAATGAGCCTTGCAGAACAACTTGAATGGGCAGAAAAAATCCGTGCCTTTACGGAAATTGAACGCGATTTCGTCGCGCTGAAATTTTGCCCGACGCTCGATGATGTTCCGCCCTACGCCACGCGCTATCAAGGCAAGGGCATTTATTGCGGAATGTGGAAGGAAGTCTCGAACTATCCGCAACCGTTTTTCACCGTTCCCGACGACCACATCTGCGCGGGCGGCACGAGTTACACGGGAATGGGTCAGAAAGACTTGCCGCCCAAGATGGTCGAGCATGGATGGAATATGCTCGTCGGCGAAGGCAAAATCTACTACTCGCGCGAATCGGTAACGAAGTGTCAAGAAAGCGTGCCGTTTAGTTTCAAGAAAGAAAAGCGATTTGCGGCGACTGTGATGGGGCGTTTGGAGCAGGTCGAGAATCCTGACGTCGTGATGTTTTTCTGCAACGGGCGGCAGTTGGAGTGGCTCTGCCACGCATATAGCTTTGAATCGGGCGAGTTAGTGCAAGGCTTGGCGGGTTTATCGCTTTGTGCGCTCGTGGTGCCGCATCCGTATTTGGCGCAAAAGCCCGTCTTTTCGCCCGGCGATTTATCGGGCAGAGAACTGGCGCGCATGGCAGATGGCGAAATGTGCATGACCGTCCCATTCAAAGAAATTCCAACGATTGCAAAAAATCTCTATCGCATCAAAAAATTTGAAGACCTGCCGAAATCACTGCTCAAATGACTTATCTCGACAAAATTTTGGACGAAAAGCGTAGCGAAGTTGCCACTCTGAAACTGCGCGGCATTTCAAGAACCTTTGAGGCGGAGCGCAAGTATTTGAACCCAACGCGCGACTTTGCCAAAGCCATCAAGCGCGAAGCGGAAACGCTTCGATTGATAGCGGAACTGAAAAAAGCCTCGCCCTCGCGTGGCGTGATAGTTCAAGACTTCAAGCCCGTCGAGCGCGCCGAAGCCTATCTCAATCTTGGCGCGTCGGCGTTTTCGGTGCTGACTGATGAAAAGTTTTTTCAAGGCAAAATCGAGTATCTCGAACAAGTTCGCTCACGCTTCGAACTGCCCGTCTTGCGCAAAGATTTCATCATTGATGAAACGCAGATATTGGAAACGCGATTGATTGGCGCGGACGCGATGCTTCTCATCGTCGCCGCGTTAGACAACGCCAAGCTCGAAGCCTTTTTGCAACTCGGCGCAGAACTTGGACTGCATATTTTGACCGAAGTTCACGACGAGTGGGAGTTGGAGCGCGCGATGAAATACGACGCGACCATTGTCGGCGTGAACAATCGCGACCTGCGCGATTTTTCCGTCTCGCTTGAAACCTCGCTTCGCGTCAAAAAAGAAATTCCGAAAGAAGTCATCACGGTCTCTGAAAGCGGCATTCAAACAAGGGCAGATTTGATGAAAATCGAATCGGCGGGCTTCGATGCGGTGTTAATCGGAGAAGGCTTGACGCTCGAGAGCGATTTGAGTGCGTATTGGAAACAAGAAAGCGACGCGACACGATGAAAAGCGGTCGGAAGTAGTCAAAAAATTTTGTTTTATATCGCAAAGTTTTATATTGGCTCGTTGTTAAACGATTAAATTCGTCGTCCAACTTCCAATTACAATGAGCGTGAATCATTCGCGCTTGAAATCGCATACCTGAACTTTGCGAATGAGAATGAAACACATTGCCTTGCTTTTCTTATTGCTTGCAAGTAGCGCGAGCACTTCTGCACACTTCGGAACAACAGGAAAATTGACGGGCGTCGTTAAAGATGCACAAACAGGCGAGCCGCTCATCGGTGCAACAGTTGTTCTTCAAGGCACGAAACTTGGCGCGAAAACGAACTTCGACGGCGAGTATACAATTCTCAACATTCCTCCCGGACAGTATTCAATCCGCGTTACTTACGTCGGTTATCAATCCAAAACCGTTGAAAAAATTACCATTCGTGTCGACCTAACCACGCGCGTCGATATTGAACTCTCGTCGCAATCGGTGCAGGCGCAAGAAGTGGTGGTCAGCGCCGAGCGACCGATTGTCATCAAAGACCAAACGTTTTCATCGGCAGTAGTCAGCGGCGAGCAAATTCAAAAATTGCCCGTTGAAGATGTCAGTCAGGTGATTCGACTGCAATCGGGGATTGTGGGCGGAAGTTTTCGCGGCGGCAGGTTCGGCGAAGTTGGCTACTTGGTCGACGGCGTAACGGTAACGGACGTCTTCGACGGAAACGCGGGCAGAGGCGGCTCGACCTTCATCGACCCGCAGTCGATTCAAGAAGTGCAGGTGATTACGGGCGCGTTCAACGCTGAATATGGGCAAGCCATGTCGGGCATTGTGAACATCGTTACCAAAGAAGGTGGCGAGAACTATTCGGGACAAGTCCAACTCTACGGCGGCGATTACCTTACAGGGCGGCGCGACCTTTATCGCAACATGAACAATTTTTCCGCCTTCGCAACGCCGAACATGCAAGCCTCAATCGGCGGACCTGTTCCGTTTCTAAAAGATAAACTCTCGTTCTACGTCGCAGGGCGATACTTCCGAAACGAAGGTTATCTCTTCGGACGGCGGCAGTTCCGCACAACAGACGTACTCCAGCAGGGCAATCCGCAAAATCCTTACAACGCGCCTGCGATTGCAGGGCGATTCCGACAAACAACGCCCGATGACCCCAATGCCATTCGCACGTTCCGAAACGAACTAGGAATCCCGACGGCACTTGTTGATGAGCGCGGAAATCCCGTCTTCATTGCAACCGACGAAAATGGACGCGCCATCATCGACCGACAAAACGGAACGCGCGTCTTTATTCCGTTCAGCGTCAACGACCAATTCGGACTGGAACAACGCTTCAACCGATATGAGAACTTTGGAAGCGGCGACAACGCCGCTGTTCCGCTCAACGAATACGAGCGATACTCGATTCAAGGCAAACTCACCTTCCGCCCATCAAGCACATTCAAGGCGTTTTACAGTTTCAACTTTGAAGACGAAAATTTCAGAGGATACGACCATGCTTGGCAACTCAACCCCGACGGCGAGCTGCAAAATTTTCGAAGCGGATTTACGAACATTTTGGGAATAACCTACACGCTCAACTCCAACACCTTTCTTGACGGGCGTTATTCGCTCTTCCGAACAGGCTTTAAGAATTATGCCTTCGAAGACCCATTTGACCCACGCTATCAAGATTTAGGCGTGCCTGGAGCCGTAACGCGCGGCGTGAATTTCGTTCACGGCGGCACGAAAAATTCGCGCCTTGACCGAACCACAACCACGAACCAACTGCGACTCGACCTCACCACGCAATTCAACAAACACAACCTCATCAAAGCGGGCATCGATGTCAAGCATCATCAGTTGGATTTTCAATTCATTGAAATTCGGGACAGAACGGGCGAAATTCGCGACGGATTCCAACCCTACATTCCCGACGCGGAAACGGAGTTCGGGCACGACCGCTATACGCGCAACCCGATTGAATTTGCCGCCTACATTCAAGACAAGTTGGAGTTCGAGAATTTCATCATCAATCTCGGCGTTCGCCTCGATTACTTCAACTCGCGCGACCAAGTGCCGACCGACCCGTTAGACCCAAGTTTGTTTTTCAGAATTGATAGCGATAGCGTGTTTGCGGCGCGCAACGGATTTAGCAATCGACGCAAAGATGCCACGCCGAAGTTCGCGTTCAGTCCGAGAGTTGGCGTGTCGTTTCCCATCACCGAGCGCGGAATATTTTACTTTTCCTACGGGCAGTTCTTCCAAATTCCGAACTTCAATTTGCTCTATGAAAACGCGCTCTTCAAGTTTCGCGAGACCGACATCACGAGCCGTATCAACTCGCCGTTTGGCAATCCCGACATTCGTCCGCAACGCACCATCACAGGCGAAATTGGGATTCAACAACAAATTGGCGAGACGATTGGGCTGACGATGAGCGCGTATTATCGCGACATTCGCGACCTTGCAGGTTCGGCGTTTGCGCGTCAACTTATCACGGGCGGACAATACTTTGTGTTTGAAAATACCGACTACGCCTTCGTGCGCGGCATCGTGGCGACTTTGAGCAAGCGTCTTTCGCAGAACATCAGTTTCAATATCAATTACACCTTGCAGTTCGCGCAAGGCAACGCGCCCGACCCGCGCACCGCGATTGCGGCGATTGCAGGCGGCAACGAGCCTGAAACGCAACTCCTGCGATTGGATTGGGACCAGATGCACACGCTCAACGCCGAAGCCTTATATGACGACCGCGATTGGAACATATCGGTGATTGGTCGCTACGGTTCAGGCTTTCCATTTTCGCCAACCACCGTGCCGCAACCGCCGACACAAGGCTTGGCAAGGCTGTTCCAAAATGGCGGTGTAACGCCACAAACCTTCACCGTCGATTTACGCGCCACGCGCAACCTTAAAATCGCAGAAACCAATGTGGCAATTTTCGCGCAAGTCTTTAATCTCTTTGACACAGCAAACGAGACCATTGTCTTCGCCACGACAGGACGCGCTACCTACGACCTTTACCGTTACACGACATCAGAACAAAATCAAGCGTTTAATTCATTGCCCGACTTTTTCGTGCGCCCCGATTTCTTTTCAGAGCCGCGCCGAATCACGCTCGGAATGTCAATTAACTTCTAAACTCAATTGACGAGACATTAAGAGAATGCCACAAGCGAATTCCAAAAATCATTTTGCGCGACAAGTTTCGCTCTGCGCGATATTAAGCCTGATAGCGCTCGCGACGGCGGAATGGCTCTACGCGCAACAAGAAGCGGGACCGATCAACGCCAACTACGACGTGCGCTTTACGCGGATTGGACTGCACAACGGCAATCGCGTCAAAACCGCTTTCGCCAACACGGGCTTCATTGGACAGCCTGCGGGCTTTACGCAACTGCCCACAGGCGCATGGCCCGTTGAAGAAAATACTTACCTGCCCGACATCAACATCATCATCGGGATTCAAGGCGTGCGCGATACGCTCATCAACTTCACCGTAGGCGCAGACAGCGTGAGAGGATTTCGCTTGCGAGACCGTCGCAACGTTGGCGTGGCGTTGCGCGACACGGTCGGCAGATTTTTCAAAGGCGATACGCTGGCAATGGCGTTGCGCTATCAAGAGTGGTATGTAACAAGTCACCCCTCTGTGCGTTTTGGCGAGGCGCCGGGCGGAAAGTCGGGAACAGGCGAATTTTGGGGCATCACGCCTTACGAAGGATTTTGGAATCCGCTACAAAACAGCGTGGCGATGAGCCATATTCCGAACTCATGGCCCTCGTCGTGGCCCGGCAACGAGAACTTCCCGACCGACCCTGTTACGGGGCGCGTGTTGTGGAACGGCTACTTCGGACCGGGCGTAACCAACGCCGACCAAGAAAGCTACTTTGCCGCAACTGACGGACGAGACAGGCAGTATTTCAACCGCTACAACTTTCTTCCGAATCCCGCACAGCCGACGCGCTACGGCTTCGGACTTGATTTGAGAATGCGCGGCTTGCAGTTCTCAAGCTTCTTTGCGCAAGACGTGATTTTCTGGCTCTATGAAGTGAAAAACAACTCGATTTACGACTATGATAAAGTCTTCTTCGGCTCTGTCGTTGGAACGGACATCGGCGGCGCAGGCACAGGTGGGGTAGATGGTGTTTCTGCATTTGACCAAGCCAACTCGATTACTTACAGCTTCAAAAGCACGCTGAATAATCCTCAGGTGTCGGGCACTTGGAATCGAAATTTCTATCCGCCCGGCTTTGCAGGCGGCGCGTTTTTGGAGAGTCCGGGGAATCCAACAGATGGCATTGACAACGACGGCGATTGGCAGGAAACCGATAAGCCAACCGAGCAACCTTCGTTTTTCAACAAACTGCCCGGCACAGGTGATTACGATTACAACATCGTTGCAGGCGATACGGCGTTTCGTCGGAACATCACGCCCGGAAGCCCGCTCGTCTTGATTGAACAGCGCGATACGCTCGTCAATAATCGCCGAATCCTAAAATATGTGCGGCGCGTCGTGAGAATGCCCAATGTAGATACAACCGTCGTGTCGCTTGGCACTTCTTATCGACTAAGCGCGTCGGGAACGGTGCTCAGAGAAATCGACAACAACATTCAGGACGATAATCTCAACGGAATCATTGATGAAAACTATAATCAACACGTCGGGCGTCGCCGAATTGAATATGACCTTATCCAACGCATTGTCATTCCAAGAGAACAACCTGCGCTCGCCTACGTCAATTACATTCAACTTGCGCAACGCTTCCCAACGGGCATTCCCGCAGGAAGTGGCATTTATGACCCATTGGAAATCAATCGCACAATTTATCCAATGATTGATGAGCGTCGAGATGACGGCTTCGATAACAATGGCGATGGCTTCGCTGATGCGGTTGATGTGAAAGAGTCCGACCAAATCGGACTAACAGGATTCGCGCTTCGTCCAAATGCAGGATTGCCGATTTCAAGCCCGCAAACCGTCGATTTGATTCCGCAATTCGCCTTGCCCGGAACCTTCGATATCGTCGCCGACCTCAATCAAACCATTGACCAAGATTACCTTTACAGCACCGGCTACTTCCCGCTTGCGTCGGGGCAAACCGAGCGGCTCTCGCTTGCACTGCTTTTCGGCACAGACGCGCAGTCGATTGTGGAGACCAAAGATATTGTGCAAGCCATTTACGATGCCAACTACAACTTCGCACGCCCGCCAACTGCGCCAACGCTTCGTGCCTACACCGACGACCGTCGCGTTACGCTTTATTGGGATGCCGTCGCTGAGGAATATCGTGATGAATTTATCCGCCGCCGTCTGAACTTGCCCGTCGGCACCAACGACCCGCGCGTTAAAAATTTTGAAGGCTATAAAATCATTAAAGCCACTGACCCGAACTTCGCCGACGCGCTCGTCATCACGGGCTCACGCGGCGAAGAAGCGCAACAGTTCAGAGCATTGGCGCAATTTGATTTGGACAACGAAGTCTTTGGTAATTTTCCGCTCACGACGCGAGAACTCCTGCAACAGTCGCGCGGCATCGCGTATTTCTTAGGCAATAATTCTGGATTGCAACGCACCTTTACCGATTCCAACGTCGTCAACGGACGGCTTTACTTCTACGCTGTTTTGGCTTACACACGAGGCGATACGGCATTAAGCCTTTATCCCGCTGAAAACACGCCAAGCGCAAGACCGGACGGGCAAGGTAATTTCATTTTAGGAACAAACGTTGTTGCCGTTACGCCACAACCGAAAGTCGGCGGCTTTACGATTCCTTCGCAGGGCGGCGCGCTTCAACCGCTTGGCAACATCGTCGGAAACGGAACGACGCAATACACCATCGTCGACCCTAAAATTGTTCAGGATAAAACTTACACAGTGAAATTCTTCGACACGGCAACAGACGGATTGGATAACAACGGCAATGGCTTAATCGACGACGATGATTTCGAGGAGCAACTCGCGGCGACTTCATTCTTTTCCGTCATTGATATAACCAATCCTAATTCGCCCGATACAGTTATTAAGCGCAATCGCCGACCGCTCAACGAACAAAGTTCTTACGCCACGCGCGACCGACAACTTTACGTCGCGGACGATGAAATTTTCAATGGCACATTTCTGACGATTCGCAACCTTGTTCGCGGCGAGCTCAATCAAGCGGAGACGAAATGGACGCGAGAAGACATCAACGGATACGAGGCGCGCGTGCAAGCCACAGACACGGCAGGGCGGAACTACTTCATCAACCCGCTGGGCGTGTTTGCGACTGTCTTGCGACCCGACGACTATGAAATCGAAATCGTGCCGTTCGGCGCATGGCGAAGTGACACCGTGCGCTACATCAGAACATCAGGCTTGCCGACGACCATTGGGCAAAGCTTCATCGGGCGACCGACAAATTTCATCATTCGTAATTTAAGCACGGGCGATACCGTCCGATTCTTCCTCACAAAAGGCACGGCGAATATCTTCGATACAGTGGCGACGCAAAATTCGGGCACGGTTGAAATTGGATTGCCGTTCTACCAAACCCCTCGTCGATACGGACCGAATCAAGAGTTTGCTGACTCTGTCTTTACATGGACATTTGCCTTTACGCCGCGTTTAGGTCCGAATCGTGCTATGCCTCGTGTAGGCGATAAATTTTTTGTGCGCTTTAATAAGCCCTTCCGCACAGGCGACGATTTTCAATTTGAAACCCGCTCCGTCTTCGTCGACAACGACCGCGCAAAAAATGCGCTCGATAGAGTGAAGGTTGTGCCAAATCCTTACATCGCACGAAGCCAATATGAACAGCCCTTGCCGCTTGGCGTAACGCGCGGACGCGGTGAGCGTGTGATTCGCTTTACGCATGTGCCCAAAGGCTCAACGATTCGCATTTACACGGTGCGTGGCGATTTGGTTCAGACCCTTACTCAAGATGGCTCGCTTGAGGGCGATGTAACTTGGGATTTGCGCTCGCGTGAGCGATTAGATGTCGCCTACGGACTTTACCTCTACCATTTAGATGCGCCGGGGGTCGGCACAAAAACAGGAAAATTCGTCTTGATTAAATGACACGGACAATGAGAAAATTTTATTCGGCGATTCTTTTAGTACTCTCGTTGGAGATGTGCCAAAGCGCATTTGCGCAGTCCAAAGTCGGCACAACAGGAGCGCAATTTCTCGGCATTGGCATTGGCTCGCGCGCGGTGGCAATGGGCGGCGCATTTACCGCGATGAAAAACGATGCCTCCATGCTCTATTGGAATCCCGCTGCGATTGCGCGAAATGAGCGCGTGCAAACGTCGTTCATTCACTCCAACTGGCTCGTCGATACGCGCATTGCTTGGGCGGGCGCAACCGCGAACTTCGGTGACGGCGGCACATTTGGAGGCTCGGTTACATTGCTCACATCGGGCGACATTGAGCGCACCACCGAAATCGAGCCTGATGGCACGGGCGAATTCTTTTCAACCTCCGACCTCTCGTTCAATCTCTCTTATGCGCGTCCACTTACAGACCGCTTTTCGGTTGGAATCACGGCGAAACTTATCTCGCAGTCACTCTATCAATCGTCGGCGCAAACGGTTGCGATGGATTTGGGCGTTTTGTTCGATGTCTCAAAACGATTCCGATTGGCGGCAACGATGCACAACTTCGGCGGCACAATGCGCGTGAGTGGAAAAGCCTTGCTTATTACTGCCTCAACGGGCACGGGCTTGAATGGAAATAACAATGGCATTCCTGCTGAACTTTCAACCGATGCGTGGAACTTACCGCTGGTGTTTAGGGTCGGCATTGCAACCGAAGTGATTGAAGACGCAAGCAACCGACTCACGCTGGCACTCGACGCCGTCAATCCAAACGATATGCAACCTCACGCAAACGTTGGAATGGAATACGGCTGGCGCGATATGCTCTTTCTTCGCGCAGGATATAACCAACTCTTCGTCGAGTTTGCAGAAGCCGGCTTCACGCTCGGCGCAGGCTTGAAATACAACCTTGGCTATCTCGCCTTCCGATTGGATTACACTTATCAATCTTACGGACGACTGAACGCCCCGCAGTGGCTCTCGCTTTCGCTTCTGTTTTAATTCGAGTAAGGGTGGTTATTCTGAACGGAGCATTGCGGAGTGAAGAAGCCAAAAAGTTGTTGGCACAGAGCATATCGGAACGAAGTATCAAACCAAAAACAAAATGGCAAATCTTGCAACGCCTGAAATCGTAAAAACTGCCAAAGGTTCTGAAAAGAACTACACACCTGCGTTCATCGTGGTTACGGGGCTTTTCTTTATGTGGGGATTTCTCACCTGCCTCAACGATATTTTGATTCCGCACCTCAAAGCCGTCTTCGACCTCAATTATGTGCAATCGGCGTTTATTCAGTTTACATTTTTTTCGGCGTATTTCATTATGTCGCTTCCAGCGGGAAAGGTGATTGCATGGGTAGGATACAAGCGCGGAATCGTCGTTGGGCTATGCACGGCGGGTGTGGGCGCGTTGCTCTTTTTTCCTGCGGCGGCAACCTTAGCATATCCACTCTTTTTGGGCGCGCTGTTCGTCTTGGCATCGGGCATCACGATTTTGCAAGTGGCGGCGAATCCATATGTCTCCGTGCTCGGCAAGCCTGAAACCGCATCAAGCCGATTGAATCTTGCACAAGCGTTCAATTCGCTCGGCACAACGATTGCGCCATATTTCGGCGGACTGCTCATTTTGAACGCGGCGGCAAAAACCGCAGAGGAACTCAAAGCACTTTCGCATGACGAACTTTATGCCTACAAATTGGCGGAAGCGGCATCGGTACAGTTGCCATATATCGGGCTTGCGCTCGCGCTCTTCGCACTGGCAAGCGTGATTGCGCTTTTCAATCTTCCTAAAATTGAAACCGTCGAGGGCGATTCTGAAAAAGATGTGGAAAAAGAAAGTTCGTTTGGCGAGGCTCTGAAAGTGCCGCATCTCGCGCTCGGTGCAGTCGGAATTTTTGTTTATGTCGGCGCAGAAGTTTCCATTGGAAGTTTTCTCATCAACTTTATTGGCTTGCCTGAAATTCAAGGTTTGAAGGAATCCGATGCGGCAAACTATGTCTCTTACTATTGGGGCGGGGCGATGGTTGGTCGGTTTATTGGCTCGGCACTTTTGCAAAAAATTCGAGCGGGAGTTTTGCTTGGCATATTTGCAGGGATTGCGGCACTGCTTGCATTAACCGCGACCTTTTCATCGGGCGCATTCGCGATGTGGACGGTGCTTTCTATTGGTCTGTTTAATTCAATTATGTTTCCGACAATTTTCACGCTTGGCATTGATGGGCTTGGAAAACTCACCAATGCGGGTTCAAGCATCTTGATTATGGCGATTGTCGGCGGCGCGCTCTTGCCCGTCGCGATGGGCGCAATCGCGGATTCGTCAGGCTTGCAAAGCGCGTTCTTGCTTCCTGCGATTTGCTATTTCTACATCGTTTATTACGGCTTCAAAGGCTCGGTGCACGGAAAAATCGAACAGGCTTGAACAATGCTTTGGGGAATTGATTTGGGCGGAACAAAAATTGAGTGTGCGGTTTTGGAAAATCCAACAAGCACGCTCACGCTGGCGCGAAAACGCACGCCAACGGAATCAGAAAAAGGCTACGCGCATATTCTCTCTCAAATCAAACGGCTGATTGACGATGTTGCAGACGAAGTTGGAAGCCGACCGACGACAATCGGAATCGGAACACCCGGCACGCTCGAACCCTCAACACAGACGCTCAAAAACAGCAATACCGTTTGCCTAAACGGAAAACCCTTCAAACGCGACTTGGAAGAAGTTTTAGAACTCCCGATTGAAATTGCAAACGATGCGAATTGCTTCGCCTTAGCAGAAGCCACGCTTGGTGCAGGAAAAGGCGCGTCAGTCGTTTTCGGCGTGATTATGGGAACAGGCATCGGCGGCGGAATCGTCGTCAACGGAAAAATCCTGAACGGCAAGCAAGGCATTACGGGCGAATGGGGACACAACCTGCTCGAAGAAAACGGCGAACAATGTTATTGCGGAAAGCGTGGCTGTGTAGAAACCGTCCTTTCAGGCGTTTGGCTGGAACGCTTTTATCAAAAACAAAGCGGTCAAACAAGAAAACTAAAAGACATTGTCGAGCGGCATTTGCGCGCCGAAGATGAACACGCTACGGCAACGGTGCATCGCCTAACCGAAAATTTTGGAAAAGCCATTGCCGTCGTCATCAACATTTTAGACCCCGATGTGATTGTGTTAGGCGGCGGCGTGGGCAACATTGACCTGCTTTACACCGATGGCGTTGAAGCAACAAAGCGATATGTGTTTAATCACACCCTTGAAACAAAAATCGTCAAGCCTCTCCTTGGCGACAGTGCGGGCGTCTTCGGCGCGGCAATGCTGACCGCAGGATAACGCACTTTTGGAATTGAATCGAAAAAAATTAACTTGCAAAGCTGTTAAACGATTAAATAAAAGAAACCGTTTGAAATCGTTACAGTGGCAACATTGAGAGTTTTCTTTGAAGTTTACTTCCTTAATTAACGACAAACCTTTGTTCAAACTATGACAAACGCTACGTCTCTTCGTGCGTCCAAGTCAGTTTCAACCTTGAAACAAAAGACACTTGGAACGCTTACTGCGCTTGCCTTCCTCTTGTGTTTCGCACAAACCCTTTTCGCTCAACAAGTCCCGACAAGTGGGCTTCAACTCTGGCTAAAAGCCGATGACATTACGGGCATCGGAAACGGTCAACCCGTCGGCAACTGGCCTGCCGCTTCAGGCACGACTGTGAGTGCAACATCGACAGGCTCATTCAGACCAACATTTGTGACGAATGTGGTTAACAATTTGCCCGTCGTCAGATTCACGGGCAACGGCGGAACTACCAAAGACCAGCCCTTGATGGTGGCAAACATCACAACAGGCGCGAACGTAACAGCGTTTGCCGTATTTGCGAACACGCGACAAGGCAACCCGCCGCTTCCCGGAAACACAGTCGATGTGCTAATGGCGACGAAGAACGATTTTCCCACAACAGGCTTTGGCATTTCAACCTACAACAGTTTTGCATCGGTTAATGGACGCGCGATTTATGCTGAAGGCGGTCAGGGCAACAATGGAACGGCAACGATTAACAAAAATCGTTCGACGAACGTCGGTCTTGAAGCAAACGAGTTCGCGCTCATGACATTCAAGCTCGCGGGCGTAAGCAATTCAGGCGGAAGCGGCTCGCCGCTTGTCATTGGCGCGCTTCGCGATTCGGTTCGCGGTGGCTCCAACGACATCGCCGAAATTCTCATCTACGACCGCATTCTCAACAACAATGAAACTATCTTGGTCGAGAACTATCTCGCGCAAAAGTATGGGTTCACGCTCCCGCCGCCGCCCCGCGAAGATGGCTTGCTCGTTTGGCTGAAAGCCGACGCGATTACAGGCTTGAACAACGGCGACCCCGTTTCGACTTGGACGGGCTTTGACAACACGCCCAATGCTACCTCGACGGGTTCGTTCCGTCCGACCTTCGTAACGAATCGCGTCAACGGTTTGCCTGTCGTGCGCTTCACGGGCAATGGCGGCTTGACGAAAGACCAACCGTTGATGCGCGCCAACGTTGAGACGGGGGCAGACGTTACGGCGCTCGTCGTGCTTGCCAACACGCGACAAGGCGCGCCGCCGCTTCCCGACAACACGGTCGATGTCGTCTTGGCGACGAAGAACGACTTCCCGACGACGGGCTTCGGATTTTCAACCTACAACAGTTTCGCTTCACGAGGCGGGCGTGCGATTCGCTCTGAGGGCGGACAAGGAAACAATGGTAGCACGACGATTCGCAAAAACGGCTCGACCGTTTCAACAGATCTCGCCGTGAATGAATTTGCAATCGCCACCTACAATTTGCGCGGTGTAACCAACTCGGGTGGAAGCGGCTCGCCGCTCATCATCGGCGCGCTTCGCGATTCGCTTCGCGCTGGCTCCAACGACATCGCCGAAATCATCATCTACGGTCGGACGCTTTCCTCGCTCGAACTCGATGAACTCGAACTCTATTTGAGCAACAAATACAACATTCCGCTTGCGCGCCCGACCATCACGGGCATTCCGTCGGCGGGATTGCAACTGTGGCTCAAATTGGAATCCAACAGCCAAACCATCGCGGGACAGCCTGCGGATTTCTGGCTCGATGAATCCGGCGGACGCAACCACCTGCGCTCGTCGGGAACGGCGCGCCCGACCATCGCCAACAACGGCACGACGGGCAGAGGCTTCGTTACGATGCGCTTCGATGGTGCAAACGACACGATGGGAACCGCACTGCCGCTTACAGGCAATGCAACTATTTTCGCTGTTGCCGCTAATCGACGACAAACCATTAATCCGAATTCTCCCGAAGGATTGCTCTCCAATGAAGCAGGATATTTCTCAATGTCCAACGGTTCAACTCGGCAGTTCAATTTAGTGGGAGGTTCGGGAACAGGAACGTTGTCAACAAATGGTCAAGCCGCCACGCCTGCGCTGGCACTCAATCAATTTGCGATTTTAACCTCAACGCTTACAGGAGTTGGAAATACCTCGCGCCTTCGATTAGGGTCGCTCATTGACAATACGGGATATGGTCAAATCGATGTCGCCGAAGTCCTCATCTACGACCGCGTTTTGACCGCGCCTGAAATCGCGCAAGTCGAGCGTTATTTGAGCCTCAAATACAACATTGGCGTTCCGGTGAACAATGCGCCGCAAAGCGTCGTGTTGGATAATTTCACTGTCAGCGACACGCTCTTGAACGGGTGGAGTGTCTTAGGTATTACGGGCGGACAACCTACGCGCGACCGATACACGCTCAACTGGGTTACTGATGGAGGACAGCCCGCGCTCAAAATCGGCACGAGCGGTACGATTGGCATCAATGGTTTGCCACAAGGCAGAACGAATCTTCCGGGAAACCTTCCTGACACGCTTGGCGGCGGACGCGACGCAATTCGCAAGTTCTTCAAATCGTCGGCGACCGACACCACGCCCGTCAATTTGAGCCGCGCCAAAGTGCTTCACATCATCGCGAAAACCGACGCGGAAAACACCAACCGATTCCAACGCGACATTGCACCGACGCTCAGCGTTATTGTAACCGATGCAACTCGCCCGCCTTACGTGTTCCCAAATGGCGATACGCTTCGCCAACGCCGCGCAACCAACGGCGGACGACGCTTCTCCAACGAACCTGAACGAATGGTTACGCTCATCGCCGACGGCAAGTATCATGAATACATCGTCGACTTCACCAACAATTTCAGAGGTTTGGATTTTGGTAGCGTCTTCGGCTTCGGCGCAAATGCCGCGTATCCCGTCGATAGCACGCAAATCGAGTATATGGACATCACGGTCAACCCGGGCTTAATTGCAGGTATGACCTATCGCCACAACTTTGACGACCCCGACCGTGAGGTGCGTGTCGTGGGAAATCGTGGTTCTGACGGTGTTGGTGGCGACTTCATTCCCGTCTATACAAACTCGGCACCACGCTTCGTAGGCGATATTTTCATTCGCTCTATCGTTGCCAATGATGACCCATTCCCAATCAACCGCGTGAGCACGTCGGCAAACCCGACCGTTCCCGCAGGCGTGGCGGGCGAAGGCGGTTATGTGCTGGGCAACACCAACGCCTACCTTGAAGTGCGTCGCGGCTCCACTACGTCGGGAAGCATCACGGCGTCGGTCGGAACGATTGCGCCTGAACCCGTCTTCTCGGTCAATGACACGGTTGGCATCGGCAACGTCTATCGCATCAACGACGGCGACGGCAACGAACACTTCGTCATTCCTGGACGAGTTTGGACGATTAACCAAACGGGATTGAGCGCCTCGATGCGTTACGACGTGTCAATCTACTGCGGCGCGCTCACGGGTATTGTTCGTCCGCAAAACCTTTACATCGCCTATCGCCCGAATCCATCATCACCTTGGAAACCGCTCACGACCTATCGCGACGGCGATTATCTCAAAGCCTTCAACCTTGCAGGCAACGAGTTCGGACAATTTGCGATTGCTTCAAAAACGACGCGCAACCCACTTGCCGCACAGTTGAATGTTCAAAAGACGAGCAACAATGCGAAGTCTTACGCGCTGGCGCAAAACTATCCGAATCCGTTCAACCCAACGACGACCATTCAATACTCGATTGCCAACGCGGGCAATGTGAGCCTGAAAATCTATGACGTGTTGGGACGCGAAGTCGCTAATCTCGTCAATGGTCGCCAAGCCGCTGGCGAATACTCCGTGCAATTCAATGCGGCAAACCTCGCGAGTGGCATTTACTTCTATCGCTTGCAAGCCGGCGACTTTGTGCAAACAAGAAAAATGATGTTGGTGAAATAACGATTTAGGCGTGTGGGGAAAGTATGTTCTCTGCGCGCCACCTGTTTAGAAGTTAGACAAACGCTCACCCTGCTTGTTCGGAAAAGCCAGCGAGCAGGGTGAGTTTTTAATATGCGAAATATGCGACTCATCTTATTGGCTCTGATTTTAACAACTGCGCTTGCATGCGCGCCACCCGCAAAAGAGGTAGCAAACTCCGTCGCTAAACAAGTTGATGTCTTCATTGGCACAACCGCTGGGGGCAATGTCCACCCTGGTGCAACCACGCCCTTCGGCATGATTGCGCTCTCGCCGCATACCAATACGCAAGATTGGATTAACATGGGATACAATCACGCCGATTCGTTCATCATTGGATTTGTGCATAACCAAGTCAGTGGAATCGGGTGCGCTGAATATGGAAACTTCCTCGTCATGCCTGTGCGCAATTCCACCACGCTTGAAAATTTCGGCTATAAATCGCCACGAACAGACGAGCGCGGCAAGCCCGGTTACTACGCCACTATGCTCACTAAACCCAACGTGCAGGTCGAACTCACCGCAACTGCACGCACCGCACATCACCGCTACACCTTCAAGCAAAACGCAAAAGGCGATACGCTGAAACTCTTCTTCAACATGTCGCGATGTTCGTTTCCACAAAAGCCAAAACATTCCGAAGCCAGCATCGGCAACGACGGAACAATTCACGGACTCGGTATTTTTTATGGCGGATTCGGTTCAGACCCCAAAGAAATGCAAGCCTTCTTTTCTGCAAAGCCATCTAAAAAGCCTGATTTTATCGCCGTCTATAAACTCTCCAATAAGCGCTCTGAAATCCGTTCCGACCTTCAATCCATTCAAGCCGAAGACAGCGAAGAATGTGGCGCGATTCTCGGCTGGATTGCGAGCAAAGACGAAGAAGAGATTGAACTCACCAGCGCGATTTCCTACAAGAGTTTCCAAAACAGCGATAACTACATTCGCGCCATTGAAGAGAAAAGCACATCGTTCAATCGGATTGCCGCACAGGTAGAAATCGCATGGAACGAACTCTTGAACAAAGTTCAAATTCAAGGAGGAAGCAAAGCGGAACAAACACTTTTTTACACCGCGCTCTACCGCATGTGCCTCATGCCAACTGACATCACAGGCGAAACGCCCGACACTTTCAAAACCACAGGCAAAGCCTTCACAAACTACTTCGCCATTTGGGACACCTACCGCACACAAAATCCATTCTTCACACTTTGGCTGCCGTCGCTTCAAAAAGACTTGCTCAATTCGCTCTTGGATATTGCCGACCATCGCGGCTGGCTTCCCGACGGATTCACAGGCAACGCCTTCACCTCAATGCAAGGCGGTACCAACGCTGATGTGCTCTTCGCCGATGTCGCTGTTAAAAATCTTAAAGGCGTCGATTACGAAAGAGCCTTCAAGTATGTGATGAAAAATGCCACCGACACCACCGGCGATAAGCCGAACATCAATGCCCGAAAAGGACGCTTCCCCGAATATCTCCGACAAGGCTTTCTCTACGCCGATAAGCAGTGGGTTTCCGTTAGCAAATCGCTCGAATATGCTTACAACGATTATTGCGTTTATGCGCTCGCCAACGCGATTGGCAAAGGTGATTCCGCAAAGTTTGCGCTCGAGCGCGCCTCAAAAGTCTTTGAACTCTTCGATACAACAACGGGATTTTTCCGACCGAAACGCTCTGACGGAAAATGGGTAGAGCCTTTTAAGCCAACGATGATTTTCCCCGAAGGTCAAGTGTGGAGTTACGAAGTGCATTACTACGAAGGCTCGGCGTGGCAATACTTGGGCTATGTGCCGCATAATTTTTATCGGCTTATCGCCTTGCTTGGCGGCAAAGAAAAGTTCATCGCCAAGTGGGATACAATGCTCACGAGTCGGGATAAAGAAGGCTACTTCACAATTTGGAACGAGCCTGATATGCTTGCCGTCTGGCAATACATCTACGCAGGCAAAGCCGATAGAGTGCAACTCTTCACGAGGGACATTCTCAAAAAAGACTTTCGTGTCGCGCCCGATGGCTACAAGGGCAACGACGATTCAGGCACACTCTCGGCGTGGTATGTTTGGGCATCGCTCGGTCTGTTCCCAAATGCAGGGCAAGATTGGTATTTCGTCGGAAGTCCTGTTTTTACCAAAGTCGTCATGAAACTTGAAAATGGAAATTCGCTTGTTATCAACGCGCCGAATGCCTCCGAAAAAAATGTGTATGTGAAATCGCTCAAACTTAACGGCATTCCAATCGAGCGCGCGTGGCTTCGGCACAGCGAAATTGCCAACGGCGCAACGCTCGACTTTGAGATGACCGATATGCCAACCGATTGGGGAAGCAGAGAACTTCCACCGTCTCCAACCTTCAAAAAAATCCAACAACTAAACTAAAAACTGCTCCAAATCCAATGAACTTTACGGCTGTCCTCTCGCTAACATTAGCAACACTGTTGAGCGTTGCCTGTTCGTCACCAAAACAAAAAAATGCCGAAGCAGAAATCGCACGCCGTGTGGATTCAGTTTTAGCATTGATGACCTTAGACGAAAAAGTCATGCAAGTCTCACAAGTGACGGCATGGTTTGATTTCAAGACGAAGAAAACGAGCATCAATGATGAACACTTGGCGAAAGCAAAAGCAGGGCTTGGCTCGTTCTTAATGGTCTCGGAAGCGTCGGTTGCGCGCAAGTTGCAGGAAGCGGCAATGCAGTCGCGGCTGAAAATTCCGCTCATCTTTGGCTTCGATGTGATTCACGGATATCGAACCACATTTCCGATTCCGCTTGCGGAGTCGTGTTCGTGGGATACGGCAATCGCCTATAAATCTGCTCGTGTTGCGGCGATTGAAGCCGCTTCGGCAGGAATCAACTGGACTTTTGCGCCAATGGTCGACATTGCGCGCGACGCGCGTTGGGGCAGAATCATTGAAGGCGCGGGCGAAGACCCATATCTCGGCGCGCGCTTTGCTGCCGCACGTGTGCGTGGATTTCAAGGCGAAGATTTAAGCGCAAATAATACCATCGCCGCATGCGTCAAGCATCTTGCCGCCTATGGTGCTGCCGAAGGGGGCAGAGATTACAACACGGTCGACATCTCAGAACGCACCTTGCGCGAAGTTTATCTTCCGCCATTCAAAGCCGCCATTGAGGCAGGCGCGCAAACCGTCATGACCTCGTTCAACGAAATCGCAGGCGTTCCTTCTTCCATCAACAAATATCTCTTGACCGACATCTTGCGCAAGGAGTGGAAGTTCAACGGTTTCGTCGTAAGCGATTGGGAATCGATTGATGAAGTCGTTGCGCATGGCGCGGTAAAGGATTACGAAGAAGCGGCTCAAAAAGCCATCACTGCGGGCGTGGATATGGACATGGAAGGCGAATCGTATCCAAAACATCTCGCCAAACTTGTTCAAGAAAAAAAGGTAAGCGAAGAGACGCTCAACCAAGCCGTGCGAAACATTTTGCGCGTCAAGTTCAAGCTGGGTTTGTTTGACGACCCGTTCCGATACCTTGACGAGGCGCGCGAAAAAGAAACGATGCTCAAAGCCGAACATCGCGCGCTTGCGCGTGAAGCCGCCGTCAAATCCATCGTGCTACTCAAAAACGAAAATAACCTGTTGCCGCTCTCAAAGTCGCTCAAAAGTGTGGCGGTTGTTGGTGCATTAGCAGAGTCAAAACGCGATATGCTCGGCGAATGGGAAATGGTCGGCATGCCTGATGATGTTGTCTCACCGCTCGATGCGATTAAATCAACCTTGAAAAACGCCGCCGTGCTTTATGCCAAAGGTTACGCACTGCCCGCGCCTGCTTGGAAAAAACGAAAAGGCGATGCCAAAGAGCCAACCGAAGCCGAGCTTGCATCACTCCGAAACGAAGCCCTCAATGTTGCAAAGCGCGCCGATGTGATAATCGCCGTTGTCGGAGAAACTGCCGACATTACCGCCGAAGCCCATAGCCGCGCCGACATCGGATTGCCAAACGGACAAGAAGAACTGCTCAAAGAACTTCACAAACTCGGCAAACCCATCGTGATGGTCTTGACCAATGGTCGTCCGCTTGAAATTTCGTGGGCGGCTGAAAACCTTCCTGCGATTGTTTGCGCGTGGCATCTCGGCGTTGAAGCCGGAAACGCCATCTGCGATGTGCTCTTCGGTGATGTAAATCCAACAGGAAAACTAACTGTAACCTTCCCGCGAAGCGTGGGGCAAATTCCGATTTACTACAATCACAAAAATACAGGCAGACCGTCGCGACCTGAAGCCGATACAGACCGATACAAATCGCGCTATATCGACCTGCCCGATTCGCCGCTCTATCCCTTCGGCTACGGACTTTCCTACACGACTTTTGAATACAGCGACCTCAAACTCTCCAAAAAGGAAATCAACAAAAACGAAACGCTGACCGCCACTGCAACCGTAAAAAATACAGGCAAGCGCGACGGCGTCGAGACGGCTCAACTATACGTGAGAGACGTTGTTGGAACATTTACGCGCCCTGTCAGAGAGTTAAAAGGATTTCAAAAAGTCGAACTCAAAGCAGGCGAAGCCAAAACCATCACCTTCAAGATTGGCAAGGAAGAATTAGCGATGCTCGATAAAAACTTTAAGCCTGTTGTGGAATCGGGTGAGTTTGAAGTGTATGCGGGTAGCGATTCGCAAGCGCGTTTGAAGCAAACCTTCACCGTGAAGTAAGCGACGCAATCGCCTTTGCCAATGCTTCGGCAGTTGGAACTTCAGGTACTGCGCGAATCGAAAAGCCAAGCGACAGAGCGGCTTCTTTTGTCGTGTTACCAATCACGGCGATGTGTTGGCGCAGGGGAAGAGAATCTTTCGGTAATAGGTTGAAAAATGCTTCTGCGGCAGACGGACTGAAAAACGCAACCCAAGTTATGTCCTCGCGAGAAAGCAAAAGCGGAAGTGCGTGCGATGCTTCGGAGGAAAGGGTGCGCGTTTCATACACGATGAGTTCATCGCAAGTGCCGCCATATTTCTGAATGGTATTTGGAATGATGCCGAGCGAGCGCGTGCCCCGAAGAAAGAGAAAGCGTTTGCCGCGAATGCCTATCTGCCTTAAAAGGTCGGCTAAATCTGCCGCATTGCCTTTGTCTGAATAAAGTGCCGAATCAATCCCGTATTCTTGCAAGGCTTGATTCGTCTTGATGCCGACAGCATAGTGGTTCATTGCACGAAGCGTAGCAAAGCATTTCGGCATGCGTGAAAGAAATGGCGTAAGAAAATGATGCACGGCATTGGCACTTGTGAAAATTAAACCATCGTAGCCCTCGAGGTTCGGCAATGCCCATCCGCTCAACGGCACAATTTCAATCGTCGGAAAAAATTCAGCGCACAATCCATGCGAGGTAAGCGCGTCGGCAAATTCTGCGGCTTCAAATTTCGGGCGCGTGATGAGAACGGTTGTCATTGAAGTAAAATGATGATTAAAATCAAAATGATTGGAGCAAAAACTTACAACGGCGTACTTTGACTTTGCAAACGCTCTTTCTTATATTTGCAACCCTTTTTTGCAATAGCACTTTTGAAACAGCAACTAAAATTCACATAATTTCAGCGAGAAGCGCGACTTCTCCGAAAACTATCAATGCAAAAGAATCGATTTCAACTGGTTTTAATTGTTCTTCTCACGCTTCTCTCTGCGTGGTTCTTACTACCAACCTTCCAAGACGCAAGTCACGCGTCCAAACTCAAATCGTTCTCATCGCCCGAAGATAGCCTCGCCTACGTGCGCGAAAACCGAAAAGACATTGAAAAAGCCCAAGACAAACGTTTGAAGTTGGGACTTGACTTGCAAGGCGGCATGCACGTGGTTTTGGAAGTCGACGTGCTCGAACTTTTGGAAAATCGCGCGCGCAACCGCGATGCACAATTCGATAGCGTGATGCTCGTGGTCAGAGAACGCGCTAAAAAAGAGAGCACAGAAATTCCGAAACTCTTGGCAGAAGAATTTCAAAAACGCCAAGTTCGATTATCGCGCTACTACTACGAAATTCGCGACAGCGACGAAGAAATCATAGAGAAACTCTCCAAAGAAGCGCTTGAAGCCGTCGACCGCGCCAAAGAAATTATCCGAAATCGTGTTGACCAATACGGCGTCGCCGAGCCAACCATTCTCACCCAAGGCGGACGGCGCATCATCGTCGAGTTGCCCGGCGTTTCTGACAAAGAGCGCGTGCGCAAACTGCTCAAAGGCACCGCGAAAATGGAATTTAAACTCGTGCGCGACCCCGAAATCGCTTTCAAAGTTTTGCAAGATCTCAACGACTATCTCGCCCGATACCCCGCGATGCCTTCGGGCGACACGAGCGTCGTCGATTCAGCGGCGATGCTGGCGCGCGCGCAACTCGACTCGATTCGCGCCATTCCTGATTCGCTCAAAACCAAAGAACAGCGCCGCCTCGTCAATCCGCTCTTTGCCGTCGATGAAGAAACGACGGATAAAATCATCATCGACCCGCGCGCAGGCTTCTTCGTAACTGACGCGGGAAAATCAACCGTTTTCGGATTGCTGAATCGTCCCGACGTGAAATCGCGCATTCCGTCCGATTTGGAATTTGCGCTCGATGCGCGTCCCGCCAGCGAAAACGAAGGGTTGAAATTTTATCGTCTTTACGCGCTCAAAAAAGAGCCTGAACTGACGGGAAGCGTCATCACCGAAGCCAACGCCACGTTCAGCGTCGACCAATCTCTGCCCGAAGTCAATATGAAAATGAACGACGAAGGCACGAAAATTTGGGCGCGAACCACGGGGGCGAACATCGGCAAGCAAATCGCAATCGTGCTGGACGGTGCGGTCTATTCCGCGCCCGTCGTGCAGTCCAAAATTCCAAATGGCAGTTCGGTCATCAACGGCATTGGAAGCATTGAAGAAGCCAAGGATTTGGAAATCGTCTTGAAGGCGGGCGCGCTTCCTGCGCCGGTTCAAATTTCAGAAGAGCGAACCGTCGGCGCGTCGCTCGGCGCGGATTCCATTCGCGCAGGCATCCTTTCGGTTACGTTTGGTTTCGTCGTCGTCGCCATTTTTATGCTCATCTACTACCGCACATCAGGCATTCTTGCCGACATCGCTCTCGTTTTCAACATCTTGTTCGTCATCGCGTTTCTAGCAGGGTTCAGCGCGACGCTAACGCTTCCGGGCATTGCAGGGCTTGTGCTCACCATCGGTATGGCGGTTGACGCGAACGTGCTCATTTTTGAGCGCGTCAGAGAAGAATCGTCGCGCGGGAAAAATTTGAAACTCGCCATCGAACTCGGCTACGACAAAGCCTTTTCGGCGATTCTAGATTCGCACGTAACAACCTTTGGCGCGGCGGCATTGCTCTATGCGTTTGGCATCGGACCGATTCGCGGCTTCGCCGTGACGCTGATGATAGGAATCGCCGCAAGTCTCTTTACGGCGATTGTCGTTACCAAAGTCGCGCTCGATTGGATGATTGAGCGAAACAGCGTGACGGAAACAAGTTTTGGTTAATTCGCCGTGACGAACCTGAAAAAGTCAATCCAACAATATTCACCGTTCAATCGCAAATGAGATTTTTAGAAAAAGCGAATTTCAATTTCATCGGCTTGCGCAAAATGAGCTATGTCATTTCAGCCGTTACTCTATGCATTGGGGTTTTATCAATAGCGGCGCGCGGCTTTCAACTCGGCATTGATTTCAAAGGCGGCACGGAAATCGTCGTGAAGTTTCAAGACCCAATTAACATCGGCGACGCGCGCAAAAGCCTCTCCAATGAAGGCGTGAAAGGGCAAATCAAAGAATATGGCTCTGCGCAGGAAGTCATTATCACGACGGATTTCAGCGGAGAACTCAACGACCTTCAGTCTACGATCGAGCGTGCGCTAAAGCGGGACTTTCCGAACAATCCCAGCGAGATTATCAAAGTCGATGCCGTCGGTCCAAGCATCGCGGGCGATTTGAAATGGTCGGCGGTCAGCGCGTTGCTCGGTGCATTGGTGATGATTTTGCTGTATGTCGGAGTTCGATTCGAGTTCAAATTTGCAACGGCGGGTGTCATCGCGATTTTTCACGACGTGTTGGTGGTCGCAGGCTTGTTCAGCATTTTCGGCGGCGTGTTCGAAGCGATGCCATTGGAAGTCGACCAAAGCATCATCGCCGCGTTCCTGACGATTGTCGGCTATTCCATCACCGACACGGTCGTCGTTTATGACCGCATTCGCGAAAATTTGAAAATTCGAAAAACCGAACCCTACGAAAAAGTCTTCAACGATAGCATCAATGAAACGCTAAGCCGCACGATTATCACGTCGGGAACGACGCTCCTGACGGCGACTGTGCTGTTTATCTTCGCCGGACCGACGATTCGCGGGTTCGCTTTCGCCATTGTGGCTGGAATCATAATCGGCACATACTCGTCGGTGTTCGTTGCCGCTCCAATCGTGCTGGATTGGCAACAAAAAACAGGCGGAAAGTTCAAGTTGAGAGGCTAAATTGAGATTTCTCAACCGAACAAAAAACAAGCTTATGACCTTCGGCGAAAAACAAATCGGCTCCGTAACCATCATCGAACTCAATGGCGACGTGCTTGGCGGTCCAGACGCCAACGAACTTCACGGCAGAGTGCGCGACCTCTTGAACGAAGGCAAAAAAAACATCGTCATTGATCTTTTTAAGGTTGAGTATATGAACTCGTCAGGTTTGGGAATGATGACCTCCGTGCTTTCGACGGTGAAAAGCGCGGGCGGAAATCTTGCGCTCGCAAATCCCGCCGAGCGCATCAAAAGCCTGCTTGCAATTACGAAACTCAATCAACTTTTCAAAACCTTTGACGACATTGACCAAGCCATCGCCTCGCTGAACTGATTGTCAAACAAATAGTCGCCGCAAAAACCGAAAGCCCGACAAAATCGGGCTTTTGCGTTAAAAAGGCGGGCATTGAGAGTTGCAATCATCAATGAACGATGGTTCAGACCGACACGGGTTGCCATTCGTTCATTGAAATCGACAAGCCTCTGACGACCGCGCCCAAACGAATCGCATCGAAAATCATCTGTTCCGAACCGCCCTCGTGGCGCACCGATTTCTCGTGGCTATTGACGCAAACCTCGCACCCATTGACCGCGCTCACAACGAGCGAAATGAGTTCAAAAAACATCTTCGGCAAAACGGGGCGCATCATAATCGTCATCTTGATTCCCGCAGGCATTTGCTCGTAGGCTTTGTTCTCGCTGAAATGGCGGAAGCGGTAGAAGACGTTGTTCGTGGCAAGAAGCGAAGCGATGGCGTGAACTTCGCCGATTTCCGCGTCGGTCGCGCCTTCTTTTTTGGCAAGTTCGGTGAAAGCCGAAATCAAAGCGTTGTTGCGCTCGTTGGCGGCGACGGCAAGCGCAATCAGATACGCATTTTTGCGTCCGCCCAAACTCGCGCTATCGAGCGTGGATTTCAAATTGACGCGCAAGTCGCGAATGTATTTGTAATCGCCTTTGACGAAAGCGTCTAATCCCGCAAAGCGAGCGTCAGCGGAAATGCCCAAATCAGCGAGCAAGTCTTTTCTTGTGTCTTCCATTCTAATAGGTCGTTAAAATTTATTGGAACGCAAAAGGCGGATTGTCGCCCGCCTTTTGAATGAATCATTGAAATCTGCTTACGCTTCGACGAGCGAGCCGCCTGCGACTTTGAGCGTTTTTTCGCCCTCTTTCCAGTTGCACGGGCAGAGTTCGCCAGTTTGCAAGGCTTCAAGCACGCGCAAGGTTTCGTCGATGTTGCGACCGACGTCAAGGTTGTTGACGCTCACCCATTGAATCGTGCCTTCGGGGTCGACGATGAACGTGGCGCGAAGCGCGACCTCTTCGGGACCCGTCAAGATGCCAAGCGCGCGCGTGAGATGCTTGCCGTGGTCGGCGAGCATTGGGAATTTCAAATCTTTAAGGTTTTCGTTGTCTTTGCGCCACGCGAGGTGAACAAAAGCGGTGTCGGTGCTTGCGCCGTAAAGAACCGCGTCGTTGTCGCGGAAGTCGGCGAACTTGTCGTTGAAGCCTTTGATTTCCGTCGGGCAAACGAACGTGAAATCTTTGGGCCAAAAGAAGAACACCGCCCATTTGCCTTGCTTGCGATGTTCGGTCGTCGAGATTTTGGCGAACTCTTTGTTCTTCTCGGTTGAAACAACCGCATCGAGTTCGAACTCAGGAAATTTGTCTCCAATAGTCAACATTTTTTGAGAGCGTGGTTTAGTTATTGATAACAAGAATTGATACTGCTAATCGCATTCAGAAACGCAATCCAACTTCGAGAAGTTGCAAACGGCTAAAAAAATTTCAGATGAAAGCGATGTTAACGAAAAATAAACAGTTGAGAGAGATTTAGGTTAAAAGCAAGGCATTGAAATAAAGCGCAAGTTTGATTCGGCTGAAACGGCTGTATGACGAGTGGTTTGGCGATGGAGATTACAGCGCACGTCGCTTACGTTAGGACGAAGTCTATTCAAGAAAAAGCCAACCAAGCGGAAAGGAGCGTCAAGATGGGATTGGGAGGGTTTTTGCGCAATGTCGCTGGAATCGTGTCTGGAATCGCGCAAATGGCGCACGCGGTTCAAGAGCATCGGCGGGAACGTCGAGCGTCGTATTTTCAGACGGAACTCGTCTTGACCGAAAAAGCTGTCAATCTTGCGCTTCGCTCGACGGAAAAGCCTGACGCGCCGATAAAAAATTTTTCCATCAAATTTCGCCCCAATTTGTCCGAACTGCATTTTTCGTTCAAAGGCGCTTTTGGCGATTGGCTCTCGTGCCGCTTGCCGCTTCACGTGGCGGAACTGACGGTTGTAAAAAACGAATCGGTCGCGGTGGTTGAGCGTGCAGGAAAATTGCGCATCGCGTCGGAATCTATTTGGCAATTATTTTATTATCAATTCGTTCAAGCGTATTTTAATAGCCGTTTCGGCGAGCGGCGACTGCTCACCTCATTGGCGCAAAGCGTGCCATGTCTGAGTTTAGAACCGGGATTCCACTTGTGCGGCAAGACGGTGCGTCCAATCGGATTGTGCATCAACATCGAGAAAATTTTACAACAAAAAAGCATTGCGTCAATCCTGATTCGACACGGCGTAATGAATATTGTTGGCATTACGGGGCTTCGTGAGGAAGAAGGGCAGTTCGTCATCGACCTTATTGTTGGAAACAAACGCTCGGCGGAATCGGAATGGCAATCGCAACGTCGCACGCAAACCTTTTTTGACGGCTGAAATGCTGTTCGGATTCAACTCCGTTATTATCGGAAAACTTCTTCAATGACGACACTCGCACAGTTCATCTCTAACACCATTCACCCGATTGTTCTCCCGATTGTTTCCTTTTGGATTTTAATGCGGTTTGGATTTGGCGAGCCTGTGCCGAATATGTATGTGTATTTGCTGATTGTGGCAGTGTTCTGCTCGGTAACGCCCGCGCTCGTCGTTGTCGTTCTCAAAAAGATGGGCAAGGTGAACGATTACGATATTTCAAAGCGCGAAAATCGCACGTTGCCATTTTTAATCGGGGTGGTAGGATACTTTCTCGGTGCGCTAACGCTTTACCTTTTGAATGCGCCGCCCATTATTGTAGGGTTTATGCTGTGCTATGCAATCAATACGGTGCTCATTTTTTTTATCACATTAGTGTGGAAAATCAGCGTGCATGTGACCTCGCTTGGAGGACCGATTGCCGCCATGACGTATGTTTTCGGATTGCAATCGCTGTGGCTGTTGCTCTTGATGCCGCCGCTCGCATGGGCGCGTGTTCGCTTGAAAGCGCATACGCCGATGCAGACGATTGCTGGCGGCTTGCTGGGATTTTCTGCGACGTTTTTGGAACTGATTTGGTGGTTCGGTCGGGGGAACTTCTGAACGAGAATCTCTGAACGTTATCCGCCGCGAAATTTTTTAAGCAGTTTTGCCTTCACGTAAAACTCCGCAATCAAGTTCAAAATCATTGAGAAAAGAAAGAGGAACGTGCCGATGAGGAAAAGCACGTTGTAATGCGGGTCTCCGAAGACGACTTCCGCCATTTCCGCGCCGATAGTTGCGGTGAGCGTGCGCGTTGAATCAAGTAAACTCCATGAGCTAATGGCGGCGTTGCCCGTTGCCATCAGAACAATCAGCGTTTCGCCGAAAGCGCGGCCCAGCCCCAGCAAAACCCCAGCAAAAATTCCCGGATAGGCGGCAGGAAGCACCACATAAAACGCCGTTTCCCATTCCGTTGCACCAAGCGCGTAGCTGGCTTCTTTCATCGATTGCGGCACGGCGGAAAGTGCTTCTTCGGCAATCGTGAAAATAATCGGAATTGCCGTAAGCGATATGGCGACGCCGCCCACCAACGCATTGAGTCGGAACGGCGAGCCTGTCAAAGCTTGAAGCCAACCCGAGAGCACGACCAGCGCGAAAAATCCAATCACGACCGACGGAAGCCCAGCCACCAACTCAACCGCAGGCTTCAAGACTTCCTTCGTCCACTTCGGCGCAAACATCACCGAATAGAGCCCAGATAATACGCCAATCGGAACGGCAAGCACCATCGCAATGAGTGTGGTTTTAATTGTGCCAATCAAAAGCGGAATGATGCCGTATTTAGGCGAATCGGAAACTGGCTGCCAATTTGTGCCGATGAGCGTTGGCAGAACTTCTTCACGAACATGCGCATCAAAAAAAACATCTTTCGCCTCTTTGAACGTGAAGACGAGAATAAGCAGAATGATGGAAATAGAAACGAGCGAGACGCCAAAAATCACGTTCTTGGCAATGCGGTCTAATCGCTTTGCAGTTTGGTTGACTTTCTGTGTCGTGGAAGTTGTCGCGGTCAAGGTCTTCGTCGTTGATGTTGTCATTAGAGCAATCTATTTTGTTGAAGCCGTTTCAGGGCGGAGGACTTTAATTGGACGAATCGGGAAGTAGCCTTCTTCAATCGCAATGGATTGTCCTTCGTCGCTCAAAATCCAGTCGATAAATTCTTTTGTTCTGCCTTGCGGCTCTTTGACAAGGTAGAAGTAAAGGTCGCGAGAAACAGGATACGAGTTATCCGCAATCGTGAGTTCAGAGGCGACAACAGCAGGCGAGTTATCCGTTTCTTTTGCCGCTAAAAGTTTGATGCCGCGCGAGTATGCAATGCCGCCGTAGCCAATGGCGTATTTATCTTGTGCGACGGCATTGGCAATCGCGCCTGTTCCGGGGAGCGTTTGCACGTGCGGGTCAAAGTCATCGCCGTCTAAAACGCGCTTCTTGAAAAATTCATATGTGCCTGAACTATTCTCGCGTCCGTAAATCACAATCGGTTGATTTTCCCAGCCAAGTTCCTTCCAGTTTTTGATTTTGCCTGTGTAAATGGCTTTCATTTGCGAGATTGAAATTTCCGAAAGGGGATTCGTTTCATGAACGTAAATCACGATGCCATCTTTAGCGACGGGAATTTCAATCACCTCGCGACCGTATTTGGCTTTGATAATGTCGCGCTCGCGCTTCTTCATCGGTCGTGAGGATTGGCAAATGTCGGCAATGCGGTTAATGAGTGCGGAAATGCCCGTGCCGCTTCCGCCACCATTGACCTGAATTGTGGCTTCGGGGAATTTTTGCATATAAATTTCTGCCCACTTTTGTCCAATCGCCACCATTGTATCAGAGCCGCGAACCGTTATCGGACGTTCTTCATCTGAAGCACACGCGCCGATGCACAAAAGAAAGATGAAAGTATAAGCGTAACGAACGCGTTGCATAAAAATCAAGTGATGGATTTCAAATATAGCACGCGCATTTCGCGAGCGGGAGGGCTTAACGAAAACTTAACGCAGGAGATTACGGCGATATAAAATCTGCTCGATGGTTTCGTCGAAGGAGTGATAGCAAAGTCCAAGTTGCTCAATGGACTTTTGATTGGCGTAGCAAAGCGTTTTTTCAGAAAGGTATATGGTATCGAAGGTAACGGCGGAGCGAAAGGTTGAAACGAAAGCAAGCAAATCGCACGCCCCGCCGATGATGAAGCCAAGCGCGGACGGAAGTTCGGCAGCACTGCGAGAACGCGCTCCCCGAAAGCCTGAAATCCGCTCTGTGAGAGCACGATAAGAAAGATTTTCCGAGTTGAGAATATAGCGTTCGCCCGTTTTGCCCTGTTTCCACGCGCGCTCAATGCCGACAACGACATCGGCAATATCGACAAAACCCGTTCCGCCTTTTGGCACAAAGGGAATTTTTCCGCGAAATAAATCCGCAATAAAATCGGATGCCGAATGAAGTCGGTGCGGTAAATCGCCCAGCACAACCGACGGATTGACAATCACGGAATCCAACTCTTCGGCAACGCCACGCAAGACTTCAAATTCTGAGAGATGCTTCGAGAGCATATAGCCGACGCGCTCTTGCCACGATTGAAAAGGCATTTGCTCCGTGCTTAGTGCTGAATTGGGCAAGCCGCTCGAGCCAATCGCCGCGGTTGAACTCACATGCACAAGTCGCTTGACGCGATTTTTCAAGCACGCATTGACAAGATTACGCGTGCCAACCACGTTGGCGCGATAGAGTCGCCGATAATCTTTTTGATGAAACGAAACCAACGCCGCACAATGAAAAACAACATCGATGCCTTCAGTAGCACCCCAGAGTGAAGCAGGATTGAGCAACTCGCCATAAACCCACTCGATAGGAAGAGACTCTAAATGATGGTGCGAGGAAGAAGAACGCGCTAGGGCTTTTAAGCGAATAGAAGTGCCGTATTCTCGATGAAGATGATGCGCAAGTGCTGAGCCGATGTAGCCTGTTGCACCTGTAATGAGAATGGTTTCTTTGGACACACGCTTACTCAAGTTTCATCAAGAGGTGATTTTTTTCAACCGCTTGTTTTTCGGAGACTTTGATTTCCTTGACAACGCCGTCAGTGGGAGATTTAATTTCATTCTGCATTTTCATCGCCTCCAAAATGAGCAAGCCTTGCCCTTTCTTGACGCTCTCGCCAACCGAAACCGAAAGTTTAACGACCAAGCCCGGCATTGGGGCTTTGATGTCGCCCGATGCCGCTTTCTTTTTCGCACTTCCGCCCATTTTATCGAGCATCAGTTGCAATTCGTCTTTGACTTCAACCGAAACAAGTTCACCGTTGATTTTGAAATTAAATCCGTCGTCGGTTTTAACGGATTCAACTCGAAAGACTTTGCCTTCATAAATGAAGTGATAAAAGCGTTCCGAAAGTTGAACAAGGCGCGATTCTTTTTTTGCACCGTTAATGCTCACGGCATCGGTGCTGAGCGGTTCAACTTCAAAGGCGGATTGATGGATTGCGGCTTGATATTTCATCGCGGTTGGCTCTTAAAATGTTCAAGAAATGTTCAAAACAAAGTGTATTGAACGGGTGCAAGTTACATTTTTTTCAAACAAGTTTCGGTTACACTTCTGACGGGTTGAGTTCGGAATCAATCGTACGGGCGAGCGAGCGCAGGAAATTTTTTTTCAGCATAACTGTGCGGATTTGAGAAAGAATAGATTTGCGCACTTCGAGCGTGGTTGCGACATCGAACTTTTCACAGAGGGCGTCAATATCATCGTCGCAAGTTTTTTGGCGTGCTTGTAGGTCGGAAAGCGAAGCAAGAAGCGAGGTGCGGAGCGATTCTGTCGGCGCGTGTTTGTGCTCCTCGAGCAGTTCGCGCAGTTCCATCAGTTCCATCAAGAGTTCGGGCGGCGTTTGTTTTTTTTCGGCTTCGGTAATATCGCCCAAATGAAGTCCAATCACATAGAGCAGTCGTTTTTCTCGGTCTTTAAGCGTGAGAAAAGCCTGATTGAGAAACGATGAGGCATCAAGGCTTTGGGCTTGTTCAGCTTTGGTGCCGCTTTGGTGAAAGTCAGGGTGAAGTTCGCGCGAGAGTGCGTAGAATTGCTTTTGGAGCAATTTGGTATCGAGATTGAGTTTTTCGTCTAATCCGAAGAGTTCGAAGTAAGTTTTGTTCATAATCAAAGTTGATGAAACCCCTGTTGGAAAATGTGATACGCAAACGAAGCCGACAGACGAAAAACAATCACGCCCGATTTTTCGTTGTATATTCGCACGCTTTCAAATGTAACTTTTCAAAATGCTTCTCTCCGACATGCACACACGAGGACGCTTTACAACGCCGACCGCCAAATCGTCGCAACCGAACAATGTTGAAAAAACCGTCTTGCCAAACGGGCTAATCGTGATTACGGAATACGTGCCGACCGTGCGCTCAGCATCGATTGGATTATGGACAGAAACCGGCTCGCGCGACGAAACCAAAGAGACGGCGGGCATTTCCCACTTTATCGAGCATCTCGTTTTCAAAGGCACGAAAAAACGCGATTATATCGAAATCTCAAAAAGTTTGGAGCGCGTCGGCGGCTACCTCAACGCCTTTACCTCAAAAGAAAATACATGCTTCTACGCTCGCGTGCTCGATGAATACAGCGATATTGCCGTCGATGTGCTGACCGACTTGGTCTTCAATCCAACCTTCCCACAAAAAGAACTTGAAAAAGAAAAAGACGTCGTGATTGAAGAAATCAAAAGTGCGGACGACACGCCCGACGATGTCATTTTCGAGGACTTCGATAAGTTCGTCTACAACCATCACCCATTTGCTCTTCCGATTGCGGGCACGGAAAAAACCGTTCGCTCCTTTACGCGCAAAAAAGTGCTCGATCATCTTCACACTTACTACACGCCCGACAGAATGATTTTAGCGGCGGCAGGCAATCTCAAACATTCGGCAATGGTTAAACTCGCCGAAAAGTATGTTCCAAAGTTGCATCAAACTTCTACGCGCACCCGTGAACAATACGCGGTGAGTTCCTACAAAGCCTTTGAAAAAGAAATTACAAAGCCAATTTCACAGGCGCATGTGGTTACAGGATTTCCATTCGAGCGAAACGATAAAGACTTTTATGCGGTGCTCTTGCTCAACATGATTTTGGGCGGCGGCATGAGTTCGCGCTTGAACTTGAAGTTGCGCGAAAAATACGGGCTTGCTTACAGCGTGTTTTCAAATTTCAATTCGGGCGACGAAGTCAATTTGTTCAATGTTTATGTCGGCACGGATTCCAACAAGGTGCAAAAATCGCTGGCATTGATTCGAGAAGAGATTGAAAAAATTGCCGATAAACTCGTGCCTGAAAAGGAACTTGAATTGAACAAAGCGCAACTCAAAGGCGGAATCATTATGAGCCAAGAAAATATGTCGGCGCGTATGAATCACCTTGCGCGAGATTTGTATTACTTCGGGCGATTCCGTTCCGACACAGAAGTATTGGACGCCATTAACGCTGTTTCGCCCAAGCAAATACGCACGGTTGCTGAATCGCTTTTCAAGCAATGTCCGTTCTCAACGCTGGTGTATGTGCCAAAGAAAAAAAAGTGAGGCGGAATGTTTGGCGTGCCTTATGGCGTTTTGCAGTCGTCATTCAGTTTCTTGAACCTAAACTTACCAAGTTTCATGTCAGACTTTACTTTTGAAAATATCAAAGGCGAAACCAAACGCCTTTCCGACTATAAAGGCAGAGCCTTGATTGTAGTCAATGTGGCTTCAAAGTGCGGATACACGCCGCAATACAGAGGGCTCGAAGCCTTACACGAAGCCTATCACGATAAAGGCTTGAGCGTCATTGGATTTCCGTGCAATCAATTCGGCAGACAAGAGCCGGGCACGAATGAAGAAATCGAGAAATTCTGCACCTCGAACTATGGCGTGAAGTTCGATATGATGGCGAAAATTGATGTCAATGGCGAAGGCGCGCACCCCTTTTACAAGTGGCTCAAAGAAAACGCCCAAACAAAAGGTGATGTAAAGTGGAATTTTGAGAAGTTCGTGCTGGATAAAAACGGGAATGTCGTTGCGCGGTTCGAGAGCGGCGTTGCGCCTGAATCGGAGCGCATCAAGCAAGCGATTGAAGCCGCGCTGGCATAAGTGAAAACTATTTTGATTTTGTCAGGATTTTGAGCAAATCTTTCTCAATGCTTTCGGTCGGATATTCCTCAATCCGACCGATTTCTTTTCCGCCCTTCAAGACGATTAAGGTTGGCACGCGCTTAATGCTGTAACGCTCGGCAATGCCCGACGGCTCTTTTTTCTTGCGCGAAACGCCGTGAAGTGAGAGCGACGATTGCGGAAGGTTGAGCGCGGAAAAGAGTTTGAAGTATTTTGGAAATTCTGCCTTTGTGTCGCCGCACCAACTTCCACCGAAAGTGATGAGCGAAAGGTCAGGACTTTTGATGAGCGGCGTAAGGCGAGCGACGGCATCGGGGTCGGGCTTGTAGTCGGGAGCGTCGTAGCTGCTCCATGCGGCGTTTTGTTTCCATTCGTTCCAAGTGCAAGTTCCCAAAATCATTTTCTCCTTCGTCTCGGCATCTTCAAGCGTGAAATGCGAGGAAGTGCACCCTGAAAGCACAACCAAAAAGAAAGGCATGAGCACAAGCAGACGCGAGCGGCAAGACATAGCAAGTTCGTTTAGGATTGAAAATGAGGGAAAAGATATTTGCTGACGATTTGGCGTAAATCGTCGGGCTGAACAGGCTTTTGAAGCACTTCGGCGACGCCGATTCCGAGTGCATTTCGCGTAAAGGAAGCGTCGCGAAGCGAGGTGAGTAAAACGATTGTTGGCAAGTTCACGGCGTTGTCGAGAGCGTATTGAAGGAAATCGCCGCCCGAACCATTCGGCATCATCACATCAAGAAAAATCATATCGTAGCGTGCTTTGTCGATTTGGGCAATCGCACTTTCTCCATCAAAGAGGTCGATGTAATCGATTGGAAAACTTTTGAGAGCGGCTTTTAAGAGAAGATGAGTGTCTTCTTCGTCATCGATGATAAGAATTCTGCGAGGGGTAGGTTGTAAAAGATTCTCTTGCATCGTTCTATCGAGAGACGGTTTCAGAGTAATACGGTGCTCAAGGCAATTCATGATTGAGGCGAAATCGGTTCGCCTTGAACGAACTTAGTTTGCAAAAACTTCGTGCTCTTTGCCGCTTCAAGCGCGTCGAGTCCAGTCAGGCCAGCGAAGGTAACATGTCGAAGTTTTCCCTCTTCGTAGTGCAGTTCGCCTTTATTGCGTCCATCTTCAATGAGCAACTTTCCTGTGAGTTTTTGCATCGTAATTTCGCCCATGTAGCTGGAAAGCGGGCGGTTTTCAATCGGCTTGCCACTTTCGTCCAAGTGCAGAATGCCATAGACGGTTTTGCGTATGCGCGTCGGGTCAGCAGGCTTCAAGATGTAATCGGAAACCCCGACATTGAGGCACTTCATAATCAAGTTTGTATCGGAAATAGAGCTAAGCACCACGACAGGCGGAACGGCGAACTTGGATTGGAAGAGTGCCTTCATAAAGTTCAAACCATTCATTTCGGGCATAGAAAGGTCGGTGATAATCAAGTCATAACTCATCGCTTGAAACTCATCGAGGGCTTCCTTGCCTGTGTAGACGGACTTAATGGAAAGCCATTGAGATTGAAGCACCGACTGAATGTAGAGGTGAATATCTTGGTCGTCGTCGGCAAGCAAAATTTTCCGAGTCATATACTTGTCTGAATTGGAGAAGTTAAATGCCGCCACTGCACGTGTTGTCTTAAACGTCGCGGCAATGAAGATTGTTGTTAGCCTACTCGAGGGTTGAATATAACAAAATCGCTTTTGAGAATTACGATAGCGTTATATTTTGCTCTGAAATTTAACATTCAAATCAAATTATAGAAAATTTTATGAGTAACATGATACAGCGCGAGACGATGGAGATGGATGTGCTCTTCGTCGGTGCGGGCGCGGCAAACCTTTCTGCCGCCATACATCTTTCGAATTTAATCGCCGAACATAACGCCAAACACCCCGATAACCCACTTTCGCCTCAAATTGCGATTCTTGAAAAAGGTCAAAGTGTTGGGGCGCACTTGCTTTCGGGTGCCGTTTTAGACCCTATCGCGCTCAAAGAGTTGATTCCTGATTTCAAAGAGAAAGATTGTCCATTGGAATCGGAAGTAACCGCCGAGAAAGTGGTGTTTCTGACGGAAAAGTCTAAAATTCCCTTTCCAATTACGCCGCCTCCGCTCAATAACCATGGCAACTACATTATTTCGCTCAACAAGTTCGGCGCGTGGCTTGGCAAAATTGCCGAAGAAAAGGGCGTCAACATCTTCACGGGGTTTGCGGGCGCGCAAATGCTGATGGAAGGCGGAAAGGTGGTCGGCGTTCAAACCGATGACAAGGGTGTTGATAAAAATGGCAATCCAAAACCGAACTTTGAGCCGGGCATGAACATTCGCGCCAAAGTAACGGTATTGGGCGAAGGTCCGAGAGGCTCGCTGACGAAACAAATCGTCTCGAAGTTGAACCTCGATAAAGAGAAAAATCCGCAGTCTTACGAAACAGGCGTCAAAGAAATTTGGGAAATTCCTGCGGGAAGAATTAAGAAAGGCACGGTGTATCATACGATGGGCTATCCGCTTCCGCCTGAAGTGTATGGGGGTAGTTGGATTTATGCCATAAGCGAAACGACGCTCTCGGTTGGGTTTGTTACCGCGCTCGATGCAAGTTCGCCTGCCAACGACCCGCACTACAACTTGCAGAAGTTCAAGACGCACCCCTTTGTGCGCGCGCTTTTGGAAGGCGGAAAGGTGGTCGGCTACGGCGCGAAAACGATTTCGGGCGGCGGCTATTTTTCAATGCCGAAACTCTATCATGATGGCTTGTTGCTTACGGGTGAATCAGGCGGCTTTATGAACATGATGCGCCTCAAAGGGATTCATCTTGCGATGAAATCGGGCATGCTCGCGGCAGAAACGATTTTCGAAGCCCTACTTAAAGACGATTTCTCCCAAGCCACGCTCAAAGGCTATGAAACCCGCTTCGAGAACTCGTGGGCGAAAAAGGAAATGTATAAGGTGCGTAACTTCCGCCAAGCCTTCAACGTGGGCTTATATTGGGGAATGGTGCGCGTTGGCTTGCAAATGCTTTTAGGAGGAAAAATCGTCAAAGAACGCTTGCCCTTAGACCCCGACCATACGCACATGCAACGACTTTCCAGCATAACGCGCAAGTATGTGCTCGAAAAACGCCAGTTCAAGTTCGATGGAAAACTCACCTTCGATAAACTAACCGACATCTATGAAAGCGGCACAACACACGAAGAAGACCAACCTTGTCATCTCTTCATTCAACCGCATTTGATTACCGACATTTGCAATACGAAATGCACGGTCGAGTATGGAAATCCTTGCCAGCACTTCTGCCCCGCAAATGTCTATGAAATGGAAGTCGTCAATCAACTGACGGGCGCGAAGAAACTGAAAATCAATGCCTCGAACTGTGTGCATTGCAAAACGTGCGACATTGCCGACCCGTATCAAGTCATCACTTGGAAAGTGCCCGAAGGCGGCGGAGGACCTGTTTATACCAACGGATAATACCAATACCAATGAATAATTTTCAGCGAAGAACTTCGTCAAAACGGTATCGGTCAAAACGGCATTGGGCGAGAAGTTGAGCGACCCGACTTTCATTCCGATTGGCGGCGGATTGTCGTAATTTTGAGAAGGCTGAAACAATAACAATATTGAGGGGCTGAAATTATTTCAAGTGTTCTTTTCGTTACCACCTTATCTGTCTCAAGTTTGATGAAACAACTTTGAACCTAAATACCTGCGAACATGTCACAACCTTATCCCGTCTCCGAAGAACTCAAGAATTTCGGAAGACTGCTTTCGCAAATCAATTCTCCCGATGACCTGAAGAAATTCCCGATTGAAGACCTGCCTGAAATCGCAAGAGAGTGCAGAGACTTCGTCATTGAAGTGGTCTCAAAATATGGCGGGCACTTCGGCGCAAGTTTGGGTGCGGCAGATATTTCCGTCGCCCTGCATTATGTCTATAACACGCCGAAAGACCAAGTTGTGTGGGATGTCGGGCATCAAGCCTACATTCACAAAATTCTCACAGGGCGAAAAGCATACTTTCATACGAACCGTCAATACAAAGGCATCGCGGGTTTTCCCAAGCGAAGCGAGAGTGAGTATGATACCTTCGGCGTAGGGCATGCCTCGACTTCAATTTCCGCCGCCGCTGGCATGGCAATCGCTCGCGATTTGAAAAAAGAAGATTACAAAATCGTTGCGGTTATCGGCGACGGCGCAATGACGGGCGGCATGGCGTTTGAAGGGCTGAACCACATTGGGCATCTCAAAACTGATGTGCTCGTGGTGCTCAACGACAACTGCATGTCTATCGACCCCAACGTCGGCGGCTTGAAAGAGCATCTCACCGCCATTACAACGAACTCGACTTACAACAAAATTCGCAACGACTTTGCCGATTTTCTCAATCGCATCGGCAACAATGAGTTCGGTGAAAAAGCCCGTAAGTTCGTACTCAACATGGAACAAGGATTGAAAGCGGCACTCACGCCCGGCGCGTTCTTCGAGGCACTTGGATTTCGATACTTCGGTCCGATTGACGGGCACGACGTCGTCAATCTTGCGAAAATTTTGAAGGAGTTGCGAGACCTGCCGCACCCGAAACTCTTGCACATTGTTACGGTGAAGGGCAAAGGGTTCAAGCCTGCCGAAGAAGATCAACTCAAATGGCATGCGCAAAGCACGGCGTTTGATAAAATCACAGGTAAATCGCTTGCCGCGCCGCCGACCACGCCACCGCCGCCGCTTTATCAAGACGTATTCGGAAACGCCATTACAGAACTCGCGCAAGAAGATAAACGCATCATCGGCATTACAGCGGCAATGCCTTCGGGAACATCGCTCAAAATTTTGGGCAAAGTCTTACCTGAACAGTTCTACGACGTCGGCATCGCCGAGCAACATGCCGTAACCTTCGCCGCAGGATTAGCCACACAAGGCATGAAGCCCATTTGTGCGATTTATTCAACCTTCCTCCAACGTGCTTACGACCAAATTATTCACGACGTCGCGCTTCAAAATCTGAACGTCGTTTTCGCCATGGATAGAGGCGGACTTGCCGGTGCCGACGGACCGACGCACCACGGCGCATTTGACCTCTCTTACCTCCGACTTATCCCAAGAATGGTCATCATGGCACCGATGAACGAACAAGAACTCCGCGATATGCTCTACACCGCCATCAAGTATGACGACGGACCGATTGCGCTTCGCTATCCGCGCGGCAACGCCACTGGCATGCAAATGCGTAAAGAGTTCAATCAAATTGAAATCGGAAAAGGCGAAGTGTTGAGAGATGGGGCAGATATTGCCATTCTCGGCATTGGCGTTATGACCAACAACGCCCTTAAAGCTGCGAAACTCCTTGAAGAGCGTGGTGTTTCCGCACTCGTCGCAAATATGCGTTTCGTCAAACCGTTAGATACTGATTTAATTGATGAAATTGCAGCACGCTTCGAGCGCATTGTAACCATCGAAGAAAACACAATCAAAGGTGGGTTCGGCTCGGCGGTGTTGGAATACCTGCAAGAAAAAGGTTACAGCAATAAAGTCTGTGTGGTTGGTTTGCCTGACCGTTTCATCGACCATGGCTCGCCCGCTGAACTACACAAAGAAGTTGGGTTGGACGTGGAAAGCATTGCCAAGCGTGTGCTGGCTTTCGCTGGCATTGAAGAAGCCGTCGCTAAGTAGAATGCTCTCAGCGAACAAATAGACCGATTAAATCAACGAAGTCAATACAAGGGGGAAGCCTGAAAACTTCCCTTTTTGTTACTGTGAAAACGAAAGAACGCTATGCAGAGTGCTTCAAGTGATGAAATCTTAAATCTCCAACAAGAAGCCTTAACGCTCTTACATCAAAACCCGAGAGAGGCGAGGGCGTTGATTTCGCAAGCTGTTGAGTTGGCAGCTCAAACAAGGGCGAAAGATGACTTGACGCTCGCCAAAATACGGCTCACCCAAGCACGAATACAATGCATTTTGGGTGAAATGAGCGAATCGCTTGCCTCGCTTGAAATCGGGCTGAACTTGTTTAGAAAACATGACTATAAAAGCGGAATCGCCGCGGATTCAACAGCTACGGAAACGTTTATTCATATCTCGGTGAATTTGCTACCGCACTATCTTACTACTACGATAGCCTCGCAATTCGACGCGAAATGAACGACGAGCGTAGTATGCTTGCTTGCTTGAACAATATCGGAGTCACGCTGGAAAAACAAAAGATGCTCTTGGAGGCTATGGAGATTCACCAAAAATGCTTGGAACTGGCGACGACTATGAAAGACAATATTCAATTAATAAATGTCTATCAAAATATCGGTGTGGTGTATGCAAAGTCAATGCAATATGAGCAAGCACAAAAGCACTTCGAAAACAGTTTGACGCTTTCACAAACTTTGAAACACGAGCGTTCAGAAGCGAACAATTTAAATAACCTTGGAAAGTCTGCATGGGGTTAGGTGAGTATGAAAAGGCGGCGACCTATTTCAAAAAAAGCGTTGTCATAAACACAAGGCTTGAAAACAAAATTGGGCTTATCGAGACATTCGTCAGTATGGGAATTTGTATAGCGAGAATGAGTCAGGAAACAAAAAAGTCATCTTCCTAAAAGCAATTTCGCATAAAAGGAAGGTTTGCTGAGTTCTTTTCGCAACTCTAAATCATCGAACATACACGAAATTGTTTCAGAGAGCGTCGGGCTTTGCCTTGCACGATTAACGACGAAATTGAAAAGCGAAGGGAAGTTTGCCAGCCGTTGCAAGGTGTGGCTAAGCCCGAGTTCGCTGCCGAGTTTTTGATAGACGCGCTCGTCATATCGCTTCAAAAACGCTTGTGAAAAATCTTGTTGGAGAATGCTCTCGTGAGCGACTTCGGCGGCGAGTTTCCCTGATTTCATTGCATTGCCAATGCCTTCGCCTGAAAACGGATCGATGAGCGAGGCGGCATCGCCCGTGAGCATGAATCGCTCTCCTGAAAGCGCGCGACGCTTCGAGCCAAGCGGCAAGCCATAACCCCTGATTTCATCAACCATTTCGGCATGCTTGAAGCGCGGCGCAATGTCGGGGTGCGTTTGAACAATTTCCATCAAAAGTTTTTTCAAATCCAACCGCTTTTTTTTCACGACGGCTGAAAGAATGCCTAAACCAACATTCGCATTGCCATTGGGAAGCGGGAAAATCCAGAAATATCCGGGCAGAAGGTTAGGTAAGAAATGAAGCTCGATAAAATTTTGTGCGTGCATTCCTGAAACGCCACGATAATAAGCGCGAAGCCCTGCGCAAAAGTGTTGCGCTTCGGGTTTGAATGTGGCAAGGGTGCGCGTTGTGATGCCGTTTGCACCATCTGCGCCGATGAGCAAAGAGGCTGAAAACATGCCTCGATTAGTTTTCACAAGCACGCTATCAGGCTTGATGAGCACGGATTCAACAGCGGTTTCTTCATGCAGGTTTGCGTTCGGCAATGATTTCACTTCCGAAACTAAAAAATTATCAAAGTCCAATCGCTTTGAAATGGAGCCGGGCATCTCGGTAATTTGAGCCTTTGGCGACTTAAACGGCACATCAAGATGTTTGCCATTTGGCGCAATAAAGCGGATTCCAAACGAGCCGATTTTATCGGGAAACGCTTGAAACCGCTCATAGAGCGACGGCGAAATTGATTTCAGCGTTGAAATTACATTGCCGCTTAGGGCGTCGCCGCAAATTTTATCGCGCGGAAATTTGGCTTTATCAACAATGCCGATTCGGAGCGTTGGATATTTAGAAAGTGAGAGCGCAGTGCTTGCACCCGCAGGTCCTGCACCAATAATCAGCACATCAAAACGATGGTCGGGCATAACGATTAAACCGATAAGATGTCATTGATGTTTTGGGATTGCAAAAAACAAAGTTAACCCGAAAAATGTAACGCACAATGAAAGCCATTTGGAACGGTCAAATCATCGCTGAAAGCGACAAGACCATCATTGTTGAAGGTAATCACTACTTTCCACCTAACGCACTCAAAAAAGAATTTTTTGAAGAAAGCACTACACAGACCACTTGCGCGTGGAAAGGCAGAGCAAGTTACTTCAATGTGGTGGTTGGAAGAGAGAAGAACAAAGATGCGGCGTGGTATTACCCCGACCCCAAAGAGGCGGCAAAGAACATCAAAGGCTATGTTGCATTTTGGCGCGGCGTGAAAGTCGAGCCGTGAAGTAAATGTTTGAACGCACCGAAGTAGAGCATCGCGGTTGAAACGAGCCACAAGAGCATTCCGACACCCAAGCGAATGAATAAATCCCAACCAAAAAGGATTTCAAGCACAGAGTCGGCGTGATTCTTCGGATTAACATAAACCGTAATTGTGCTTGCAGGCTTGAACATCGCCAAGATGCTCTCGGAAGTTTCTTTGCGCAAAAGTTTGCCGCCCCACTGCGGAGAGTAAAGTTCAGTTTCGGCAGTGTAAGTTTTTCCGTCCAATTCATATTCATATTTGACAAAGGGAATGTAGGCTTTCTTGCCACGCATTTCAGACGCAAGAATTTTGCCCATGGTTTTTATCCATTGCTTTTTCTCGGAAACATCAACAAGCGCACTCGATTCTTTTACAATTAAAATTAAACCCACCAATGCGACTGCACCCAATCCCGACCAAACCCACCATTTCCAACGCGCCGCCGAAATCGATGTCTTTTTGAGGAAATGCAATCCCAATCCAAGCACAAGGGCGACAACTTCAAGTGCGAGAAGTAAGATGAGCGAAAGGCTTGACGGTATATCAGACATAGCGTTGAGACTAGAAAGAGAACTTATTCGAACTTATTCCGAATCAATTAAACTCGAAGATAACTTTTCCTGCTTTATCAATATAAACCTGTTTATCGCCAATGCCGACGAGCGCAAGTCCGCCTTGAAAATTGCCGACGCCTGTCAGCCCGATGTCAATGGCGACTTTTCCCGTGCGGTCGATAAACGCATACTTTCCGCCTTTGGAAACCCACGCTAAGCCTTCGCTGAAATCGCCTGCGGCATCAAAAACAGTCGGAATAACCATGTTGCCACTTTTATCGATGAAGCCGAATTTTTCACCTTTACGCACACGCGCTAAGCCTTCGCTGAAATCACTTGCCGCATCAAACTGTTCGGCAATAACAAGTTTTCCGCTTTGGTCAATGTAGCCCCACAGGGCTTCGGTGCGCACACGCGCCAAGCCTTCGGAAAACTTACTTGCAAAGCGATACTTCGGCGCAATCGTGAAAGTTTGAACCGAATCGTTGAGCGTATCGGTGCGGCGAATAAATCCAAACTTTCCGTTGAACTGCACAGCGGCAAATCCTTCTGAAAAGTCAGATGCTTTTTCTAAAACGGGTTGAATAACAATTTTGCCGGTAGTATCAAGAAAGCCAACGCGCTGGCGCAGAAGCACCTTGCTACGGTCAGCGATTTTAATCCAAGCCAAACCTTCCGAGAAAGTGCCCGCATCGGTGAAGGTTTCACTTGTAAGCGTATCGCCGTTCAGTCGAATAAATCGGGTTTCTGTTCCGATAATAAGGCTCTTGTTTTGAACAGCAGAGATGCCGTTTGAAAAAGATTCGGCATTTGTAAATCGTGCTTGAATGATGAGGTTGCCCGTTGTGTCGATATATCCCCATTCATCTTTAATTTTCACTGCCGCGCGCCCTTCCGAAAACTTTTTGGCTTCGTCAAATTTTGGCTGAATGACAATCTGACCGCTTGAATTGATATAGCCCCAATTGCCGCCTTGCTTTGCGGGAAAGAGTTGCGCATGAAGAAACGGTGCAGAAAAAAGAAAATTGATGATGAGACAAGCGATGAGAAGTTGGCGCGTCATTGATGCTCTCGTTGAATTGAAGTAAATTGAAAAAATATCCGAAAGAATTGTGAGAAACGAAAGCATAGAGAAAACAAAGAGCCTCATTGATGCACAGTTTGAGGAAAAAATTCGTCCGATTCGCTTTGAAGATTTCACAGGGCAACAGAAGATTGTCGATAACCTGCGCGTCTTCATTCAGGCGGCTCGTGGTCGGGGCGAAGCCTTAGACCATGTGCTTTTATCAGGACCGCCAGGGCTCGGCAAAACAACCCTTGCCTACATCATCGCCGCAGAAATGGGCGCAAGCATTAAAGCAACGTCAGGACCTGTTTTAGATAAGCCCGGCGATTTAGCAGGACTTTTAACAAATCTTGAAAAAGGCGATGTGCTTTTCATCGATGAGATTCATCGGCTCAACCCCGTCGTTGAGGAATACCTTTACTCAGCGATGGAAGATTTCAAGATTGATATTATGATTGATTCAGGACCTTCGGCGCGTAGCGTTCAGATTGCCATTCCGCAATTCACGCTTGTGGGCGCGACAACAAGGGCAGGCTTGCTCACCGCGCCTTTGCGCGCTAGGTTCGGCATTTCGTCGCGGTTAGATTACTACACGGCGGATTTGCTCGAGAAAATCGTCAGTCGCGCCGCACGAATTTTGGGTGTGGAAGTTGAGCGAGACGGCGCGTTTGAAATTGCACGACGCGCACGCGGCACGCCCCGCATTGCCAATCGCTTGCTCCGACGCGCACGCGATTTTGCCCAAGTTGGCGGCTTAAACCGCATTACGCTCGACATCGCGCGAACCACGCTCGCCGCTTTGGAAATCGATACCTACGGATTAGATGAAATGGATAAACGAATTTTGCTCGCGCTCATGGAAAAATTCGGCGGCAACCCTGTCGGGCTTTCGTCCTTAGCCGTTGCCGTTGGCGAAGAGTCGGATACGATTGAAGAAGTTTATGAACCGTATTTAATTCAAGAAGGCTACTTAATGCGCACGCCAAGAGGACGAGTCGCCACCGATCTCGCCTATCAACGCTTCAACATTCAAAAGCCAAAAGGCGCGGCAGGCTTATTCGACAGCATCTAAGTTCAACGCAGGACTTTTCAGAGCGGTTTCAAAACGGTTTCTTTGAGCAAGACAAAAACGCCCATCACCAAAACAAACCAGCCAAACATCGGCTTCAAACGATTGCCATCAATACGGCGCGCAAGCGATGTGCCGATAAACATTCCCACAATCGCTAAAGCGGAAATTGAAATCAAAAAAAGCCAATCAGCTTCAACGCCGCGCAAACTTCCGAAAAATCCAATCAGCGAATTGAGCGCGATAATAAACAGCGACGTGCCAACGGCTTCTTTCATTTCCAACTTCGCCAGAATCACTAACGATGGAATGATGAGAAATCCGCCGCCAACCCCAATCAGCCCCGTAATAAACCCAACGCCAAAGCCATTCAGCGCAAGCATCGCGAGATTTTCGCCTTGCGCCGTATCTGCTTTTAGCGATGATGGAACAATCATTTTAATTGAAGCCAAAATCATCAACACGGCGAACACGACAAGTAAAAAGGCACTTTTCGTAAGCGCAAAGTCGCCGACGGAAAAAAGCACTTCGGGCAAATTTGGCAAGATGAAATTGCGCGTGAGGAGAATCGAAGCAATGGAAGGAACAGCAAAGGCAAGCGCGTTTTTAACTTTGACCAATTTACTTTGCAAGTAAGTCGTCGCGCCCACCGCGCTCGATAGACCAACGATAAAGAGCGAATAGAGCGTCGCCTCAATCGGCGGTTGCGCGAAAAGATATACCAAAACGGGAACGGTCAGAATGCTTCCGCCGCCGCCAATTAGCCCAAGCGAAACGCCAATCAAAATTGAAGCGAAATAGCCGATAAGTTCCATTCAAGACTTTTTTACAAACATCGTCATTCTCTTTGAAACGCTCGGCTACTTTGGTTACAAAAACGTTGATGACAAAAACAAAAGGGCGAACAGTGTCGCCCTATTATTCCGAAAACGATTAGTAACTATTGCGCACGGTGAAAATTAAATCTACTTCTTTGCCTTTTGGCACAGGCACGCGAAAGACGGCGGTTGTGGCATTTTTCTTTTCAAAATTATGTGACGCATTCACGACTTGCCAGTTGTAGCCGAAATATCGCTCGGCTTCAATGGTAACGGCTTCGTCTTTGCGATTTTTGAAGGTGATTTTCCACATCGTTTCGCTCGAGCGTTGTGAAATTTGTTTGTAATCGGTTTGAACTTCTTCGGCAACAATGTCGAAAGCATCTCCAATTTTGAGTGAGACTTTTTCGTCTTTTGGTGTGTGGTCGATTTGGTCTTCGCCGATAAATTCAACTGCGCCTCTATCTTCTTTGTTCACGCGCACCTTGCCTTTCGGAAGCGGCATGCCAAGTTGATTGGACGACTTATTTTCAAACTCCACAACCACATTCACCTTCTTTCCTCCTTTATGCTGAAACTTCTTCACAACGGAAACATTCTCCGCTTCAAAGAGTGAAATTTGCTTGGTTTCGTTATTGGCGAGTGTGGTCGGGCGTTGAAGCGCGTAGGCGTGATATTCAAACAGGGATTGCTCTTCAAATTGCGGCGCATCAGCGGCTTCTTGCATCATCATTTTGCCGCGCACCATTGGATAAACAGGCATTTGCTCTTGAACGCGATTGACATCGCCTGCGATGAGTTTGAGCGTTGCGTTGGGATAGGTCGCGCCCGATTGATTTTCAATGCTTACCCACGCTTTCAGGTTCAACTTGCTGTCATCTTTGTTTAGCACAGCAACATATTCGGCGTGCCACTTCATGCCGGCGGTCTGATACGAGATTTCAGCATTTTGTCGCCCCGATGCACGTGAATCAACTCTCCAAACGAGCGTTGGCTTTGTGATTAAGCCTTCGGGCAAATCGGCGACATTGACTCGATATTTATCCAAACCGCCAATCATCGTTAAGCCCCCGTTGCGATTGCGCAAAACAAGTTGCCCATCTCGCGCTGAAAGCAGTGTGCCTTCCAAGAGTTCGCCTTTTTCATTGATGAGTTGAACGGATTTATCAAGATACTTTTCCAAAATTTTGTAGACGCTCACAAGGTCGTATTGATAATTCTGCTCAACGACTGTTCCGTTTAGTTTGATGTAGACGCTGGTTGGGTCAATCTGTGAGGCGACATCTGAAATTTTGATTTCCGAGATGCCGCGTTGCAGGTTAATCGGTCGTGTTTCTTTGACCACGCCAAGATTGTCGTTATAGACCGTTACGGCAACGGTGCGCTCCTGCGCCTCAAGCGTGATAGACATAGCCAAGAGGATTGATGCGATGAACAAAGATAGTTTCATAATGCGATGTTTTTTGATTGAACGAAACACCTCCTTTTGCGAGAGCGTGAATGAAAAGTTGTCAAAGAATTGTCAAACTTTATTTGACGAGCGCGGAAATGGTTTTGAAGGTCGATGTGCCCGCAACCTTCAAGAGTTCAAACAAGCACATTTCCGTTGAGGTGAGAATCGCGCCGTCTTCTTTCATGCGCGATAGTCCTATCTCGCGATTTTCTTTTGCTCGTGAGGAAATCGCATCGGCAACGCAGTGGACTTCAAAGCCTTCGGCGAGCATATCGGAAACGGTTTGATACACGCATACATGCGTTTCAATGCCTGCCACCAACACTTGTTCGCGCTCTGTTTCGTCAAGGGCTTCAATGAATTTTTCTTCGCCCATGCAACTGAACGACATTTTTTCAATCGGCTTCACATTCGGCATCAAGGCTTTGAGTTCGGGTGCGGTTTCGCCTAATCCTTTTGGATATTGTTCGGTCAGCAAAATCGGAATGCCGAGCACTTGCGCGCCTTCAATGAGTCGTGAAAGATTCTTGAACAACAAGTCGCGTTCATACATCAGGGTTGCAAGTTTGCCTTGCACGTCAATAATGACTAACACGGTGTCATCGAGTTCAAGCATATTTTTGTATGATTATGGTTAATGCAGTCAAAGCAAGTTAAGCCGAACCAATATGCGTTACAAAATTCTGCTTCTGCTTCTCATTCTCGGATTCGGTTGTCAAAAAGCCACATCGGAAAACGATATATGGACAGAGCTTGAACGAAATGCCGCCGCTGAATCGCTCACAGAGCGCAAGATGTCGCTCAAACTTGCTGAACAGTTCTTGAAGTTCAGCCAAGAGTTTCCTGCGTCGCCGAATGCTCCGAAAGCTTTGCTGAAATCGGCGCAACTTTGCGATGCAAATCGCTTAACTAAAACGGCGATTGAACGATATCAAGAGGTGGTTCAACGCTTTCCAAACAGCGAAGAAGCGGCACAAGCAAGTTTTCTTGTTGGATTTGCATACAGCAATGTGTTGGGCGACACGATTCAAGCGCGAAAAGCCTACGAAAAATTTTTGATGGATTATCCCGAAAGCGATTTAGTGCCATCAGCGCGGCTCGAGCTTTTAACGATGGGCAAATCGCTCGACGATGTCTTTAAACCCGAT
>JAJUFC010000006.1 GCA_029263855.1 Candidatus Thermochlorobacteriaceae bacterium | reverse complement strand
GGCAAAGAAGTGGCGACATTGGTGAATGGACGGCAAGAAGCGGGCAGTTACAGCGTGCCGTTCAATGCGGCGCGGTTGTCAAGCGGAATGTATTTTTATCGGTTGCAAGCCGGAGAATTTGTGGAAACGCGCAAGATGATGTTGGTGAAGTAAGATTACGACGATATGCAAGAAGTTTTGGGGCAGGCTGAGACCTGCCCTTTTTTATTGGAGTGCTCACGCGGCTCGGAATGATGAAAAAAAAATCAAACAATCCGATTGATAACAACACCCGTCAGCACTTTCGGATAGAAAAAGGTCGACTTTTGGGGCATCACTTCGCCGATTTTCGAAACCGCTTCAACCTCTTGAACGCTCGTCGGATTCATCACAAATCCAAGTTGCGCCTCGCCACGTTGAACTTTCTCAAATACTTCGTCAAAATCTTTGGAATAATTCAGATTCGTTTGCAAGGCTTGCGCTTCTTGTGAAATGCCAAGCATTTTCCCGATGATGAGATGATGAAGCAAAACCACATCGAGCGACTTCATTTCTTTTGGCATGGCATCGGGAATGGCTTTATCAAGGTCGGACGCTAAATGAATGCCGAAAATTTTATCCTTTGCCACAAGTCCAAACGCGCCGTGCGGATAGAGCGCGAGAAACTCTTTCAACTTCTTGTTCTCTGAAAGTTCTTGAATGCCGAAATACGGATTGAGATTCTCGAGCAAGCCGTTAAGGTTAAAGTGTTCGAGGTGATGCACAAGCCGATGCGTCGGAAAAACCACAAGCCCTTCATCGAACATATTCGTGATGAACATCATGATGAAGTTGTAAGGCTCGTTGCCTGTGTGATTGGGGTTTTCGGACATGCGCAAGTTTCGGTAATTGATGGCGGTTTCATAGCGATGATGCCCGTCGGCAATGAAGAGTTGTTTATCGCGCAAGGCGGATTTGACCTGCTCAATGATGGTGCTATCGTCGCATCGCCAAACAAGGTTGCGCGTGTGCTGGTAATCCATGGCGTCGATAAAGGGCGCGTGCGTAGTCGTAAAATCGTCGAGGGCTTTGTCCGCGACTTTTTCTTTATCGCTATACAGCCCGAAAATCGGACTGATGTTTGCCCCCGTTTTGATGAAGAGTTGCAGGCGGTCTTTTTTCGGACCTGAAAGCGTTTTTTCATGCGGAAGCACGACGCCTTTGTCAAATTCATACAAACGGCAACGAGCGATAAAGCCTTTGCGCGTGTAGGTTTTGCCGTCTTTCGTGGTGAAAGCTTGGTGGTAAGGATAAATCGCTTCCTTTGAATCTTGGTGCAGTACGCCTGTGGAAAGCCAAGTGTTGAGCCGTTCTGCGGCGGCATCATATTTGTTTTCTTCTTTCGGCAATTCCAAGCGCACGGCGTTGAATTCAGATTTGGCATAAAGATTGTCTTGCATCGCGGAAGGAATCACATCGTAAGGCGGGCAAAGCACATCATCGAATCGAGAAATTTTAGCAGGGTTGTAAGTGATTCCGTGAAAAGCGGTGATTTCAGGCATAGTAGTTTCAGAATTGAATGATAACTTTATAAAATTTACTTCTAGTTTGCTTAAAGCCGATTTTGAGAAACAAAACACAAACGTAAGAAATGAAACCGAACTTTTTACAACACACGTCGACTTTGGTGCTATTTTTTTTGTCTGTCGCACCCGCTTTGTTGGCGCAAACTGCGGAACTGAGCGGCACGATTACGCTTTCCGCTTCAAGCACAACGCAACGCTTAGCGCGCGGACAAGCCTACCGCAATCGGCTTGCGCCTGAAAAACCAATCGAATCAAAAACAATGTCGGGCTCTGCTTACGCTGATGTGGTGGTGAGTGCGCACCCGCTTTCGTTCAAACCAAAATTGCAACCGCTCACGAAAAACCGAACGATTGACCAGCGCGATGCCACGTTCATTCCGCGCGTCTTGCCTGTTACGCAAGGCACAGTGGTTCAATTCGTCAATAATGACCCGTTTTATCACAACGTTTTTAGCCTCACGCCTGGCAATCAATTCAACATCGGAAGAAGAACGCGCGGCGAAGTCGTGCAAAAGAAAATCGGCGAGCGAAAAATTGAAGGACTCGGTGAAGTGAAACTCTTCTGCGACATTCACACGCAAATGAATGCGGTCATTTTAAGCCTCGATACGCCTTACTTCACTAAGCCAGATGCCAACGGAAATTATGTGCTTAAAGATTTGCCCGAAGGACGCTACGAAGTTCGCGTTTATCACCCCGACCTGATGCCCGTCGTAGAACGAGTGGAACTCAAAGGCTCTGTTGAAAAAGACTTCACACTCTCGAGATAACCATCATGCGCCTGAACATCCAAGCCAAACTCTTTCTCCTCCTTGCTGGATTGACCACGCTCGTCTTGGTCGCCGTTCTTTATGCGGTCAGCGTGACTGTAACTGAAACCGTCAAAGAAAAAATCGTTTTTGATTTCAATCAAACACAAAAAGTATTACAAAAAGAAAGACGCCTGCGCTACGACCGCTTGGTCGATGTGGCAACGATTATCGGACAAGACCCTGCCTTCAAAGCCAATGTGGATTTGGCCAAAGATTCTGTTTCCGACATCTTTCATCAAACCGTGCTACAATCCGTGCGGGAATTCGCCAACCTTGCGCCGATAGACCTTTTCATCGTAACGAATCGCAATGGCATTTTGCTCGCCGACTTCGCCAACCCGAAAAACTACGGTAACGACCTTTCGGCGCGACAAAGCATTAAAGACGTCTTAGAAGGAAAGAACGAAGAGCAAACCGACTTGCCTGAACTGTGGGCACTCAACGATGAAGTCTATCAAGTTGCCTCTGCGCCGATTCTCGTCAATCAAAGCGTGCTGATTGGCACGGTTACGCTCGGCACGAAATTCACCATTGTTGATGCGCTGGATTTGAAAGGCAACTCCTCCGCGCAATTTTATTTTTATCTCGGAAAAAAATTGATACTGCGCACCGATTCGGCATTGAGCGAATTTGATTTGGGAAAATTCGTCGACGAAAAGGAAAAGGAAATTCAGCGCGTCAGCATGACGGGCAAAGCGAGCGAAGTGTTCGAAGCCGCTATTGGCGGGGTGGAAGTCTTTGCGTATCTGACGCCGTTTGGAAAAAGCGAGCCTGCGTGGCTATTGGTGCTTGTTCCGAAATCAACTGAACTGCGCATTATTGGTGTCTTGCAACGCAACATCTTGCTCTTTGCTTTGGTCAGTTTGCTTCTCACGATTGCACTCGCGATTCTGGCAGGACGATTCTTTTCAAAGCCGGTGCTGGAGCTTGCCGGTGCGATGAAAGAGGTGAAAAGTGGAAATTTGAGCATCTCGGTTGAGCCGAAAACAAGAGATGAAATCGGACAACTTGCCGAAAACTTCAACGAAATGATTGTAGGATTGCGTGAGCGGTTCGAGCTATCAAAATATGTTGGAAGCCACACAATCGAGATGGTTAAGCGCGTCTCGGAATCGGGTGCGGAATCCATGCTTGGCGGCACACGGCAAGAACTCGCCGTGCTGTTCAGCGACATTCGGGGATTTACATCGTTCAGCGAAAAGCGTCCGCCTGAATCGGTCATCGATATGCTCAATCGCTATTTGGGCTTTCAGGCAAAGTTAGTAAGTGAATATGGCGGCTCGGTCGATAAGTTCGTCGGCGATGAAATGGTCGCACTTTTTGCGGGAAAAGATGCCTTAGAGCGCGCAATTGAATGTGCGATTGCCATTCAAAAACGCGCCGATGAAGAACAAAAGCGCGACCCCGCGCCTGTTTATATCGGCATCGGTATCAATTACGGCACGATGGTGCTCGGCAACATGGGCGCAGAAGACCGACGCGACTACACCGTCATCGGTGCCGCCGTCAATCTCGGCGCACGCCTTTGCTCAAGCGCGGACGCGGGAAAAATTCTCGTGCGCAAAGATTTGATCGATCTCTTCTCGCTTCAACATAAGTTCCACATCTCACAAGTGAAACCGATGAACTTCAAAGGATTTTCAAACGCGCTCGAGATTGCTGAAATCACCTACAACAACGCCAAATAAAACCAAGCCATGAAAAAACGCATACTTGCTTTGTTCGCCCTCTTCTTCACGACGGGGTTACTCGCTCAAAGCACCCAAGTGAGCGGAGAGCTCGATTTTGAGTTCCGAGCGGGCGGAAGCGAATCCAATTTCATCACCAATGAAATTCCAAATGAGTTCCGCTATCCGCACGCCGTTATCAATCAATTCAACTTGTTCTTCTTTTCGGAACTGGCAGAGAAGTGGAGTTTCAATGCGCGCGTGCAGTTAGACATTTGGGGGACAGGGCGTTTGAATCAGCCGCGCATCACGCTTGCCGCCATAACATACGAGCCGAATACGCGCCTGAGCTTTTCGGCAGGGCGGATGATTTCGCCGTTTGGATTGTATGCGCGTCGCCAACTGCTCAGCCAAAATTTGTTCGCCGCCGCGCCGCTTATGTATGGCTATTTCATCAATATCTCGGAACGGCGCGGGTTCTGGCCGATTGCGGGAAACGCAGGCGTTTATGACGACGGCAGAACCGACGTGGGCGTAACGACCGCGTATTTCGGCGCATATGTTACGGGCGCGTCGTTTAATTGGATTGTCGTTCCAAATCGAGTCAATGTCGAAGTCGCCATCGCCAACGCCGCGCTCGCCTCGACGCTTCCGAATACAAACCTTGCCAATGCAGGCATCGTGGGGCGTATCGGCGTTCAGCCCGCGATGTGGTGGCAACAGGGCTTCTCGGTTTCTTATGGTAGTTTTTTGAACCTTGATACCCTCAATCAGCGCGTGCGCGAAAATAATCCACTCGAGCAATATCGGCAGATGCTTATCGGAACGGACTTCATTTTTTCTTACTTGTGGTTTGAACTCTCAGGCGAAGTGATGTGGTCGAGGTGGAATGTGCCGAAGTTTGCAAATGGGCAATTCGTGCGCGTGAATGTAGGCAGCTCAAAACTGCAAGAATACGCGCTAACGAACTTGGGCGGATACGTAGATTTCAAAATTGAGCCACCGTTTTTGACAGGCAGCTACCTTGCCTTTCGCGCCGAGCGTATTGCCTTTGAACCATTCAACGACCCGATAACAAAAGCACGAACCTATTGGGATAAGGGCGTAACGCGGCTTTCGGTTGCCGCAGGCTACAAACTTTCTCGCAACGTGCTTCTGCGCACGACCTATTCCGACCAACGCACCGACGGCGACCGCCGTTTAGACCCAAACGATTGGACAGTTCGAACCTTGCTCATCGTTCTCTTCTAACCAAAACATATAAGCCATGAATCGACGCAATTTTTTGAAATCAACCTCACTCGTTGGACTCTCGGCAACTGCAATCGGCTCAACGCTTGTAGGCTCAACGCTTTTGAGCGCGTGCAATACCTCTCCGACGGAAAGCGTTGGAAGTTTGGAAAATGACCTCTCTTTCGTGCGTGAAGGCGCGCAAATGGAAGCGGTCGCGATTAAGTCGTATCAAGCCGCCGCCGCGTCGGGACTGATTACCAGTCAAGCCATTCTCGATGCCGCGCTTCGCTTTGTTGGGCATCATCAGGGGCATTTCGCCGATTTGAATCGACTCTTGCGCGAGTTCGGACAAGCCGAAGTGAACCTCGATGCCGCGCAACCCGACCCGCGTGTCGGCACGCTCGGACCAAATTCAACGCAAAACGATGTCGTGCGTTTAGCCATGACGCTCGAGTATGAAGCAGGCGAAGGGTATTTCCGTTGGGTGAACAGTCGACCGTCGGAAGCAAAAATTCGAGATTTTTTCGTGAATGTCTATCCCATTGAAGTCGCGCACTTTATTGTCTTGAAAGGCGTGCTGAATGGTGGAGACTTTGCCGGCGCGATTGATAACTCGCAGTTCAAACTGCTTTCAAGAATTTAGTATCTACAACTTCTAAACGCCTCGCGCAGAAGAGGTTTGGCTCAAAAACCATTTCACCCACTTAGCAAAACGCTCTTCGGAGGGTAAAATTTTCGTGTGGTAGACTGAATACCAAAATGTCATGCTGAAGCCTGTTGCAAAAAGGCAATGGAATGGAAGCAGACTTACTTCTCCAAAATCCAACGAAATCAAAATTCCGACGAGAAAATAGAGCGCGAGCGCGCCTTCTACAAGCGTAAGCGGTGCGAGTTTTTCCGTTGCATACTTTTTGTGAAGCCACGCAGCGTGTTGCGTGTGGTTTCCGAACTTCGGCGTGCGAACAAATGGCGAGCGTTTGCCCGTCAATCCCTCAATCACGGCGATTGAGTTATGCAGGCTCATGCCCATTGAAAAGGCGATAAAGGCGGGAAAAATCGTGAGAAGTTTTCCGAAAACGTCCTGACCGTGTTCTTCGGAGCAGACGAGCAGGGAAGTGGCATAAAAGGAAATTGTGCAAAAGAACGAAAGCATCGAGATAGCGAGAATATTGAAATAAAGTTCCAAATGAATGTGTTCGTTTTTGTAAAAGACCAGCGGCACGCTCAGCAAGCCTGAAATAAGGACAAAGAGAAAAACGACGTTGGCGCACAAGTGAATGGTTGCGTGAAACTTAACGGCATCGGGCTGTTGCGACTCCCAAACTTTGCTGAAATGCTTCACAGCGGTTTGAATCGCGCCTTTCGCCCAACGAAACTGTTGAGAGCGAAACGCCGCCATCTCCGAAGGCAATTCTGCTGGCGAGGCGAGGTTGGAGACGAATTTAAACTTCCATCCTTTCAACTGAGCGCGATAACTCAAATCCAAATCTTCCGTGAGTGTGTCTGCTTCCCAACCGCCCGCATCTTCAATCATGCGTTTACGAATCACGCCCGCCGTGCCGTTGAAGTTGATGAAATAGCCCGCGCTGTTTCTGCCCTCTTGCTCAATCGAGAAATGCGCGTTCAAACTCATGGCTTGAACTTGGGTTAAAAGCGATTCCGTTTCATTGAGATGCGCCCAGCGTGTTTGCACAACACCGATGTTTTCATCGGTGAAAAAGTGCGGAATCGTTTCGCGCAAAAACTGTTTCGGAGGGATAAAATCTGCATCGAAAATAGCGATAAACGCCCCGTTGGCTTTCGGAAGTGCGTCGGCGAGTGCGCCAGCCTTGAAGCCGTGTCGCTCCGAGCGGTGAAAGTGTTCAACCCGAAAGCCGTCGGCACGAAGCGCTTCAACGGCGCGGGCAAGAATCTCGCACGTCTCGTCGGTGCTGTCGTCTAAAACATGAATTTCAAACTTGTCTTTGGGATAATCAAAATTGCTTATGGCGTGAAGCAAGCGTTCGGCAACGTAGAGCTCGTTGTAAATCGGAAGTTGAACGGTAACGAAGGGAAGTTCTTTGTCGGGAAGCGACGGCGGCTCGGGCTTGGAAATCTGCTTTGACTTGAAGTATTGAAAAAGCAAGTGAACTTGCCCTAAACTGAATACGAGAATCACCGCCATTGAAAGCGCGTAAAGCGCAAGGGCTAAATAAATAAGCAAATCTGCTAGTTCCGAAAGAAGCGTGTCCATGAAAGAAGTGCGTAAGTGATAGATGAATTATTTGGAAAGCGATTTCAAAATTTTGCTGATGAATTTGTCGTCGAAGCCTAATCGGCGTTTGAGAAAGTCGTAGGCGCGCAAGGCGAGATTGTCAAAAAATATCGCAAGTCGTTTGCCGACCGAGTCGTTTGGCAGAGCGCGATAGTCAGTTGCGCGTGCTCTCGGCATTGAAGATTCTTCGGTGAAATAATACAGCGCGATGGATTTGCGCGTTTCGCCTTCCTGCGTATTGAGCGGGTGCGGATGACCGTGATATGAATCGCTATCGGTATTGAATATCACGCAACGGTTGAAAGTCGGGAGAATTTTCTTTTCGCACCGCGACATATCGCGCGCCCAAAGTTCTAAATGTCCACCGTAATCTTCCTGCCAATGTTCGTTGAGATAGAGAAGCACATTCACACGCCGCGCCCAGTTTTTTTGGTGCTGGTGTGCTGTGAAATCAGCGTGAATGTTCAGAAAGCCGCCGCGCTCAGTTTGGTGCAAGCCACCGCCTTCAAGCGAGGGGTCAGCAATTAAATTTTTAATGCCAGTGAGTTCAGAGAGCCATTCGACGAAGCGGCGGCTATTGAGTTCGTCAATAATGGCAAGGTGAATGTCAGGAATCGTGGCGCGGTCGCGCTTGCCAAGCTTCTGTTCGTTGATGTGTTTGTATTGAATCCACTCGCCTGAATCAGGTTTCGGAAAGCGGTCGTGTGCTTCTTTGGCAAGGTCGGTGCTGATGAAGTCGTCCAAGACGATGTGGGCAAACGGACGCGCCGACGCATACTGCGCTTTGAGTATCGGTATGCGCGAAGCCCACTTTTCATAATCAAACGCCTGCACATCGGAGATGGATAAAGGCATATCGAAGTGATGATTGAATCGTGATGATTGAATCGTGATGATTGAATCGTGATGATTGAATCTGAACAGAATAATCGGCAAAGTTAAGACGTTTCGAGCGTTTTTTGTATCACAAAAGCATGCGATAAAACAATAGAGTGCAAAAAAGAGGTGCGAAGATTTTTTGCGTCAAACAGCGACATTCAAAGCAAAGAAGGCGTATTTTTGAGGTAAATCAGAAATCAGACAATCATTGGTCAATGATAAAACAAGAACGCGCTTCACTGCAAACTCGATTCAGAGAAATACGCAAGCAAACCGAAGCAATCTGCGCGCCGTTGGAAGTGGAAGATTATGTCGTGCAGCCGATAGTCGATGTCAGTCCGCCGAAGTGGCACTTGGGGCATGTAACTTGGTTTTGGGAAACATTCTTGCTTCAAGCGTTCAAGAATACATACAAGCCTTATCACGCGCTCTATAATTTTCTCTTCAATTCTTACTACGAGAGCATTGGTGAAAGAGTCATGCGCCAAAAGCGTGGCGACCTCTCGCGTCCGACCGTCAAAGAAGTTTATGCCTATCGCAACGTGATTAGCGAAGAAATGCTCGACCTCATTGAAACCGTCAGCGAAGCAAAGTGGAACGAGTTTTTAGCACTGCTCGAGTTGGGACTCAATCACGAACAACAGCATCAAGAGTTGTTGCTTACCGATATTAAGTTCATTCTTTCCCAAAATCCAACAAAGCCAAGTTATTGCCACGCGCCACGCCAAAACGGAGTAGAGATTGAGTCAAAGATGATTGAGATTGCAGGCGGAAAGCATTGCATCGGATACAACGGAACAGGCTTCTGCTTTGATAACGAACAGCCACATCATGCGGTTTGGATTGACGATTTTAAGTTGCAAAATCGACTTGTAACCAATCGCGAATACCTTGAATTTATTGAAGACGGTGGCTATCGAGATTTTCGACACTGGCTTTCTGAAGGTTGGGAATGGGTACAACGCGAAAGCTGGAACGCGCCGCTGTATTGGGAAAAGCGCGATGGCGAATGGGTCGAATACACACTTTCAGGCATTGAGCCGCTGAACCCTAATGCGCCCGTTTGCCACATCAGTTACTTTGAAGCCGAAGCCTTTGCAAGTTGGAAAGGGAAGCGACTGCCGACCGAAGCCGAGTGGGAAGTCGCCGCAAGCAAAACAAACGTTTCCATGAAGAATGTGTTATTGAATTCGGGATTTTTTCACCCGCAACCGCCCGACAAAGTGCATGATGGATTTTATGATTTTTTGGGAAATGTGTGGGAGTGGACGAACAGTGCGTATTTGCCTTACCCGCGCTACAAACATTCAAGCGGTGCAGTTGGCGAATACAACGGCAAGTTTATGAGCAATCAAATGGTCTTGCGCGGCGGAAGTGTCGCTACGCCTGAATCGCATATTCGAGCCACGTATCGAAATTTCTTTCATACCGATAAACGCTGGCAGGTTTCAGGAATCCGTTTAGCGGAAGATGGATAAAGAATCTCTCATCAATCCAAAAAAACGACATGTCATACTTCACTTTTTCAGATGCTTCCCAAGATGCGCGGCGCATGTTTGCGCTTGATGTTCATCTTGGACTTTCTTCGCAACAGAAGTTTATTTCCAGCAAGTATTTTTACGATGAAAACGGAAGCAAACTCTTCCAGCGCATCACCGAACTGACCGAATACTATCTCACCCGCGCCGAAGCCGAAATCTTAAAGACCCATAAAGACACAATCGCGCAATACTTTGCGGCAGAGTCGTTTGGCGTGGTTGAAATGGGCGCGGGCGACGGTGAGAAAACGAAAATTCTTTTAGAGCATTTTCTCGTCAAAGGGTTGGATTTTCACTATGCGCCGATTGACATTTCGGAATCGGCGTTGTCGGAACTTGAAGTTTCGCTCTCCGAGCAATTTCCGACCCTGTCGTTTCAAGGTCGTTCTGCCGAATATGCGTCGGGCGTTTCGGAAATCGACACGTTTTCAGAGACGAGAACCGTGTTGCTCTTCTTAGGATCGAGCATCGGCAATTTTTCATTTCCTGAAATGAAACTCTTTCTGAAAACCTTATGGCACGGCTTGAACAAAGGCGACTTCGCGCTCATCGGATTTGATTTGAAAAAAGACATCAAAACCATGCAAGCCGCCTACGACGATAAAGAGGGTATTACGAAAGCCTTCAATCTCAACCTTTTGCATCGAATCAATCGCGAACTTGGCGGCACATTTAATGTTGAAAAATTTTATCACCACGAAATCTACAATCCCAAAGAGAGCGCGATGGAAAGCTATCTGATAAGCTTGGAGGCGCAAGAAGTCTATATCGACGCGCTCAAAACCACGTATCGCTTCACGCCCTACGAGGCGATTTTCACCGAACGCTCCTACAAATTTTCAGACGCTTCCATCAGAGAACTCGCGCACGAAACGGGCTTTGAAATCGTAGAGACCTTCAAAGATTCAAGGCAGTATTTTGCAGATTCACTTTGGCGTGTCGTTAAATAAATCCAACAACAAATCATCCAACAACAAATCTCACAAATGTCGCTATTCAAAAGCGTTTCAAAACCCGTCACGATTGACGGGGCAATTTTGCTCTTGCGCCTGTGGCTTGGCGCGATGATGATCTATCACGGATTTCCAAAGGTGTTTACAAACAATGCAGGCTTTATCGAGTATCTGACAAAGTCGGGCTTTCCAATGCCGAGCATTATGGCGGCACTTGCGGCGGGCGCGGAGTTTTTCGGCGGAATCTTGATTGTGATTGGATTTTTAACGCGCCCTGCGGCAATGCTTGTGCTTATCACGATGCTGGTGGCGAGTTTTGTGGCGCATGGTGCAGACCCGTTCTCGAAGCAAGAATTGCCTCTGACATATTCAATGCTCTCGCTTGCCTTGTTTTTATCAGGGTCGGGCGCGTTCAGCTTGGAAAGAACGATTTCAGGCAAGTTATAACCTTGTTTGGAATCCAAGTTAAACGATTTAGTAAAAAATGCCGTCTCGAGGCTTTTTTTTTTCGGAGAGAAGATGTAAAATGCGCCACTTAAAAAAGCAGGTCAAAAAATTGACATTGTAATTTGACATTGTAATTTGACATTTAGATTTCTCGCATTAGCCGCACCGCATACCTGAACATCTGAACATTGAATTGCGGCTGATTGCAACCTTGTAAGTGTGTAGTTCCAATGACAGTGAGTCAACAGTCCAAATTCAACCGTCGCCCAAACCATGTTGTCCTTCTAAAAAAGCGACTACTCGGTTTAATTAGTAATTTCCTCCGCTCATCGAGTTTCAATTACTCAGAACATCAAAAAACAAACGAACGCACTGCCCGATTGGGTATGCGCTCCGCATTTCCATTTTCTATGATGAAAGTGATACAAACATGGTCAACTCAAAAGGCTATGCTCACTGTGTTGGTGGTGCTCGCATGGCTGATACAAACAATTGGTTCGCCACTGCTGGCGGGCACAACGGGGAAAATTACGGGAACGGTTACCGACGCTAATACAGGCGAGCCGCTCATTGGGGCAACGGTGATTGTTGTCGGCACGAAATTAGGTGCGAAAACCGACTTTGATGGAAACTATGTGATTCTCAATGTGCCGCCGGGCGTTTATGAAGTGCGAGCAACATATGTAGGCTATCAGCCAAAGTTGGTAAGGAACATTAAAGTGAGCGTAGATTTGACGTCGCGAGCCGATTTCAAGATGGGAACGGAAGAAGTTCAATCGGCGGAAGTTGTCGTTACCGCAGAGCGTCCATTGGTTGTGAAAGACATGACCGCAACCCGTGCCGCCGTTAGTTCGGAAGAAATTCGCGCCTTGCCGATTCAAAATCCGTCGCAAGTCTTAGAAATTCAAGGGGGCGTTGTCGGCGGAACAGTGCGCGGCGGCAGACGCGGCGAAGTGGCATACATTGTTGATGGGTTCGCCGTCAACGACGTCTTCGACGGCAACCAAAGTCGAGGTGTTAATAACGTCGGCGTAGAGTCGCAAGCCATTCAAGAACTTGAACTGCTCACAGGTGGCTACAACGCCGAGTATGGACAAGCCATGTCCGGGATTGTCAATATCGTTACCAAAGATGGCGGCTCAAAATATGAAGGCTCACTCCAAACCTTTTTCGGCGACTTTGTCAGCGGACGCAGTTCAGTGTTCCCTAATATCAATTCCATCAGCCCGATTGCCTCGCGCGATATTCAAGGCAGTTTCAGCGGACCAATGCCCGGCATGCGCGAAACCATGACTTTCTTCATCAACGGGCGGTATTTTGAAGATGAAGGACGTTTTTACGGACAAAACGTCTACCGACCCGGCGATGTGCTTCCGGCAAGCGAATACACAGGAAGCCAATTCGGAGGATTTCTGACTACCGCCCCAAGTTTAGACGCCTTTCTCAACAGTCCCGATTTTGAAACCTTCTTCCAACGCGAACTACAACGCAATCCGACCCTCTCGCGAGAAAACTTTAGACAAAGCTTGTTCGACTATCGAGTCGACCCGAACACAGGGTTGCTTCTTCAAAATCAAACCCGAATTTATCAAGCCCTGCGAACGGACGACGACTTCAGCCGATTTGCCTTCGGCGATAGAAGTTTCGTGCCGATGAACACCTATCGCAAATTCTCCGGAATGGGGAAAGTAACCTATCGTCCCGTCGGGACCTTCAAAATCAGCGGACAGTTTTTATACTCCGATGAAGAGTTTCAAAACTTCAATTTTGGCGCGTCCTACATTCCATTTTCGCAGCCGAAAAATTTTAGAAACTCTTACACCGCAATGGTCAATGCAACCCACACGCTCACAAGCTCGACTTTCTACACGCTTGGCGCGTCGCTCTTGCGCACAAGAGAAGCGAGTTATCTTTACGAAGACTTGCTCGACCCGCGCTACATGGCAACAGGATTCAATGGTCCAACTCCTGGTGGATTCTTCTCGCCTGGTCAAGCACAAAATGGATTTGAATTTTTAGTTACTGGAAAATCAACGAACTTCTTTGAACGCTCCACGCGAACCCTGAACTTGAAGGGCGATATTACCTCGCAAATTGATAAGAATAACCTAATCAAAACCGGCTTCGATGTAAAACTGCACCGCTTGCAATTTGAAAATCAAGCGTTGCTGACCGATGAGCGCGCACTCGGCTCTGATGTGCCATTCTTTACTGATGAATCGGGAAATCTAAGACCGGGGATTCGCCGCGCACAACTGGGCGAAGAAGGCTATGAATACTACGACCGCCGCCCGATTGAATTTGCCGCTTATGTGCAAGACAAGTTTGAAATCAACAACTTCATCGTCAATATCGGCTTGCGCCTCGATTTGTTTGAGCCTGACGGCATTGTGCCGATTGACCCCAGCGACCCAAGCCTTTACAACCCCATCAAAGACGAAAACCGTCCGCGAGACGCAAACGGAAATTTCATTGAGTTTCGCCCTGGCGACCCCGACGTGCTTCGCGCCTACCGCGAAAACGGCGAGCGGCTCTTGCGCGAAAATTATCGCAAAGCCTCTGTCAAATGGCAACTTTCGCCGCGCTTAGGCATGGCGTTTCCCGTTACGGAGCAAGGCGTTTTGCGGCTCTTCTATGGACAAGTGTTCCAAATTCCGAACTTTGAATTTCTTTACCGCAATCCCTACTTCCGACAAAGTGCGGCGGGTGTTAGCGGACCGTTTGGAAACGCCGACCTGCAACCACAAAAAACCATCAAAGGCGAACTTGGATTGCAACAACAATTCGGAAACGATATTTCTGTCGATGTCGCGCTTTACTTCAATGATATTCGTAACCTCAACGGCACGGCGTTCATTCAGCAATTTTTTGACGGACGCGCTTACACAAAATTCGTGAATACTGACTACGCACTCGTGCGCGGCTTGACCATTTCCGTCAACAAACGATTCGCGGGCGGACTCAACTTCGGCATTGACTATACCTTCCAAGTCGCACAAGGCAACGCCTCCGACCCGCAAGCGGCAGCGTTTGCCATTCAAGCCAATCCCGAAAATCCCATTCTGCCCACTCAACTCATTCCGCTCGATTGGGACCAACGCCACACGCTTAACATCACCGCGGCATACACGATTGACGGATGGGAACTCTCGAGCATTATGCGCTATGGAAGCGGATTCCCATTCACGCCCGACCTCAATGCGCCATTTGATATTCTCACGCGCGGCAGTCGAGGAGAAATCGTAACAAACTCACGCCTTTTGCCTGCAACCTTTACCGTCGATGTGCGCGCGCAAAAAATCTTCAAAATCAGCAATTACGATTTAGGCGTCTTCGTGCAAGTCTATAACCTCTTTGATGCTGAAAATCAAAGCGGCTTATTCCCATTTGCACAACTGACACCCGATTTGGTTTTGAGAAATACCTTCGTCGCGTCAAGCGTCAATTCGCCGAGCGCGTTTTTAAGACAGCCACAAAACTTTGCGCCGCCGCGTCAAATTCTTTCGGGCGTATCGCTCTACTTCTAATGTAAATTCCAATGAACCTTTCACAAACGAAATTTGAACGAAAAGGTATGCCGTCCAACAACATTCATACAATCCTGATGAAGTTCAATCGTCAAAGAATCGGCGGAAAGTCGCTTTTGCTACTTCTTTCATTGCTAATGATTGCGCCTTCGCTACTCGAAATTTTAGCACAAGATGGCAATGTCCCGCTCAACCTTCGAAGTAATGTCGCCAACCGTCGCGTAGGATTGCATAACGGCAACCGCATTAAAACGAAATTTCAAAACGACGGATTGAGCGGCTCGAAAACCTTCATCGCGCCAACGCTTCCGACCTACGCATGGCCAGTTAATGACAATGAATATATTTTTGACCTCAATGTGATTATGGGGGTAGAGAGAACCTTCATTGACACCTTCATCTACAACAACGGCGACCCGACATCAACGCTCGGCACGCGCTGGCGCGGCGATCGCACCAATGAGCGACGTGCTAATCAAACGATTCCACAACCAAACGATTCGCCATTTCAAGATGCCGTTAGTCTAAGACGAATTGACTTTGATGCTAATGGTGACGGACAACCCGACCCAGCCGTTGAGGCGACGATTACCGCTCGATATGTAACTGTGCATCAAGGTCCGAGAGGCTCGCCGTATCGCATCGTCAATGGGGTGTTTGAAGGCTTACAACCCGTTGAAGGATTTTACAATCCAAGCCAAGAGTCGCCTGCCATGAGCCATATTCCGAACTCGTGGCCTCCAATTTGGCCCGACCAACCGACTTGGCGCGACGACAACGGCAGGGTGCAGTGGAACGGCTACTTCGGGCGCGGCGTGTTCAATGCCGACCAAGAAAGCTACGTCGTCTTTGATGATGCGACCGACCGCCGCTGGCAAATCCTCTATGATTTCCGACCGAATCCAAACACCGACCCAACGAGAGCAGGCGTCGGATTTCAAGTCAAACAGCGCGGTTTGCAATGGTCGAACTTTCTTGCGCAGGATAACCTCTTTTGGATTTACGACATTAAAAACATTAGCGAGTTTGATTACGAAAAAACCGTCTTCGGCTCCATTGTTGGAACGGCGGTCGGAAGAGTATTCCAAGCCAATAAATCCGTCTTTGACCAAACAAACTCAATTACTTATACCTACAACCCCAACGGCGAAGTCGACGCACTTTGGAACAATCAGTTTCCGGTCGGCTATTCAGGATTGGCATTTTTGGAAAGCCCCGGAAACCCATTTGATGGCATTGACAACGACAACGATTTCAACAAGTTTGGAAACGGCGACGCGCCCGGCGATGCGCTTGGCACGCCCGTCCTCACTGCCGCGGGCGGCTTGGGACGCTTCAATATCATTCAAGGCGATAGCATAAGCGTTGTTTCCAGAACAGGATTCGACTTCTATGAAACCGAATATATCCCCGATAGAGGCATACGGCGCGGCGGCAATGCTATCCGTATCATTCAGCCCGGCGATACACTTATCCGCATTACGCGCGCCGATACTTTCACCACCGCTATGGCGGCGGCAGGATACAACGCCATCAACGACCGCATTACCTATTACCGACGCGACTTTGTGGTCATGCCTCAATCGGGAAGCCTTCAAGTTACATCGCTCGGCAGAACCCGAACGGTCAGCGTTGGCGATACACTCCGCGAAATTACAGGCAACCTTATCGACGATAACTACAACGGCTTGATTGATGAAGATTACTTTCTGCATGTTCGCCGTCTCAAAACGCGCGTCGATATCAACAACAACGACGCCGTCAGCTACCAGCCCGATAGCATTCTGCACTTCAAAAACTATTTCATTCTTGCCCAACAAGGTGTCGATGCGATGAACGATTTTCGACTCTTCCCAATGATTGACGAGCGCCGCGACGAAGGACTCGACAACAATCGAAACTGGGTGTCTTTCACTGACGATGTCGGACGTGATGGCAGAACCAACACGAATGACTTCGGCGAACGAGACGGCAGACCGACTGTCGGCGAAAGCGGCTTTGACGCGCTCGATGTCAATGAATCCGACCAAATTGGACTGACAAGTTTCAAACTTGATTTATCCTCACGTCCGTTTATGAACAACTCGGCGGATTTGTGGCGCGTGACACAGCCGGGCTTGTTTGATACGCTTCAACCGCCACAAGACTACGACTACACCTACGGAACAGGCTACTTCCCGCTCGGACGTAATCAAGTTGAGCGATTTTCAATATCCGTTGTGATGGGCGAAAACGCACGCGCCGTGCTGACCAATACCGACATCGTGCAACAGATTTATGACAATAACTACAACTTCGCAGGACCGCCAAAACCTGAACCAACCTTAACCGTTGTACCCGGCGACCGAAAAGTAACGCTCTATTGGACAAACGATTCCGAAGATTTCTTCGATACCTTCATTAACCGAAAAATCACAGGCGGCGAGTTTCGTAGCCCATTAGCCAAAACGTTCGAAGGCTACAAGATTTACAAAAGCACCGACCCGAACTTCCTTGACCCGCTGGTGATTACGGGCGGACAAGGGGAGCAGAGTCTGCGCCGCAAACCCGTTGCGCAATTTGATAAAATCGATAGCGTCTTTGGATACTTCCCGATGAACAGTCGAAGCCTTTTGCAACAATCGCGCGGCGTGAGCTTCTATTTGGGCGATGAAACGGGTTTGCAACATGTTTGGACCGATACCGATGTTCAAAACGGACGCACCTACTACTATGCCGTCGTCGCCTATTCCAAAGGCTATATCGACCCCGTCAATCCCGAAGGCAGTATCTTCCCGAGCGAAAACAGTTTCGGCGCGTCGCCCGATAGTCGCGGACGCTTGATTCTCTCGCAAAACGCCGCCGTCGCAGTGCCGCGCGCCACGCAAGCAGGTTTAGTCAAAGCCGAAGGAAGCGGCGAATTGCAACCCTATCCGAACAACCGTTCCGATGGAAAACTCTTCTTCAATGTCGTCAACCCGCGCCGCGTAACCAGCGAGCGCAAGTTGAAGGTTGAATTCGTGAGCACCGCCAACGACGGCATTGACAACAACGGCGATGGAGTTATCGACGACTTCCGCGAGCAGTTGGAAGAAGTAACCTCGTTCTTCCGCGTCATTGATACCACCAACGCGATTCCTGACACCATCATCAAGAAAAGCGGATTGGTTCAGGGCGCGTTCCTGCGCTTCCTCGGCGACGAGGGCGTTTATCGATTGACCCCCAACGGCGATCGCGTCTATGAAGCCACTGAAGAAACTCGTCTCATCGATGAAACTGGCATCTTCTTGACCATTCGTAACAACGGCGTGCGAACCCGACCCGACACGATTGCGTCGCAGTGGAATGTGAATCTCGGACGCGATAGCCTCCCTAACTTCTTCGTGCGCCCCGTCGTTGATAGCGCAAGAATCATTCCGATTGCGGGATTGGACATTCGCGCGCAAGGGTTGAGCCGCATTCCCGATGATTACGCCATCGTCATCAAGCCCATCAACGGCGCAAACAGCGACACGGCGCGACTGGATTTCGTCATCGGCGGCGCAACCGAAATTCCCGGCGTTCCCACCAACTTTGAAATTATCAATCTGACCCGCAACCGAAAGATGCGCTACTTCATCGACCCGACCTCCGACACCATTCCCATCACGGGCGGCGGAAGCTCGACAACACCTTACATCGGACAAACGCCCGCAAAGCGCACGGAAATTTATCTGTTAGTTCAAGAGCGTTACAACCCAACGGCAAATGACTCGCTCTTCTCGTGGTTCATTAGTGTTGGATTTAACACGCGCTATCGTCCGCGAGTTGGCGATACGCTCTTCCTGCGCTTCCAAAAGCCCATTCTCGGCGGCGACGCTTACGGCGTTTCCGTCAAGCCTGCAACACAAGACGATAACCGCGCCAAAGATGCACTCGCAAATGTGAAAGTTTTCCCGAATCCTTACATCGTCGCTAATGTGGCGGAAAGCGATTTGCCCGCAGGCGCAAGAGGACGCGGCGAGCGCAAACTCTTTTTCAAAAATGTGCCGCTCAATTCAACCATTCGCATCTACACCATTCGCGGCGAACTCATTAGAACACTCAAAGCCGATAACCCGTCAGGAACGTCAAGCACGGGGCAAGCGTGGGGCGAAAAAGATAGGGGAGAATCAGGAACATTTGCCTATCCTTCTTCGCAAGTCGAGTGGAATTTAAAGACATCGGAAAATTTAGACATCGCTTACGGCGTATATCTCTATCACATTGACGCGCCTGGAATTGGAACAAAAACAGGCAAGTTCGCCGTGATTAAGTAGCCTAACTTTATTCATCTATGAACATGAGATTTACTAAAAGCGTCATCAAATTTTTAATGCTCGGCGGATTTGTGTTTTACGCCGTCTCAGCAAGTGCACAAACCAAAGTTGGCACCACAGCCGCGCCCTTTCTGGGAATCGGTATGGGCGCGCGCGCCGTCGCAATGGGTGGTGCTTACACGGCGATTTCCGACGACATCTACGCGCTTTACTGGAACCCCGCAGGGGTCGCACAAGGTAACCGCATCCAAACTGGCTTCACGCATACTGAATGGCTTATCGGCACGCAAATCAACTGGGCAGGTGCGATTATTCCCGCAGGCAACATCGGCTCATTTGGCGTGGCGGTTACCGTCTTGAACTACGGCACAATGGAAGTAACCACTTTCGCCCAAGAAGACGGAACAGGCGAAACCTTCACGGCGCAAGACCTCGCGGCGCAACTCACTTGGGCGAAAAATTTGACAGATCGATTCTCCGTCGGACTCACGGCGAAAATCATCAACCAATCCATTTACACCACGTCGGCAACAGGCTTCGCGCTCGATGTGGGATTTCTCTTCAACACGGGATTGCTCAAAAACGGCATTAAAGTCGGCGCAAGCATTTCAAACTTCGGAACCCCAATGCGCTTGGACGGACAAGGGCTGACGACAAACATCGCCCTTTCGCCTAACGAAAACGGCGCGCCGCAAAATATTCCCGTCCGATTCCTTACGGACGAATACAGCATTCCGCTTACCTATCGCTTGGGATTATCCTACGACATTCTGCGCGCGCCCGAAGGTCGATTCACCGTCGCCTTCGACGCGGTCAATCCCAACGACAATACGCAGTTCGTCAATCTCGGCGCGGAATACGAATGGAAAAACACCATCTTCATTCGCGGCGGCTACAACGCCATTTTTGAAAACGAGGCTGAAAAAGCATGGACGCTTGGCGGCGGCGTGAAATACGGACTGGGCTTTGCGATTATTAAGTTCGATTACACCTATCAACGCTTCGGTCGACTGAACGACCCGCAGTGGTTTACGATTGGGCTGGATTTCTAATCGCAACGGGTTTCTTTTGTTCTTTCTCAAATTCACTTAAATAATGAATTTTTTCTAACGCAAATTAAGTGCAAACAATGCAAAACAACTTCTCAAAACTGCTCTCACTGCTGATGCTGCTGGTGATAACTGGCGCATTTATGGGGCAAACCTTTGCGCAGGAGCGCGCTATCTCGCGTGGCAACAGTATGCCCGTTGCGCCGCGCAACTACAACCCGAAAGACTTTCTCGCCTTGAACAACGTGTTCAAATGGCAGGCGGGCGACTTGGACAGCACCAATGTATGGACCGTCATTGACAATGATGGAAGTACAGGCACAAATACAAACTGGCGATTCCGTTCATCGCTCTCTTTCACAGGAGGCGGAAACGTTCAGCCGCAAAGCGGACAACGCTTCTGGTGGAGCAATTTCCAAAGCGCCAATGGATCAGGGTTAATCGATGACTGGCTCATCAGCCCGTCAATTCCTGCGACGATTGAAGCAGGGGATAGCCTTGTGTTCTGGGCAGGCGCGATAGACGGCGTCGCTCCAAACAACTATCCCGATTCGCTTCGCGTTTTTGTCTCAACCTCAGGTGGAACGATTCCTGACTTCATCAATAACCAAATTGCCTATTTCAAAGTCCCAGGACCCGTCGGAAACTGGACACGCTTTGCGTTTCCAATTGGTCAATTCGCAGGACAAACCATTCGCGTTGCGATTAACTACTACATCGTCGATGGCGGTCCAACAGGCACAAACTCTGACAACGTTTGGGTAGATAACATTGGCATCGTCGGCACGCCCGACCAAATTCGCGTCGGACTCAACATTCGCCGATTGCTTGAAACGGGAACGCTCGTCGCAGGCGATTCAATTAGCTTCCTCATCTTCAATTCGGGCGATGGAAATCTTGCGAATGGAACGGGTGAATTTGACCCGAACTACGGCACAAACACCAACGCGAACAACCTCGTCTATGTCATTCCGCAAAACGGCGCAGTTCCCGACACGGTCGTCTTCAAGACTATCAACCTTCCAGTCGACCGACCGAACTCGATCAACTGCAAGTTCATCTATCGCAACTTCCCGCTTCGTGGCGCGCAACAATTCGCAGGCAATCAGTATGAAGATGGACCTGACCGCGCTTATCCCGTCGGACCAGGACTGACCATCGGCAGAACGCGCTATTGGAGCGACGACTCGACGGTAGTGCGCGGATTGCCGCTGTCTACACCCGGAAACTTGGTGCGCTTCACGGTCAATACTCGTCGCTTGTTCCAAACATTGGGTTGGCAACCTGGCGATTCGCTCCACGTGCGCATTTTCGATACGCCCGGCATTCCCGGACTTGACCAACCCGTTGCCGCGAACTTAATCGCCGTTGCGCCGCCATCATTGACAAACGCCGATAGTCTTTATACCGCCTTTGTCAATGTTGGAAACCACACGGGCGCGTTCCAATACAAGTTCTGGATTCGCCGAGGAGACCGATTTGAAAGTCCAGGAGGACCCGGCAACTTCGGCAATCGCGTCGATACGGCGACGGCGGGCATTAAAGTCTTGCCTGCGCGCTACTGGAACAATGATGCGTCAAATGTCGGCTCTTTGAGAACCTATCGCGTAACCTTCCGCGCCAGCATTGCGGGGCTTGGCGGGTTCAGCCCAGCGACCGACACGCTGTTTGCCGCTTTATTTGCTGGATTCGACACCGTCTTCACGACGGGCGCAACAAACAGCCAAATTCTGACCAACGTGAGCGGGCAAACCTACGCGGTGAGATTGTTCCGACAAGGCTTCACGAACAACTACGCGGGCGAAATCTTTATCCGCGCCGTGTCAGGCAACACGGTTACTTGGAAATATCGCGGATTGCCAACGACCAAATTCAGCAACAGCGCCTACGAACTGGGCGGCGACCGACAAATTCCATTCCCGATTCAGTCAGGCGTAACAAGCGTTTCGGCAAATGATGGTGCTGGGGGCAATTACACGTGGAATATCGCCAGTGACACGGTCTTCACGATGGCGGACTTCGTAACGCCTCGTCTTGTCATTCAATCGCCGCTGGTTGCCGATGTCGGCATCACCTATCGCGTGAACATCAAGGGCAGACAACTCACAAACGGAATGAGCCTCGACTCGATGCGCGCCGCCAACGGCTTGCTCTTCATCGTCGTCTTCGGTAGCAATCCGCACATCGGTTCGTTTGCGGGAGGCTGGGATACGACCAACGCCAACCTCGTGCGAATGTCGCCGCTCAACGGCAATCGACAAACCGACACGATTTGGACCGTTACGCGCGTCGAACCTGCGGGCACGGTGTTCTCTCAACGTCAAGCCTTTAAGTTCGGCGCCGCTTACGTCGGAATGTCAGGTCCGCCCGTCAACACCGATAACGAAGCAGGCTTCGGTCAAGACCACGTCGTCGACTTCCCGACGATTACGGGTCCAACGAACTTTGTCGTCAATGCAACATTTGGCGTGATTGAAAACGCGACCACGACGGGCAACCTCGGTGCGCCAACCCGCGAAACGACCGTCGCAAAATCCTTTGCGTTGGAGCAAAACTATCCGAACCCTTTCAACCCAACGACGGTGATTCGCTTCGCAGTGCCGCAACAAAGCGACGTGAAACTGGAAGTCTTCAACATCTTGGGACAAAAGGTCGCGACGCTCGTCAATCAACGCATGGCGGCGGGCACCTACACGCAACAATTCAACGCCATTAACCTTTCAAGCGGTGTTTATTTCTATCGCTTGCAAGCCGGCGACTTTACCAAGACGATGAAGATGATGCTCGTCAAGTAATTGGCTCTTTGATTGAATTGATTTGATTCGGAAGTCCGAATGGCGCGGAAGAAGATGCTCTATCCGATGCGCATTCGGACTTTCCGATTTTAACGCCATAACCAATGCCTCAACTTCGATTGATATTGCGCATTTGCGCGCTGATGTTTCTCGTCTCTGCGTGCGGAGATAGACGCGAAAAAGTCGTCTCCATTTGGACGCAGATGCAACCCGGAGAGCGGAAAATTTTAGATGCCGCCCTCGAAAAATTCGTCAAAGAAGATTCCGCCGGAAAAGAGTGGGCGAAAAAAGGATATGTCTTCCGCGAACTGTTTTACGAAACCGAGCCGATTCGCACCAACTTTATGATTGCCGCGCTTGGCGGAAGCGGCGCAGAACTTGTCTATGGTCCGTCAGATATGGTCGGACCTTTCACCAAACTTCAAATCATTCACGCCCTCGATTCCTTGCCCGACGGGGTGAAGTTCGAGCAAGCGTTTTTAGATAGTTTCATCACCGAACCCTTTCCCGCAAACACATATCTCAACGGACATTTGTATCAAATCGCCGACCAAATCGGCAACCACTTATGCCTTGTCTACAACAAAGATTTAATTCCAACGCCGCCGAAAACGATTTCCGAAATGATTGAAGTCGGAAAACGCTTCACGAAAGACGGAAAGTATGGGCTTGTGTGGAATTACACCGAACCGTACTTCTTCATTCCGTTTGTTGGCGGCTACGGCGGCGGCGTGATGAACGAGCGCGCCGAACCCACGCTGAACACTGAAGCCACCATCAAAGCCGCACGGCTCATCGTCGAGTTGCGCGATAAACACAAAATCATTCCGCCCGATTGCGACTACCAAACCGCCAACGCCTTGTTCAAAGAGGGCAGAGCGGCGATGATCATCAACGGACCTTGGTCGTGGGCGACCTACAAAAACGCGGGAATGAACTTCGGCATCGCCCGAATCCCGCTCAACGATGAAACGGGGCTTTACCCTGCGCCGATGGTTTCGCCAAGAGGATACAGCATCAACATCAATGCGCGCGGCGAAAAATTGCGCGCAACCGTCGACTTGCTGAAATTCTTGTGCAGTCCCCAAATTGAATTGGAATTCACGAAAGCCGTCGGCACGATTCCTTCGCGCCGCGAAGCCTTCGCCAAACTTGTCGAAATCGCCGACGACAATCTCAAAGGCTCGATGGAGCAAATCGTCGTCGGAAAGCCGATGCCCGTTGTGAGCGAAATGCGCGTGATTTGGGATTCAATGCGCCCGTCGTATCAAGCCGTCTTGAGCGGAAGCAAAACGCCCGAACAAGCCGCCAAAGAAATGCAAGACCTCGCCGTGAAACTCATTCGCGAAATGAAAGAGTAGGAGCGAGGAGCGAGAACTGAGAAGCGAAAAGCGACGAGATGTTCGCAACGACAGGGAAAATCGAACAGCCTAACGATTTCAAGAATAACTGAAAACTAACGTCTAACATCTAACGACCATCTCTATCAACAATGCAAACGACTTTAACAACGGCGACGACGGAAAAACTGCCCTCGCCGCTCGCGCCCGCAAGCGTTGAGATGAAGAAGGAAAAAATCAATTGGATTCCATACATCTACGCCGCGCCGTCGCTCTTGGTGATGGCGGCAATCGTATTGTATCCCTTCATCTACAACATTCTCGTTAGTTTCAGCAATATGAACCTTGAACACTTCCGCGATTGGAGTTTCAAGGGCGTTGGCAATTACGTCAATGTGCTGACCGACTCAAAGTTTTGGTGGTTCTTTGGCAAAACGCTGATTTGGACGGCGTTGAATCTCTTTTTTCACGTAACCATCGGCGTGTTTCTTGCCATCATTCTTAACAAGAACATCAAGGGCAAAGAGTGGTTTCGGGTGATTTTGATTTTGCCGTGGGCAGTGCCGCAATACATCACGGCGCTGAATTGGCGCGGCTTGTTCAATTACGAATACGGCGCGGTGAATCTCATCTTGGCGAAGTTCGGCTTGGAGCCAATTCAGTGGCTCAATACGGAGTGGGGCGCGTTTTCAGCCGCGCTCATCACGAACATCTGGCTCGGATTTCCTTTTATGATGATTGTCGCACTCGGCGGCTTGCAATCGATTCCCGACGCGCTCTATGAAGCGGCGGATATTGACGGCGCAAGTTGGTACGATAAACTCGTCAACATCACGATTCCATTGCTCAAGCCCGTGATGATTCCCGCCATCACGCTCGGCACAATTTGGACGTTCAACAACTTCAACGTCGTTTGGCTGGTCAGCAACGGCGGCGAGCCAAGCGACCAAACGCACATTCTCGTCAGTTGGGTTTATAAAGTCGGTCTGAACTACTTCCGAATCGGCTACGCGGCGGCGTTCTCGCTGATTATTTTCACGATTCTTTTTGCATTCGGCTGGAACTTCATTCACAAAACGAAAGCGACGCAAAGCGTTTATTAGTTGAAAGTTGAGAATTAAAAGTTAAGAGTTAAACAACGGAGGCGTTATGTCGCAGTCAATCATTAAGGAAAAGTCGTTTGCGTTCGCAGTGCGCGTGATTAATCTGTTCAAGTTTCTCAAAGAAGAAAAGAAAGAATCTGTATTGAGCAAGCAAATTCTGCGGTCGGGAACTTCAATCAGCGCTAATGTTCGCGAAGCGCAGCAGGCAGAGTCAAAAGCGGATTTTGTTCACAAACTACATATCGCGCTTAAAGAAACTGCCGAAACGGGTTATTGGCTTGAACTTTTACTTGCAGGAAAATTTATCAATAAAAGTCAATTTGATTCGCTGAATAAAGATTGCGAAGAAATACTGAAAATTCTGACGGCAATTATCAAAACAACAAAGTCAAAAAAACTTTCCACTCTTAACTCTTAATTATCAACTCGCATGGCGGCGGTTAAAAATCCTCGCGACGTCTCGACCGCAGGCAAGGTCGGCATTTACATCGTGCTGACGCTCTTTAGCCTCTTTGCAATTTTTCCGATTCTGCAAGTCTTCACGATTTCTCTGCGACCGGGCGATAAACTTCTTTCAACCTCGCTGGAAATCATTCCCGACGGCGCAACCTTCAACAGCTACATCACCATTTTCCGCGACCACCCGTTTGCAAAGTGGATGCTGAATAGTTTGCTCGTTACGCTCACGGTTACCCTTGTCAGTGTTGCGCTCGCCTCGACGGCGGGCTACGCCTTCAGCCGATACAAATTTTGGGGACGCGATTCGGGAATGATTATCCTCATCGCCACGCAGATGTTTCCCGTTACGATGCTGTTGCTCCCGCTCTTCATTATGCTCATTCAACTTGGCATCTATGATTCGTATTCGGGACTCATCGTGGCGTATTCGGCGACGGCGTTGCCGTTTTGCATCTGGCAGATGAAGGGCTTTTACGACACGATTCCGCGCAGTTTGGAAGAAGCGGCGCGCATTGATGGATGCACGGAAGTTCAAACCTTTTGGAAGGTGATTTTCCCGCTCGCGCAACCCGCGCTGGTGATTACGGCGTTGTTTTCGTTTATGTCGGCGTGGAGCGAATACCTCGTCGCCGCCGTCTTGATTCAAGACCCTGCGCTCTTTACGCTCCCGATGGGCTTGAAGGCGTTTCAAAGCGATTTGGAAGTGGCGTGGGGATTGTATTCAGCAGGCGCAATCGTCGTGAGCATTCCTGTTGTGATTTTATTTGTCGCGCTCTCACGCTATCTTGTGAGCGGATTGACGCTCGGAAGCGTGAAGGAATAAAACCATCTTAAAATAATGTGGCTTGCCAACAAACTGCACGGCTTAAAATCAATTTGGAAATTTGACAACCGCTACCAACTGCTATGGTCAAGATTGTTGTTTCGCTCAAATGGGTTGAACGTGTATCGCTTGAACGGAATGGAGTTTTTGGTTGACCATTCAGCCGGCGACGAGAGCGGCACGAGGCTTGTGCTGACCTCCGCGATGTATCAGCAATTTTTGCCCGAAATGAAGTTCGTCTCGCCTATCAACGTATTGGATTTGGGAGGCAACGGCGGCGGACTGGGCTTGATGCTAAAACTCAATGGCGTTCCCATCAAAAAAATGGTTGCCGTCGAGTTCAATCCAAATACTTGCGCGCGAATGCGCTTCAACTTGGAGCGAAACTTGGACGCGCAAATCATTGCGCTCAACGCGGCGGTTTGCGGCGAAACCAAAACGCTCAAACTCAAAGTCGGAAAGGGCGGCACATCGGATAGCATCTACAACCCGATAGACGCAACGGACGGAAAGGAAATTGAAATTCAAGGCATCACGCTCAATGAACTTTACGACAAATGCTTCAACGGCGAGACGATTGATTTATGCAAATGGACATTGAGGGCGCAGAGCACGAAATTTTCGCTCTTCCGCATCACGACGCGCTCAAACAAGTCCGATTCTTGATAATGGAAATTCACGGAAGCGACCAAGCGAAGAATCAGAGGATTTTAGACGCGCTACGCGCTTTTGGATTTAAAGAAATAAAAGGCAAGGCGATTGACGAGCAAGACGTGCATTGCTTCAAAAACGAGCGCCTCATTGGCGCGCCTCAATTAGCCGAAGCCAATTCGGGCAAAAACGACAACGCGGCTTGATAGACCTCCTCGACCGTGATGAGTTTCATGCACTCCTTCGTCCCTGTGGGGCAAAATTCGCTCAAACAGTATTTGCACGCAACGTCTTTTCGCAAGACTTTCACGCGCTCGCATGGCTCTATCCAGCGATTTTCATAGTCAATGCCGCTCATCAGCACGACCATTGGCGCGCTCGTAGCGTTGCCAATGTGCATCGGACCTGAATCTATGGTAATGAAGAGGTCAGAAAGTTCTATGAACGCTTTGAGGGAGTGAATGGAAGTTTGACCTACGAGAGAAAAAACGCGGTCGGGCGAACGAAGCGACGCGACGATGCAATTGACCTGTTCGCGTTCTCGCGCCGCGCCGCTGAAAACGAGTTTGACATCGGGAAATAAAAGAAACTTTTGACACAAAGCCACCCAGTTTTCAAAAAACCACTTCTTTGATTCCCAGTTGCTTCCTTGATGAATCACGATGACGCGGCTGGATCTTTCGCCGCGAATCGAGCGCATCAAGCGTTGAGCTGCTTGCTTGTCGGCGTCAGTCGTCGGAAGCCATAGGGAAGGGTCGGGTTTGTTCAAGCCGAGATAAGGCAAAAGATCGAAGTTTTGATAAACGAAACTCTGCGAAGTGTTGTAGGGATAAATCACGTTGTTCAAGAAACCGCGATCATTTTGGTCAACGCCAAGACGGTATCGCGCGCCCGTCAAGAACGCAATCACGGGATATTTCAACGCAACGCAAGACGTGTCCAAAATTGCCAAGTCATATTTCTGCTTGCGGATTTGCCAAAGCAACTTGAAAAGCGGGAGCAACTTGCGCTCGCCTTTGCCCCAATACCAAGTTTTGTCGACATAAAAGCGATCGATGCGAGGAAAGTTTTTGTAGACATCGTATCCAACGGAATTGACGAGCATATCAATTTGCAAATGACCAAGACGCTCGACGATTTGGCGAACCGTAGGCGTAAAAACGAGATTGTCGCCAAGTTGTTGAAGCTGAATCAGCAGAATCTTTTTGACATTGCCCGATTGAATTTGCTTGACGAGAAAGTTCGGCTCGTCGTAGCGCTTGACGCGAAAGAACTTTGTGCCAATCTTCGAGAGAAGCGTGTATAACGGTCGCATTCAGGCAGAACGAAGTTGAAATTCAGTTGAAGTCGTTTTAAGCAAAATAAAAAAACAAAAGCTGCTTTTCGTATATTCTTCCAACCTTTTTCCAAGAAATGAAAAAAATTCTTGCAATCGCGTTTGGCTTTGTCATCGCAAATTGCGCGCAGGCTCAAACCAAAAATCCGTGCGACGACGCGGAGTTGCTTCGCTTGAAGTCGCTTCCAAAGGCGAGCCTGACGGAGTCGGAGCGCAAGGCGTTCAACAAACTTAACGCCGACTGCGAAAAATTCAAGCAACGCGCAATCCCTCAACCGATGACGAAACAAGTTGCGACCGAAGTTCCAAAACAAAGCGATACCGCCAAAGTCGTTTTGAAAGACGAACCTTTTGCAACTACAAGAAACTTTGCGATTTTAGGCGCGATTGGCGCGGCGATTGCGGGCATCATCGTCGCCCTCAATTCCGTTGCCGATTCGCCGTTTTGAAAATCTAATCAACCAAAATCGTCAAAACTCTGAACCCGTCTTGAACAATCACGCATGAGCTATCAATTCTCAAAAAAAGACATCGCCAAAATTGCAAAAACACTCGCCGTAGAAGAGCCGAAAAAAGAAGGCAGTCTCTTTCGCTTCATTATCAATGACTATATCAGCGGAAGAAAAATAACGCTTGAAATTTACCCTGACCTCGTGATTGGCAATCGCAAAGGCAACTTGATTCAAGTCTTTTCGCCTGTCGGGCTCAATCAACTGCACCACTGCACTAATTTCATCACCAGCGAAGAACTCGGCGAAGTCATCTTCTTTGCCGAAGAAAAAGAAAAATTGACGGGATTCATTTTGAGCAAAGACGCGGGCTTGACTTGCTACACCAATGTCGACAAAGACATTCTCTCCAAAGATCCGTTCAAACTCGCGGGCGAAGTGCTTGGATGCGCCATTCAACTCGGACTTACTGAACACAAATTGCAAGAAATTAAATAGCCGCAAACTTTTGTAACTTGCAATCCAAAATCGAACCTTTTAACGCATTAAACATGACCGAAATCATTTTAGTCTTCATCGGCACGCTTTCTCGCCTCGTTCCGCACCCTGCCAACTTCACCGCCATTGCCGCCGTCGCTCTTTACGGCGCGGTCAAGATGAAAGATAAAAAGCAAGCGATTTTGATTCCCATCGCCGCGATGCTTCTTTCCGACGCGATTTTTGAAATCCTCTATCGCATCGGTGCGTCGCCATTTCCCGGCTTTCACAGCGGAATGTGGTATGTTTACGGCGCGTTCATTTTAATTAGCCTTGTTGGATTTTGGATTCGCAGTTCATTCAGCGTTCAGCGTCTCGCGCTTGGAACGCTCGTCGCCTCGCTCGTTTTCTTCGTTGTTACGAACTTCGGCGTTTGGTTGAGCGGCTGGTATGGCTACACGGTGGAAGGATTGAGCGCGTGCTACATTGCGGCAATTCCATTTTATCGTAATCAAGTGCTTGGCGATGTATTTTTTACCGCCGTGCTCTTCGGCGCAGATTACTTCGTAAAGACGAAGGTCTTGGCGCAAAAAGCCGCGTGAGCAAATGCACAAAAAGAATCATCAGAGCGCAATTCGCAAGGGTTGCGCTTTTTTTATGAACGACGGTTTGAAATGAAATAGCAACGCACGCCGTTTTTATCGGCATCAATTTAATTGTGAAGTATCATGCCAAAAAAAGTCGCCGTGCTTCTTGCTACCTACGGTGAAGTTGAAGAAGCCACCTTCAAGAAGTTATATCCAAACTCATCTCGCATTCTGCGCTACATCACCTCGCGCATCGCCAACCTTCCGAAGCCGCTTCAAATCTTCATCGCCACGATGCGAAGCCTGAAACGCAAGTCGTATTGGGGAAAATTGGGCTATCGTTCAAAACTCAACGAAATCACGCGATGCCAAGCCAACGCATTGCAAACGATTTTGAATCAAAATTCCAACGAGAGAACTTACGTCGTGCGCGAGGCTTACTACTTCGTGCCGCCATATTTTGAAACCGTCATGCACGAATCGCGGGAGTGCGACGCAATTATCACCGTTCCAATGATTCCGATTGAGTCAGAATTTGCGTGCGGAATTGCATGTTACATCGCCGTCAATGACTTCAAAGAAATCGCCTTTCAAAAAGTGCGCGTGATGAAGCATCTGTGGAACAACGATGAACTCGTGCAAATTTGCGTCGACCATATTTTTGAACGAATGCCGAAAAGCCTGCCAAACAAAATCGGATTGGCACTCACTGCACACGGCACGCTCGTTAAAGACAATAAAGGCGAAACGCCGAAAATCAACACAGGTTATCAAGAAACGCTCGACTTTTTCGAGAAATTGAAATCAGCCATTGAACGCGATGAACGCAACATGTTTTCGTCAATCAAACTCGGCGCGATGAACCACAAATTCGGCGGCGAGTGGATGCCCGAAACGCTCGAGAAAGCCTTGGAAGAATTTAAGGCGGAGGGAATGAGTGAAATCGTGATGTTCCCATTCGGATTTTTCGCCGACAATAGCGAAGCCGATTTAGAAGGCGTCGAAGAAGCAACTGCTGCAGAATTCAAAGTCCATTACGTGCCTTGCTTGAACGATAGCGAGCCATTTATCAAGTGGTTGGCAAGTCGCATTGAGCAAAAAGTAGAATCGGTCAAACTCGTTTTTCAAACAACATAACTCACTACATTCAAAAAAGCGTTGCGAAATTCAATCGTATTTCACACATTTGCGCTTCAAAAAATTTTGACATGAACTTTCCATCGCTCAACGAACAACTTGACCTCATCAAGCGCAATACGGTTGAAATCATTTCCGAAGACGACCTTACGCGAAAACTCGAGCATAGCCTCAAAACCAAAACGCCGCTCAAAGTCAAACTCGGCGCAGACCCGTCAAGACCCGACTTGCATCTCGGACACGCCGTCGTCCTGCGCAAACTGCGCGACTTCCAAGATTTAGGACACAAAGCGATTTTAATCATCGGAGATTTCACCGCGATGATTGGCGACCCCAGCGGCAAAAACAAAACCCGTCCGCAACTCTCGCTCGACGAAACGCGCAAAAACGGCGAAACCTACTTCGAACAAGCCGCCAAAATTCTCGATAAATCCAAAACCACAATTCGCTACAACTCGGAGTGGCTTGGCAAAATGACCTTCGCCGACGTCATTCGCCTTGCCAGCCGCTACACCGTCGCAAGAATGCTCGAGCGCGACGACTTTGAAAAACGATACGAATCAGGCGAACCCATCTCGATTCACGAGTTGCTCTATCCGCTTGCGCAAGCGATGGACTCCGTCGAACTCAAAAACGACGTTGAACTCGGCGGCACAGACCAAAAATTCAACTTGCTCGTGGCGCGCGACATTCAGCGCGAATATGGAATCGCTGAGCCGCAAATCTGCATTACGCTTCCGCTTTTGGAAGGCACGGACGGCGTTCAAAAAATGTCGAAGTCGCTCGATAACTACATCGGGTTCAATCACTCGCCGCGCGAAATGTTCCAAGCCACGCTCAAAACGCCCGACGCGCTCGTCGAGAAATACGCAAGGCTCACCGCGATTTTGAACAACGAAGAACTGACCGAACTGCAACGATGGCTTAAAGAAAATCCGCGCGAGGCTGTGCGCAAGTTGGCGTTCGCCGTCGTCAAGTTTTTTCACGGCGAAGAAGTCGCGAAGAAAGAGTTGGAAGCGTCGGAAAAAATTTCGCAAGGCGGCGTGCCTGACGATATCGAAGAAATCGCCGTTGAAGAATCGTCCATCGCATTGCTTGACGCGCTCCTCAAAGCCAAAGCCGCCAACACCAAAAGCGAAGCGAGGCGGCTCATTGAGCAAGGCGGCGTAACGATGAACGACGAAAAACTGACCGATGCAAAATTCGTTTTGAATCTTGATTCGGACGCGAAGGTGCTCAAAGTTGGCAAGCGAAAATTTTTCCGCCTTGTGCGAAAATAATCGGTCGGTGATTTTATTTTTCGTATTATTGCACCACTTTTCTGAAACAACATCACAATTCTTCAACCATTAAAACATAGCGGAGACTGCCTTGTCATTCGTTCCTACCAAAATCTTCTTTACAAAAGGTGTCGGACGACACAAAGAATATCTCTCCTCCTTTGAACTCGCGCTCAGAGACGCAAAAATTGAAAAATGCAACTTGGTAACGGTATCGAGCATTTTTCCGACGGGGTGCAAGCGCATCAGTGTTGAAGAAGGATTGAAACTTCTTCAGCCCGGGCAGATTACCTTCTGCGTGATGGCGCGCGTAGCAACCAACGAGCACAATCGTTTGATTGCCGCCTCAATCGGCGTGGCTCTGCCTTCCGATACCAACACGCAATATGGCTATCTCTCTGAGCATCACCCCTACGGCGAAACCGAAAAAGTCGCGGGCGAATATGCCGAAGACCTCGCCGCCACGATGCTGGCGACCACGCTCGGCGTTGAATTTGACCCGAACACCGCTTGGGACGAACGCGAAGACATTTACAAAATGAGCGGCAAGGTCGTCAAAACATTCAACGTGACCCAATCCGCAGAAGGCAAAAACGGATTATGGACTTCCGTCATCTCTTGCGGAATTCTCCTGCCGTAATCAACCTTCAACGAAAACTTTCAAGGCGAGCAAGACTCGCCTTTTTTTTTCAAAACTTTTTTGGAAGAAATAAATTGTTCTATTAAATTAGACTAATTCTAAATAAAATGATAGAGAAAGCAAGCCGAATCGTTCGAAATAAACTCTTCACGCTGGGACGCGTGCGCCGATACGAGCAAGGGAAAATCATACTCAAAAAAGGAGAAACACAACGCGCCGCGCTCTTCGTCTTATCGGGAGAACTTGAACCAACACCGATAACGCGTCCGATTTACTTGATTGAACTTTTAGAAGGCGAGAAAGTAAGTAACGACGTCAAGGCGACGCTGCCGACGGAAATGTTGCTCGTGCCGCGCGAAAAATTTTTAGAACTGATGAAAAGCAACGTCGAACTCGCTTGCCTCGTCATCGATGAACTCTTAAAGCATCATAAAGAAAACTTGATGATCAAATGACCTACGAAAAAAAATTTTTTAAGTAATTATTTAAAACTTGTCTAATTATAAATCTAACCGCCAACGCGCTCGGACAAGCCAAAGAAGACGCATTGAAAAAAGAAAGCGCGAGAGAAGATTCGTTGAAGACCGTCAAGAGCGGTGAGGTCGTCGTTTCGGCAACGCGCTCCGAAAAGGAAATCGAAGACGCGGCAATACCCGTCAGCGTAATTTCCAAAAAGCAAATCGAGCGGCAAGGCGCGATGCGCCTCAGCGAAGCGCTGGAAGAGCAAACCGGACTTGCCATTATGCGCGACCATGGCACGGGCGTGCAAATGCAAGGCTTCGACCCCGCCTACACGCTGATTCTCATTGACGGCGAACCTGTGATTGGACGAACCGCAGGCACGCTGGAACTCACTCGATTCACCGTTGCCAACATTGAGCGCATTGAAATCGTCAAAGGTCCGTCATCGTCGCTCTTCGGCAGCGAAGCCTTAGGCGGCGTCATCAACATCATCACCAAACAAGCCGAAGAACCGTTCAAACTTGGGCTAAACACGCGATACGGAAGTTTTAACGCGGCGGATTTGAACGCCACTTTGGAAGGAACGGTCGGCAACCTTTCCGCTTCGCTTATCATCAATCGCAATAGTTCAAGTGGCTACGACCTCACGCCTGAAACGGAAAGCCGTACCACGCCTGAATTTTACAACTACACCCTCAATCCAAAACTGTGCTACAAGTTCAGCGATGCGACGATGCTCGCGCTCTCGGCGCGCTGGCTTTCGGAATCGCAGAGCGGGATTGCGCAATCTGGCGCGCGCCTTCTCGATACCCGCCAATCGCTCATCGACTGGAACGCTTCGGCAAATCTTGCGCACAAACTCTCGCCCGTCGTGAAAACAAGCCTCCGTTTTTATGGCTCGCGTTACGAGAACAATTTCACCAACGTCTTCCGCGACGATGGAAGCCTCTTCTTTTCAGGCAACTTCGACCAACGCATGCTCAAAATCGAGTCGCAAACTGATTGGGCGATGAGCCCGAGTAACAGTCTCGCTATTGGCGTAGGCTACATTGATGAAGGCGTCAGGGCAGATAGAATCGCCGATGGCGCTCGCGCGATGAATACGGCGTATCTCTACGCGCAAGACGAGTTCATTCCGTTTTCGTGGCTTAACCTAACGGCGAGTTTTCGCTTCGACCGAAACAGCGACTTTGGTTCGCAACTCTCGCCGCGCATCGCCACGCTCTACAAAGCGACCGATTGGCTCTCGATTCGCGCCTCTGTTGGAAGCGGCTTTCGCGCGCCAAGTTTTCAGCAACTCTATCTTGACTTCACCAACGCGCAAGCCGGCTACAGTGTCTTTGGTTCAAGAAACTTGCGAGAGTCTTTTCGCCGTCTTCAAGAGCAAGGCTTGATTCGAGGCGTTCTGCTCGACCCGAATCAGTTGGAGAGCATTCGCGCCGAAAGCTCCGTCGCGTTTAATGTCGGCGCGGATATTTCACCAGCGAAGATCTTCTCGCTCAAAATCAATTTCTTCCGCAACAACGTGCGCGATTTGATTGACACGCAGCCGATTGCCGTCAAATCCAACGGCGGAAACATCTTCACGTATTTCAACTTGAATCGCGTCTTTACCGAAGGCGTTGAGACGGAACTCACCCTAAAACCCTTGTCGGGACTGACGCTCTCGGCAGGTTATCAGTTCGTCAATGCCAAAGATGAAAGCGTGCTTGAGAAAATTCGCGCGCGCAAAATTGGTCGCGCCGAAGGCGATGTGCTCAATCCTGTGTTCGTGCCGATTGCCGAAGCGGAGTATGGCGGGCTGTTTGGTCGCTCGCAACATCTCTTGAACGTGAAAGCGCTCTACGAGAATGAGCAACTCGGATTCACGGCGTTTCTTCGCGGCGTCTATCGCTCGCGCTACGGTTTCGCCGACCTGAACGGGAATTTGATTTTAGACAGCGACAATGAATACGCGCCCGGCTACGCGATTTGGGACATTACAATTACCCAAAAACTCTGGGCGGGTTTTTCGGCGCAAGTCGGCATCGACAACATCTTTAATCAAACCGACCGCTTCTACACGCCATTTTTGCCCGGACGAATTTGGTTTGTGGGCGCGCGTTGGGAGAGTTTGTAAAAATGTGATTGGCGATGATGTTGAAGCAATAGACGCCGGCTTTATCCCAAATGTTCGGATAAAGCGGATTGCCAAACATCTCTGCGGCGACGGCTTCAACGAGATAATCCAGCGCGTTGGGCTTGAGCAAATTGTTGGGTGGCAGAAAGTTGACGCCGACCGTTTCAATCATTCGGCGATTGATGGCGAGAATGTCGCGCTTGGAGAGATACTCAATCACGCGAGCGCCTCCCATACCTTGCGATATCGAACAAGGTGCTCTTCCAAGATCGCTCTGACTTTGCGGTCGCGTTCAGTTTCAGTTGCGCCGTTTTGCTCTTGCAAGAGTTCGCGCAGAGCGTCTTTGACAAGCGGTTTCAGTTCCGCCTTGAAGTCTCGCAAAGCGTCGGCGATGGCTTGCGCATCAAGGCTTTGAGTTCTTCGCGGCTCAGCGCGACGGGCATTTCAGGTTTGGTTTCCATAACGCGATTTCGGTTTCGTGAATTTGAATAACTCAAAATAGACAATCACAATGACAAACTCGATTTCAACGCACCGCATTCAACTCTCGCTCCTGTGGCTCTTGATGGTCGTCGGAATGATGCTTCACTTCGACTATCACGTGAGCGGCATTTTTACGGCATTGAGCTCAAACGCCCCAACGCGACGGGCGAATTTCCGCCGACGATTTGGCTCATTCGCTTCGTCTTTCAACTTGCGCCGATGATGGCGGTTACATTTTTGCTCTTCTTTGAGCAACAGTGGTTTCGCGTAGCGCATTTTGGCGTGAGCATTCTCTATACGCTCGCGCACGCCTCGCATCTCATTCGAGAATTTGAAAAGCCTGATATGTCGCAACTCAATTTGCTCTCGCTGGTTTTGGTCGTAAGCCTGTTGCTGAATGTGGTTTCGCTGCGTTGGCTCAAAGAGGGCAAAGAAGAAAAGGCGAAAGGCGCGGAATTGAAAACGGAATCATCTTTAACAATGAAAACGGAAACGGCTTCATAACAAAGAAAAGTCGGCGATAAAAAAGCGAAGCGCGTGGTCCAGACGCGCTCCGCGAGAATGCAAAAACGCGCGAAGAATCCGCATCGTTGAACTTGGCTTCTTGCAGAGGGGCTTATGACCCATCTCTTTGTTTTTGCAAAACAAATTACAAACGAATCACACAATCAAAAATTTTGAAAACAGATGAAACGCGCATTTTTATTCATACTGATTTCTCTTTTCATTGCCTCGTGCGGCGAAGATGAAAAGAACGACCCGATAACGCCACCCGCGCCTGTCGACTTGCCCGTCCGAACCATTGCGAATCTGCAAGCCGACACGCTCAATACGGGACGATTCACCTTTTTCTCTCTGCGCGATAGCGCGATTGTCCCAAACTCCGACTCTGCCACAAGCCGTTGGGACATTGCCTTTCGCGCCACAACGGTCATCATCAATGGCGGAGCGATTCGCTTTGGACAAGGCGGCGCAATGGTGTTGACGGGCGCTGATTTCAACGCGCTCGAAACCTTGCCTGAAGCAGGCTGGCGCGTGGATTCTTCGGCGGCAAACCTTGCGATTCCCGTTGGTAGCGACCGCGCATGGTATAACTACAATCAAGCGACCAACGTGATTACGCCGATTCCGGGCGTCGTGCTCGGCATTCGCACCGCCGATGGTCGCTTCGCCAAACTGCAAATCCTCAGTTACTATCTCAACGCGCCCGCTAATCCAAATGGATTTGCCGACAGAGCGCGCGTCTACACGTTCCGCTATGCGTTTCAGCCCAACGGGTCAAGAAGAGTGAAGTGAATTTTCTAACAAATCAAATTCAGACAAGGAGACGATTATGATGAAAGCAATGTTTCTTTTCGCGTTGCTCTTGTTCAGCGAAGTTCTTTTCGCGCAGAACAAAAAAGAGCAAGATAAACAAGCCATCAAAGCGATGGCAGGCACATACTTCGTGGACTTCCGCTACGCCGAAACCTTCGCGGAAAACCCCGACTACAAACTCAAAGAGCCGTATCGCGCCAGCGGCTTGGAATACATCACGATTGATGAAGAGACCGACAACAAAATCTCGCTCCTTCATCTCTTGATTATGGAAAACTCGAAGGGCGAAAAATCCATCATCAAACATTGGCGCGAGGATTGGATTTACGAATGCGCTGACCTTTACTGCTTCGACCACAATCTCACGTGGCGATACAAAAAACTTTCGCCCGAAGAGGTCAAAGGCAAGTGGGTGCAAAAGGTCTACTCGGTCGATGACAGTCCGCGCTATGAAGGCATTGGCACGTGGATTCACGCCGACGGCAAGCATTATTGGGAATCGGAAGCCGATGCGCCCCTGCCGCGACGCGAATACACGAAGCGTAGCGACTACAATGTGCTTCGCCGTCGCAATCGGCACATTCTCACCGACTACGGCTTTTTGCACGAACAAGACAATGTCAAACTTATTCGTGCAAAAGGATATGCCGATGTTGAACTCGTTCAAGAAAAAGGCTTGAACATGTATAAGCGCGTAGAAGACGCAAGCGATGGACTGCCGGGCAAAGAGTGGTGGGAAAAGCATCGCCCGTTCTGGCGCGAAGTATTAGCGGTTTGGAGCGACATCTACTCGCAGCGGCGCGACCTTGCCTTCAAGGAAAAAAATGGCGATGGCAAATTAGCAGAAGCCCTCTTCAAACTTGATGAAGATTGCTTCAAACAAGGCAAATCGCCTGAAAGCGCGAAAAGCGACATACGCGCGCTCATTGATTCGCATTTCAAAACCGTTGAGTTGGGCATACAATCAAAATAAATGAGGAGAAAAAAATGGGATACATCGGTCTTTTTTACGGGACGCAAACGGGCAATACGGAACTCGTTGCCAACAAAATTCAACAAGAATTGGGCGCGGACATCGTCGACCTCTACAACGTCAAAGACGCAACGGCGGACGATATGGCGCAATACTCGATTCTCATTCTTGCCGCGCCCACTTGGTATGACGGCGAAATGCAAGCCGATTGGGAAGATTATATGCCCAAGTTGGAATCGCTGGATTTTACGGATAAGTATGTCGGCTTTGTTGGTCTCGGCGACCAAGTCGGATACGCGCAATACTTTGTGGATTCCATCGGCGTGATTGCCGACGCCGTCGTTTCGCGCGGGGCGCAAGTCTATGGCTTATGGTCAAGAAAAGGCTATGAGTTCCAAGCCTCAAAAGGGCTTGCCAACGACAAGCAATTCTGGGGACTTGTGCTCGATTTTGAAAATCAGCAAAACTTGAACGATTCGCGCATCAAGCAGTGGTGCGTGCAGATCCGCGAGGAACTGGGCATTGATGCAAAAGCGTAGAGCAATCAGGTTGCAGTTGTTCTCCTTAATCGTTCTTTGTGTTCTTTGCATTTGGATTACTACTCCAAAATAAAATTCTCTCGTCTAGCGTGCGTCGTGGCGAGGGAAGTATTTTATTTTTGAAATAATGAAAAAACTACAGCCCAAGCCGCTCCGATTGAAGCGACGCGAAAACTTTATCCGCGCCGATGTGGCGACGAAGTTCAATAAACTTTTGCCAATTCGGATAGCCCGCGCGAAACATTGTTTGGCTCATTTGCGCGTCTTTGGTCAGGTAGAGCCGTCCGCCCGCGTCGAGCACGAGTTTATCTAAGCGTTTGAGCAATTCGAATAGCCCGTCGCGAATCGGAAAATCAAGCGCGAGCGTGTAGCCCTCTTTCGGAAACGAGAGCCAATTTTCATTTTCCTTGCCAAAAAGTTTAAGCACCGCGAGAAACGACGCGCTCTTCGCCTTCGCGATTTCCTCGAGAATTTTTTTGAGCGATTCGCGCTCCGATTTCGGAATCACGAATTGATACTGCGTAAAGCCCCGCCTGCCATACATCTTGTTCCAATGCAACACCGCATCGAGCGGATAAAAGAACGGGCGATACGGAACGCGGCTTTGCGTCCGCTTGCGAATGTTCTTGTTGTAGTAAAGCGCGTTGAACAATCCGACGCTCAACGGGTTGAGAACGAAATCGGGAAACTCCATCGGGAGCGATTTTTCCTTCGGTTCGGGAAGTCGCAAGCCGCCCTCCGCGCCGTGTTCGCCGAGCATCAAGATGGAGCGACCAACGTTCTTGCCGCGCGCGAGCGTATCAATCCAAGCGACCGAATAGGTGTAACCAATGTATTCATCAAACAGCGCGAGAATTTCGTCGAGGTCTTTGGCTTTAATCGTGAGCATCTCGATGAACGCGCTTTGAATCGGCTTCAAACGCAGTTCGCCGTCTAGAATCACGCCCGTCAAGCCCATTCCGCCGTTGGTGGCGCGGAAGAGTTCGACGTGTTCGGCGGGCGAGCATCGGACGATGTCGCCGCTCGGAAGCATCAAGCGATACCAATTCACGTAGTCGCAGAACGAGCCTTCTTTGTGATGATTCTTGCCGTGAATGTCGGAGGCGATGGCTCCGCCGAAGGTTACGAACTGCGTGCCGGGCGTTACGGGCAGAAACCACCCTTTCGGCACGATGAGCTCGAGCATCGCTTTGAGCGTCACGCCCGCTTGAACGCGAAGCAAGCCTTGTGTTGCGTCGAAGTCGAGGAAGTGATCGTAGGCGCTCGTCCAAATCGTTTCCGACGCGAGCGCGCTATCGCCGTAACTTCTGCCCATTGCGTAGGCGATGCCGCGAAACTTGCGAGCGATTTTGTTCGCAAGCGAGTGCGACTCTTTGAGAATGAAGGGGGTGGTTTGAACGACGGGGAAGCGTCCCCAGCCAGAAAGGTCAATCGTCATTGCGAGATGAGGTGAATTAAAGTTGCGGTGAAGATTCCCGTGAGAACGCCCGCAAGAACTTCAACGGGCGAGTGCCCGACGCGCTCGCGCAGTTTCGGAAGGGCGGGCGCAAGTTGATTCAGACGCTCCGCGTGTTGTCCGATTTTGCGGCGCAAATCCATCGCGTCCATGATTACGATGAAAGCAAGCGTAAGCGAGAGAACAAACGCGCTACTCTCAACGCCTTCGCGAAACGCCGTCATCGCGACAACGCTACTGACAATCGCGGTATGCGAACTCGGCATTCCGCCGTATCCGATTTGATGAAACGCAAGGCGTTTGCTCTTGATGGAATTGACGAGAAACTTCAATCCGCCCGCAACAACCCAAGCGCAGAAGGGGGTGAAGAGATAGAGCCACTTCATTTAAGACTTTGGAAAAAATTCATAAACCACGAGTGCCGCCCACAACAGCACCACCAAAATCATCGGAACATCGCCATAAAGCACATCAACCGGCGATTCGCCCTGGCTTTCCGCGTCAACAAGATACCAATATCGAAAAATACCGAACAGCACGAGCGGAATGGTAACGATTAAATTCGGATGCTCCGAAAAACAGTAAAGGCTGTAAAACAAAATCGCGCTGACGGCGGCAACATCGGCATAACGCTCGACGATTTTAACGGAATACTTCTTCAAAACCTGTCGCCCTTCCGAACCTTGCAACTGCATTTCTTGAAGTCGCTTGATGGAGGCTAAATAAAGCGCGAGCGAAAGCGTGGTGATGAACATCCACGACGAGAGTTTGACGTCAATCGCCACTGCGCCCGCATAGACGCGAAGCACGAAGCCCGCCGACACCGAAAAAACGTCTAACACGGGTTGATGTTTGAGATATGCGCTGTAAGCGATGTTAAGCGCGATGTATGCCATCAGAACGAAAAAAAATTTTAGCGAAAAGAAAACGCTTGAAAGCGAAGCGAGGGCGAGAATAATCGCAATCGCGAGAGCCTCTTGCTTTGAAATCACGCCTGCGGCGATTGGGCGTTTCAATCGTTTGATGGGGTGAAGTCGGTCGCGCTCGACGTCGGCAAGGTCGTTAATGGCATAAACAAGCGAAGCGGCGAGGGAGAAAAAAACAAACGCAAGAAGCGAATCAAGTTGCGCCGAGATGTTCAAGAACAAACCGCTGAACACCATCGGCATAAAAAGAATCACGTTTTTAATCCAATGTGTGAGGCGAAGCAGTTGAAGCGCGCCGCGAAGTTTAGAAAGCATCAAGATGAATTGAGTTGAAAAAGCCGTGCAAAAGTAATGCAATTTCGCTAATCATAACAATAACTTATGATGGACTCCTCACTTGCGTTCGGAGTGACAAAAAGTGTTCGGCATGGCAATCAATCGGTCATTGTGAGCGAAGCGAAGAATCCACAATCCATCCAAACCTGTTCAATCTGTTTCATCGGTGTTTCCTCTTAAACCGTTCAGGATGAGAGAAAAGCCACAATCTTGACGAAAACCAGACTCGATATTCATGCTTTTCTTTAACTCAACCTTAACGCGCCCTTAACATTTACATAATGTAGTCCGTCTATCTTTGCGCCCGTTCAAAATCAAAAGAGAATTACCAACAAACCTATTTGAAATGAAACGCGCACTACGCACACGGTCATTGGAGTTCTTTATTACTATTCTATTCCTCTTCATCACAAATGTTTCTCTCTCAGCGCAAGACAACGCGAGATTGGTTGGAAAAGTAACGGATAAAGCCACTGGCGAAGAACTCATTGGTGCAAGCGTTGTAATTGTAGGCACGTCATTGGGCGCAAAGACAAATATCGACGGCGAGTTTAGCTTGAATGTAAAAGTTGGGAAAGTTGATTTGCGCGTCTCATATGTGGGCTATCAAACGCGCACGGTGAAAGGAATTGAAGTAACGGCAGGCAAGGTCAATCGTGCAGATATTGAGTTGAAAGCTGAAGCGGCACAAGCTGAAGAAATCGTCGTGCAAGCCGAAATCAGCAACGCGACCGAAAGCGCGCTGCTCACCCAGCAACGCAAGTCGCTCGTGGTTCAAGACGGGGTGAGCGCGGAGTTCATCAAGAAAACGCCTGATAGCGACGCGGGCGACGTCATCAAGCGCGTAACGGGCATTTCCGTCGTGGGCGGAAAATTCGTGTTCGTGCGCGGATTGGGCGAGCGTTACAGCAACACGCAAATCAACGGCGTAACCGTGCCAAGCCCCGAACCTGAAAAGAAAGTCGTGCCGTTGGACGTCATTCCCGCAAATCTCATCGAGAACATCATCACGGTCAAAACCTTTATGCCTGACCAGCCCGGCGCCTTCGCGGGAGGGCTTGTCAAAGTCAAAACCAAAGAGTTTCCCGATCAACTCGTCGTCAATTTCGGCGTCTCCGCAGGGTTTAATACGCGCTCGCATTTCAAAGACATTCCGTCTTATCCCGGCGGCAGGTGGGATTTTCTTGGCATTGATGACGGAACGAGGGCTTTGCCTGAGAATTTGCCCGATTTGACCGTTAGGGGAAGACAAGATTTGACACAAGATCAAATCAATCAAAAGTTGGGCGAAGCGGGAAGACTGTTTGGGCGAACGTGGTCGCCAAGCCGCTCGGCGTTTGCGCCGAATCAAGGCTACTCGCTTTCAATCGCCAATCAAGCGTCGCTATTCGGCGCGTCCGTGGGCTACATCGTGAGCGGCACGTATTCTAACAGCGTGCAATACAAAGAAACGCAACTCTTTCTTCCGTCAGGCTCGCCAGGGCAACCGTTTTACGACTATGACGACAGAACCACAAGTTACAGCGTCAACTGGGGAGCGGTCGCAGATCTTAACATAAGAGTCGGCGAGGGCGGCGGTCAAAACAACAAAATCGGGTTTAAGGCGTTGTATAACCGCACGTCCGAAGACGAGACGCGCGAAGTGCTCGGAACGCGGTTCACCGCCGATGACGCAATCGTCAGAACTTCGCGTCTGCGATTCATTTCAAGAGAGTTGCTCACGACGCAAGCGACAGGCACGCACTACCTGCGCTGGCTGTTTGGGTCAGAAATGGAATGGAAAGCCGCCTTTGCGTTGGCGCGCCGCGACGAGCCCGACAACCGCGAAGTGGCTTACATCAAACGAGGAATTGACCCCGACTTCAGCTACGACGAAAGCGCAAACCGCAACACGCGCTTTTTCGCCGACCTCAACGATGACGAAAAAGACCTTCTCTTAGATTGGTCGGTTCCCTTCAATCAATGGGCGGGTTTGAAATCGAAACTAAAAATCGGCGGACTCTACACCGACAAAAGCCGCCAATTCCAAGCCCGACGATTTGACTACCGACCCAACAATTTTGACAACCTGTTTGGCGTAAGTCCCGAAGCGCTTTTCTCGCCTGATTCGTTGGCGAGCGGAAGAACGGATTTGAGAGACAACACCTTCCCCCAAGACCGATATGAAGCCGACGAGAAAATTCGCGCAGGCTACGCAATGGTGGAGTTGCCCTTGACGTTTGCGCTCAAATTCGTTGGCGGGGCGAGAATTGAGCAGAACAAAGTGTCGGTTCGCTCGGACGTAGGTCTAATCGGACAACCGCAACCCGTGGAAGGCGGTTTTGACCGCGTCAATGTGTTGCCATCGCTCAATTTCATTTACGCCATTGGCGAGCAAATGAACGTGAGAGCGTCGCTCAGCCAAACGGTTGCGTTCCCCGAACTGCGAGAAATCGCGCCGTTCAACTTTGATGACTACCGCACGACAATCGTCGGAAACCCATTCATTGACCAAACGCGCATTCTCAATTACGACTTGCGATGGGAATGGTATCCGAGAGTCGGAGAAATTTTGGCGGTTAGCGCGTTCTACAAAGACCTCAACGAACCACTCGAGCGAATCGTCTACTCAGGTCAAGGCTCGACCATCTTCTTTACGACCGTCAATGCCGACAGAGCCACGAATTATGGCTTGGAAATAGAAGCGAGAAAACGATTGGACTTCATTTCGCCCGCGCTTGAAAACTTCAACTTTGGTCTGAACCTCACGTTTGTTAATTCAAGCATCACGCTCAAAGAGAGAACTCCGTTCTTCAACGCGAACCAAAGGCAAGAATTGCGCATTGAACAGTTCGTCGCCCAAACTCGACCGATGCAAGGTCAAGCCCCTTACATTCTGAATGTCAATTTCGGCTACAACAACTTGAACTTGGGCTTGGAGGCGGCGTTGCTCTACAACATCGTGGGCAGAAAGATTGTGCAGGTCGGCACGCGCCAATCGGCAGAGTTCGCGATTTTAGACATCTATGAAGAGCCAAGAAACCAATTGGACTTCTTCGTCTCTAAAAAACTCTTCGCGTCTATTACGGCGAAACTCACCATTCGAAATCTTCTCGATGCGCGATACTTCTACAAGAGCGGCGACACCGTCGTGGAAGACTATCGCATTGGGCAAACAGTTGCATTATCCGTTTCATATTCTCTTTAACTAAAATCTTGGAGGAAAACAATGACAACCTTAAGAAACAAGTTTTTCGCAACCGTTTTAGTTGCGGTCGTCGCTATGTTATCGGCGTGCGGCGATGATAACGACAATCCGTCCGACGGTGGTGGAGGCGGCGGTAGCACGGATGTCGGAGAAATTACGCAAGCCATCATAACGAAAGCCGACACCAACGCGACTGCGATTGAAATCGCATGGAAGTTGGAAGGACAAGCCGACTCAATTCAAATCACGAGACGCGATGTGGCGACTTCCGAAACCCGAACCTTCACGGTTGTTGCAAGCGGAAGCGCGTTCAACGACAACACGGTTGCCGATGGAAAAACCTACAACTACACGGTTCGCGCCAAAAAAGGAACGGCTCTGTCCGCGTCGCGCACGACGGTTGACCAACGAGTCAAAGCGCCTGTCGAACTTTCAGGCGACCTTTTGGGAGACTATTCGCTGAGTGCGGCGACGAAATATCGTCTGACGGGATATGTGCGCGTTCAACCCGGAGCGGTTTTGAGAATCCCTGACGGCACGAGAGTCGAAGGTTTGGCAGGTAGCGCGCTTTTGACCCTCGCAGGCGCAGATGGAAAGCCAAGCGGTCGGTTGTTCGCGCTCGGTACGGCTTCGCGTCCAATCGTTTTCACGAGCGTCAATACGACCAAAGCCCGTCAACAATGGGGCGGCATCGTTATGAACGGTCTTGCGCCCAACAACGGACCTGGAGGACGCTTGATTGGCGAAGGCAACACGGGCGTGCACGGCGGCACTAACCCCAACGACACGAGCGGCGTGCTTCGCTATGTCCGCGTCGAATACGGCGGAACGCGCATCACGGCGGATAACGAAATCAACGGCTTCACCTTCAACAGCGTTGGCGCTGGAACCGTCCTTGAATACCTGCAAGCGCACTACATCGCCGATGATGGCTTCGAATGGTTTGGCGGCACGGTCAACGCCAAATACTGCGTCTCTTCAGGCAACGACGACGATGCGTTTGACTCCGACAACAGCTGGTGCGGAAAAGGACAATTCTGGGTGGTCGTTCAAGCTTCCGACATCGCGAATCGCGGCTATGAAAGCGACAACAACGCGGACGGAACTGACGCTCGCGCCTCAAACGGACGAGCGACGTCTCCGAGAGTCTACAACGTTACAATGATTGGACGCGGACTTTCTGGCGGCGAAACCGACGGAATGTATATCCGCCGCGGCGCGCAAGGACTTTACTACAATCACATCGTTGCCAACTACTTCAATCGCGGTTTCGCGTTGGACGGACCAGTTAGCGTAACGCAGTTCCGTCGCGATTCGCTTTTTGTCAGAAACTCCCTTTTCTTCGTTAAGGCGGGCGGCACAAGCAATGGCTCTACAAACTACGCTCGTTTCACGGGATTCACTTCCGCCAATGTGACGGACTCCGCAGGCTTTGCAACCGATTTTAATAGCCGAACAAATCTCACCAGCGGCGCTTGGCAGAACAAAGTCGGAGACCCGCTCTTTGCGTCTGTCAATTATGACAACCCAATCAACGGAACGATGCCCGACCTTCGCTTGCAAGCAGGTTCGCCTGCCTTGACGGGCGCGGCAACGCCGCCAAACGATGGCTTCTACAATGCCAGCGCAACCTATATGGGCGCGTTCGGGCAAACAGGAAGCGCAAACTGGATGGAAGGTTGGACGACTTGGTTCAGACCGTAACCGTTCCAAAAAATCAACGGAAAAGCGCGGGCAATTCGCCTGCGCTTTTCTTTTTTGCGAAAAATGATTCAAGCAATGAAATACGTCTTCATCATTCTTTGTCTTGCAAACCTTGCGCATTGCGCGAGCAAAAAAGAGAAAAGCCAAGAACCTTCGCCTAAAAAAAGCGCAACCTCAAAACCGATTCCGCCGCCAATTCTCAAAGTGACGAACGATGGCAAGCCGATTCGTTACCCCGAACCCTTGCCTGACAGCGTGAAAGCGAGAGCGTTCCAAGATGGGTATGAGTCCATTGAGAAACTCATTTTTTCCTTGTTGGACGCTTTGGAAAAAAAAGACACGATGCGGCTCGTGAAAGCGATGATTAGCGAGAAAGAATTTTCAAATTGGCTGTGGTGGGAATTTCCCGGAAGCGTTCCCGAAAACGCGCCGTTGGATTTCGCGTGGGACAACCTCGCAAGAAAATCTGATAGAGGCTTGCGTTGGCTTTTGGCGGATTACGGCGGTCAAAAACTTCAATACGTTTCGCATCGCTTCGAGGAAGGAATTGATAAGTATCAAACTTTCGTAGTTCATACGAAGACGCGCGTCGTCGTCAAAGATTCGCTTGGCGTAGAGAAAACGATGACGCAAATTGGTTCGGTCGTAGAAATGAACGGGAAGTTCAAACTGATGAGTTACCGCGACCGCGATTAGCCTACGGTCGCGACAAGCGTCGTCAGAGGTGCGTCGCCTTCATACAGCGTGGCTTGGAGTGCGTCGCCCGACTTCACGGCGGCAACGCCCGCAGGCGTGCCCGTGTAAATCAAGTCGCCGCGCCTCAAGGTGAAAATATGCGAAAGGTAAGAGACGATTTTTTCCAACTTGTAAATCATCTCGCTGGTGTTGCCTTTTTGAACGGTCTGTCCATTTTTTTTGAGTTCAAGCGTTAAGGATTGCGCACGTTGAAGGTCGTTTGAAACAATCATCGGCGAAACAACTGCGCTCGTGCGAAAGCCTTTGGAGACGAGCCAAGGATTGCCCGCTTTTTTGGCGTCGCTTTGCACGTCGCGAAGCGTCATATCCAATCCGATTCCAAATCCTGAAATCACGCTTGCCGCGTCTTGCTCCGAAACGTTTTCCGCGTCTTTTCCAACCACGAGCACGAGTTCCGTTTCGTGATGCAAATCGTTTGAAATCGGTTTGCCGTTGTAGATGGGAATCTGTATCGTTTCGCCCGACGCAATCAGCGAGGCGGCAGGCTTTGAAAACACGATGGGCGTTTCGGTTGGGGTAGAATCCAGTTGAATCATTTTTTCCATTTCTTTGGCGTGCGCGTCATAATTTTTGCCGATGCAATAAATGGTGCCGATAGAGGCGGTTTCACTGCCGAGATGAATTGAGGACATTGAAAGTTTAACGGTTGAATGATTGAAAAACATGCTGATTTACGAAGAAAAAAAACGATTGCGAAAAACGATGAAAGCGTTGCGAAGTGCGTTGCCGAAAGAAGATTGGCAAGCGCGAAGCGTGCTCATTGTGCAAAACATCAAAACGTTGGAAAAATTCCATGCCGCGAAAGTCATTCACGCTTTTATTTCGGACGAGAATCGTCAAGAAGTAAATTTAATTCCGTTATTGGAATGGATTGTTTCAAATCAGAAAAAACTGCTAGTGCCCGTCATTGAGGGAAGAGAATTGATTTCCGTCGAACTTACGTCGTTCGAGCATTTGACGCGCCAAGCCTTTGGCGTGCTTGAACCAAGGGAGCGTGCGCCCTCGCCATTTGAGCGGGAAATTGACCTTGTGCTGGTGCCGCTCCTTGCCGCTGATAAACATGGAAATCGGCTCGGATACGGCAAAGGCTATTACGACCGATTTTTCAAACGATTGAGCCCAAACACTTTCAAACTTGGTGTCGCGTTTGAGTTTCAGGTGTTGGACGAAGTGCCAACAACCAAAAGCGATGTGCGCCTTGACGCTGTTATGACGGAGAAAGGTTTAATAGCGTTCAGCCTGACGAAGTGAATTGGCGAAGATGCAATCGTCCGATAGCAATAAGGTTATCGATCATGCCGCGACGATTTCCAATGTGAGTATCAAGGTCGAGGCTTTGACGAAAGAGCAAGAACGCATTTTCAAAGTTTCCGCGACGTGCGGCTATCCGCGCTAAATGATGAAGCACGCCGGCTTCTGAGCGCGTGTCTTGAATGTCGCGCGAAATCTCGAGGCTTTGCGTGCAACATGCTTCGCAAAGGTCGAGTTGATTGAGTTGAAAATAAATGTTCGATAAATTTTGAAGCGCGTGCGATTCACTCATTGCATCCCCATGTTTGCGCGCAAGGTCAAGGCTTTGATGTTGAAAGCGAAGGGCGTTGTCAAAGTCGCGAAGTTTTTCATAGACGCTTCCGAGATTGCCCAATGTCGCTAACTCGCCGAATTCATTTTTTTGTGCGCGTTTAATTGCGAGGCTGTCGAAGTAGTGTTGAAGTGCGGCGGAAAAATCACCCAGCATTTCATAAACGATGCCAAGATTGTTGAGTGTAATAGCTTCCGCGCTTTGATTGGAGAGTTCGCGCGCAAGTTGAAGAGAAATTTGATAATGAGAAAGCGCGCTTCCGTAATTGCTCGTGCGCTCTGCAATCAAGCCGAGTGTGTTGTGTGTGCGTGCCACGTGTGATTTGAGATGATGATGTTCATAGTGCGCAAGTGCGAGTTCTGCGTAGTGCTGTGCTTCGGAATAGCGCGAACAGCGATAGAGACAATAGGCAAGCGTGCCGCGACTGTTTGCGATTTCAAGAGAATCGTTCAACTGCTCGGCAATCAAAACGGCTTCATTGGCGTAGCGAAGTGCGCGTTGGGTATCGAGACTACGTAACTCCCAAGCCAATGTGCCCAGAATCGGAAGTTTTTCACGCTCACTTGAAAGGGTTGCCAAACGCGATTCAAGATGATGTAAGGTTGAATCAGACAAGCGAATTAGCGATGTTAGGACATTCTTAAAAACGATGACAAAGGGCGCGTTTTACAACGCCGAAAAAGTTTGTTGATAGACGGCTTGAAGAGCGTCGTAATTTGACCGAATCGTTTTTTCTAATTCTTCGTCGCCGTGCTTGATGGAAAAAAACATGGCTTCATACTGCGCGGGCGCAAGGTAAATGCCGCGCTCGAGCATGGCGTGAAAATAGGCGGCGTATTTTTTCGTGTCGGAAGAAGTCGCCGTTTTGAAGTCCACCACATCTTGTTCGGTCATAAAAAGGCACATCATCGAGCCAATGCGCTTCAAGCATAAATTCAAATCGAGTTTTTTCAAATTCTCTCTGAATCCCTCTTCTAACAGTTTGCCTTTGGCTTCGAGGTCAGGGTAGGGATTTTCGTCGCGCAAAATTTTGAGCGTCGCGAGTCCCGCGCTCACGGCAAGGGGGTTGCCTGAAAGTGTGCCGGCTTGGTAGATATTGCCTGCGGGTGCGACGCGGCTCATGATGTCTTTGCGTCCGCCGTAAGCCCCGACGGGCAAGCCGCCGCCAAGAATTTTCCCGATGGTCGTCATATCGGGCGTGACGCCGTAAATCGATTGCGCTCCGCCCAACGCGACGCGAAAGCCCGTCATCACTTCGTCAAAAATCAAAACGATATTTTCCGTTGTGCACAGGTCACGAAGGTCTTGCAGAAAGTCTTGCCGTGCAGGCACAACGCCCATATTGCCGCCGATAGGTTCAATGATGATCGCCGCAATTTGATTGGGATTTTCTCGAACAAGTTTTCTAACGGATTCGATGTCATTGAAGGTCGCGTTCAAGGTGTCTTGCGCAGTGCCTTTGGTAACGCCGGGGCTGTCGGGAACGCCCAGCGTGAGCGCGCCCGACCCCGCCTTGATGAGAAACGAATCGCCGTGTCCGTGATAGCATCCTTCAAACTTGATAATTTTTTCTCTGCCCGTAAAGCCTCTCGCCACGCGAATCGCCGACATTGTCGCTTCCGTCCCCGAACTCACTAAGCGAACCATTTCCATTGAGGGAACGAGCGACGCGATGAGTTCAGCGAACTCGACTTCCAACTCGGTTGGCGCGCCGAAACTTGTGCCGATGTGGTGAAGTGCGTGTTCAATGGCTTCAACAACTGCGGGGTGATTGTGTCCTAAAATGAACGGACCCCAAGAGCCGATGTAATCGATGTATCGATTGCCGTCGGCATCGATGAGATAAGCGCCGTCGCCTTTTTTCATAAAGACGGGCGTGCCGCCAACGGACTTAAACGCACGAACAGGCGAATTGACGCCGCCCGGAATGACTTGCTTGGCGCGCTCAAAAAGCGCGTGAGATTTCGTGTGATTAAGCATACTGCAAAATTGAATTTCAAAGTTGACGAAATAAAAAAAGGGCGCGAGTGTGCGCCCTGTGAAGTGAGATTGGGTTAATCGGTCTTGCCCATTTCAATGGCGACAAATTGCGTGGATTTATCGGCGCGACGAATACGAAGCAGTGCCGCTTCGCCGCTCTTGACTCTTGCGATTGCCGACCGAAACTCGCTAACGGATTGAACTTTATCGCCGTTGACCTCCAAAATCACGTCGCCTTTCATCACGCCGCGCGTAGCCGCTTGTCCGAACGGTTGAAGGTCAGAGACGCGCACGCCGTAGTCGACTTCATAGCGTTTTTTATCGGCTTCGGTTAAATCTTTCACGTCTAATCCTAACTCTTTGAGCTTAAGCGGTGCAGAATCCTTCGGTTCAGGCGAGGCATTGGAGACAATTTGTTTGTCATCATCGCGTGGTTTGAGCGTAACGCGAATATCGCGCTCTCTGCCATCGCGCCAAACTTTAACGACGACCTCGTCGCCCGCGTGCTTGCGAGCGATGTAGGCTTGCAGGTCGTTGGGTGCGGCAACCTTGCGACCATCGACGCTCAAAATCACGTCGCCTTCTTTAATCCCCGCGCTTTCCGCCGCGCCGCCCTTGACGAGCTGTTGAACCCACGCGCCTTCGGGCTTCGAGAGACCAAGTGCTTTTGCCGCCGTCGCATCAACAGGCTTGATTTGAACGCCAATGTAGCCGCGAGAAATTTTGCCATACTTGATTAAATCTTCGGCAACGGCTTTGGCGATGTTGACGGGCACAGCGAAACTGTAGCCTTGATAGCCGCCGTTGCGCGTAGCGATTGCCGTGTTGATTCCGACCAATCTGCCTTCAACATTGACGAGCGCGCCGCCGCTATTGCCCGGATTGACGGCCGCATCGGTTTGAATAAAACTTTCAACCCCGTAACTGTCGCCAATAATGCCGATGTTTCTGCCTATCGCGCTCACAATGCCCGCCGTTACCGTCGAGGCAAGGCTGAACGGATTGCCAACTGCCAAGACCCACTCACCAACTTGAACGCTATCGGAATTTCCAAACGCAATCACAGGTAAATCCTGTGCGTCAATTTTAACGACGGCAATGTCGGTTAAGGGGTCGCTTCCGATGAACTTGGCTTTGTATTCGCGCTTGTCGTCGAGAATGATGGTAATTGTGCCTTTATCTGCGGCATCTTTAACGACGTGGTGATTGGTCAGGATGTAGCCGTCGGCGGAAACAATTACGCCTGAACCCGAGCCACGAATGGGCACGTCATTCAATCCGCCCGGCGGTCGGAAAAAGAACCTGAACAGGTCGCCTTCTTTCTCACCTTCTTCATCTTCGAAGTTGTGAAAGCGGTCGTTCGGAACGCGCGCCGTGCTTGCCTTTGCCGAAACATCAATGCTGACGACGGTCGGCTTGACGATGTTCGCTACATCGATAAAAGCTTGATTCATCGATTTGAGCCAAGTCATAGATGGTGTTGGCGCGTAAGTGGCGTTGCCAATGGCGGCTGAACCCTTGCGCTCTTGCGCACTACCGATGCCCGTAAATTGCAAGCCCGTCAAGGCAACAACGCCAATGACGATTCCGACAAAAATCAAACCAATTGCCGTAAAGAGAGTTTTCTTGTTCATTGTATTGAAAAGGTCAAAGGGTTTATAGATTTTTAATTTTTTACGGAGTGCGCTTTACGCGAAACCGACTACAAAGGTTTAACATAATAAAAGAAACAAATGGCATCTTAAAAAAAATTCAAACGTGAAGATTTATATGCGGTTGAGCGATTTTAGGTCGATCGAGCGGGGAAGGCTTGCCGCGACATCGGGCTCGTGCGTAACCAAAATTAAAATCCGATTGTTTTCCGAAGTAACTTCTTTGAGTAGGGTCAAAACTGAATCGGTGTTTTGTTCATCGAGGTTTGCGGTAGGCTCATCGGCAAGAAGAAGTTTGGGTTCATTGGCGATGGCGCGTGCGATGGCAACCCGCTGTTGCTCCCCAACTGAAAGTTCGCGCGGCTTATGTGTTTGCTTATCGCCCAAGCCGACGCGCTCGAGCAGCTGCTTTGCGCGCGATTTAGCGTCAGAAATTTTTTTTGTGAAACTCATCGCAAGCATCACGTTTTCAAGTGCGGTTAAACCTTGAAGCAAATTGAAGGTTTGAAACACGTAGCCAACATTTTCGGCGCGAAAAGCGTCGCGCTCCGTTTCGGAAAGCGACGAGAGTTCAATGCCATTCACTTTCAAAGAGCCTTGCGAGACGGAGACGATTCCTGCAATCGCGTTAAGCAACGTAGATTTACCGCTCCCTGATTTTCCAACCAATGCCACGTTTTCGCCGTCTTGAACTTCGAATGAAGGAATGTTGAGAATCGGCTTGGCTGTGTTGGAATAAGCATAAACAAGGTTGGTGATGACGATGCTCATAAAATTTGATTCGGTGAAATTGAGTTGATGAAGCACTGAAAGCGCGTGCAAAAATTGAATGTTATCACAAGGTAAATAAGTTCATGCAAATTTGGATAGGCACTGTAAAGGTTGTAGATTAGCGTTTGACTGTGTGGGTCGTAGCGCGGTATTTGTTGAGAATCACTCCTCTAAATTTTCTGGTCTGGTCTCTCCTCGTCCTTCGTTTCCGTCTCGTCCAGTCGTTCTTGTATCTTGATAACTTTCAACTGTTTCTTAAAATGGCTCTTAAACTCTACGTCGGAAATCTCAACTACAACACGACGGAAGAATCGCTTCGCTCTGCGTTTGAATCATATGGCGATGTGGTTTCTGTGAAAATCATTCAAGGCAAAGGCTTTGGATTTGTGGAATATGGTTCAAATGAAGCGGCGGAAGCGGCAAAAACGGCGATGGACGGCAAAGATTTGGACGGACGTCCACTTCGCGTCAATGACGCACGACCACCCGAAAAGAAACCGTTCGGCGACCGAGGCGAGCGTGGTGGGTTCAGCCGTGGTGGCGATCGAGGCGAACGTGGCGAACGTGGCGGGTTCAGCCGCGGCGGCGATCGAGGCGAACGTGGCGGCTTCAACAAACGCTACTAATCGCACCACAAAGCCACAACCTGCTGACAGTAAGGACGACAAAGAGGCGAATCATCATATTCGCCTTTTTCTTTTGGTGAAAATCTTTTGGTGAAAATCTTTTGGTGAAAATCTTTTGGTGAAAATTTTACTGACCACGGCTTTTTGTCTACACGGCTTTTTGTAACTTCACTATACCAAAATTTTTCACAGAATTAAACCTTGTCAAACTATGCTTCACAACGGAGAATCGGTTGAAACCCTCATCAATGCGGACTACTACAACTTGGACGACGGCGTTTATACCGACGAAGAAAAGGCTGTGCGCGATAGTGTGCGTGAGTGGGTCGACCGCCGCGTCATTCCCATTATCGATGAACACGCACAAAAAGCAACCTTCCCGACGGAACTCATCAAAGAAATGGCGGAACTCGGCTTCTTCGGCGCGACGCTTCCCGAAAAATATGGGTGCGCAGGATTGAACAACATCGCTTACGGCTTGATGATGCAAGAATTAGAACGCGGCGATTCGGGCGTAAGAAGTTTCGCCTCCGTTCAATCTGCGCTCGTGATGTATCCGATTTACGCTTTCGGCTCTGAAGAGCAAAAAAATTACTACCTGCCCAAACTCGCCAAAGCCGAACTCATCGGTTGCTTCGGCTTAACCGAACCCGACAGCGGAAGCGACCCCGGCTCAATGAAAACGCGCGCCACAAAAGACGGCAACGACTACATTCTCAACGGCGCGAAAATGTGGATTACAAACGGCACCGTCGCCGACATCTCAATCGTTTGGGCAAAAAATGAAGACGAAGGCGGCACCGTGCGCGGCTTCATTGTGCCGAACGACGCCAAAGGCTTTTCCGCACCTGAAATGAAAAACAAATGGTCGCTTCGCGCCTCCGTAACGTCGGAACTCATCTTGCAAGACGTGCGTGTCCCGAAAGAGGCGATGCTGCCGAGTGTCAAAGGCTTAAAAGGTCCGCTCTCGTGCCTGACCCAAGCCCGTTATGGAATTGCATGGGGCGGTGTCGGCGCGGCAATCGCGTGCTATGAATCAGCATTGGACTACGCACGCAAGCGCATTCAATTCGATAAACCCATTGCCCGATTCCAACTCATTCAAGAAAAACTCGTCTATATGATTACCGAAATCACCAAAGCCCAACTCTTGGCATGGCGGCTCGGTCGTCTTAAAGACGAGGGCAAAATGACTTTCCAACAAGTCTCGCTCGCAAAGCGCAACAACATTGAAATCGCGCTTAACATTGCGCGACTTGCACGCGAAGTACTCGGCGCAAATGGCATCATGAGCGAATATCCCGTCATGCGCCACGCCATGAACTTGGAATCCGTCAAGACCTACGAAGGCACGCACGAAATTCACACGCTTATCGTCGGTGCAGACATCACCGGCATTGAAGCGTTTCGATAAAAATGCAACAAACGAAAGAAGGGTGAAGGGAGAATCAAATCCTTTTGCCCTTCAAAAAACGGCTTGTAACAACGGCTTGTAAGGGCGCGAAAGCAACCGTAATTTGATCGAAACTTCTCACGAATGAATTGGAGCTAATCATATTTGGAGGTAACAAACATGCAAGACCCACGCGCGAACTTCACTGCTGAAGAATTAGAACGAGGCTCGGAAGATTTTCTGAAAAAAGCATCGATTGTTTTGGAGTATGAATCGCTCCGTGAAGAACGCGACGCGCTCATCGAGAAAATGGAAAAGCAAATTCGCGTGATTGTGCGTCTCTCCTGGTGTGCAATCGCCGCCTCAATTTTATTTGGTATCTCATCAATTTGGATTAACTAAGTCTTTCCCCCAATGGCATATCCCTCGCTCTATGCCCTTGCTACGATTGCCGTTGGTATCTACATCGGCGCACACCTTCCTGCCTGCCTAAACCTATTGCTCTCGCTTGCTTTCGCACTGCTAATCTTCGCGCTTGTGCTTCACGCGCTCGCAACGTTCAAGAAAATTAAAATCCTGCGCGCGTTTGAACTCATCACTGTTCTCTTTCTCATCGCCTCTGTCTTTTGTGCTTATAGCAACTTCAAAACGAAATACATTTCACAAATCGACATCGTCCATTTTGCTAACCAAACGGTTCGGCTCAAAGGAACGCTTGCCTCAAAAGTGAGCGAGAAAAATCGCACTGCACAATGGACGCTCCTCGCCCAAGAACTTGTGCGCAACAGTGATACGGTTACAGTCAGCGGCAAAGTGCGCGTCAGGCTTTACAACACTTTGCAAACTCATCTCAAACTCGGCGACGAAATTTGGATAAGCGGCAAATTGAAACTCCCACAAAAAGCCATGAACACAGGCGAATTCAATTATCGCAACTTTCTCGACGAACAAGGCATTTTCACGCTCCTTGCCGTTCAGCACGATTCGCTCATTCAAAAAACAGGCAACCTCAACCTTTCCTTCTACGAACGCTACATCACACTTCCGACCGCAGAGCGACTTTCAGAAACAATCCAAACGCTCATTCCAAAAAGCGATGAACAGCAATTTGTCAAAGGCTTGATTCTCGGCGAGCGAAGCGATTTGAGCGATGAAATTAAACTTGCCTTTCAACGAACAGGCACAATTCATGTGCTTGTGATTTCTGGATTGCATATCGGATTGTTAGTGCTCTTGTTGGATTTAGTATTCAAGCGATTGAAAACAACGAAGGCAGGAAAGTGGATTGCTTTTGGCTTGGCGGCAGTGCTTCTTTTCTTTTACAGCAACATCACGGGAAACTCGCCGCCCGTTGTCAGAGCCGTCATTATGGCGTTGGTCTTCGGATTTTCAAAAGTGATTGAGCGCAAGGCATATCCGCTCAATACCTTAGCGTTTTGCTTGATTGTGATTTTCTCGCTCGACCCACGCGCGCTGTTCAGTGCAAGCGTGCATTTAACGACGGGCGCAGTCGCCTCAATTTTGCTCGTTTATCCGCGCCTCTCGGAATGGATTGCGTTTGAAACAGAAACAAAATGGCTGAAGCCAGTCTTGGCACTTGCAAAGTATGTTTGGGAGTCGCTTGCGCTAACGCTTTCCGCTTCAATTGGCGTTTCGCCGCTCATTGCTTATTACTTCGGCTCAACAGCGTTTCTCGGCATCTTGGCGAATCTTCCCGTCGTGTTGCTCACAAGCCTTGCTGTTTATGCCGCCATTCCGATGACTCTCTTCGACCTTGTTTCGCAAACCTTGGCAACGCCTTATGCCGTGAGCGTTTATTACTTCGTGCATTGGGCAATTTTCTTCGCAAAGTGGTTTAGCGAGTTGCCGATTGTGGCAGTTGCGATTCAGCCGACCATTCCCGTTTTGATTGCGTTTTACCTTTCAGCGCTTGCCTTGCTTCAACTTCGCAACCCGAAAACCCGCGCCAAATGGATAATTGCGGCACTTGTGGCAATCAATGTGGCAGTATGGTTCCCGATTTTTGAACCGAAATCACCGGCACCAAAATTCATCTTCAATGCAGTTTATGGCGGCTCGTCAATTTTCGTGAACGCAGGCGGCGAAACGCTCTTGATTGATGCAGGCGCGAAGCGGTCAGACGGGGTGCGAATTGAAAAGCAACTTCAAGCCTTCGGCTTAACGCCAACCGCGTTCGTTCAATTTTCATCGAGCGATAGCGTTGCGCAAGATGTGCCGATTGAAACAAAAGCAAGCCGAGTAGAATCCATGAAAACAAGCGGCGCGGTTGTGATTCGCCCGTCCGTAGAGCATTGTAAAATCTTGACGAAGCGGGCGACGATGGTTTGCACGCAGTATTTGAAAGGCGTTTCGGAGAGCGAATTTTTCAAAAGCGATGTGATATTTCTCAAACTCTTGCGCTTTCGCGAGCAGGAAAAAGAGGCATTAGAAAAGTGGATTCAACAAGCAAAGCCGAAACTGATTGTGGCGGAACTTTCGCCGTTTATGCGCAGGGCGGAGAGAAAATTTTTCTATCGCTTCGCGAAAACGGAGTCGCGCATCAAGACGACGGAGCGAGACGGGCAAATCGTTTGGTAGCAACGCAAGTTCGCAGATGACGCGCTCGCGAAGTCAGTGCCGACTGGCGTTTTCATCGCTTAAAACGCATATCCTTCCCGCGAAGGCGAGAAGCCGCGCAAGCGATTCGACAAAAACAAAAAGCGTCTCTCTGAGAAACGCCTTTTGAAACAGTGATTTTGAAACCGCGATTACTTCTTCGCGTCTTCGCCAACATACTGCGCGTCGGCTTTGCGGACGGCGTTTTTATAGTCGCGCAAAAATTGCAATCGCTCTTTGACGCGCTCCATCGGCACAAGCAATTTTTCTTTGTCCATAATCGCCTCTGAACGCGACTTATAGTTGATGTCGTATTCGTCGCTCATCACAATCGCTTCTTCGGGGCAGACTTCTTCGCAATAGCCGCAGTAAATACAGCGAAGCATGTTGATTTCAAACGTAATCGGATGTCGCTCTTGTGGAAGGTTGGTCTCGTTGGCTTGAAGGCTAATTGCCATCGGCGGGCACGCACGCGCACATAGCCCACACGCCACGCAACGCTCGCCCGTTTTATCCTCACGCTCGACTAACACCGGACGACCGCGAAACGACCCCGACGGCTTCCATTTTACTTCGGGATATTCTGATGTGAATTTCGGACGAAACATCTGCGCAAACGTATATGCCAACCCCTTGAAAATTTCAGGCAAATACAGCCGCTCCAAAAAGGTCAGTTTCGTGCGCTTGATATTTGGATTCTTAACTTGCATACTGCTTATTGTTATGTTCGTGTGGAAAATTCGCTGTGAAGATACAAAAAACCTTGACGCTCGATGCAGTGAAATTTTTAATTCAATTAAAAAATAACGTGATGCAAGCATTAACGCTTCTTCTTTTGCTTCTCCCCGCTTTTGCCGTTGCGCAACCGATTAAGGTTGAAATTCAAAAAACGGAAAAAGGATTCCAACTCTTGCGCGCCGGCAAGCCGCATTTCATCAAGGGCGCGGGCGGAATTTCGTTCCTCGACGAAGCCAAAGAAGCCGGCGCAAATTCGATTCGAACTTGGCACTATGCCGATAAAGAGAATTTGCTCGACGAAGCGCATCGGCTCGGATTGACGGTCTGTCTTGGCTTTTGGGTTCGTCCTGAACGACAAGGAATGAATTATGACGATGAAAAAGCCGTCAAGGCGCAATTCGACCGATTCAAAGAAGCCGTCTTGAAGTTCAAAGATCACCCCGCGTTGCTCTGTTGGGCAATCGGCAACGAGGTCGATTTAAATTACAAAAACACCAATGTTTGGAACGCCATTCAAGACCTCGCCAAAATGATTCACGACCTTGACCCGAATCATCCAACAACGACCGTCATTGCAGGCATCAAGCGCGATGTGGTCAATGAAATCAAAACGAAGTGCCCCGACATTGATTTTCTCGGCATCAATGTGTATGGTGATATCGAGAACGTGCCGCAAAAAGTGCGGGATTACGGATGGGAAAAGCCTTATTTCATCGGCGAGTGGAGTTCGACAGGACATTGGGAAGTTCCAAAAACCAAATGGAACGCGCCGATAGAGCAGTCGTCGACGGAACGCGCTCGGCTTGCGCGCTCACGCTACGCCAATTCCATCGCCAAAGATTCTCTGCAATGCGTTGGCGGCTATGTGTTTATTTGGGGGCAGAAGCAAGAGCGCACGCCAACTTGGTATGGCGTGTTCACGGAAGCCAAAGAAAAAACGGAAATGGTCGATGTGATCACGCAAATTTGGACGGGGAAGAAGCCTGCTAATTCTGCGCCGAAACTCGTTTCGTTTAAGATTGACGGCAAAGTCGCTTCCGACAACATCACAGCGAAGCCGAACCAAACTTGCCTCGCCACATTCAGCGCGATTGATGAAGACGGCGACCCGCTCCGACCGCGTTGGGAATTGCTTCCCGAAAGCCTTGACCTCAAAGAAGGCGGCGACCGAGAATCGCGACCTGAATCGATAAGCGGACTCGCGCTATCCGAAACGCGCGATTCAATGACCTTTCGCGCGCCACAACAGCGCGGCGCGTATCGGCTCTTTCTTTATGTCGCCGATGGCAGGGGAGCGGTCGCCACGCAAAACATTCCGTTTTTCGTGGAGTGAGTTTGTAAAGGTCAGAACAGGAAAAACCAAAGAATGTAATCGGCGATGAGAATCATTGCGGCGGAAACCACGAAACTGCGAATCGTCGAAATGCCTACGCCCTCTGCGCCGCCATCGGTGCGAAACCCGATGTGGCAACCAAGTAGCGACGTGGAAAGACCGAAAATCCCTGCCTTCAAGAGCGCGCCGAAGACATCTTGCAGGTAGAAGAAATTTTTGAACGACTCGAAAAAGAGATATTGCGAAATGCCTAAAAAGGCACTCGACACAATGAACGCTCCAACAATCGCCACAAGATTTGAAAACACCACCAACACAGGCATCATGACCGTTGTGGCAACCACACGCGGCATGGCGAGGTATCGGACGGGACTAATTGCCATAATGTCCAACGCATCTAATTGCTCAGTTACTTTCATCGTGCCAAGTTCCGCCGCAATCGACGCGCCCACTCTGCCCGCAATGATAATGCCCGTTAAAACCGGACCGAGTTCGATGAGAATCACGCGGCTGGTGATGCCGCCCACGAGGCTCATCGGCGCAAGTCCTTTCATCTGATACGCCGCCTGCCACGCCGCAATCGCGCCCGTGAAAATCGACACCAACACGACGAGCGGAAGCGAATCCACGCCGATGTGCGACATTTGTGAGACGATGTTTTTTCTATCGCGAAAAATGCGCGGCAGCGCGCCAATCACGCCCCAAAGCAGAATGAAGACTTCGCCAATTTCGCTGAAAAAATTCGTGATGGATTTCATTGAGTCAAACGAAAAATTTGAACGCCGAATTTAGCGACAATCGCTCGCAATTTGGCGTTGAATGCGTTGGATTGTCGTTTCAAGCGGTTTCCTTTGTCATTCTCGCGCAGGCGGGAATCCGCGCAAGCGTTCAAAGAGGACTTGGAACGATGTTAGAACTTGCGTCGTTTCACGATTGAAGAAACGCAAATCAAATCTTAATCGCAGATGCCTACCCGTAGAGAAGTCCTCAAAACAACCGCCCTTGCTTTAGGCGGAATCGCATTGGGATTAAGTGCCTGTTCCGACAACAAACAATCTTCTTCAAAAACAAATCAATCTCAAACAATGACGCACACGCTTCCTGAATTGCCTTACGCGCCAACCGCGCTCGAACCTCACATCTCCGCAAAAACCTTTGAGTTCCACTACGGAAAGCACCACAAAGCCTACGTGGACAATCTCAACAAACTCATTGCAGGCACAGACCTCGAAAGCAAAACGCTCGAAGAAGTCGTCGCCGCCTCGGCAAAAGATGCAAGCAAAGCGGGCATTTTCAACAATGCCGCACAAGTTTGGAATCACACATTCTACTGGAACTCCATGAAGCCCAACGGCGGCGGCGAACCCACCGGCAAATTGATGGACAAAATCAAGGAAGATTTCGGCGACTTCGGAAAGTTCAAAGAAGAATTTAAGAACGCGGGCGTTACGCAATTCGGCTCTGGCTGGGCGTGGCTCGTCTTGGAAGGCGGAAAACTTAAAGTGACCAAAACGCCAAACGCCGACATGCCACTCGTTCACGGGCAAATCCCGCTCTTGACGATGGACGTTTGGGAACATGCCTACTACATCGACTACCAAAACCGCCGTCCCGATTACGCTCAAACTTTCATCGATAAATTGATTAACTGGGACTTCGTTTCCAAGAATTTTGAATTGGCAATGAAGTAAAAGCCGTCAAAGAAAGTCATTTCATCGAAAAAGGCAGAGCGCAAGTTCTGCCTTTTTCGTTTGTCGGGAAACTCGATCTTCCGAAGCGAACCTCTCCTCCGATTCTGACTTTGTCAAAGGAGAGGGGCGCGTGATGCGAGATTCAAGGTTATGCGCGATTAGCCGCCGTGTTTCTTTTCGGGCAAATCGAGTTTGATGTGCAATTCGCGCAGTTGTTTCGGCGTAACTTCCGACGGCGCGCCCGTCATTAAGTCTTGCGCTTTTTGGTTCATCGGAAAGGCAATCACTTCGCGAATGTTGCTCTCGTCGGCGTAAAGCATCACGATGCGGTCAATGCCCGGAGCAATGCCGCCGTGCGGTGGCGCGCCATGCTGAAAGGCGCGAATCATGTGTCCGAACTTCTTGTCGACGTCTTCTTTCGTGTAGCCTGCAATCTCAAAGGCTTTATACATCACTTCGGGCTTGTGATTGCGAATCGCGCCCGATGAAAGTTCAATGCCGTTGCAAACAATGTCGTATTGATACGCATAGATGTCTATCGGATTTTTCGTCAGCAGTGCCTCCATTCCACCTTGCGGCATGGAAAAAGGATTGTGTGAGAAATCAATTTTCTTTTCCTCTTCGTTGTATTCAAACATCGGGAAGTCGACAATCCAGCAGTAGGCGAGCAAATCTTTATCGAGATTGAAAAGCGGCGCGAAGTAGTTGCGAATCGCGCCCATGGCTTTGCATGTTTTTTCCCACGCCCCTGCGGCGAAGAAGACGACGTCGCCCGTTTCAACGTTCAGGGCGTTCATCAGGGCTTCTTTTTCGGAATCGGAAAGGAACTTGTAAATCGGGCTTTGAACTTCGCCGCCGTCTTTGTAGCGAATGTAGGCTAAGCCCGGAAGTCCGAGTTCTTTCTTCGCAAATTCTTCGGCTTTGTCGTAAAAGAGGCGCGGCTCGTTGGCTCTACCTGAAAGTTTCATGGCTTTGATGCACTTGCCTTTGTCTGTATTTGCCGCAAAGACTTTGAATGAAGACTGTTTGAAAATCTCCGTAACGTCTTCAATCACAAGCGGGTTGCGAAGGTCGGGCTTATCGGATCCGTAGCGGTTCATCGCGTCCAAATACTTAATGCGCGGAAAGGGCAGTTGCATAATGCGCTTGTGCGAAAGTTTCGCCGTGAGCGCGTCGAACAGTCCTTCCAAGACTTTGAACAAATCGTCTTGCGTGATGAACGACATTTCCATATCGAGTTGATAGAACTCGCCGGGACTGCGGTCGGCGCGCGCGTCTTCGTCGCGAAAGCACGGCGCGATTTGGAAATACTTATCAAAGCCTGAAACCATCAAAAGTTGCTTGAACTGTTGCGGTGCTTGTGGAAGTGCGTAAAATTTTCCTGGATGTAAGCGCGAAGGCACAAGGTAATCGCGTGCGCCTTCGGGCGAAGAGTTCGTCAGAATCGGCGTTTGAATCTCGAGAAAACCAAGTTCAGAAAGATAGCGTCGAATTTCCGCGATGACTTTGGAGCGATAAATAATGTTGCTATGCAACTTTTCGCGGCGCAAGTCAAGGAAGCGATATTTCAGGCGCAATTCTTCCGAAGTCGGCGTTTCATCGGCAATCGGGAAGGGCATTGGCTCGGCGGCACTTTCAACTGTGAGCGACTTAACAACCACTTCAATTTCGCCTGTTGGCAAATTCGCATTAACGGCTTCGGGTGCGCGTTCAATCACTGTGCCTTCAATGCAAATGACCGATTCGACGCGCAAGTGCTCGACTTCTTGAAAAAGAGTTTGATTGTGAGGCTCAAAGACGATTTGCGCAATGCCAGTGTGGTCTCGCAGATCGATAAAAATCAATCCGCCATGGTCGCGCTTGCGATGAATCCAACCTGCAAGTTTGACGGTTTCTGAAAGGTGAGATTTACGAAGGTCGCCGCAAAAGTGCGTGCGATATTGTGTCGACGGCGCAACGCCGCGAGAAGTCGTTTGTTCGTATGAAGCCACGTCGAGCATATCCAATGTGTGTTGACAGTATGCGTTGAAAACAAAAGAGCCGTGAATATACGGATTTGGATTCAAATCGCCGTTTCGTTCAGCCAATCTCTCGGACGGAGGCACTTGTAAAGTTCGGCTTCGCGCGAGAGGGGGTCAGGCGCGTAGTTGTATTCCCAACCTGCTTCTTTGGGGAGCGACATCAAAATCGACTCCGTTCTGCCGCGCGTTTCCAATCCGAAAAGCGTCCCTCTATCATAGACCAAATTAAACTCCACATATCTGCCGCGCCGCAATCGGTGAAAATGTTTTTCGCGCTCGCCAAAGGGTTCGTGCTTGCGTCGCTCCACGATGGGCAAATAGGCTTCGGTGAAAGCGTTGCCGCACGATTGGATAAAGGCAAATGTTGCCTCAAGATTTTCGGAAAGGTAATCGAAGAAAATGCCGCCCACGCCGCGCGTTTCGCCGCGATGCGGGAGAAAGAAATACTCGTCGCACCACGCCTTGAACTTCGGGTAGTAATCGGGATTGTGTTTCTCGCACGCGGCTTTGTGAACGCGATGAAAGTGCTGAATGTCCTCAATGAACGGATAATACGGCGTAAGGTCGGCGCCGCCGCCAAACCACGCCTTCGCGACATTTCCCTGCGCGTCGTATTGCTCAAAGTATCGGTAATTGCAATGCACGGTCGGAATCATCGGCGAGTAAGGGTGAATGACGACGGAAACGCCCGTCGCGAAATACGGCGTGGAATTGGTGTGCATTCTCGCCGCCATTTTTTCGGGCAAAATTCCCGACACGGCGGAAAAATTCACGCCGCCCTTTTCAAACACAGCACCGTCTTGAATGACGCGCGTCCGTCCGCCTCCGCCCGATGCGTGTTGCCAAACTTCTTCCGCGAACTTGGCTTTGCCATCGGTGTTTTCAATGGACGATGAAATGTGGTCTTGTAACGATTCAAGGTAAGATTGAACGGCGGATTTCATATCAGTTGAAAGTGTGAAAAAATTAAGCCAAAGATAGCGATTGAGATTGGGTTTGATGTGCGAGAAGATGTGAGAAAATAAGCCCGTGAATTTTAGGCGACGAAAGCAAACTGCAATGAATGGGAACAGCGACAGAAATATTTTTTGCAACGCGCCAAATTGAACTGGTGTAAGGCACAATCATCAAATCAAACGGCGTGTAGATGGAAAGCGGATTAAGCGGGCGAAGTCGCTCTTCGGTTCGCTTTAACTCGCCAAGCAGTTTGCTTCCTTGACGCAAATCGCGAAACCCGTCGCCGATTCTGAAAAACGCGAGCGCGCTTCCATTGTGTGGCGCGCCAAGCGTGATAAGGGTTTGAGTGCGAGAGATGCCGTTCAGGCATTGCAAGTAGTAGCGCGAAATCAATCCGCCCATGCTGAACGCCACGATGGAAAAGGCATCATCTTCGTCAAGGTGCTTTTGAATGAATTGGCGAAGTTCTGCGGCAAGCATGGCGATTGAAGCCGAGCCATCGCAGGGGAGAAGGTCGGGAGCAAACGTGCGAAACCCTCGCGCCTCTAATGCAAGTCGCAAGGGCTTCATCACGGAACTTGAATCGAAAATGCCGTGAACCAAAACAACGGCGCTTCGCTCAACGGCGTTTCGCTCACTCTTCTGCATCGGCGAAATTCAGCGGCAAATCAACGGTTTGCAGTCCTTGCTTGGAACTGGTGCGCGTGAAGGTCATTCGTTTGAGTTTGCGGGTGAGGCAACTATCCAACGCGCTGTTGGCGATGTCGTCGCGCGGAATTTCAACGTTTCTCACATTGCCTTCGGGCGAGAGCACAAGCCGCACCACCAATTTTCCTTTGATGCTGGGATTGTAGTTTTTTACTTCTCGGTAACACTCTTCAAGCGCGAGTTGATGTTTGACAATCACGCTGTCAATTTCTGCAAGTTGGCGAGGAGGAAGTGTTTCATCGTTACGGGCTTGAACCATTTGCTTACGATTTTGTGCAACGGTCGTCAGCGTGCATAAAAGCAGAGCGAATACAATGAGAAGTATTTGTTTCATGTAGAAGTTATGTTAGGTTAAAAAAAGAAGGGCATGATTTCAAACTGCCCTTCAAAATAAAAAAGTCCCCGAACCACCAAAATCATTTACAGTTATTTAACCTTTGGGTGACAGGCGAATCATCGGCACAACGACTTCATCGAGCGAGATGCCGCCGTGCTGAAATGAATCTTTGTATTGATTGACGAACTTGTGAAAGTTGGTCGGGTAAACAAAGTAGTAATCTTCTTTGGCGATGATATAATTGACATTCAAGCCGTGTTGCGGCAATCGCCAATCGTTTGGATTTTTGATATAGACGGCATGCTTGGTCTCGCATTGCAAATTGCGTCCGAACTTATAGCGCAGGTTGGTTGAGGCTTCGCGGTCGGCAATGACTTTGGTGTGTCGCATACAGCGAATCGCCCCATGGTCGGTCGTGATTAAAATCGTGCATTTGTGTTTTGAAAGTGTGCGAAGCATTCGAAGGAAAGCCGAGTGCTCGAACCATGTTTGCGTGAGCGAGCGATAAGCGGATTCGTCGGGCGAAAGTTCGCGAATGACCTGCATATCGGAGCGGCTATGCGCCAAGATGTCGACGAAATTGACCACGACGGCGTTGAACTGATTTTTCAGTTGCGCGACGATGTTCTGCTCGTATTGTTTGCTTTCGTCGGTCGAGGTGAGTTTGGCATACTTGGCATTGACGTTGATTCGGCGACGCGAGAAGAAATCTTGCATAAAGTCAGGCTCGTAGCGGTTTTTGGTGTTTTCATCTTCTTGGCTGTCTTTCCAAAGTTCGGGGTGTCGCTTTTCCATATCAAGCGGAAAAAGTCCGCTGAAAATCGCGTTGCGCGCGTAGGGCGTGGCGGTCGGCAGAATCGAGAAATACGCATCGCGCTCGACTTGAAAGAGCGTGCCTAAAATTTTCTCCATCACGAGCCATTGGTCGTAGCGAAGGCAATCGACAACGAAAAGAAACACGGGATTGCTCCCGCTTAATTCAGGCACAACCTTTCGCTCCAACACATCGACGGAAAGCATCGGGCGTTTGTCTTTCTCGGAGTGAATCCAACTGCGGTAATTTTTCTCGATGAACTTGCTGAACTCGGCGTTGCATTCGCGCTTTTGGTCTAAAAGCGTTTGGCGGAAATCAAGGTTCGGGTGGTCGTCAAGTTCGACTTCCCACTGCGCAAGGCGGAAGAAAATATCTTTCCAACGCGCCTCGTCGAGCGGCTCGAAGAGTTCGCGCGAAATGCGGTTGAACTCCGAGATGTAATCTTTCGTCGCCCTGTCGCCTTTGATGCGCTCGGCATCGAGCAGTTTTTTGCACGCGAGCAGAATTTGCGTCGGATTGACGGGCTTGATGAGATATTCAGAGATTTTCTTGCCAATCGCTTGCTCCATAATCGACTCTTGCTCGTTCTTGGTAATCATCACGACGGGCAAGGCGGGCTTATGAGATTTGATTTCGGAGAGCGCGTCCAAGCCGCCGATGCCGGGCATTTGTTCGTCGAGAAAAACGATGTCGAAGTTTTGCTCGCGAGAAAGTTGAACCGCGTCTTCGCCGCTCGTAACGGTGGTTACCTCGTAACCTTTGTCGGAAAGAAACAAGACGTGCGGACGCAGGTAATCAATTTCGTCGTCAGCCCAAAGGATTCGGTATTTCATTAGCAAAAAAGTTTAGGTTGAAAAAAGAAATACCGTTTGTTTCATCGGCGCGAAAAAAGTTTTTGAGAGATTAACGAGATTTTGCTGACTTGCGAACTTTCGGCATTGCGTTTATCAAGGCGCGAAGCGCGTGGTTGACGCTTTCCGAATCCTGAAAAACTTTGGATACGTCTTCATCTAAAACGACGATTCGCTCGCCATTAGATTTTTTTATCATCGTCGTCGCGCCCTCGCGGTACCGCTTGGCATATTTGTTTTCAAGCGAGCGTTCAAAGTTAAATTCAGGGACTGCGTCGCTCTCTAATCGCTTTTTGTTTGTATTCTTCATATTTGGTTCGTTCTTTCTTGCTCGCTCTTCTGCTTGATATGATTCGGATTCGACTTTCGCGCTCTGTATAGCAAACCAAAATAATTCTGTCTTCTTGCGACTGTCCAATAATGTAAAATCGCCGCTCGCTTATTGAGTGTTTTTCATCGACGCTGATTCTCGCAAATTCGTCGCCAAAAACTGTCTTGGCTTCTTCAAATGCGACATCGTGTTTTTTGATATTGACAATGTTTTTTCGCTCGTCCCATTCAAATTCCAAACCTTGTCTCATTTGAATCGCGAGCGAATTTTCTCGCGAAAGTTTAGTTCAAGAAGAAATGCCGTTGTTTCATTCAGTCGGCAAAAAGTTAAGATGGTTGCGAGAAAAGCCTTGCGTTTAAGGTTGGTTAAATCGGTTCAACGTATTTCCGTTCAAGTTTCGCAAGCGAAGAAAGGCACGCTTGATTTTCTTCGTCAGAATCAGGCTTGGCGGAAAACCACTCGCGCAAGATTTCTTTGGCGACGGTTTCGCTCGTCAAGCGCAGGCTCATCGCGAGAATGTTCGCGTCGTTCCAACGGCGCGCGCCTTTGGCGGTTTCCGCATCTACGCAGAGCGCGGCTCGAATGTTCGGGACTTTGTTTGCGGCAATCGTAACGCCCGTTCCCGTCCAACAAAATAAAATGCCTTGTTCGCATTCGCCGAAAGAGACTTTCTCGGCGACTTCAAACGCGACGTTTGTCCATCGCTTTTGCTCGGCAGTCGCGCTTTCCAACAGCGCGCCATGCTTAACGAGATGATGACCCATTGCTTCCAGTTCGCGACAAACGACGTCGGTCAGGTGCGAGCGTTCATCGCTTCCAATCGCCAATTTCATTCTGAATCAATCGTTTGCAGTTGAGCGAGAGTTTCTTTTGAAAGTCGCAAGAGCGTGCCGTAGTGATTCGCGGCTTCCGCATACCACGAGCGCGAAGCGTCTTCGGTGGCTTTCGCGTTGAATTGCGCGAGCGCGCTCTCCAAGCCAATCACGCGGAACGACGCCAAGCCGCGAATGTCCGAGAGAAATTTTTGGCGCGATTTCAAAACGGCATCGTCGCTCATTCCGACAAGGCGCAAGCGTTCTGCGCTTCGGCGATATTCTTGCAACGCAAATTGAGCCAGCTCGAGTTCAATCGGGAGCAAGCGTTTGATTTTTTCGTAATTGCCCGCGAAGAAGACGGCGGTGCGCGCATCTGCCATCATCACGGCTTGAAGTTTTTTGCGATAAGCGTCGTCGAGCGCGTCGATTTGGCGGTGCGTGGCGAGCGCGAGCGAATCGGCGCGGCGCGCAAGGCTGACGGCGAGCGTGGCGTAAGTGGCGTTGAGGCGCGAGGCATATTCCGACGTTTCAGGCGAAAGTCTGCCCGCCTGAATCCCTTGCAACGAAGCCGAGAGCGCGTCGGCGAGAACTTCGGAATCTTTGAGCGAAAGTTTTTTCGCGTAAAAAGCCAGTTCAAGCACGTCGCCGATATCGAGCGGCTCTTGAACGCCGCCTTTGAGCGAAATCGTCAAGGCGCGTTGCCGCAAACTATCGGGCGCGCGAAGGTTGTGATACTCATAAAACGATTGCGATTTCTGCGCCGCCGTTTTGAACCACTGCGGCTCGGCGGATTTGATTGGCGCGGTCGGCTTTGAGCCGCCACACCCGTAGAGCGTTGAAAACAGAAGCAGTGCGAGGAATCGAGCGTGTTTCATTGATTGTTTTTTTATCCGCCAAACGCGCTGTATTGGCGTAGCGAGAAAGTCCAAAAAATTTTGTAGAGAAGATAAAAACCCAACGTCCAACAAAAAACCACCGAGAGCGCGAACAAAATTTCTTCCGTTGAAAACGCGCCCGTGAAAATTTTTGTCGGAACGAAAGCCAGATAACCAAACGGCAGAAACTTCAAGACGCGAGCGACTGATTCGGGAAACAGATCGAGCGGAATGACCTGCCCCGTCAAAAACCACATTGTCATATTCTTCATCACGAACAGCGTCCATACTTCGTCCATATAAAACGCCAACGCCGCAATCATAAACGCCAAAAGAAACGAAATCAAAGTTCCAAAGAAAACGACGAGCGCGCCTGAAACGATTTGAAACGCCGTCGCCGAAACGAAGCCCGTGAGAAGCATCGCGCCGTAGACGATGACACCGCCGAGCAGAACGGGCGTGGAATCGGCGAAGAAGGTCATTAAATGGTAGAGCGCGAAGTCGACGGGTTGCGCTAAAAATTTGTTGAGCGTTCCGTCTTTAATCGCGCTTGAAATTTGTCGCTCGACGGAGTCAACCTTGACGAAATTCGCAATCAAAATGCTCAATATCACGTATTGAAACATCGCGTCGTAATCGTAGCCCGCGATTTGCCCGTTTGGCGTTGACTCAATCACGGCGCGCCACAAAATTGATTGAACGAACATCGGGAGCAGAATCTTCCCCGAAATGTCCATCAAAATTTCGCCCCGATATTCCACGAAGCGTTGAAGCGAGGCGCGATAAACGAAAAAGTATTTTTTCATCGAGAAGCGCGCTAAATTGAAAGGCAAAAACCGAAACGAACCATGCGATACCTTTCCGACCGAGATTTGCGAATGCTCATCGCGCTCGCGTCCATCGGCGAGCATTACCGCCCGCTGAACCTGCAAGGATTGGATTTAACGGGCGCGGATTTGAAGCACGCATTCCTCAACCACGCCAATCTCACCGATTCTAACCTGACGGGCGCGAACTTGGAGAACGCGCTAATGTTCGGAGCCTACCTGCACGACGCGAATTTGACGGGCGCAAACTTGCGCAACGCCGACTTAACCAATGCCTACCTGCGCGGCGCGAAATTCGTCAACGCCGACCTGCGCGGCGCGAAGTTCAGCGGGGCAATGTTCAAGGACACCGACTTCACGGGCGCAATCACCGACGCGGCAACGTCAGGCTTATGAAGCGGCGCGCTCTTTGGCACTTGACTTTTCTTGTTGGAAATCCGTTCTGAACGCGATGTCCCACAAGGGCGAACTCACGCCGAAGCCATGCGATGAATCGCTGAAATGATGTCGCAAATGATGTTCGCGAATCCAACCGAAATAACTGCCCTTGATGTTGAAGTGATGAATGGCGTAGTGCGAAATGTCGTAAATCAAATAGCCCAGCGTGAAGCCCGCCATCAGCGAGGGCGCGTAACGCTCGCCCAGCAGAAAAACAAACAGGCTGTAAAACAAAACCGCAAGCGGCAGGCTGATAATCGGCGGCATCACGAGCCGAAGCGGGTCGTTGGGATAATCGTGATGAACGCCGTGCAAAATCCAAAAAATCCGTTTGCCAAGCGCAGACTTCGGGTGATAGTGAAAAACAAACTGATGAAGCATGTATTCAGCAAACGTCCACAGGAAAGCGCCTGCCAAGAACAGACCCGCAACGGCGAGCGGAGAAACTTCAAGCGCGAAAAGCGAATGCCAAACAAGACAACTCACAAGCGGAACATAGAGCCAAAGCGGAACCGTCCAATGAACTTTGGAAAAGAACTCGAAGAAGTCGTTTTCAAACATGCGCGGCGTTTCTTTGGCGCGCGAAACAAAGCGTTTCATATCAAATGTTTTAATTGGGTTTAAGGAAAAACATTAAGCAAAATACGAAGAAGCAGACCGAAAAGTTCAGGCACACGAATCGCCGCAAAGCCGTAAATTTGTAGCAAAAGAGCAGTTCTAAGAGAAAAAAAATAATGACAAGCAAAAATACAGACATAACGGCGGACTTGACCACACGCTTCGTGGAGATTGCCTCCGAACTCAAACAGAGCAATATGCCTGATGCACAAAAGAAGTTAGACCAACTGTATCGATTGGTTTTAGAGGCGGTAAATGTGGCATCAAGGAAAGAAGGCGACGCAAGCGGGTTGATGAAAAAGGAATTAGAATGGCTCAAATCGGAAAACCGCCGACTGCAAACGCTCTACGCCACAAGTTTGGCACTAACGGCTCAAACGCAAAAAGAGCCGCTCGTGGAAACCGCGCTCGACATCGTCGTCCGAGAACTGCAAGCCGACGCGGGGTTCGTCGTCTTGGTCGATGAACGGGGCGAAATCGAATCCATCTACTCGCGAAACATCGAGCCTGAAAAACAAGCCGATGTCAAAGAAATGAGCCTCTCGGTGATTCGCTCAACCATTCAAAGTTCAAAGCCGACCTCCGAGCAAGTGAAGCCTGAAATGGAATTGGCACAACAAAATAGCGTCATCCGATTGGGAATTTCAGCCGTGCTGTGTGTGCCGTTAATTCGCGACAAGAAAGTTTTTGGTGCCGTCTATTTGGATAGGCGAAATAAAGAAAATCCCTTCACAGCAAACGACCTTTCGTATCTTTCGGCATTTGCCGACCAAATTGTGCGAAGCCTAAAAGTCTCTGACGAAATCGAGACCTTAGAAAAAAAACTAATTTCTACAGAAAAGACAAAAATGAGCGACCTAAGAAGCATGTTCAAGTGCGATGACATCATTGGGTCAAGCGCCGCCTTGTTTGAAGTCTTAAAAATTGCCGCTCGCATTTCGGCAACCGACGCAACCGTTTTGATTTTAGGGGAGAGTGGAACAGGCAAGGAGCTCTTTGCAAAAGCCATTCATCAAAATAGCCGTCGCAAAGAAAAGCCGTTTGTGGCGATTAACTGCGCCGCCATTCCAAACGATTTGCTCGAATCGGAACTCTTCGGCTACGAACAAGGGGCATTTACAGGGGCATCAAAATCAAAGCAGGGCAAAATAGAAACCGCGCATACAGGCACGCTCTTTCTTGACGAAATCGGCGAAATGCCGTTAGCCTTGCAAGCCAAACTCTTGCGCGTCTTGCAAGAGCGCGAGTTCGAGCGGCTTGGAAGCGTCAAAAAACAAAGGCTCGACATTCGCCTCATTTGCGCCACGAATCGAAACCTCAAAGAATTAGTCGAGCAGGGCAAGTTCCGACAAGATTTATACTACCGATTGAAAGTCGTCGAGCTTCCGCTCCCCGCGCTTCGCGAGCGACCCGAAGACATCGAGGAACTCGCAAAATACTTCCTCAAAAAACACGCGGTCGACGGAAAGGCGTGCGAACTTTCCGATGAAGCGTTAGTTTTCCTTGAAAGTTATCCATGGTATGGAAACGTGCGCGAGTTGGAAAACGTCATGCTCCGATGCGCGGTGCTTGTAACTGGAAAAATAATTCGAAAAGAAGACCTGCCTCCTGAAATTACGGAGACAATGGATTCTGCGGCACCGATACAACTTGGCAAAACCCTCGCCGATGCTGAGACCGAGTTTCGGAAAATGTATCTCACCAAAACTCTGCAAAAAACATCGTCCATAACCGAAGCGGCGCGACAACTCGGCATTAACCGCACGCACTTCTACAAATTGCTCGCGCAACTGGGGATTCCGTATTAACGCTTATAGGGAGAGGTATTCGGAAGAGAAGTGTGATGCGTGAAGCCAACCATCTTGGCATCAGCAATGACAAGTTTGATGGGCAAACGTGCGCAAATTTCTTTTGCAGTTTTCTCATCACTTGCGGTCATGAGATTGTAACCCTCGCGCGCTAAAATTTCACGCAGACGCCGCAACTCTTGCAAGTCGCTGTCAATGATAAGAAGATGTTCTGCCATGATGACATATTGAATATGTCGCTCAAAAGGGCAAATGATGTGCCAACTTGTATTGGCAAAAAAGCTTGAAGAATGGCAAGGAAAAAGAGAAAGAGTTGCATTTTAGCGACACCATGTTGCAACATTGAGACAATTCGGCGTCAGTGTGTTAAGGCGTAAAGAATGAGATTGACGGCGAACTTCGTGTTATCCTCCGCCAGCCAACGTTTGTTTCGGTGGTCGTAATCCCATTCGCAACCGTAATCTTTATTGCTGTATAAAATCGCCATGCGTCCGTTTATCACAACGGCTTTGAGGTAATCGTGGACTAAATCATCGCCCCATCCGTTGAGCTCGAGCGAGGTCGTTGGTGGTCCGCTCGGGAAATCAAAGAAGCAATGATAAATCGGGTGAGAATTAGGAATCTTTTTGAGCGCATTTGAACCGAAAATGGCTGCAATTTGCGCCTCAAACGACTTGGCAAAAAGCCCATCAATGTCGTGGTTGCAGTCATCGACGAAAATAAATCCGCCGTTGCGAAGGTATCGTTCAAAGTTTTCACGCTCTTTGGAAGTCAATTCAACCAGTTTGTGTCCGCTCAAATAGCAAAACGGTGAGTCAAAAATTTCGGGCGAATCGAGCGCAACGATTTTTTCTTTTGGCTCAATGCTGATGGTCGTGTATTGCACAAGAGAGTGAAGCACGTTGGAGGGCATTCGCTCGTCGGTATTCCAATTTCCTGAAGCGTAGGCAAGGCGCGTGAAGGCGAAATCCGACTTGCGCCGCTCAAACTGCGACGCAACCGCGTTGGCAAATGGAGAGAGCGCAATCGCGCTCGTCGCCATCAAAGCGGATTTGAGAAACTGACGTCGGTTCATCGCTCACGTTCTCCCAAACATTTTATCTAACTCGCTCAGCGAGAGTTTAATGATAATCGGGCGACCGTGCGGACAAACGTAGGGCATTGAGGTTGCAAAGAGTTGGTCGATGAGCAGGGTCATTTCGCGTTGCGAGAGTTTATCGCCTGCCATAATCGCGTTGCGGCACGCATATGACTTTGCAATGTTATCGCACTTCTCGAGTTTGAGCGACTGTTGGTAATCCAAATACTGCTCAATGAGCTCAAACAAAATTTTCTCCTCTGCACCGGGCTTGACATCGGACGGAACACCCTCGACGACCACCGAACTGTGGCTAAACTGTCGGAACGAAAACCCTAGCTTTTCTAAATCTTGACGCAATTCTTCTAACACTTTCATATCCCAAGGTTTGAGCTCGATGCGGTGCGGAAAGAGTAGCTGTTGCGAGTTCGAGATGCCTGCGTCCATAACGGTCAGCGCGCGTTCATACAAAATGCGCTCATGCGCGACGTGTTGGTCGATGAGCATTAAGCCCGATTTAATTTGGGTGAGAATGTAGCGGTTATGCAATTGCACCGGAAAAGCCCCTTTGAGATTATCGGATTCCGTTTCGGAAGATTGAAAAACGAGTTGATACTCACGCGATTTCGGCGCGTCAATCGGCGTCTCAAACGAGGCATCGGAAAATGAGGTCTGCTCGGGCGGCGGTTCAGGGCGAAGCGGAGTCGTTGGAGTTGGTTCGGCTTCACGCTTGAAATCGGCATAAAGCGCGTTGCTACTTCGAACTTCAAAATCGCGCTCGTTGTAAGAGAGCCGTTTCTGAACGCCCGGAAACTCCGACTGCGATGACTTGTAAAACTTCGCATATTGCTCGGTGCGGTCGAACTCAGCGCGTTCTGTCTTCTCTTCAATCGCAACGCTCGGCGAAAAATCTTTGCCGCTGACATGCTTCTTGACGACAGAAAGCATCAGGTTATACACATTGCGTTCATCTTCGAAACGCACTTCCATTTTGGTTGGGTGAACATTCACATCGAAGCGGCGCGGCTCCATTTCCAGATAAATCAAATAGAACGGCTGTTCGCGCTCGCCTAAAAGTTCGCCGTAGCCCTGCGTAATGGCGTGGTGAAGTTGGCGGCTTTGCGTGATGCGGCGATTGATGAAAAGGAATTGCTCGTTCTTCGCGCGCTTCATCATCGCGGGTTTTCCGAGAAAGCCTTGCACATTAGCAAAGTCGTTGGATTCTTTGAACTCAATCAATCCGTTTGAAAAATCTTTTCCGAAAAAATGATTGAGCCGCTCGTTGAGGCTGTGCGTGGTGAGATGAAAGACTTCGTCGCCATCGCTGATGAACTTCCACTTGATTTCGGGGTGGGCGAGCGTTTGCGCTAAAATGGTTTCGTAAATATGCTTGAACTCGGTCGTGTCGGATTTGAGAAACTTGCGGCGCGCGGGAATGTTGTAAAAAAGATTGCGTACGGCAATGGAAGTGCCGTCAGGCGCGTGGGTTTTGGAAGTCTCTTGAAAGACCCCGCCGTCAATGCGCACAAGCGAGGCGAGCGTATCTTCGCGGCGTTTCGTTTTAAGCTCGATTTGAGCGATTGACGCAATGCTGGCAAGGGCTTCGCCGCGAAATCCGAGCGTATGCAAGTCGTCCAAATCTTCCGCCGAAGAAATTTTGCTCGTCGCGAAGCGTTCAAAGGCGAGCAAAGCGTCATCTTCGCTCATTCCCACGCCGTTGTCGATAACTTGAATGAGCGTTTTGCCAGAATCTTTGATGATGAGCGTAATGTCGTCCGCGCCCGCATCGATGGCGTTTTCCAGCAGTTCTTTGACCGCCGAAGCGGGTCGCTGAATCACTTCGCCTGCCGCGATTTTATTGGCGATGACATCAGGCAGTTTCTTGATAAAACCCATAGCGAAATGAATGTCTTGAAATCAATCGTCAGGAATACTATTCAAGCAAAAACAAAATTGGAATCGGTAATCGTTTTCGCCATGCGCGTTCGGAGTGGTCGTCGCCTACAAACTTTTTCGTGAGCCAAGTTGTGCCATATTGGTAGCCGTTTTGAGTCATCACGCTATCGGCGCGTTGTTGATAGGGTTCGTAGTCTTTATCAAGCGTTTCTGTTCCAAAATCAAAATAAATTTTATGCGATTGCGGGTCGGGAAGATGTGTTTTGAGGTATTCAATCATAATGCCGTTGCCTGCGGGAAAGTGCGTAGAAAGGCAGGCGGCTTTGCCGAAAACAGACGGATACTCGCAGATAGCGTAAAGCGAAATCAAGCCGCCCATGCTGGAACCCATGATGGCAGTTGCATGGGGTTCGGGATTGGTTGAATAGGCGGAATCGATAAACGGCTTGAGTTCTGTGGCGATGAATTTGAGATAATTATCGGAAGCCATTTTTGCCATTGGGTAGCGCGCCTGCATCGAGTCGCGTGTGGATTGCGGGAGCATCTCGTAGGCTTTTTGCGGCATGTATTCGCCGTAACGATTGGGCGTGTTCCAAATGCCGACGGCAATGACATCGCCAATTTTATTTTCGGCGCGAAGGCGTGTGAGTGTTTCATCTGCCCCCCAGTCGACGCGCGTGTAGGAGGTGGCGGAGTCGAAACAGTTTTGCCCGTCGTGCATGTAGAGAACGGCGTAACGCTTGCTCGTATCGTAATCGCGCGGAAACCACACATCGACTTGGCGCGGCGAAACATACTTGGAGGCAAACGATTTATGCTCAATCAATTTTCCAGTTACGGTGCGATGAGTCGTGGCATGTTCAGGGGTTTTGCTCGAGCACCCAAACCAAAAAAGCACACAAATGAAAAGGGCTATTGTTTTCATAGACGATGGTTCAACGATGTTGTGAAAGTGATAAGTTGGAGCAGAAGATATGGAGAAGAGTGGGCAATACTAGATTCGAACTAGTGACCTTTCGCGTGTGAAGCGAACGCTCTAACCAACTGAGCTAATTGCCCTTGCAGATTTTTAATGAACGTGGGCGGCAAAGATACTGAAGCCGATGAAATTTCAAAAAACATTCAAAGAACTTTATGGCGAAATGCACGAGCGAAGTGATGCAGTCGAGAAATTGGCATCAATCGTTAGTTCTTTTTCGCACAAGTGCCAAAGCTTTTGGCAAGGAAAAGTTTCTTCGTAAAGGGCTTTGCCGACAATTACCGAATCGACGAGCGGCATGAGTTTTTTAAGTTTCATCAAGTCGTGATAAGAAGCGACACCGCCCGACGCCGTAACGCGCAAGCCCGTTGACTCTGCGAAATGTTTAATCGCCTCGTATCCAACGCCCGAAAGCATGCCATCTTTGGAAATATCGGTATAAATGACGCGCTCGACGCCGAGCGATTTCATCTTTAAGCCGAGTTCAACATCCGTTATGTTTGAGCCTTCAAGCCAACCGTGAACTTTGGGAACGCCGTCTTTGGCGTCAATGCCGATAACAATTTTTTTGGGACCGTAATGCGCAAGTAAGTCCTCAATAAGTTTGGGATTGGTAACAGCGGCTGAGCCAATGACAACACGATAGATGCCAATGTCAAAATAGGCTTTCGCACTGTCAAGACTGCGAATGCCGCCACCGACTTCAACGGGAATATCGAGCATCTCGACAATGCGTTTGATTTCATTGAAGTTTTCAAGTTTGCCCGATTTTGCCGCATCTAAATCAACCAAGTGAAGCATTTTGGCGTTTTGCTTGCGCCAAACGACCGCCATGTCGCATGGGCAATCGAGGTAAATTTTCTCACGGTCATAGTCGCCTTGCGAGAGGCGCACGCATTTTCCGCCGCGAATATCAATCGCAGGAATAATGAGCATAATCGTTACAGTCTTGCAAAATTTTCCAGAACTTTCAACCCCGCAGAGCCTGATTTTTCAGGGTGGAATTGAACTGCAAAAATACCATTTTTTTCAATCGCAACGGCGAAATTTTCTTGGGCGTAAGAGGCTCTCGCGCTGACCGCGTCGGCATCGTGGACATTGCAGAAATAGGAATGAACAAAGTAAAAATACGCGCCATCGTCAATGCCTTTGAAGAGAAGACTATCGCGCCGAATCTCGTGAAGGTTGTTCCAACCAATCTGCGGCACTTTTGCGTTCTGTGAGTTAAATTGTTGGACTTTTCCTGAAATGAAATTAAGCCCTTGATGAATGCCCATTTCCTCGCTTTCTGAAAGAAGCAGTTGCATACCGAGGCAGATTCCCAAGAGCGGTTTTGCTTTCGCGAGATGCTCGCCGATAGCAGAGTCAAAGCCCTGTGAACGCACAGCATTGATGCCTTGTCCGAAAGCGCCGACGCCCGGAAGAAGCACCTTTTCGGCACTTGCAACCGTGCGGGCATCGTTGGAAACCGTCGCGGGAACACCGAGATAATCAAAGGCTTTTTGGACGGAGCGCAAATTGCTTGCGCCGTAATCGAGAATGAGAATCATGTTGAGAAGAGTGGTTGCGCTCTAAAAGTCGCCACAAGCGGTTCGTTAAATGCACAACCGATTTTTCATTTTTTGAAGCCAGTTGTAGTCAATGTGCATTTTGCCGAAGTTCTCTTCGTCTTGAGGCTTAACGCCGTGATAATCCGAGCCGCCCGACATAAGCAGAAAATACTCGTTGGCGATCGAGCGGTAATACTCTTGGCGATGCGTGTCGTGCGAAGGATGAACGATTTCCAATCCGTCGAGTCCATTATCAATCAAGTGTCGGACGGTGTCGTCGGAAACTTGCCTGCCCGGATGAGCCAAAAACGATAAGCCGCCAGCTTCGTTGATGAGCGAAATGACTTCGGCGGGTTTTGTTTCAACGCTTTTCTCGTAAGCAGGGCAGTTGGTGCCGATATACTTCAAAAAGGCTTCGTTGTAATTTTGCACGTAGCCGTTTTCTTGAAGCACGGCGGCGATGTGCGGGCGACCGACCGAGCCCCCGCTTGCTTTTTCAAGCACATGCTCGACATGGATTTTCACGCCTTGCTTGTTAAGGCGATCGACCATGCGCTCTGTGCGAGCAAGGCGTTGCTTACGGCAGTGCGCAAGGTAGTCGCTCAAAGGAGAGTTTTCGGTTTTGATGAAATAGCCCAAAATGTGAACGTCGCGCTCCTCGTGAGCCGTGCTGACTTCAACGCCAGCAATCAACTCAACGCCGAGTTCTTCTGCAAGCGACTTTACTGCATGAATGGCGGCAAGGTTATCGTGGTCGGTAATGCTGATTGCGGCAAGTCCGACTTGTTTCGCTTTTTTGACCAAATCCTTTGGAGAGAGCGCACCGTCAGAGCAAGTGGTATGCATGTGCATATCCACGAACTTCCGTTCAACGGCTTGGGCGGGTGCGGTAGTGTTCATTGGTCTATATTGTCTTAATAAAATTTAGTGAATGACGATTAAAAACTTTACAGAGCAACATCTCACTTAATCGCTTCCAACTTTTGTTGCAACGAAACGCTCGTTCGATTGATTTGAAAAGCGCGTTCGTAGTAGCGTTGTGCGTTTTCGCGGTCGCCGAGTTTGAGATAAACGTCGCCCAAGTGCTCGAGCACGGCAGGGCTTTCGCGTCCCGATTGCACGGCTTTTTCTATCCAATGCTTGGCTTCTTGGTAGTTGCCCATCTTAAAGTAAATCCAACCAATCGTGTCTAAATACGCGCCGTTATTAGGCTCTTTGGCGACGGCGACTTTCGCCATTTCTAAGGCACGAGGCAAATCTTTATCGCGCTCCGAATAAGAATACGCAAGGTTGTTGAGTACCAAGGCATTATCGGGTTCATAAAGCAATGCAGTTTCATAGCTCCGCTCGCTTTCGTCGTATCGCTTCAAGCGGTCGTAACTCAATGCCAAGGTGCTGTAGGCTTGAACGATGGTGCTTGTATCTTCCGCTTCCATCTGCGAGAGTGCTTCGGTCAAGATTCGCACGGATTCCTCGTCGCGATAAGCTTGATTGAGCGATGTGCCAAGCAAAACCTTCATGCGAAACGAAGGCTTGGAGGCTTTTTCAAGAGCGGATTTGAAGGTGTTAATTGCTGATGTGTTTTCGTCTATCGAGAGATAGGCAATGCCTAAATTTTCCCAAGCGGGCGCAAAGTCGGACTTTAGGGCGGTCAAGCGTTTGAGTTGTGGAATTGCCGCCGCATAGTTTCGTTCGCGAAGGTAAATGATGCTCAAAAACCAGTAGGGTTGCCATTCATTCGGATAGGCTTTTTGCAAGCGAAGCATGACGATTTCGGTTGGCTTGAGCATCGCGGTATCTTTTTCAGCGCGCTCGATGTAGAGATAGCCGATATTGATTTTGTCTTCTTTGGTGAAATTAGGATTAACAAACAAATCGTTGACAGTGGCTTCGAAGCCGTTCCAATCTTTTTGCTTAGTATAAATTTCGCAAAAGGCGACGAGGGCACGCAGGTCGTTAGGATTGCGATCGAGAAGGTCGCGGTATGCACGCAGGGCATCGTCGTAGCGTCCGAGTTTGATATAAAGTTCGCCGAGCATCTGATATAAGTCCAAGTTCTCAGGGTCGGAAACAATCATCTCAATCAACGTAAAAACGGCTTCGTTATCCATTTTAAGTTGGATTTGCAGAAGCAACTTTTTGTAAAGCACGTCAAGGTCTAATCCAACGAGTCCTATTAAGCGCGTGTAAGTATTAAGGGCTTCTTGCATCTGACCACCTGCGACTTGTGCGGCGGCAAGTTGATATAGGGCGGAAGAACTTTGCGGGTCTTTAAGCGAAAAAAGTTCAAACTGTTCGGCGGCGGCGGCGAAGTTTTGCGTATCAAAATAAAGATTTCCCAAAAGTTCGTTATACCACTTGTTCGATGAATCAAGCTCGACGGCTTTCTTGGCGTAGTAAAGTGCGGATTCTGACTTGCGCAAGGCGCGATACGATTTCGAAATCGCAAAATGAATCGCCGCTTCATTCGGCATGAGTTTCAGCGCGTCTTGAAATTCCAGAATGGCTTGGGCGTGTTGCTCTTTGGCGGCGAAAAGTTCTCCTGAAACAAGCAAGTTCAGGGCGCGTTGTTTGACTAATGCGGATACCTCCGAGCGAAGTGCAGGCGCATGCTCAACCGACTCTGACGAGCGACAGCCTGCAAGCACAATCAAGAGCCACGCAAGAAGCAAACGATGTCTGAACGAGGTTATCATAGCGGTAAGCATCATCTCGGTTTTGAAACTGAACTTGAGGTTTAAGCTTGAAAGAAATTAAAACTCTTTTTGGATAATAAAAACGAATCTGAATTGCCAATGAGAAGCGCGTTAAAAATCAACCTCAATTCCTTCGGCAACGGCGCACATACGGCAGATGGTTTTCTCTTCCTGATGCGCAAACCAACCTTTGGCGGCGTTATACCACAAGTCACAACCCTCATTTTCACACTTCTTGAATCCGATAAGGTCGGCAAATTCGCGGATTTGCGCATCGGTTGGTTCTTCGCCAAGCGGCTCTCCTGAAAGTTCACATTCTTCAATCAAGGCGGCTTTCAACACGCCCCAAGTAGCGACGGGCTTAAAGAGTTGTAATCGCTCTAATGCTGTATATTTATTCGGAATCATGGGTTAATTTTTTTAGGTTCTGAATGAAAACTATTGAGGATTTTAACCAACTTGACGGGGTAAAGCGTTCAAAAGCGAATTCATCGTCAACAAAAATTTTAACGCTTTCCAATGCGCTCTCGCTCTTGCGCGTTGTGCTCTTCTTACCGTTCGTTCATTTTTATGAGCGAGATGAAAAAGTCATTGCTTTTGCGGTGGTGCTCCTTGCGATTTCAACGGATTGGTTCGATGGCAGAGTGGCACGATGGACGAATACGGTTTCGGAGTTGGGAAAAGTTTTAGACCCGCTTGCCGATAAACTCAGCACGGCACTGATGGGATTATATCTGTTGTATCGGGGTGAACTTCCGTTGTGGTTTGTCGCATTAGTTGTGGTGCGTGACGCGATTATTTTTTTAGGAGGCATTTACGCCAAGCAAAAAAAACACGTGATTACGACGTCTTTGCCTGCGGGAAAATGGGCGGTTGGATTTTTAGCAGGCGCAATCGGCGGCATTGTTTATCCTTATCAATCCGAGGGCTTGAAATTAGCCGTAGAAATTTCGATTTACATCGCAAGTGCGCTCTTTGTGTTATCTTTCGTTCAATATGCAAAACGCTTTTTTGATATTCTTCAAGATAAGCCCGTTCAAAACCTTTAATACATAATTTCTCAACATCACGAATTAGCCATGCTCGTCAAAGATTTTTTAGCGCAGCACAAAACGACGTTCAGTTTTGAATTCTTTCCTCCCAAGCATGAAGCCGATTGGGAAAAACTCTTTCAAACCATCAAGGAATTGATGCCGCTCAAACCCTCGCATGTGAGCGTAACCTACGGCGCAGGCGGCACAACGCGCGAGCGCACGCACAACCTCGTGGTCAGGATTCAAAAGGAAACCGACTTGACGGTCGTCTCGCACCTGACCACCGTTGGCTCGAGCCGCGAAGAAATTTTTGAAATCTTGAAACGCTACGACGAAAACGGCGTGGCGAACATTCTCGCGCTTCGCGGCGACCCGCCGAAAAACATTCCTAATTGGAATCCGCTTCATCAAGATTTCAAATACGCGAGCGAATTGGTCGAGTTCATTCGCAAGCACTTTCCGAATATGTGCATCGGCGTGGCAGGATTTCCCGAAGGGCACCCCGCAACGCCCAACCGCCTCAAAGAAATAGACTATTTGAAAATGAAAGTTGACGCGGGCGCGGATTACATCGTTACTCAACTGTTCTTCGACAATCACGAGTTTTATGATTTCGTCGAGCGATGCGAGTTGGCAGGGATTCGGATTCCGATTATTGCGGGCATTATGCCGATTATTTCCCGTAGCGGAATGAATCGAATGGCGGAACTTTCGCCCGGCACGCGATTTCCCGCGCGATTGCTCAAATCCATTTATCGCACAAAGACCGACGAAGACGTCGAGAAAGTCGGCGTGCATTGGGCGACGGAGCAAGTGAGCGATTTAGTGAACAATGGCGTAAGAGGGGTTCATTTTTACACCTTGAACAACTCGCGGGCGACGCTCAAAATTTATGAATCGCTCGGCGTTCAAGATTCATTGCAACTGATGTCGTAAAAAACTTTAATGTCAACGCAAAAGCCTCGCTCGACGCGAGGCTTTTTGTTTTTTTGTTCGAGACGAAGCGTTACTGTTTGCCGATGGATTTGACCGCGTCGCCTGCGTCGCCCAAGAATTTGGAGACCCAGTTGACGAGCTTGCCTTCGGTCGCGAATTTTCGCGCGACGTCGCCCGATTGAACAAGCGCGAAATACGGAAGCCCAATCGTTGCCAAAATCGGTGCGCCGAGAAGCATTGAAACGAGTTGAATGTTACGGTCGCGATGCGTTAAGTCGCCGATTGTGCTGGTAACGCGGTAAGTGCCCATCAAAGGCAGGAACGGCGTCATCAGCACGTTGGTAACGGCTTTGGTTGCACCGTCTGCAAAAGTATTGACAGGATATTTCTTGTCTTCTTCTGACATTCCCGCGCTCAAAGTGGTTGGGATTTTATCCGCCATTTCAAGGAAGGCTTTATCCAAACCTTGTTCGCGAATACGCGCCGAAGTGAAATTCGCCGCTTCAAACAATCCCATAATCACGTTGAACGGTGCGGTGAGAAGAAGCGAAACAATGCCGCCCATCCATTTTTGCGATTCGTCGCCTTTGACCATATCCGCCCCGATTTTGAAGCCCTTGTAAATACCGAGAATCGGGATATAGGGCCAACTGGTGCTGAGCACAATCCAAGCCGTGAGCCAATCGTTCATGCGGCGTTGTTCGTCGTTGTCGATGTGCTCCCACTTCAAATCGCCTTTGATGTAGTCGCCGAACATCTCAAAAACATTTTTGCCCGTGTCTTTGAGATTGACGCGCATGCCGAGCGACTCGGTAACTTCGGGAAGGAAGTCAATCGTGTGCGGAAGCGTGAAGTGATAGACAAGCGCGGTTGGGAGCACGCGGATTGCGTCGCCCGTGCCTTGCGCCATTGCAGTTGATTCTGGCATAGTTGATTCTCCTCTGAATAAATGTTGTTTAGCGAAATGAAACTACGTTTAAGTTACTGAAAAAAGTTACCGACGAAATTTCAATACGCCGTGCATTGCGAATACTTCTTGCAAGGTTCGGCGAGCGATGCCTTTTACTTCTGCACTCAATTTACGCCCTCAAATATCTAAAAGCAAACATTTTCTTGAACAAGAAACGGCTGTAAGTGCCGATAATAAATAATTTTAGGGGAAATAAAATCGTCTAAATCGTCTGTTTGATACGGAAAATTTATTTCTTCTTTCAAGGAAATGTAAATTGCAAAAAATTGTTAAGCCGTAGAGATTTAACCAAATACAACTCATGACGCCAACGCTTTCAAAGACGATTCAACTCGTCGACCTCGTTTCGCTTCACAATCGCTTGAAGCCTGAACTTGATGCAGAACTTGAAAAAGTTATCTCGAATGCGAGTTTCATCAATGGACAAGTGGTTGGAGAATTGGAATGCGCGCTCTCGAGATATCTCGGAATTCGCTTTGCTGTCGGGTGTGCCAACGGCACAGACGCACTACAAATCGCCTTGATGGCGTTAGGCATTGGCAAGGGCGACGAAGTGATTACCACGCCATTTACCTTTGCCGCAACGGTCGAAGCCATTTTGCTGGTTGGTGCAACGCCGTGCTATGTCGATATCGACGAGCGCACCTTCAACCTCAACGCCGCATTGCTCCCAAACGCCATAACGCCGAAAACGAAAGCCATCATGCCCGTGCACCTCTATGGACAAGCGGCGGAAATCGACCGCATTACACACATCGCTTGCGAGCACGGATTGAATGTTATTGAAGACAACGCGCAATCGTTCGGCGCAACCTACAAAGGCAAAAAGGTCGGAACATTCGGACGCATTAGCACAACAAGTTTCTTCCCCGCGAAAAATCTCGGTGCCTTTGGCGATGCTGGCGCAATCTTTACCGACGACGAAGAACTCTTCTGGAAACTCAAAATGATTGCACAACACGGCGCGAAAATCCGATATACGCACGAATACTTGGGCGTCAATTCGCGCTTGGATTCCATTCAAGCCGCCGTGCTGAAAGTCAAATTGAACTACCTCGATGAGTTCAACACTCGCCGCCGCGCTGCCGCCGACCTCTACGACAAATACCTCGCCAACGCAAACCTGAAAACGCCATACCGCGACCCCAACGGCACGCACATTTTTCATCAATACACCATTCTGCTAAGCAAAGCAGGCGAGCGCGACGAACTGCAAAAATTTTTGAGCGCAAACGGCGTTCCGAGCTCTGTCCACTATCCCATTTCGCTCAATCTGCAAAAAGCGTTCAAAGACGACGCCTATCCAAAAGGCTCACTTCCGATTTCCGAAAGCGTTTCCGAGCGCGTGCTTTCCTTGCCGATGCACACCGAATTGGACGAAGAGCAAATCGCTTACATCGCCGAAAAAATTATCGAGTTTGTCGGAAAGAAATCTTGAACGCCTATCGTTGAGCCTCAATCGTTGAGCCTCAATCGTTGGCGCGCGCAAAGGCACAATCTTCTGCCAAAACGCACTGCATACAGTTCGGCGTTTGTGCTTTGCAAATTTGCTTGCCGTGCCGAATGAGATTGATGTGGAGCGAATATGACTTGCCTTTGGGAATGAGCGGTTGAGGTTGAAGAAAGGTCTCATCAGCGTGTTTTGTGTTGAGCAATCCTAAACGATTGAGAATGCGGTGAATGTGCGTATCAACGGGGCAGAGGTCGCGATTCAATCCAAACATTAAAACGCATGCCGCTGTTTTGAATCCCACTCCCTTAAAACTTTGCAAATAATCCATTGCGTCTTCGGTTTTCATATTGCGAATTGAAGCAAGCGAAAGTTGTCCTGTTTTCTTTTGAAGTTCGGCAAGAATGGCTTTGATGCGTTTGGCTTTGATGTTGGCAAGTCCGCCGATTTTGATTGCGCCTGCAAGTTTTCTTGTTGGAGCGGAAAGCACGCTTTCCCAAGTTGGAAACGAGACTTTGAGCGAGTGAAAGGCGCGCGCGGAATTTTTATCGGTCGTGTTTTGCGACAGAATTGTGCCAATCAGTTCGTCAAGCAAATCGGGTTGAAAATGAACGGCGCCTTCGGCATCGCGCTTGGTGCGGGTTGGCGTGCCGTAAAGATGTTCTAATTGTAAAACTAATTCTTGAAACGTGAGTTTCATTGTTGGATTTATGGATTGAAACGCTGACGAGACGGTTTCGGTTATGAAGTGCAGTTGATAAACTTCAAAATCCTATCAATCAATTCCAATGAAATTACTCAATAAAGTCGCCGTGATTACAGGCGCGGGGCGGGGAATCGGCAGAGAATCCGCACGGCTTTTCGCACGTGAAGGCGCGAAACTCGTTTTAGCCAGCCGAACCAAAGATGAATTAGACACGCTCGCCAAAGAACTGTTGGACTATCATGACGCTGATTCACTTGTCTTTCCGTGTGATGTTACAAAGTCAAGCGAGGTTAAAGCCTTGATGGATAAAGCCGTTGAGACGTTCGGACGAATCGATATTCTCTTGAACGCCGCCGGCGTTGGGCATTTGAAGCCTGTTACAGAACTTTCGGTAGAAGAATTTGACGAAATGATTGACGTGAATTTGAAGGGCACATTTTACGCCTCAAAGTTTGCATCGGAAGTGATGGTGAAGCAAAAGGGCGGACACATCATCAACCTACCCGGCATTTTAGGCAAAGCCGTCATGCGAATGTCGTCAGGATATTCCGCTTCGAAGTATGGCGTAACAGGCTTGTCAAAAGCCATCACGCAAGATTTAATGCGAGACGGCGTGAAGGTAACGCTCTTGCACTTTGGCGGCGTGGATACGACGTTTTGGGATAAAATCACGATGCGCGTTCAGCGCGAGAAAATGCTCACCGTTCAACAAGCGGCGGAAATGTTGTTGATAAGCGCGACACAGCCCAGCAACCTTGTGCTCGGCGAACTCGTCCTGCAACCTGAAAGCCATCAACTTTGAGCGTGTGTGAGTTAGCGTGCGACGGTAGTCTGAAATGGATTGAACGGCTCTTTGCTCATGGCATCGCGCACTTTGGCGAGCATATCACTGACGCTGAATGGCTTGTGAATAACGGCTTCGGCGCGCAGTTTTTGGAATGAAAGTTCCATGCCTTTGGTAGTGTAGGCAGAAACGAGAATGAAGCGCGTTTTCATACGACGGTCGCGCACGAATTGAAGCAATTTGAAGCCATCAAGGTCGGGCATGTTGAAATCAGCGATAACCAAGTCAAAGCGTTTTTCCGAAAGAATTTCTTTGGCTTGCCTGCCACTCTCAACGACCGTAAGGTCGTAGCCTTCATCGCTGAAAATCATTTTATAGACGTTGCAAATAGCGGCATCGTCATCAACGGCGAGAATTTTGAGTGAAGAGTTCATATCTTAGATGCGTGATGAAGTTGACTGAATTTATGAAACAGTAATTACATAAGAATACTTTTTAGTGAAGTTATGAGATGTGCGCTAACTCACAAAATTCCGCTTCTATCAGAAGTCGGCTAATACTGAACTGACCACAAGAAAAGACCTGCGGGGTTTGCCGCTGGACCTGCGCAGTCCACGTTTTTCGCCTTCAAAGCGCGTTCAAACTCCGAGACGCTCATCTGCTTTCCGCCGACTTGAATGAGCGTGCCGGCAATCAGCCTCACCATCGAGTGCAAGAATCGATTTGCCGTAATTTCAAACATCAGTTGATTTCGCCGCTCAATCCAACGAACGTGATGAACGGTGCAGTCGTGCGAGCGACGATGCTCTCCGATTTTTGAGAATGTGGTGAAATCGTGTGTGCCTAAAAGCGTTTGACTGGCTTGGCGCATGGCGTCGACATCGAATCGAGAAATATCAAACAAGCGAAGGTTAATGTAATTAGCGAAGCGTTGTTTAATTGCCGATTGTTGCGTGATAATAAAGTATCGGTAAGTGCGGGCGCGTGCATCGAAGCGTGCGTTGAAGTCGAGCGGGGCTTCTTCAACCTTTTTCACCACAATGCCCGCAGGAAGCATGCGCGAACATGCATAGCGTAGTTTCTCGAGAGTAAAAGTGTGATTATGCGTTTTGAAGTTGGCGACTTGTCCGACAGCATGCACGCCTGTATCGGTTCGTCCTGCACCGATAATTTCAATTGGTTCTTGCAGAAGTTGAGAGAAAAGTTTTTCGAGTTCGCCTTGTATGGTGCGTTGATGCGGGTTTTGCGGTTGTCGTTGCCAGCCGGCGTAGTCGGTACCGTCGTATTCGATGTAAAGTTTAAGATTACGCATAGAAAAATTCACGAGTGAATGCGTGAAGGTTCAGAAGGCTTTGCTTTTGAGACAAACGGATTGCCTTTGATAAAATAACGCCATAGCAGGTGAGTGCCTTTCGTAATGCCAATGCGAGTGGTGGTGCAAATATCGCGTGGTAGGGTCGGCGGCGCGTCTTCGATGTAAAGAAAATCGCTTTGTAGACTTGTGCCGTTCAAAGAGCGGTCGATGTGAAAAGCGTGGGTGAGTTTGCCCGGTCCGTTGGTAAGTTCAATGGCTTTGGTTGTATTGCGGCGAGCGCGAAGAAAGTCGAGTTCCGTGAGCGGTTCGAGGGCGCGAATGAGCACGGCGGCGGCTTCGCCTTTGGGCTCGGTAACGATGTTGAGCATAAAGTGATTGCCGTAAGTGAAATAAACATAGACCGTTCCCGCGTCGCCGAACATGGCGGCGTTGCGTGCGGTCATGCCGCGATAGGCGTGGCATGATTCGTCGCTGTATCGTGGGTGGGCAAGGTAGGCTTCGGTCTCTACAATTTTTCCTTTCAGAATAACTTCCCGTTCAGGCAAGGAAAGGCGACGAACTAAAATTTTTCCAAGTAAAGCCGTCGCAACTGAAAGCGTTGGCTGTTGATAGAAAGAGGGTTTAAGTTTCGGCATTTACTCTTTGAGTGCGTCAAAGTCGTAGCGATAAATATCTTCAATTTCTGATTCGGGGGTAAAAAGGTAAAGCTGTTTGAGGTAGCCCGACTCCAAATCATAAACCCATCCGTGAAGATAGGGTTGCTGTTCTTTCTTCCACATGCGTTGGACGATTGTCGTTTCCGAGATATTGCGCAGTTGCTCAAAGATGTTGATTTCTACAAGGCGATTAAGCCGTGCGGTTTCGTCTTGAATCGTGAGCAGTTCATGTTTGTAGAAGCGGTAAATATCTTTGATGTGCCGAAGCCACTTGTTAATCAAGCCGAAATTTTGGTGCGACATAGCCGCCTTCACGCCGCCGCAGTTGTAATGCCCGCAGACAATCACGTGTTTGACTTTAAGGATTTCAACCGCGTATTGAAGTACGCTAAGCATGTTGAAGTCGGTGTGAATCACGAGGTTGGCAATGTTGCGCTGAACGAAGAGTTCGCCGGGATCAGTGCCGATGATTCTATCGGCAGGCACGCGGCTATCGGCGCAACCAATCCAAAGGTATTCCGGCTTCTGGTCGGTTTTTAACCGCTCAAAATAATCGGGGCGAATTTGCAAACACTCTTGAACCCACGCTTTATTGGCGAGAAGAAGTTTGCGATAGCCGTCCATTTCGGGTCGGTCTGTCGAGTGCGGCTCTTGTTTTGTGATGATTGTTTCGCTCATCGTGATTCTCCTTGCTCTTTTCGATAGGTTGTGTGAGCGCAGTTACAGGCGTCGCAATAGATGAGACATTGAAAATCGGCAGTTTCTTGCCATGAAAATTTTTCAACTCTATATGAATACGACGCAACGGCGCAGAGGATTGGAAGTCGTTGATAATGTCATAAATATCGTGGTCAATGAACATCGAGCGCGTGCCATCAATGTAAAGATGCGCACCGTCAGGAATGTGAGAAAGTGCCGCTTTGAGTTCAGCCTTATTCACAAACGACATATCCTTGTTGAATTTGAGCAAATACATATTGCCATCATTGACGAGAATCGTTGCCGAGTGATGATTAGCACGCAAGACGAAAAAGAGTCCAATCATCGACCCAATCGCAATTCCGATAAGCAAATCCGTAAAAACAACGGCAAGCACCGTAACGATAAACGGCAAGAAGACATCGCGCCCCGATTGATACATTCTCACAAATAATCCATAGTGCGAGAGTTTATAGCCAACCATAATCAAGATGCACGCCAAAGAAGAAAGCGGAATGAGATTGAGCACTTGCGGAATGAGAAACACTGAAAAGAGAAGAAGAAGCCCATGAACAATTGCCGATGTGCGCATTCTTGCGCCTGCATAAACATTTGCCGATGAACGCACAATGACGGCAGTAATGGGCAAGCCGCCAAGCAAGCCCGATAAAACATTACCAACGCCTTGCGCTTTCAATTCGCGATGCGTGTCGGAAATGCGTTTGAATGGGTCCAATTTATCCGCCGCCTCAATAGAGAGAAGCGTTTCCAAACTGCCAACAATGGCGAGCGTGAGCGCAACGATATAGACATCTTTTCTGAAAAATGCTGAAAAATCAGGTGTGGAAAAATGCTGCGGCAGTTCTGAAATCGGAACATCGGGAAGCGTAACCAAATGTCCTTCCTTGCTGGTGAGGGCGAACTCGGGCGCGTAAAGATTGAACAACTCATTGACCAAAATGCCAATCAAGACCACCAAAAGCGGTGCAGGCACAAGTTTTAATACACGATTTTTTTTAATGGACGATGTTTCCCAAAATGCTAATGTGGTCAAGGATAGAAAGGTAATGAGAACGGCGGCAGGTTGAAGAGCACGAAAGGCATTGAAGAGCGTGAAAAACGTATTGCTATCTTCTTCGAAGAAACCAAAGTTTCCTTCGTAGTCTTTATCCCACCCAATCGCATGCGGGATTTGTTTAAGGATAATCACAATTCCAATTGCCGTGAGCATGCCAGTAATGACGCTACTCGGAAAGTAGTTGCCGATAATTCCTGCTCGCAAAAAGCCCAAAATAATTTGAAGAACGCCCGATAAAACCACAGCAAGCAAGAATGCTTCAAACGAACCGAGTTTCTCAATAGAGGTTGCCACGATAACGGCAAGACCTGCCGCCGGACCGCTCACGCTGATTTCTGAACCCGATAAAATCCCAATCACAATCCCGCCAATGATGCCTGCTACAATGCCTGAAAACAAGGGCGCGCCAGAAGCCAGCGCAATGCCCAGACACAGCGGCAATGCAACAAGGAAGACGACTAAACTCGCGGGTAAATCGTAGCGAAGGTTGAGGAGAATGCCCGATTGAAGTGATGATTCGGCTTTCGTCATACTACCGAAAAATTAGATGACAACAGATGACAACTCAAACAAGTAACCGCGGGCAAAGATAGCGAAATGCCTTGCTGAAACAAACAAGTGAGCCTTACAGAGAACCGACTTGGTCGATGGAAATCAGATGAATGCCAAAGAGTTTGGCGCGTTTCAAATTGTTAGAATTTGTGGCGGAACTTTCTTTCATCAAGAAATGAATTTTCGCCGTTAAGCCTTCAAAGCGTTGGTGAACAGCAAAGAGTTGCTCGAAAATGCCGCCACGAATGTTCGGATTGCCGCGAGAGACGATGATATGAAGCAAGCCGTCTTTGAGAAAGGCAAGGTCAATGTCGCGCGGACTGCCGCCTTCTCGCACAATGCGAAGCGCGATTTGAATCGCGCCTTTGTATTTAGGCGAAAGTTGCTGAAACATGAAAAGTTCAGCAAGCGAGTCTGCGGAAATGAGTTTTTGAAAACCGCTGGTTTTAATGGCGACCTTACGCTCTTCGCCTTCGGGCGCATCGACTTGAACTTCAAGGCGTCCGGGCATTCTGACCAAAAATTCTTTATCTGCCGCGCTGTTTAGTTTTTGAAGATGAGAGGCGGTGAGGTAGCCGCTGAGCGCACTCAAAAGTTTTTGCGCCGCCGCCATGTCTTCCGAGTTCTTGATTAATCTGAATCCATGCAACTTGATGTATTCTTCAATCGTGAAAAGTGTGGGTAGAGCAGATTTCTCGATGCCATTGTCGTCAAAGCAAGTAACGGAATTGGGTTCGAAGTAGTAGGCTTTGAAGTGATTTCGCCGTGCGGCGTCTAACCCAATAAGTTGCATAAGTGGAGTGCCGCTTGAAAGATTGAGCATGAGTGCATCGCCTTGATGCGCATTGAGCACATCGTTCAAGGCTTGCGTAATGGATTCGGTTGTGTCTGAAATGACATGGAAGGTAACATCTGTGCCAAAGCGTTTGGCTAAGTTATAGGGCACTTCGGTGTGTAAAATAAAATGCTTTTCGGGTGCAAGGTGTTTATGCGCTTGATGAACAGGTAAAATGTCCTCGCTTAAAAATGAGATAAGGATTTTCATGAATGACTGCCGAGATGACGAAGATTGGTTGAGACCGTTACCGTCAAAGATAAAACTTGTTTTGAATTTCTACGTTAAGAAGTGTGCAAATCTGAATCGTCCGCTAAAAGCAGTTCCGCAACAATCGTCGCCCCTTGATTTTTGCCAGCACTTTCAATCCTGATGCTTCCACGATGCAGTTCAACGATCTGTTTGCATAGCGCAAGCCCAAGACCTGTCGACCGCTCTTTGCCCGTCGGAATAGAGGAGAGTTTCTGAAATCGTCCAAAGGCTTTCTTCAAGTCTTCTTCTGAAAAGCCTTGCCCTTCGTCACGAATGCGGATTTCCGCCGTGTTTGAATCAAGGCGTTTAAGGCTGATGTAGATGCGTTTGCTCGTTGGAGAAAACTTAATCGCGTTGTCAATGAGGTTGTGCAAAACTTGCTTGATGCGTTGCGCGTCAATGAAGGCGAGGAGGTTCGGCTCGATGTCGGAAATGATGTCTTGTTGTTTGAGCGAGGCGACGGGTAGGTAAGCGATGACGGCGAGTTTAATTAACTCGCTCAATGAATGAAGTTGAATGTCTAACTTCAGATTGTGGGCTTCAATCGCGGTGGAATCGAGCAAATCCTTGATGAGCGAGAGCATAAAATCAGAGGCGCGGGAAATCCCCTCTGCCATCAAATAGGCTTCTTTCAGGCGGTCTTTGAGCGCGTCAAACGACGGCGCGCCGTTGTCGGAAAAGAAAATAATCTCTTTGATGAGGTCTGAAAATCCGACAATGGTTTGCAACGGATTTTTGAGGTCGTGCGAAACGAGCGAAATCAAATCGAGTTTGAATTGATTGGCTTCGCGAAGCGAGCGATTGACTTCGGAAAGTTCATCGCTTCGCTGACGATAAATTTCCGATTCCCGTTTGAACCGCTCCGATTCATAACGAATGTGCAATGCCGAAATTTGCTTTTGCTTTTCTTCGTTGAGAAATCGCTCTTTCAACGCGCTCGCAGACGAAAGCGACGCAAAGGCTTGCTCAAATCGGCGCTGCTTGGCGTATAAATCGGAAAGCAACGTCAAAACTTCGCTCTGCTCTTTGGGAGATTTGAGTTCGGCGTAAAGGTCTTTGGCTTTAAGCAAGTAAAACTCCGCGTCTTGCCAAAGGGCTTCGGCAAGCGAAATCTCGCCAAAGGTTTTGTAGCAAAACGCCAAAGCGCGTTGATTGTTGATTTCTTCGCAAAGGGCTTGGCTTTCTCGCAGATGCAAGCGGGCTTTGCCAAATGAACGGAGCGCGAAATGCTCGTTGGCGATGTTCGCGAGGGTAAGCGACGCGCCATATTGATTGCGTTCTTCTCGAAAAATCGCAAGGGCGTTTTCGTAATGTTCGAGCGCAAGGAGCGAGTTGCCTGACAGCGAATACGAGTTGGCGAGGTTCATTTCGGCGGCGGCGATGTCTTTCCGATTGCCAAGCGCGCGGCGTAGCGACAAACACTTTTCAAAAAAAATGATGGATTGAGAAAAGTCTTGCGTAGAAGAAAAAACGATGCCGAGATTATTGTAAGCGTTTGAAATCCCTTCGTTATCGCCCAATTCAGCAAATATGTTCAAACTTTGTTGATGAAACTTAATGGCGGAAGCGTAATCGGCTAAATCGTGATAGATGTTGCCCATCGCGCTCAAACATCTAGCGATGCTCTCTTGGTCATTCAAAGATTCAAAGAGGATTTTTGCTTGCTCGGCGCTCCTCAATCCTTGAACATAGTTTCCTGTGCGATAAAGCGAGACGCTGTATGAAAGCAGAACGTCAGCCTTGATGAGATTCAGAGAAGATTCTCTGCCAATCATCTTTAAGGCTTCTTCGCAGTAAAATTGACATTTAAGCGGTTCGGCGTCGCGAAGTTTTTTTGCAAGCGAAGCAAGTTCTTCGAGACGATTAAGACGTGAATCGTTAGGCTCCGCATCAATGGCAATGGCTAATTCAGGCATAAAGGCGTTAAGGCTTGGAAAGAACATTTGATAAATATAACAAATGCGAGTGGCGCGTTGAAATCGGAACAGCAAGGTGTGATAAACAAAAAGGCGACTCGCGATGAATCGCCTTGCGCTAAAAGGATTGGCGGCAATCAAACAGCAGGGAAGTCTGCCTCTTAAACTTTTGCCTCGAATGAAAGTTCAAGTTTCTTCTTCTTGGCGGGCTTCATATCAAAGTTGCTCGTTTTTCTGAACACGGGTTCAACGCACTCACCTTTGAGGTAGCCGCCGACGTTTTTCTCGTCCATCGCTTTTTTGAGAATCGGCAGAACTTCGCGGTAGGCTGAAAGCGTGTATTCAATGTCGGCGTCGGTGTGCGAAAAACTCATATTGTGAAAGCCACCCCACAAGACGCCGCGCTTAATCATTTCTTGCTGCACCAGCGATTTCATTTCAAGCGGATTGCTTCCATCTTTGGAAGCGAAAGTAACGATGGTGCGCGCATCGTGCCCAGAGCAAGCGGTGTAATCCATGCCGAGTTCTTTCGCAATTTGATTGTAGCCTTCGCGAAGTTTTTTGCCTTGCGTTGCAAGGTAGGCAGGCACGTTTTTCTCGCGCAGTTCGGTGATGGTGGCTTTGCAAGCGGCAAGCGAAAGGGCTTCGCCGCCGAATGTGGTGAAGAAGAAAATATCTTTTTCGCACAGTTTCATCACGTCGCCGCGACCGCACAAAATGCCGATGGGCATTCCATTAGCGACGGCTTTGGAGAAGCACATCAAGTCGGCGCGGACATTGAACAGTTCTTGCGCCCCGCCCAGCGCAAATCGGAAGCCTGTCCACATTTCGTCAAAGATGAGCAAGGTGCCGTTTTGGTCGCAGACTTCGCGCAGTTTTTGGAGGAAATCATTTTTCGGAAACTCAAAGACCATCGGCTCTAAAATGACGCACGCCGTGTTTTCATCAATACCGTCAATGACGGATTGAATGTCGTTGTAGCTAATCGTGTAAGACAAATCTTTGACGGCTTCGGGAATACCTTTATTGCGGTCGGTTACGGCGATATACCAATCGTGCCAACCGTGATAGCCACAGCAGAGCACTTTTTCGCGTCCCGTGAAAGCGCGCGCAAGGCGCACGGCGGCAGAGGTTACGTCGCACCCCGTTTTGCTATATCGCACCATTTCCACATTTGGCACGACCTCGCGGATTAACTCTGCCACTTCCACTTCCAGCGGATGCACAAGCGAGAACGTGATGCCGTCAGCCAGTTGCGCTTTGATGGCTTCGTCGACTTTTTCGTAGCAATAGCCGAGCGAGAGCGGACCGATTGCCATTTGGTAGTCAATGTATTCGTTGCCATCGACGTCCCAAACATGAGCACCTTTGCCTTTGGCTACATACTTTGGCGCAATACCTTTCACATATTGCCCAGGACCTTTGGCGAGCGTTTGCGTGTAGGCGGGAATTAACCCTGTGGCGCGCGCATAGAGTTTTTCAGATTCCGTAATCGTCGGATACGTTTCGTTGAATGCGACTTTGTTCGGCATAGTTTGAATTGATGCGTTGAAATGAAAAGTTACTAGGTTGAAAATTTTATTGACGGAAATTTGAAAATCCAAAATCGCAAGCCAACCCAACAGAGCTCATCGTTAGCGCATATTTTCGCTTCTCTCAAATTTGGCGCACGTTTGCGAGAGGATTGTTCAAGCGTTGCCATTGTTTAGCTCAAATGCATTTTGAAAAACTCGAGCGTTTTATTCCAAGCGTCGAGCGCGGCTTTTGCGTCATAGACATCGGGGCGCGTGTCGTTAAAAAACGCATGCGTCGCGTTTGGATACACGTGAAATTCATACTTCTTGCCTGCGGCTTTAAGATTTTCTTCGAGCGATTTAATCGCGTCGGCGTTCACCATTGAATCTTTTTCGGCGAAGATGCCCAAGACGGGCGCGCTGAGTTTCGTAAAGTCAGGCTTGACGGCAGGGTGAATGCCGTAGAAATCGACGCACGCGCCGATGTTTTCGTTGAGCGTGGCGGCAAAGAGCGAGAGTTGCCCGCCCATGCAGAAACCCACCGTTCCGACTTTTTTAGAAGAAACGGCTTCGTTTGAAAGCAGAAAGTCAATCGCGCCGCGAAGTTTTTTTTCCGCGTCGCCGATATTGAGCGCCATAAAGAGTTTGCCCGCTTCGTCAGGCGATTTGGTGGTTGCGCCGTCATACATATCGGGCGCAAGCGCGGTGAAGCCAGCGCGCGCGAAGCGGTCGCAGACATTTTTAATGTGGTCGACCAAGCCCCACCATTCTTGAATCACAATCACGCCGATGCCTTTGCCCGATGTGGCTTTGGCAAGATAGCCTTGCGCCGACCCGCCATTGGCTTTGAAATAAACCATTTGTCCGAGTTCGCTCATTTTTAGAAACAGTTTAGGGTTTTGGAATGTCGTTGTAATTCAAAACTCCCGTTGATTGATCTGAAAACGCAGAGCGCAAATCAACGGATTAAGACAACGCCTTCAAAATTTTCTCGGCGATTTGCTTGCCCGTGAAGCCTTCATATTCCAAGACTCTATCGAGCAACGCGGGCTTAAACCACCTCTGTTCCAACGCAATCGGCAAGACATTGCCCGCGAGTTTATGTTTCAGCAACAGTTCCGCCACGATGCTGTGCAGTCCGCCCGTCAGAAAATGGTCTTCAAGCGTTACGACGAGCGCGCATTCTCTTGCGGCTTTCAACACCGCCGCTTCATCAATCGGCTTGGGCATTCGGACATTAACGAGACGCACTGACTTTCCGTGTGCTTCAAGAATCTCTTTGGCTTTAACGGCTTCGCGCAAGAGAAAGCCATAAACTAAAATCGCAACGTCGTTGCCTTCTGAGAGCGTTTCGGCTTTGCCAATTTCAAACGGCGCAACGTGCTTGATTGGCGCAGGATGCGGATTGTGCCTGATATAGCACGGCGCGGGATATTCCGCCAGAACTTTGATTCCCGCCGCAAGTTCTTCGGCATCGCTCGGACAGAACACCATCATATTTGGCAAGCCGCGCATTAAGGCAACATCTTCAATCGCTTGGTGCGTCGGACCGTTTGCGTCGGATAAAAATCCGGGCACGCCGCCGACCATCTTCACAGGCAGGTTCGGAATGGCGACATCGTCGCGAATGAACTCATAAGCGCGAAAGACGAGGAAGGTCGCCAGCGCGTGCGTAATCGGATATCGACCGCGCAGCGCCAAGCCTGCCGCCATTCCAATCATCGTTTGCTCGCAAATGCCAACATCGATAAATCGCTTGCCCAAATGCGGCGGCAGGTTGCGAATGGCGGCGCGATTTTCCGCCGTCATCACGATGAGTTTGTCGCTTTGCTGGGAGATTTCTTTTAGGACGTCTTCGTAGGTCATTTCGTTTAGGATTAGAGATTGTTGTGATGATTTTTGGCGTCACTTACGCTTGCAAGAACTCCTCTACGCTGATGCCAATTTCACGAATGATGGCGCGCAACGTGCCTTTTTTATGTCTTTGCCCTGATGTTTCGGAACAGGCACGATTTTTCCGTCAGCATCGCGCACCCAGATTTCGTGCGAGCCTTTTCCTTGTCGGAAAAATCGGAATCCTAATCGCTTCATTTTTGCGATGACTTCCTCGTATTTCAGCGTTGGGAGTTTTGGCATTATCTCCCAACCATTATAGTTGTTACGATTTTATCGGACTCGACCGTTAGCGCGTCAAGAATCGCGCTCTTCTCATCGCCGCGCTCTTTTTTGTATTCCAAAATCAACTCGATCACTTCCGTGAGTTCCTTTGCGGCTTCTTGCGGCGTGTCGCCTTCCGCAAACGCGCCTTGAATCAAGGGACATCGCGCGATGTAGGTATCTTCTTCAAACGAGATAACGACAGGGAGTTCCAACGCTTTCATAGTTACCTCACCATCAGCGTTTCCGAAGTCAGTTCGGCTTGCGCCTCGCCGTGAAGTTCTTTCAAGAGTTGCTCGACTTCTTCGGGTTTGAAATTGACGAACCATCGGTCAGCGCGCCGCTCAATGCTCGGCAAGCCTTTGCCGCGCACGGTGTCGGCGATGATAATGCTCGGCGACTCATTGTGAGGAATCCAGTTGAATGCGTTTTCGAGGGCGGTGTAATCGTGTCCGTTCACGCGCTTCACGTTCCAGCCAAACGCCTCGAACTTGGGTTCGAGCGGCTCAATTGGAATCAGGTCTTCGGTGCGCACGTTGGCTTGAAACTCGTTGCGGTCGACAATGGCGACGAGATTATCGAGTTTGAAGGCTTTGGCGACAAGGAAGCCTTCCCACATTGAGCCCTCGTTGAGTTCGCCATCGCCCAAAATCACATAGACTTTGTTTTTGCCGCCGCGCAGTTTGATGTCGTAGGCGATGCCGATAGCGACCGAAAGCAGATGTCCAAGAGAGCCTGAATGAAACTCAATGCCCGGAATGGCGCGGTTCGGATGCCAGTAAATGGAGTCGTTGGTGTAAAGATGATGCTTCAAGCGTTCACGCTCAATGAAGCCGAGTTCAGCCAGCGTGCCATAGAGCGCGGGAACGTCGTGCCCTTTGGAGAGCAGAAGGTAGTTGCGGTTCTCGTCCTGAACTTTGTCGGGCGTGAGTCCCAAGACTTCTTTGTAGAGATAAACGATAAGGTCGGCGCAAGAGAGCGAAGCGCCAATGAAGCAACCGCCGTCGGTCGCCATTCGGACGATATGCTCGCGCACTTTAAGCGCAAGGCCTTTAAGATCGAGTTCTGTTTGCTTGTCCATAAAATTAAAAAAGTTGGAAAATGAAACGGGCGGCAAATTACGCTTTTGTCGCGGATTTCGCGTGCCGTAAGAAAATGAGAAAAAATGAAATGCGTTTCATTATTTTTACAGTAACTCAAACTAAAATCAAAAGGAGGATAAAATGCGTATTTTGAAATCAATGATAATGCTGTTCTGCGTTCTTGCGCTTGTCTCGTCGTGCCAAAACGACGATAACCCCGCAGGCGGCGGAGGTGGAAACGAAAATTCTTTCACCATCAATGGCGCGGGATTTAGCAACAAAACCTTTACGGCTCCGTCGGTTCCTGCTCCGCCAGGTTTCCCTGCAAATCCGTTTGCTTTCGGCAGTTATGACACGAATGATTCAGTTACTATCGTTCTCAACATTGCGTTGAACGCACAAGATACGGCGTATGCCATCATTGCTTTTGCTGGAAATCAGGCAAGAAATTTCCAAAACACGTCTCTCGCCCGAGGCATGCAAGTAAGCGTTGGCAATCGCGATTTTGCAGGCGGCTTTAGCAGTCCAACAAACGCCATCCGAACACGACGTTTGATTTGAATGTAACGCGCTACGATGCCGTTGGCGGACGCATTCAGGGAAGTTATTCAGGCACGCTTCGCGAGGCGATTCAAGATACGGTTTTTGGGACGGCAACAATCACGATAAATGGAAACTTCAACGTGACGAGAGTTCCTGATGACTTTGATAACGTAACAGTCGCGCATCCGTTCTTCCGAAAAGAGAAGTAAGCATCAGTAGAAATTGTTCTTTCTGCTGCGCTTTCAACATTAACTAAAAACAAATCAACCATCTAATCCTTAACAAAAATGACGAAAAAAATAATCTTGCTTTTGGCAATCCTTGCGGTTTCGGGAGTTTTTACGTTTGAAGCCAACGCGCAAATCAAAGCCGAAGCGATGGCGGGCTATGGCTTTGACGACGCGTTTAGGCTTGGCTTTGGGGTTCGCGCCGGCAAAGACGGCTTGATTGAGTCGCAAAAAGACCTCTACATCGGCGGCGTCTTTGCTTACCACTTGGGCAAAACGGTCGAAACGCAATTCTCAAAGACAACCGTGAATCTGTGGTATCTCGGCGGCGACATTGGCTACAACGTGAAATTAGAAGGGCAATCGTTTAACCTTCGCACGTCGTCTTACATTGGAATCGCTAACATCAGCTCCAAATTTGAGTCAACGGGCGGCGGCGAGCCTGCGTCGGCGAGTTCGTCGGAATTTATGATTGCGCCGGGCGCGACAGCGTTCTTTCCCTTTGGCGACGGATTAACGTTCGGCGCAGATGCGCGCTTCTTCATCGTCAGCGGCGCAAATTCATTTGTGTTGAACGCGACGATTGGAAAGAGTTTTTAAGAGGCACATTGTAAGTTGTAGCGAGAAAGGGCGGCGGAAGGTCGCCCTTTTTTGTTCGAACAAATGTGGGCGAGGAAATTTGTTCGCGGGAAAGGATATCGTAATTTCGCAAAAGAAAATCACCAATGACACGCCACACCACATTTTGCATCGTTCGCACGTTCGCGAAAGATGACTCATCAGAACAGGTAACCCAAACAGTATTCAGCTTATGTCCAAAATTCTCTTTGAAGCATTGACCTTCGATGATGTGTTGCTTGTGCCCGCTCGTTCTGCCGTCTTGCCGCGCGAAGCAGACGTCAAAACGCGCCTGACGAAAACGATTGCGCTGAACGTGCCGCTTCTTTCGGCGGCGATGGATACGGTGTCGGAATCCGAAATGGCGATTGCGCTCGCGCGCGAAGGCGGAATCGGCGTGATTCACAAAAACCTCACGATAGAGCGACAAGCCGCCGAAGTCGACCGCGTCAAACGCTCTGAGAGCGGAATGATTAAAAATCCCATCACGCTCACGGAAAACGCCACCGTCAAAGACGCGCTCGACCTGATGGCGCGCTACTCGATTTCAGGCATTCCCGTCGTCGCAAACGGCGCGGAAAACTTGCAGAGCAAAAAACTGCGCGGCATCATCACCAACCGCGATTTGCGCTTCAAGCCCGACCTCCACCAAAAAATCTCGGACATTATGACGAAGGAAAATCTCATCACCGCCGAAGTCGGCACCACGCTCGACGAAGCCGAAGAGATTTTGCAACATCACAAAATTGAAAAACTGCTCATCGTCGACAAAGAAGGCAATCTCAAAGGGCTGATTACATTCAAGGACATTCAGAAGAAGAAGAAGTTTCCGAATGCGTGCAAAGACGAACTTGGGCGACTGCGCGTGGCGGCGGCGGTTGGGATTCGCGCCAATACGCTTCAGCGCGTCGAGGCGCTCGTGAACGCGGGCGTTGACGCCATCGTCGTCGATACGGCGCACGGACACAGCGAAGCCGTGTTGAAGATGGTCGAGACGATTAGAGCGAAATTTCCTACGCTCGCGATTGTCGCGGGCAATGTCGCCACCGCCGAAGGCGTGCGCGATTTGGTTGCGGCGGGCGCAGATTGCGTCAAGGTTGGCATCGGTCCCGGAAGCATCTGCACGACGCGCATCGTGGCGGGCGTGGGCGTGCCGCAACTCTCCGCCATTATGACCTGCTACGAAGAAGCGGCGAAAACCAACACGCCTATTATCGCCGACGGTGGCATTAAGTATTCGGGCGACTTCGTCAAAGCCCTTGCTGCAGGTGCCGATAGCGCAATGATTGGCTCGCTCTTCGCAGGCGTCGATGAATCGCCGGGCGAGACCATTTTGTATGAAGGCAGAAAGTTCAAATCGTATCGCGGAATGGGCAGTCTGGGCGCGATGAGCGAAGCCGAAGGCTCGAGCGACCGATACTTTCAAGACGCGGAAGACGACGTCAAAAAGTTCGTGCCCGAAGGCATTGAGGGCAGAGTGCCTTACAAAGGCGCGCTGAGCGAAGTCGTCTATCAACTCATTGGCGGCTTGCGCGCGGCGATGGGCTACTGCGGCGCAAAGACGATTGAAGACCTGAAAACCAAAACGAAATTCGTTAAAATCACCAACGCGGGCTTGCGCGAATCGCACCCGCATAGCGTCTTTATTACGAAAGAATCGCCGAACTACTCGCTGAATAGTTGAGCATGAAAGATTATCAAGAACGAACATACCTCTCCGTCGTTGAGGCGGCAAAATATTTGAATCTCTCGGTCAAAGCGATTGAACGATTCGTCAAGAATGGCAAACTCAAAGCCAAAATTTCGGCAAGCGGACAGCGCCGATTTTCTCTTGCCGATTTGCAAACCCTCGACGCAAAGCAAAAGCGCAAAGTCAACAGCGCGTCTTGCCCCCGCTTAAACCTCATTGAGCGAAACGGCACGACGCAAACCGTTATCGTGGGAAGTTCAACCGAAATGACGGAGTTAGCCGATGAGAGCGTGCATCTTGTCATCACTTCGCCGCCGTATTTCAACGCGAAGATGTATTCGCGCGAAGCGCTGGAAAACAACTTGGGCGACATTCACGATATGGACGAGTGGTTTGAGAAAATCGGTCAAGTTTGGCGCGAGTGCTTTCGCGTTTTGCAATCGGGCAGAAAAATGTTCATCAACATTATGAACTTGCCCGTGCGCTTAGACGGCGGCGGCTACCGCACGCTCAACCTTGTTGGCAGAACGATTGACGTGTGCGAATCCATCGGCTTCATTTTCAAACGCGACATTGTTTGGCAGAAAACCAATGGCGTGCGCGCGCACTTCGGCACGTATCCTTACCCCGGCGGAATTCTTATCAACAACATGCATGAGTTTATTTTGGAATTCGATAAGCCGCAAAAACTTGGCGCGAACAAATACGCCCACCTCACAAAAGAACAAAAGGAACAATCCAAACTCGATAAGGACTTTTGGCTCTCCATCAAGAACAGCGATGTATGGGTGATGAAACCTGAAAAGAGCGGGCAAAATCGAATCCACGTCGCGCCGTTTCCAAAAGAACTGCCGCGCCGACTTATCAAAGCGTTCAGTTACGTCACGGAAACGGTTTTGGATCCATTTTTGGGGTCAGGCACGACTTGCGTCGTGGCGGCGGAATTAGGACGCAATGGGGTTGGCTACGAACTCAACCCTGAAATTGCAAGAGACGCTTTGCGCGAAATCGGCGAAGTTCAACTTAACATCTTCTCAAACGCTTCAACCCGACAATGAACATTCTCGTTGAAATTGATAAAACCTTGTCGCGCCTTTCAAATGCGTTGGATAAACTCAATCGCGACGACCTTGAATACGAAGAATCCGAAGGCAAACTCACGATTGAATTTGAAGACGGCGCGAAACTCATCATCAGCAGGCAAAGCGCGACGAACCAAATTTGGCTTGCCGAGCCGAGCGGCGGCTGGAAATTTGATTTCAAAGAAGGGCAGTGGGTTTGCGACAAACGCGGCATTACGCTTGAACAAGCTTTGTCGGATTTGATGTCGCAAAAACTTGGCGAACCGATTTCACTCTAACTCAACGAATGAACATCTATCCAATTTCTTACGAGCGTCTTGCGCAACATGGCAAACGCTTTCCCTTGCTCTTCACAGACTACGCATCTCAAAACGAGCGCGGCGAAAAATTAGTCTCAAATTTTTTTAACGGCGACTTCCGCAATGCGTTCAGCATCAAAGAAAAACTTTCGCGACTTGAACAAGCGAACTATCCACGCGCATCACTTGTAACGCTTCTTTTGGAGCAACAAAAGCACTATGCGCCGTCCCCGAAAACCCTTGAAAACATTGAGCGATTGAGAAGCCCGAAAACGGTTGCAATTCTCACAGGTCAGCAAGTCGGATTGCTTTCAGGAAGTCTCTACACGATTTACAAAACTGCTTCCGCCATTGCACTTGCAAAGCGATACAAGCGCGACTTTCCCGATTATGACTTCGTGCCAATTTTTTGGCTGGAAGGCGAAGACCACGATTATGATGAAATCGCGTCCGTTACAATTCTTGTTGGAAACGAGACGAAAACCTTGCGCTACGACGAAAAAAATTACGCCGAAAGAAAAATGGTCGGACGCACGCGCTTATCCGAAGCCATTACGCCGTTTGTCGATGAAGTGCTTGCGCTTCTTCCCGAAAGCGATTTCAAAGCCGAACTGTCTATGCTTGTGCGAAATGCTTACAAGCCAAGCGAAACATTTCTCAACGCATTTGCAAAATTTATGAGTGCGCTCTTCAAAGACGATGGATTGATTTTTCTTTCGCCTGACGATACCAAGTTCAAATCGTTGGTCAAAGAGGTCTTCATCAAAGAGTTCGAAACCTTTCCAAAAAATTCCGAGCAAGTGATTGCGCAAAGTGCCTTAGTTGAAGATGAAGGATACGAAGCACAAGCAAAAGTGAAGCCGATAAACTTTTATTGGATTGACGAGCAAGGAAAGCGGTGGCAGATTGAACCGCACGATGAAAAATACCTTCTCTTAAAACCCTCTCGCGAACAACAACTCAAAACAGCGTTGCTTGAAACCGTTCATAACGCGCCTGAACGATTAAGCCCAAACGTGATTTTGCGCCCGATTGTGCAAGATAAAGCCTTGCCAACGCTTGCCTACGTTGCTGGACCGAGCGAAGTTGCCTATTGGGCACAACTCAAACGTGCCTATCAATTTTTTAATGTGGAAATGCCGCTGGTTGTGCCACGTGCAAGTTTGACCATCGTCGAACAAAAAATTTCAAAAGTGTTTGAGAAACTTGGCGGCGACTCTCGCCAAGCGCTATATGAACAGTTCTTTTGCGAAAGAGAATCCATGCTGAAAAATTATATCGTCTCTCACTCGGAAGTCAATCTCGATCACGTGTTTGAAACGGCAGAAGCGCAGGTCAAAAACGCAATGGCGCAACTTGATGCAGAACTGATTCGCATTGAGCAATCGCTCTCGCAAACGCGCCAAACCATAGAGGGCAAAATGCTCTTTCAATTAAATCAACTCAAAGAGAAAGCCTTTCGTGCGCAAAAGCAACGCGAGAACGATTTTCTAAGTCAAATGGAAAAATGTGAAGCGAATTTACTTCCATCGGGCAAGTTGCAGGAGCGCGCGCTGAATGTGATGTATTTCTTGAATAAATACGGAATGTCGTTTCTTCAAACGGTGCAAGAAACGATTGAAACAAGCGGTTGGTCAGCGCACTTAATCGTTGAGATTTAGTCGTTGAGATTTAGTCCTTGAGATTTAGTCGCCAAGTTGTGAGTGTTTGCGAAGTTTTTTCAGGAGCGTGTCGCCGAGCGGACGATTGGCACTAACAAGTCCTTGTCCAAAAATCGAGGCAGGGTTGCCGTTGTAATCAAAGCAAGTGCCTCCGGCTTCGGTAACAATTGGCAGAAGTGCGGCAATATCCCAAGGGTTCATTTTGGGGTCAATCATAATGTCGGCGTGCCCCGAAGCGACGAGGCAATGTCCGTAGCAATCGCCCCACGTTCTAAACAAACCTGTTTTGCCGCGAAGGTCATCGAGCGGAGAAGTTGATTTTCCGAAAATGTAGTCTTCGCTCGTGGCGCACAGAAGCGCGTCGTCAAACTTCTTGACGCTCGAAGCGGAGATGCGTTGGAAGTTGCAGAACGCGCCGCCGCCTTGTTCGGCGTAGTAAATTTGATTCAGCGCGGGGAAGTTGACCGCGCCAACGATGACTTCGCCGCCCGCTTCAAGCCCAATCATCGTGCCATAAAGCGGAACGCCGTGAATGAACGACTTGGTGCCGTCAATCGGGTCAATCACCCAACGCCGCCCCGATTTGCTTGGCTTTTCGCCCGACTCTTCGCCCAAAAATCCATCTTTCGGAAAGGCTTTCAGCAAGCGGCTTCGGATTAACTTTTCCGCTTGTTTATCGGCTTCGGTTACAGGCGATTTATCGCGCTTGTGCTCGACTTTGAGTGAGCGTTGTCGGAAGTATTTCAAGGTCAGCGCGCCGGCTTCTACGGCAACTTCAAGCGCAAGTTCAAGTTCTTTGGTCATGGCTTCTGAGTTTTCTTGTTGGAGTTACATTAAGTCGCCGAGCGGACCTAAATCAATGTTGAGGTCTTTTCGGTCAATGTTGAAAGCCTTGCAGAGGTCATCGATGCGAGCGTCAAGTTTCATCATGGTTTCGCCAATGCGTTCAATTTCTTCGTCGCTAAGTGAGCCAGAATCCATACGCCGCAGGGCTTGTTTTTCCATGAGTTGTTTTAGGAGTTCAATTAAGGTGAGCACAAGTTGCGCGAGTCCTTGTTCGGCGTTTTCAGGCGAAATGTTGATGCGCTTGGGAAGCGCGGCGAGCGTCGCGTCAATTCCTTTCAACTCTTGCGCGAAATCAATCGGCTCGATGATTTTTTCTGAACAGGCATCAAGAGGATTTTGGCTCATTGGACTCTCGCAGTTGCGGCGGATTGTATTTTGACTTCAAGCGATTGAGCGTTTCTTGCGAACAGACGAGCAAACGCAAATCAATGACAATCAACTCGACATCGGCGACGGAAAGCACGACGTCGCCTGAAATAAAAACGCCTTTGTCAAGCACTCTATCCAAGAGTTCGAGCAATGTAACGTTGCGTTGATGCGTTGATGCGAGCGTTTTCATTAGATTGCCGATTCAAATCAAACAAAGATAAACACATCGCATCATTATGCCGACTTCTTTTGAGAACGACCCAAAGCCATACAAAGTCTTGGAGTCCAAATATCTTTTCAAGCGTCCTTGGCTGACGGTGCGCGAAGAGCGATTAGAACTTGAATCGGGCGGAATCATTGAACAGTTCTATGTTTTTGAGTATCCGCGTTGGGTCAATGTCGTGGCACTGACGAAGGAAAACGAAGTCGTGTTGATTCGGCAATATCGGCATGCGATTGGCGAAGTGTATTTTGAAATTCCTGCAGGTGTGTGCGAAGACGGCGAAGACTTGCTCGAAGCGGCGCAACGCGAACTCTTGGAAGAAACAGGCTACGGCGGCGGCGAGTGGTCGCTCTTCATGACGCTGTGTGCGAATCCTTCCATTCAAGCCAATCGGACTTATACCTTTCTTGCGCGAGGCGTCGAGAAGCAAGCGCACCAACAACTCGAAGCGACCGAAGAAATTACCGTGCATCTAAAATCGCCAAGCGAAGCGAGAGCGTTGATTGAAAGCGGAGACATCATTCAAGCGCTTCACACCGCGCCGCTCTTGAAATTTTTGCTTTCCGAAAGCGATAGGTCAAATCAAGATTGAAAATCCACTGCGCGCAATTCTTCGGCTCTGACAAGCGAGAGCGCGAAAATGCCTGCGGTATCGACACGCAAAATGGTTTTCCCAAGAGAAATTTCTTTGAAGCCATGCGTTTTAGCGATGATGACCTCTTCAGGCGTAAAGCCGCCTTCGGGACCAATCAAAAACAAGACGCGCTTTCCAATCATTGACGGCAAGCCTTGCTTCGTGGAGAACTCGTAAGGAATGAGTTTGAGCTCGTCGTCGCGTTTGAGCACCTCGGCGAAGCGTTGAATCGGGTGAAGGGTCGGCAAATGATAGCGTTGCGATTGCTTGCAGGCAGAGAGAATAATTTTTTCCCATCGTTCATTTTTCCCATTGCGTCGGTGCGCGTCTGGTCGCGAGACAGTGCGCTGTGTTATCATCGGCAAAATTTCGCTAATGCCGAGTTCAGTCGATTTTTCCAAGAAGTTTTCGAAGCGGTCAGAAGTTTTGGTCAGTGAAATGGCAATGCAGACGCAGGTTTGCGGCGGCTCTTGAATATGAGTGCTGATGATTTTCGCCGTGAGCGAAGTTTTATCAATCGTCTCGATAATGGCATCGTATCGTGTGCCTTTGCCGTTAATGCAGTGAATCGTGTCGCCGACTTTGTGGCGAAGCACTTTCGTGGCATGTAAGAACTCTTGTTCGGAAAGCGTAAGCGTGTTTGAATCAAGATTGATTTGAGATGGTGGTGCAAAAAAGAGTTCCATAATTAGAATGGATAAGCGTTATGAAGCCGTAACAGCAAGTGTTGCAATCGTGATTTTTCCTGCGCCGCTTTGTTTGAGCGTTTTAGCGCACTCGAGCATCGTTGAGCCAGTCGTAAAAACATCATCAATTAAAAGCAACTGCTCGCCGTTCAATTTGGAAGGGCACTGAAACGCATTTTTGATATTGCGTTTTCTGCCTTCAAGTGAAAAGCCCGTTTGAGTAGAAGTGTATCGTGTGCGTTCTGCAAGTTCCCTGACAGGCGCGCCGATGATTTCGGAAACGCCCGTCGCCAAACGCTCGGCTTGATTATATCCACGTTCAATTTTGCGAATTTTGTGTAGTGGCATGGGCACAATGAAATCAAACTTGGCATTGGGTCTTTCGCGCAAAATCACAGTGCCTAAACGCCGACCTTGCTCGACAGCAATACGAGAAAATCCGTCATACTTAATGGCGTGAATGAGCGATTGCAACTTGCCGTGTTTGTAAAAGCGATAAAGCGAGAGCGCATCACTAATTGTCGTTTGATTTGGAAAACAATTTCGCAAGGAAGTGAGCATATCGGTTGTGGATTCATTTGGCAGTAAGAATGTGTCAAATTCATGTTGGCAGTTGCCACAAATGTAGGTTTCATCAGGCGTCAAAGGCGATTGGCAAATGATGCAAACATTCGGATAGACAAGATGCAACAGCGGTCGGAACAGTGTTTCAAGCGTCATGATTCGGAAAGAATTTGAACGATGCCGCGAAGTGGAATCACAACCCAATCGGGACGGTTGTTGAGTTCATATAAGAGTTCATACATCGCTTTTGAAAGCAAAAATGCGTTAAGCAGTCGTTCACGCTCGTCAAGCGTTTTCGGAACAAATGGCGCACATTCGGCGACGGCTAAATACGATTTCAAAAACGTGCGACTGACTTCATAAAACCAAATTTCGCCAAATGGCATTAAACGATGCAAGGCTTGTGTTGAGCGCGTTTCATCTTGAAGCAGTGCCGCATAAACTGCATAGTGAAACGAGCGAATCATTCCCGCAAGGTCTTGAAACGCAGGCCGCTTCTTGCGACGCGCTTCAATCGGACGCATCGGCTCGCCTTCAAAATCAATGATGACGAAATCCTTTCCGGTGAAGAGCACTTGCCCCAAGTGATAATCGCCATGAATCCTGATTTTATGAACATGAATTGGCGACGTCATAAAAGTTTGTAGGCGTGAAAAAATGTGTTGGCGTCGACTCAAAACCCATTCGGCAAGTTCTTTCGCACTCTCGGAAAGCGTCTGAAATTTGGAGCGAAGCAGTTTGAGCGCAGTAGTGGCTTCGGCTATCAAGGCGTCTTGAATCGCAGTTTGATTTTCTTCTGTGAGCCGTTCAGGCTTGAAAGCAGGGGGTTTGGAAGAAGCAAGCGCGAGGTGCAGTCCGGCGGTTCGCTTGCCTAATTGTGCCGCGTGCGCTAAAAATCGTTTCGCGTTGTTTTTCACAAGTGGTAATGGCGGCGCGTTGAGATTCTGAAAAAATGAAGCGCAGGAAAGTGTAAGAGGCTTGTGATGTTCAACTTTTTTGTAAAACGATTGCACTTCAGAAAGCGTCAAATCCCACGCTGAACTTTTGTTCTGCGTAAAAGTTTGAAGAAGCGCGATAAAAATGTCTTGACGGTTCGGCGATAGATAGCGAACAGAGCCGACATACTTTGGCGCATGCTCAAAATGCGCCGTCTCGGTCAAAAACGACAGCACTTCCGCATCAGGATTCAATCCCACTTCCAACTTGCGATAAACTTTCATAAACAAATCGTTGCCGTAGCGAACGGAAGAATTGCTTTGCTCCAACGAGAGAACCTTTGAAGAGGGAATCTTCTTGAAAGAATGGCTCGAGCTTTTCTCGAACACGAATTTCCCAACGGCTGTTTTGAACGAGCGCGCAGTGGCGATAGCGTCAAATAAAAACGTGCGGAACGCATCGTCATAAATGCCATCAATCAAAGTGGCGGGCTTGTTCCCAAGAGAAAGTTCAGCGATAACGCTTTTGGGAAATCTGTGAGTAATCATGTTGGATTGGCTCAACAGTTTGAGCGATAAGGGAAGAAAATATCGCTCGGTGCGTTGGCGCGAGAGTTCGGCTTCGAGAATCAAAAGTGCAAACTGTGAATCGGGCGGAATAAAAGCGTCAACAATCCTCAAACGCTTGATAGATAAAGCCTTCGAGGCAAACCATCGTTGGCGTTGAAGATACTTCGGAAGAATCTGTCGCTCGAGGTGAGAGAGAAAGGGAGGTTCAAAAAGGTCGTTAAATGAACGAAGAAAAGGGCACGATACTGCTTCTGACATAGTCGGTTTTTTGAAAGTTCACTTTTCAGAAGATAAGCGTTTGAGAGAACTTTCACGAAAACCGAAAAGCATTAAGCCGCTTCAGCAGGAGCAACGTGCGAAGGCGTTGAGATTTCCTTTTCTGAAATTGGCTTAACAAAGCGAAGCAATACTGCCGCAAGCACAGCGACCGTTGCCGATAAAATTCCTGCAAATAAAAATCCGTCAAGTTCGCCGCTTGGCAAGCGCACCACAAGCAAACTTGCAACAGAGGCAGAAATCCCTGAAAAGAGTTGTTCAAAGGACGCATTCACACTCATAAATCCAGCGCGAACCGTTGGCGGAACGCTCGAGGTAATCAACGCCAATGCAGGAATGCGACGCGCACGTGAGAGCGACATAAACGCCACAAAAACGAAAAGCATCAGTGCAAAGGAACTTGTCGGCATTGTGGTGAACAGGAGCGTAAGCGGCACGAGCAGAAGGCTAATCGTGAGAAAAATTGACCACTTTCCAAAACGGTCAGCAAGCCAACCGGTTGGATAAGAAACCAGAAAGGTAAGCACACCGCCGACGATGTAAAGCGTGCGAATCTCGGAATCTGAAAGTCCGCGATTGCTCGCAAGAAAGGGATTGATGAAGGGAATCACGGCATAACTCGCCATTGCAATCAGCGCAGTAACGAGAAAGGCGGAAAAGTTGCTTTGCGAAGTGAGAATGGCTTTGGCTTGCTCTGAAATTCGTTGCGACGCTTGAAGCGAAAGATGTGCGTTCATAGACGGCAAGCCAATCAGTAACGCAATCCATACAAGAAAACTCAAAAGCGAGTTGAAAAAGAAAATGGCGTTCCAACTGAATTTTTCAGCAAGAAACAACCCAAGCGGAACGCCCGCGACGGCGGCAATGGCAAACGAACTCAGCACGGTGCCAAACGCCACGCCTTGATGTTCAGCCGCGATTTGGTCGCCGATGATGGAAAAAATCGTTGCAACCATTAAGCCGCCGAATGCGCCCGCAATTACTCTTGCAAGAATTAAAGCCGTTGCTGATGGCGCAAGCGCACACAAAAGAAGCGAAACAGCAAATCCGCCATAGAGCAACAGCAAAGCACTTTTGCGGTTAAATCGGTCGAGATAAAACGCGCCTAAAATTCCAAACACGCTCGCGCTTAAACTATACGCCGAAACCAGCGTTCCAAGTTCGCGCGTCGAGGAATCAAATGCTTTCACAAAGGCTTGCGTTAAAGCGGGCATAATCATGTAGTCCAACATGTAAGTTAAATAGACGGCTGAAAGCAAAAGTAAAAGCGCACGCATGGGTATTGTAAGTTGAAGTGAAATCTTACCAATTACAAACTCACGCTGGTTGAAACAGTGGCTTGTCGCTGCAAGACGGTGCCGCCGAAAATTTGATAATGCCGACGGTCAAGCGCGTTAAAGACATTAAAGCCAATTTTCCAATAGCGCGTGATGTAGTAACTGCCGTTGAGATTCAGCACGGCAAAAGCAGGAACGAATCCCTCTTGAACGCCTGCCAACCAAGGAAAGCCTTCAACGTAGCGCAAGTTCGCCGAGAAATCAAATTGGTTCGGCACAGTGTAAGTTGCGCCGAGATTAACGCGATGTGGCGATGTGTTCGGAAATATCGGTTGTGCAGGAACGGCATTTTCTAAAACGCGCGCGTTGAGGTAAGCGTAATTCGCAGTCAAAAGCAAGTTATCGTTCAAGTAATAATTCACTCCAAATTCCAAGCCGAGTTCTTCAATCAAGCCAATGTTGAGCGTGGTTTGAACGAGCATCGGACGATTTTCGGCGATAACAAGTTCCACAGGGTTAATGCGTGTTGCTTGAATGCCTTGTGCCAATTGGCGATTGACAAACTCGTTGACTTCAGGCGTGGCGGCGTTGTAGCGATATGGTGTAAAAACAAGCGGCGCATTGACGCTCAACGGCGAGGAAATAAAATTACTTCGCCGATTCAAATACGCATCAACCGTAACGAAAAGCGTTCTTGAAAGCACGCCTTTGTAGCCGATTTCAAACGACAAGGCTTCTTCGGGCTTGATGTTCCGATTGCCAAGCGAGAAGCGGTCAAGGCGCGAGAAGGTGAGCGTATCGCTGATGCCAAGAAGTGTTAAAGAGTCGTTAATCGCACGAACCGTTGTAGCAAGGTTAATCGGCGCGCCAAGTTGAGAGCGACGGAAGAAGTCGGGATAACTCGGACGCAAGAATGCTTGATTGACCGTAAAGCGAAATGTGTGGTTTTCAAACGGCGAATAAACAATCGCGGCTTTCGGAGAAATTTTCGTTTCAATCAAGGTTGAAAAATCTACGCGCGTTGCGCCAACGAGTTGAAGGTTTGGCAAGAGGTTGTATTCGAGTTGTCCGTAAATGCCTGTGAACGTGTTGTGCAAGTTGTTGCGCGTAAGCGAATTGGCACTCAATAGCGGTTGCGCGCCCGAGACGACCGTTTCAATGCGTTGCCATTGATGCGAAAGACCTGCAATCGCGCGAAGTCGGTTGTTGAAGTAAGAATCATTGACTTGAATTTCAGTGGTGATGTCGTCGGAATCTTCGGCGGAGTTTGCCGCAGGCGTGTTCAAAACAGGTTGTGGGAACGGCGTGAATCGGCGATTCCAAACGCTTTGAATGTTCAAGTTCGGCGTGTTGTAAGCAAGGCGCACAAAGGGCTTATTGACAAGCGGAATCAAGATGCGACCAATCGTATTGACATAAACTTCATTGCCGCTGTTGGAAATGCCGCCTTCGAGCGTGAGCCGTTCTGTTTCGGTGAAATCATAATCGGCGCGTAGCGTAAGCACGTTGTTGAAATTATCGAGCCATTCGTCGCGGAGCGGGCGTCGGTCAATGCCAAGACCGGGATATTCCAATCGTCCGCCTGTTGTGGTGTCGCGTGAGACGAGGGTAATGTTACGCATGCGTGCAAAGCCGCCATTGAGTTTGAAGGCGAATTTGCCAAAGGCTTGCGCGTGTCGGAACTCACCGCGATAGGTGTTCCATTCGCCGAAGGTGAAAGCGGCGCGAGTGCCAACAACATCGCGCGGTGCAAAGGTCGTAATGTTAATGACGCCGTTGTAAGCGTTTGTGCCGAAGAGTGCCGAGCCAGGTCCGCGCACAACTTCAATTTGTTGAACGTCGGAAAGCGTTGTGGCAAGCGAGTTCCATTCTTGCAAATTCAGAAGTGGCGTAGAGGGGTCGCGTCCGTCAATCAGCACTAAAACGCGGCGATTGATGGAGTTGTTGAAGCCGCGTGTGTTGATGTTGAAGTCGTTTGCGCCCGATTGCGCTACATCAATTCCCGGTTGATGCTCTAAAACTTTGCCGAGTTGTCCGTGAATCGCGCCACGCTCTAACTCCGCAGGCGTAATCACATTGACGGCGGCAGGGGCTTCGGTCAATTTCTGCATGCGGCGCGACGCGCCATAAACCACAATGTCTTGCGCCTTCACGGCTTCAACTTCGAGAACGAAATTCGCAGTGGTCTCTTCGTTTGGCGAAAGTCCAATCGTTCGCTCGATGCGCTTGTAGCCCACGCCCGAAACGACGATGGTTTGCGCGCCTGCGGGAAGTTTTTCCAAGCGATACGTTCCATCAACTTTCGTAACCGTTCCAAACTTCGTGTCTTTGATGAAGACGGAAACGCCAACGGCGACGTCGCCTTCGGACGTCGTAATTTTGCCTTTGAGCGTCGCGGTTTGCGAATAGCCGTGAACGCTCATAAAAACGATGAGAATGAGAAAGAGAGAATAAATCTTTTTCATTTCTTTTTTTTGTTTGATTCTTTGGATTCAAGAAAGCCTTGCTTCAAACGTTTATCGGTTTTGGGAGAAAGGACCTTTCGAAGTCCTGTCGTCATCAAGCCTGCACCAATCAACGATTGGCGGAACTTGTAGGCATCGCGAAGCGGGTAAGATTTGCCGTCCAAGATCCATTGAAGAAAAACACCGTCCGACATCGCCAATTCAAGCCGCGTGAAGGATTCGATATCGACATCGACGAAGAGTTTGAGTTTGATAAGTTCTTGCGCAACTTTTCCGCCGAGTTCCGCAAGGCGCGATTTCATTTCGCGAATTCGGTTGAGAAAATGCGGATTTTGCGAGCGAATGGCGTGCGCCCAAAATTCGAGCAAGATGGCGGCATGATCGGCGTGCTTTTCGTAAAACTCCACTGTTGTGTCAATCAGCGCGCTCGCTTTGGAAACAGGGTCTAACGCGCGTTCCGATTGACGGAGCATATCGGCTTCGTATTCGTCAATCCAAGAGTCATAGACGGCAAGAAATAAATCTTCTTTCGTCTCGAAGTATTCGTAGAGCGTGCCTTTGCCGACGGCGGCGTAGTCGGCGATGTCTTGCATTTTGGTTTCGTGAAAGCCTTTTTGCGCGAACATTTCAATCGCGGCGTGAATCAAGAGTTGGCGTTTGGCTTCTTTAGCTTCTTCAGTGCGCGAGCGTTGCGGCGACATAATGAAAATTGGTTTTTTGATGTTGAAAAAATCAGACAGAGCCAATCACTGTGTCAAAATGAAAATGCCGTAGCCAACGACCATGAACAGTCCGCCCAATGTGGCGACGCCAATCGCTTGCGACATCGCAGGTTGATACTGCGAAAGGTCATGATAATTGCGAGCAAGTGAGACCATTTTGAAAGACATTGGCGCAGTGAGCAACGCCAAAAGCGACCACACAGGCAGAAAGCCGAAAGCGACGCTGCCAATCAAAAAGAGATATGCAAGTGCAGTGATAGCAGTTAGGATTTGCACGGCGCGGGCTTGCCCTAACTTCACAGGCATCGTAAACTTGCCGTTCTTCACATCGTCGTCGTGGTCAAAGATGTTGCTGACGATTCCGACATTCATCACGAATATGCCAATCGGAACAGACGCCAAAACAGGCGACCAATTAAACGACTGCGTAAGCACAAAATAGACGCCGAAGACAAGCATCGGACCGAATGCAAAGAAGAGCGAACTTTCGCCTAAGCCGCGAAAATTAAGTCGCAACGGTGGCGAGGTATAAAACAAGACAAAGAACGCGCCGATGGCGGTGAGTATCAAGATTGGCATGCCGACGGCGAACAAAATGTATAAGCCCGATGCAAGCGCCAACGCAATACAAATGAGAAACGCGACAAACACTTGCTTGTCGGTGATGAGTCCGCGAACAAGTGGGCTGTCGTGAAACTGTTGGTCTTTGTTAGCGAAGTTGCCGTTTTTGTAATCGAAGTAATCATCGATGAAATCGGCGGCGGTGTGTGCGGCGATAATGCCCAAGAAAGCGATAGAGAAAAGCGTCCAATCAAATGAGCCATGAGCAAAGGCAATAATGCCGCCCAACATGACGGGAATTGCGCTGGTGACGAGGAAAGGCGCGCGTGCCGCTTTAACCCAAATGCTGATTTGTTCGGCGAGCGTGAACTGTTTTGCAGAAGCGTTCATGTGTCGATACTCCTACTGTTTGAAGGTTGATTATGAGAGTAAAAATCCAAGACTGGTGAGCATTCCGAAACTGATGAGCGTCGTAATCGAGCGCACGGTTGCCCAAAGGTATTCGTGCACTTCGCTCCGATTGGCTTCAACTGTTTTGACAACCGATAGCGCGAACGGTGCAGAAAGCAAGCCTAAAAGTGTGAGCACTGGCAAGACTTGAAGTGCGACGCCGACGATTAAACTTGCATAACCCGCAATCAACAGAGACTTGATGACCGTGTTGTTGAGCTTGATAACAAACGCATTGCCCGCTTCCTCGCGAACTTCATAGCGCGCGCCTTTGAGATAGGCGACAACCGTTACGAAACAGGCGATAGGAATTGACATGGCAAGCGTTGTAAAATCGAGTGAAGGATTCAACGCATAATACGCGCCCATCATCGAGAGCGGTCCGAAGGTGATGAAAATGACGACCTCTTTGTAGCCGCGAATCATAAGCGGCGTGAAGAAAATCGCGACCAAGCCGCCCAAAATTGCGAAGAGCAGAATTTCAAAGCCGATTTTGTAGACGAAATAGCCGCCGATAACCGCGGCAATCGCAAGGCAGAGAATGCCCGCGACAAGCGTTTTCTCGTCTTTGAAAAGTTTATCGGCGAAGAAGGGTCGCCACCCTGCGAAGATTTTGGTGTGCGCGTCGCGTTGGTCGGTATGGAAATTTGTGCCGTAGTAGTAGAGATAATCGCCGCCCGCTTGACCAATGAAAAGCCCAAGCGCAACGAGCGTAAAAGACAAGGCATTAAAATATCCTTGATGAGCGGCAATCGCACCTACAACCATTGCAGGAATCACCGAAGCACTGAACAGCAAAACCTTAATCACGCGAATGGCTTTCTCGCGTTCAGGCGAGAGGGTGAGCGTAGGCGAGGCGACTGACGGCGTCGCAACTTGATACGACATCAAGGCATCGCCGTTGAAAACGCTCTCACTTTGAGCAGTCGAACGAACTGACATATTCACGAAAGATTGAGTTAGAAAAAATTAGGCTAATAAAGAAGACAACCGCATCTTCGTCGGCGTTGGCGTTACGCCCCATTGCTCCGCGAGATGGGACGGGAAGTCAATGCGGTAGCCAAATTCATCGACGTGATAATCCCACTGACGAACCGTGAAGGAGCGAATGCCCATTTTGTAGAACGGGTCGGTTTTCAAAATCTCTTCCAACGCTTCTTTGCTTTCGGCTTTCATAATGCAAAGCCCGTCGTCAAACAAGCCTTGTTCGTTGATGAACGGACCAGCGGCGATGAACAAGCCTTTCGGAATGTTTTCCAACATCCATTTGATATGTTCGCCCGCGTGAATCATCACGTCTTGGGCGCGACCTTCGTTGCAGGTCATTTGAACCACAAAATATTTCATTGTTTTGCAGGGTTTAGAGTTTGACGAAAATTCCAACGATTAAGCCGACAATCATCAGCGCGCCGAACTGCGCGTGCAGCTGCGCGGCGCGAGCGACAATCATCGGGTCGACATTCGGTTGCGTCATCGCTTGAACTTCTTTGGAGAGTTTAACAGCGGCAGGAAGCGCAAGAAACGCGAGAAGCGCGAAGGGCGTGAGCTTCGCGAACAAAACGAGAAGCGAGAGCGAAACAAACGCGCCAAACGAAAGGACATAGTGCAGTTTCTTCGCGCCGTTTTCGCCGAGCCAAATCGCGAGCGTGGAGATGTTCGCCTTCGAATCGGCGGGAATGTCGCGCAAATTGTTGATGTGCAGAATGTCATCGACGAGCAAGCCAATCGGAATCGAGTAAAGAATCGGAAGCCACGAAAACTCTTTGGCTTGAACGAAGTATGCACCGAAAATCATCAGCGTCGCAAACGAGAGAATTACTTGCAAGTCGCCAAGCCCGCGATATTTCAAGGAGAGCGGCGGCGCGGTGTAGAAGTAAGCCGAAAGCGCGCCGAAAAGCACGAGGTAAATCAGCACATTGGCATTGTCTTTGGCGTCAATGATGAAATACGCGCCAATCGCAAGGGCGACGAGAAACGCCACAAACGCGCCCATTGCGACTTGCTTCGGCGTGAGCGCGCCTTGAACCAGAATGTTCAGCGCGCCGAAGTTCTCTTTGTTGTCAAGCCCCGTCTTGTGGTCGTAGTAATCATTGACGAGATTCGTTACGATGTGAATCGCCACGCACCCCAAGATGCACAAGACAAAGTTCAAGATGCTGAACTCGAAATTGACAAGTCCTTGTGCGCGCATCGCGAGCGCAATGACGCCGCCCATCACGGCGGGAATCACCGATGCGGTGAATGAATACGGGCGAAACGCAATCCACCATGTTTGAGCGGTCGGTTTCGATTGAACGGCAAGTTCCATTTTGTAATCCTCCAATTTGATTAAGCATTGACGAGAGACGTTTCTAAAACTTTAGCGGGAAACCACTGACGCGCAAGCGAACTGACGAACCACTTTTGAACATCAAGTCGCACAGGCGCGCAAGGCGTGTAGGTTTGATACCAAGGCATTTTTGCCACAAGCAACTCACGCACTCGTGCTTCTTCTGACTCAGGGAGAAGCGTGGCGACGAACTCTGCTTGAAGAAAATCTTTCATTGCGTCGTTTTGAGAGATGAGCAACGCGCCTTTGGAATTGACTTTCAGATTGGCAAGCGTTTTGCCTGACTTTTCAAGCAAGAGGTAAATCGTGAGGTCTTCGGAGGCGAAGTATGCGCCCAGAATCCAAGGCGAGTATTCGCCGCCCGTTGTGGCAAGGCTAATGGCTTTGTTTGCTGAAAGGATATTGAGAATTACGGATTTGATTTCGGCTTCGGACGTCATGGATAAAACTGTTTTGAGTTAGAATTGACTGACCCGTCGGTCGGCTAACAAAATGCAATCTTAACTCAAAACGTTTTTGAACTCAAATTTTTTTGAGCGATTTGTTTGAAAGTGAGCAAATGTGGTGGGGGCTTAAAGCGTAATTTTGAACGCAGAGGATAAAATATCTCACAAGGTTAGCCGGCGGTTTCGCAGATAAAATCAAGAAATAAACTTCAAGAAATAAACTCGCGCTCTTTCATTTTGACGACCATCACAGGGCAGTTGGCTTCGCGAACGATGGTTTCTGCCACGCTTCCGCTGAGCAACCGCTCCAACCCTTTGCGTGCATGCGTGCCGAGAATGATAAACGAAACCTTCTCTTTTTCCGCAACCTCCAAAATCATTTTTTCAATATCACCTTTGGCGATTTGTTCGGACGACTTCACGCCGCGAAGCGTGTCTTTGAAGTGCATTCGATAAAATTCATTGAGCGCGTTTTGTTCAAGTTCAAACTCGCTGGGAATGACGCTAATCGTCGCAGGCGTGTAGGGTTGCGATTCAATCACATTGAGAAAAATGACTTCGGCGTTCATGGTGCGTGCAAATTCGCAAGCATAACGAATGGCGTTTTCTGAACAAGGGGTAAAGTCAATCGGGCAGAGAATTTTGGTAAGCGTCATCATGGTTACTACTCCTTTTTTTCTGCAATTCCAAACTTGCGTAAGGTAAAGCAGAATCAAGCAAAATCAAAGCGCAGTGAGTTTTGAAATCGCGGCGCGATATTCATCGGGCGTGTTGATGTTGGCAATCACTTCGGGCGTTTCAGGCAAAATGAATTTGCAATCAGAATTGAGCAAAAATTTGCGCGGGCATTTTTTTTCGTTTTGAACAGCCTCTAACAAGCCGACTTTGCTTCGTGGTTCATAAATCGCAATCAAGGGTTCGGGCAAATGGTCGTCGGGGTTTTGATAAGCGGTTGCGACTTTGCTCGTGTCTCTTGCTTCAATCAGCATGCGAAGCGACCTTTGAGAGAGAAACGGTAAATCGCAGGCGACAACAAGCCAAGCCACATCAGGCTTGAAGTGAAGTGCGGTTAAAATGCCGCCCGCTGGACCTAAATTTTCAAATGTATCAACAAGCGGTTGAAGTTCGGATTCAAGCGTCGGAACTTGCTCTTGACGGCAGGAGACGAACACCGCATCGCAAAATTCCGAAAGCAAGCGCGAAGCGAAAACACGTTGCGAAACGCCGTGATAATCAATCGAGCCTTTGTCGCGTCCCATGCGTGTGCTTTTGCCGCCTGCTAAAACCAGTCCGTAAAGTTCTGTCATCGTTCAACGCCCGTTTTTTCGTAGATGGATTTGATGGAAAGCCAAACGCCGAAGCAATCAAGCGGAACAGACGCATCGAGCGTGGCGTATTCGCGCAAGAGCCACTCGCCGTTGTTCAGTTTGCGGAAATGCTCGACGAAAACACGGTCTTGCTCAACCGTCACAAATTCTTGAAGCGTTGGAATGGTGCGATAGGATTGGAACTTGTCGGTTCGGTCGTAGCCGCGAGTGGACTTTGAAAGAACCTCGATAATCGCGATGGGGTTCGTGAGCGTATCGCGTCCCGTGTCCGTTTTCGGCTCGACGTATTGAGAGTCGCCGCAAACGACTACGATGTCGGGATAGGTATCCAAGCCGTCGCGCGTTTGGACTCTCATTCCGCTCGCTAAAACGCGGCAGTTGACGTCGCGGAGAAGCAATCTCAACTCTCCGCTTAAATTAGTGCAAATGATTTGATGCCGTTCTGATGCGCCCATTTCTATTTCAAAAATTTCGCCGTTGAAAAATTCGTAACGCTTTTTTTCGGACTCTTCGAGCGCGAGGTATTCGTCGCGGGTGTAAACTTTGGTTTCAATCATAGTCGGGTTGAATTGGCGTTGATGAAATTTAAGCAAACGCTTCGTTGCGAATGCGCGATTTCAGGCGAATCATAAGCGCAACAAGCGTGAGCGTCGGATTGGCGTTGCGCGAAAGCGCGTATCGAGCCTCTTCGACCTCGCGCGAGGCTTGCTCGAAATCTGCCATCGGAAAATTTTGCGCAAAGCGTTTAACAGCGTCGCTCACGTCCTCGTTGAGTATCGGCGCGTGTGAAGGGGCTTCAAGCGTGCGAACGACGTCTTGAAAAAAGAGAAGCATCGCCGAGAGCGTTTGCAGTTGCTCGTCGCGGCTTTGTTTCGCGAGGACTTCGATTTCGCGCAGTAGTTCGAGTTGCTTTTCGGGCGCGAGCGCAAAGCGTAAGAGGTTCAAGGCTTTATCGCGTCGTTCTTTCAAGGCAGGGTCGTTCAGGGCTTTTTGCGCGTAGAAAAAATTGCCGCGCGCGAATCGAGCGGCAAAGGCAATGTTTGCTTCTAATTGAGGTGAGTATCGCTTCAAGCCTTCGGCGATTTCTTCGGCAGAAAGAGAGGAGAAGCGAATCGGCTGACATCGCGAAACGATGGTTGGCAAAAGTTGTTCAGGACGCGAAGAAACGAGAATGAACAGCACATAGCGTGGCGGCTCTTCGAGCAATTTGAGCAACTTGTTCGCCGATTCTTGGTTCATTCGCTCGGCTTGCGAGATGATAAAGACGCGCTTCTTTTCGCCCGATGGCTTGAAGACGGATTTATCTATCAAGAGTTCGATTTGTTTCGTCAAAATGCCCATCGCTTTGTCCATCTGCATCGTGAAGTAGGGGTTGCGGCGTTTTTCTTCGTAAAGTTGCTTCAATTTCTCGAGGGCTTCGTCTTGCTTTTCGCGCTTTGAACTGCTTTCGGAAATGTTCTCGAGCAAAATGCCTTCAACAGGAAAAACGAGTTCCAAATTCGGATGCATGAGTTCAGCGAATTTTTGGCAACTCTCACACACGCCGCAGGCTTCAGCGTTCACGAGCGCGTCAGGCGAATCGCAATTCAAAACCTTTGCCACTTCAAGCGCGGTGGCTTCTTTGCCAACGCCTTCGGGTCCGAGAAAGAGATACGCATTCGGCAAGCGTCCTAATCGAATGGCGCGTCGCAAAACTTCTTTTTGTTTGTCTTGTCCGAGAATGGTGTTCCAACTCATAATGCGAATAAGTTTGGAAGGGAAGTTATGAAAAAAGATGAATGAGCAAGGAAGAATGAAAGGGTTGCCGCGCTCTATCGCTCAATGTTCATTCATTTCCCCTTCGCTTTGTTTAGGGAAGAACGACATCTTGCGCCTCGCTTTCTCCTAATCTGACCACAGTCAAATCGGTTTTTCTTTATGCGCAAAAGAAAAGAGTTCGTGGGGAGGGCGCGGATTCCCGCCTTCGCGGGAATGACAAACGAACTGTTTGGAACGATGAACTTTCAAAGCGAGCGACGGCGGGCAAGGAAATTGCATTTATTTCAAACTCACGAGCAAAGTTGTAATTTGGGCAATTTCAAAATGAACGCTTTTCCAATAAAACCTATCGACAAATGGAGTTCAACTTAATCTTCGGTGCAAGCGCAGTTGGCGTTGCGTTTGCCGTATTTCTCACCCGCCAAGTTCTCTCCAAATCCAACGGCACAAGCGAAATGCAGAAAGTTTCTGATGCGATTAAAGAAGGCGCGGAAGCCTTTTTAAGTCGTCAGAACAGAACAATTTTATATCTCGCGATTGCCACAGCAACCTTGATTTTCATTCTCTATGGATTCGTGCGTGCGGCAAATGAACACGACCCTGTAACGAATCCAATTCAGTTAGGGCTATGGATTATGCTCTCGTTTCTTTTAGGGGCGGCGTGTTCGGTGATTTCGGGCTATATCGGAATGTGGATTGCCATTCGCACCAACATTCGCACGGCGGCGGGCGCACTAATCTCGCTCAACGAAGCCTTAGTGATTGCCTTACGTGGCGGCGCGGCAACGGGCTTTCTCGTTGTAACGCTTTCGATTTTGGGCATTGTCGGATTGTTCGCCGTCATTAACGCCGTCGGCGCAACGAGCATTGAAAAGATTCCGCTGTTGATTGCAGGTTTTGGGTTCGGCGCGTCGTTTGTCGCGCTCTTTGCGCAACTTGGCGGCGGCATTTACACCAAAGCCGCTGATGTCGGTGCAGACCTTGTCGGAAAAGTTGAAGCGGGCATTCCTGAAGACGACCCGCGAAACCCCGCTGTGATTGCTGATCTCGTCGGCGATAATGTCGGCGACTGTGCAGGACGCGGCGCGGATATTTTCGAGTCGATGGCGGCGGAAAACATCGGCGCGATGATTATCGCTTCCGCGCTCTTTATGGCGAATCAATCGGCTTTTGAAAGTGCGGGCGTCAGTATTCTCGGCGTGCTTCTTTTTCCGCTCATCGTCAATGCGTTTGGAATGATAGCGTCGCTCGTCGGCGTGCTCGTCGTGAAGACGGACGGCAACGAAAATCCAATGAACGCGCTCAATCGTGGATATTATGTGGCAACAGCACTTGCCGCCGCAGGATTCTTCGTGGCGTGCAAATGGATTTTAAGCGATTACTGGCTCAACTTCTTCTTGTGCGGCATTGTCGGGCTGATTACGGCGCAGATTTTTGTGTATCTCACGCAATACTACACCGAATATGCCTATCGTCCCGTGAAATCTATCGCGAATGCGTCGCTGACAGGACCGGCGACGAATGTGATTGGCGGAATTGCCGTCGGACTTGAAAGTGCGGCACTGCCGATTCTGACCATTTCAGGCGCGATTATCACCGCATACTACTTGGGACAAACATCAGGTTTACAAAATGCAGGCTTGTTCGGAACGGCGGTCGCAACGCTCGGCATGCTCGGAACGGCGGCCTACATTTTAGCGATGGATAATTTCGGACCAATTACGGACAATGCAGGCGGAATCGTGGAAATGTCGGAACAGCCTGAATCGGTGCGCGAAAAAACCGATAAACTCGACTCAATGGGCAACACCACAAAAGCCCTCACGAAAGGCTATGCCGTCGGCTCGGCAGGGCTTGCCGCGTTTCTCTTGTTCAGCGCATACATCGATGAACTGCGCAACTACGGCTCGCCGTTGGAATCGGTCGACCTTTCAAAGCCGGAAGTCTTCATCGGCGGAATGCTTGGCGCGATGCTTGTTTTCTTGTTCAGTTCGTTTGCGATTCGGGCGGTCGGGTCGGCGGCGCAGTCGATTATCGGCGAAGTGCGTCGTCAATTTGCACCGCTCAAACGCTCGGCAAATGGCGACATTGAATTCACCAAAGAGTTTAAGCCCGATTATCGCGCGTGCGTAGACATTGTAACCTCTGCCGCCTTGCGCGAAATGATTTTGCCCGGCGCGCTCGTGGTAGTCATGCCTGTTGCAGTGGGCGTGTTGTTCAAAGCGATTTACACCGCCAACGGTGGTGTGGGTGCGAAAGGCTCGGAAGTCGTTGCAGGCTTGTTGATGGTCGGCACGATTGCTGGCATTTTGATGGCACTCTTTCTCAACAATACGGGCGGCGCGTGGGATAACGCCAAAAAGTTCGTCGAGTCAGGCAATTTCAAGGACGAAAAAGGCGTGGTGCATCGCAAGAAGTCGGACGCGCATAAAGCCGCCGTCGTCGGCGATACGGTCGGCGACCCGTTCAAAGACACGGCAGGACCGTCGCTCCACGTGCTTATCAAATTGCTTTCTACGATTACGCTCGTGCTTGCGCCGCTGTTTATTTGAAGGCGATTAAAACTTGAAGTGATTAAAGCGGAAATTGCACGCTGAAAATCGATTGAGTGGCTTGCGGAAGCAAAGTTCCCCCATGTCGCTCTTCGTCGTTGATTAACTTGCCAACAGCTAAGCCGATGCTTGTTCCGATTGCCGCGCCAAGCACTGTGTCGGAAAGCCAATGATGGTCGTCGTAAAGGCGATGCCCTGTTGTGAGCAAGGCAAGCCCAAAAAGACCGACGGTTGCAAAGGGATTTTTAAGTCGAGCGGAAAGTGAGGCGGAGGTTGCAAACGCAATCGTTGTGTGTCCTGACGGAAACGACCATTGGCGATTCGTCCAAGCAAGTCCGTTGAAATCGCGTGCGCCTTTGTTTTGATAGGGGCGACTTCGCCCGATAGACATTTTCAACACTTGTGTGAGAAGTGAGGCATAAAGGACGGATTCCAAAACGGCTCTGCCTGTAAGGCGCGTTGAAGCGTGTCGGCCAGAAAGTCCGCCTAAGTAAAGTCCGCCCCCAATCACGCCTGCGCCAAGCGGATTGCCATAAAATTCACCGACAGAAAAAAGTATATCGAGGGCTTGCGTTTGGTGAGCGCGTGCAAACTTGCGCACAGGTTCGTCAAACGCATGAGAACATGCTGTCAGGCTTAAAACGCCTGCAACCGTGAGCCATTGTGAAAGCGAGTAGCGAAGCGGAGAAGCGTAAATCGATTTGGCGTTTTGCCATGCGGCGGAAGCGTCGTGCGAAAGCGTGCTGCGAGATTGTGCTGAAACAGCGGTAACGAGTGAAATTGAGATGAAAAAAAGGGGACATTTCATTCGGTTATTTCTTCTTTGTTTTGGCTTTGGGAGCGGGTTTCTTAGCCGCTTTTGCTGACTTGGCTTTCGAGGTCTTCTTAGTAGATTTACCTTGCTTTTTCGGTTTGTCGTCATCATCGGAAAATTCTGCGATGCTCTCGTCAGGAAATTCAGGCACATCTAAATCACCTGCACCCAATTCTAAACCGTCTTCGCCCGGAAGAACAACTTCATCAAGTTCTGCAAGCGCGTCTATTTCTTCGTCATCGTCATCACTTTTTTTCGTCTTAGTATCTTCGACATCGTCGACTTCTTCAAGGTTGCGCAAGACTTCTTGAACAGAGGAGAAAATGTAGAGCTGTTTGTGCAACTGCATCATTTGCAGTAGGTCTTTGACATTGCCGTGAACGCCGATGAAGGCGGCAAAACCTTCCATTTCAGCCGTGTGTCGGTGTGCAATGAGCAGTGCGCCAATGCCGCTCGAATCAATCGCGTCGACTTGGGCAAGGTCAATAATGAGATACTTTTTGCCTTCGGCGACGAGCATCAACACTTGTGATTTGAGTTCGGGAGCGAGCGACGCATCTAAGCGTTTTTCTTGAAGGCGGAAAATGGTAATGTCTTTCTTGCTTTCAATGACGAAGTTCATTGATAAAAGAGTTTTTTGTCAAGTTAAATTAAGCGGGGTAATATAGACGAAATTCGATTTAATGCAAATGAAGTATCGGCTGATGGAATCCACTCAACGGGAAGTTGATTTCTGAAAAAAGTTAGTTGGCGTTTAGCGTAGTTGCGCGTGTGCTGTTTGATGAAAGAGACAGTGGCATCAAGAGAAACTTTCCCGTCGAGAAAACTGAAAAGTTCCTTATAGCCGACGGTTTCAAGCGCGTTGATTTTCGTTTGTTTATGCACTGCGCCAAAGGTTTGATAAAGCGATTGAACTTCCGACAATAATCCGTTTTGCATCATCGTGTCGACGCGCTGATTGATGCGCTCGTAAAGCATCTCGCGCGGTACATCTAACCCAATACATTCAAATTCAAACGGTGGCGCGTGATGAAGCGCGGCTTGCAGCTCCGACATTTTTTTGCCCGTTGTTTCAATGACTTCGAGGCTACGAATAAGGCGTTGGGTTTTGGTATGGTCGAGCGTTTGTGCGCGTTCAGGGTCGAGGCGTTTTAAGCGTTCATAAAGCACTTCTGAGCCGAGCGTTTCCAACTCGTTGTAAAGCCGCGCACGCAGAGCATTATTCCCCGAAGGTAGTTCTGAAAATCCTGTAATCAAACTTTTCAGATAAAGCGTTGAGCCGCCAGCGACAATCACATTTTTTCCGCGCGCAAGAATTTCCTGAATGCGTTGCCAAGCGTCTTTAGCAAATGAAGCGGCGTCGTAATCGTCAAGCAATGTGCGCTCGTTGATGAAGTGATGCGGAATGGCGGCGAGTTCTTCGGGTGAAGGCTTCGCACTTCCAATCGTCAGTTCGCGATAAATTTGGCGTGAATCGGCGGAAATAATTTCAGCATTAAATTTCAACGCCAAAGCAATTGCCGTTGCCGTTTTGCCCGATGCCGTCGCGCCAAGAATCACAGGAATGTTTTTCATTGCAAGCGGTTTATATTCCAAAATCTATGATGTAAATCAACAAGCAACAAAGGAACGCGGTGAATCTGCTCCTCTTTCTTTTCATGGCACTTCCATTTTTCATTCAAAAGTTTTTACCTCATGTAGAAGTCGGCGGTAAAGTATTTCTTAAAAAATTTTATTCATCTTCGCTTGGCATTGAAAAGCGTTACAATATCTACTTGCCCGAAGGCTATGACGAAACACACGAGCGTTATCCCGTCGTCTTCTTTTTGCGTGGGCATGAGCGCGAATGGTTTAATCCAAACGAAGATGCGTCGCGAAATGGCAGAACGCTCAAACACGTTGCAGATAGTTTAATTGCGGCAGGCAAAATTGGCAAAATGATTTTGGTCGGAATTAGCACGGCAAGCGAAGATAACAGCGTTCCGTGTTTGGGGGTGAATATGCTCAATCCGCATGCGACGACCGCCGAAGGCATTGGCACCGGACGCTACGAGGATTACCTCACGCGCGATTTAATATGGCATATCGATTCCACTTATCGCACCATTCCAAGCCGAACAGAGCGCGGCATTGATGGCTTCTCGCTCGGCGGATACACGGCGGTGATGATGGGCATCAAACACCCCGACCTCTTTTGCTCCGTTGGCTCTTACGACGGAACGCACATGTGGTATGACTTCGATGACATACGGCGCAACGATGAACCGCCCGACGATTACACTTGGGTGCGCACCGACTTCTTCAAAGCCGCTTTCGGTGAGCCGCGTGACATCGCCTACATGAAACAATACAATCCGCTTAACATTTTAATGAACGCGACACCTGAACAGTTGAAAAAAATTAAGTCCGTTCAGTTTCATATTCTTTCTGCCGCCTACGATGGCGACAAAGGCAACATCGAGCGCGCCGAACATCTCTTGGAATTCTTCAAAAAGAAAGGTATAAAGAACTCGTTTAGCGATGTTAAATTGATGCCAACCGCATTGCACGATTGGCATCACGCCAATTTGTATGCGGAAAAAATACTCCAAAAACATTGGCAAGCGTTTTCAAAACCATGAGCCAAATTTCAATAGAGCGAGCAACCACCACAACGCCCTTGAACGCGCAACGCTCAAGCGTAGAGACGATTGAGCAAATTTTAGCGTCATCACCCACTGAAATGGAAGCGGTTACAAAACTCAATCTCTTGGCAAAACAACTTCTAAGAAAAGATGTGCAAGTGGCTCTGAACTACGCGCAGAAGGCACGAGAACTCGCTGAAAAACTCCAACAAAAAAACTTATTGGCAGAAGCATTCGTCAACACCGGCAATGCTTACTACAATCTTGCACGCTACGACAAAGCCCTCGACCATAGTTATCGCGCGCTCAAACTCTTCGATGAGGTAGATATTCCAATCTCCAAAGCTGTTGCTATGCAAATTATCGGCTGTGTCAATCTTCATCTCGGAGAACATGACCAAGCGTATCACTACTTCACGCAAGCGGCTGAAATTCTCGACAGAGAAGGGGAACAACTTGCTTACAGCAACGCACTCATGAACATCGGAAGCGTCTACTTTCATAAAGAAAATTATCAAGAATCTCTTTCGTATTACTTCAAAACGCTTTCTATTCGTGAAGCCAATGCGGATAGAAATGGGGTTTCAGAAGTGATGGCGAATATTGGCGCAACCTACCATTCGCTTGGTGATTCAGAGGAAGGAATTGAATGGCTGAAAAAAAGTTTAGATGCGGCAAAAGCAGAAGAAAATCTATCCGTTCAAATTACAACGCTTATCAACTTGGGCGAAGTTTATGCCGTCGTTAATCGAGACTATAAAGCCATTGACGCGCTTTTAGATAGCATAGCATTGGCAAATAATAAAGCCGAGTATAAGCAATACTTGTGGGCGGCATATCTGAACTTGGCGAACACATACAAAAAAATTGAAAAGTATCGAGAAGCATTAGAAGCCTACGAGCAATACGTTCAAATCAAAGAGAAAATTTTGGGCGTTGAAGCGGAGCGGAAAGTAAAAACGATTGAACTAAACCAGGCGATTGAAAAAGCTAAACGCGATGCCGAAATGGAACTGGCGCAGAAGAAAATCAAAAAGTTGGAAGACATCGTAACCATGTGCGCATGGTCAGGAAAAATTCAGATGGACGGCAAGTGGGTCAAAATCGAGCAGTTTTTGGAAAAGCAGTTCGGCATTAGGGTTTCTCACGGCATTTCCGAAGAAGAAGCGGAAAAAGTGTTCAAGCAAATCGAAGAGGAAAATCAAGGTCAAACAGATAAAGCAGAGTGAAAAAATTCTTCACACAAGCAAACACCCACAATCAGCGATGAAAATTCTGCATACTGCCGATATTCACATCGGTTATTCAACGCACGGAAAAGACGATGCTGAACGGGGCATGAACTCGCGTTGGATTGACTTTGAAAAATGCTTCAAGTTCATGGTCGATTATGCCCTTGAAGAAGATATTGATTTGTTTCTCTTCTGCGGCGATGCCTATCGCGATGCCTCGCCCTCGCCGACCGAACAACGCATTTTCGCGCAAGCCATTCGCCCACTGCTTGATAAACAAATTCCAATCGTGATGCTCGTCGGCAATCATGATTTCTCGGTTTCATTCGGCAAGGCAAGTTCCATCAACATTTTCGGCGAACTTTCAAGCGGCGTTCACATTTTTGAGAAGCCGAGTGTAAAAGATATTGAAACGAAATCAGGGAAAATCAGAATCGTCGGAATGCCATGGGCGAATCAAAGCCGACTTATTGCACGCGAAGAATTTGCGAAACTGACAACAGAGAAAATCCGCGATAAAATGCTCGAAATTTATACGGGCATGATTGACATAGAAGCGACGCGAATAAGGGAAGAATCGCTTCCGTATCCCGCCATTCTCGCCATGCACGCGCACGTCGACGGCGCGGAACTCACCGAAGGCTCGGAAAAGCGTCTCGTCGAATCGCGTGATATTATCGTTCCGCTTTCGCAAATCGTTCGCCGGGAATTTTCCTACGTTGCTTTAGGGCACTTTCATCGGCATCAAGATTTGAATCACGGCGGTGAGCCGCCCGTCGTTTATTCGGGAAGCATTGAGCGCATTAGCTTCAACGAACTCAATCAGCCCAAAGGCTTCGTGCTGGTCGAGATTGACGCGCAGAAACGCGCCACTTACAAACACATTCAAACGCCTGCGCGGAACATGGTTTCGATTGATATCGACACGCGCTTTTCAGATGAGCCGTTTGAAAAAGTAGCAAAGAAAATCGGCGAAACAGATTTCAAAGATGCCATCTTGCGCGTGAGAATCAAGTGCACCGCCGAACAGAAAAAGAAATTGGATTTCGGTAAAGTTCGAGAGCGATTAAAAGAAGCATTCATTGTCTCGGAAGTGAAAATTGAATCTGACGAAGTGAAATCCGATAAGAGCGAAATAAAGTTGGAGTATCTTGCGCCCGAGCGAATTTTAGAGACCTACATCGACAGCAAAGAAAATTTGAAGACCAAAAAGGAAGCCTTGCTCAAACTCGCCAAATTGTTGGAAGAAGGGTCAAATACATAAATGCAAACTGCAACTAATACGAACGCCGTGATTCCGCATTACACGCCGCATGAAGAACGGGCGAACATCTTGACGCACGCGCTCGGCATGATGTTAAGTCTGGTCGGATTTTTAAGCCTTGCCTTTTTGGCGTTTCGCTTCGGCGATATGTGGCATCAAATCAGTTTGCTCGCTTACGGAACATCGCTTGTGATGCTCTATGTGGCATCGGTTGTTTATCACAGCACGAAAGATGAAAAGAGCCGATTGCGCATGCGCATTTTCGACCATGTGTCGATTTACCTCTTGATTGCAGGCACATACACGCCATTTTCGCTCGTCAATTTGCGCGGAGATTGGGGCGTTCCGTTGCTCGTGGCGGTGTGGGCATTGGCGGCGGTCGGAATCGTGCTGAAATTTTTTTCCATCAACGCAAAAAAATGGGTGAGTGCCGCATTGTATATCGCGTTAGGCTGGTTGGTTGTGATTGCAATTAAGCCCGTCTTGAACCATGTGCCAATGCAAGGCTTGCTATGGCTTTTGAGCGGCGGCGTGATTTACACGCTTGGCGTTGCTTTTTATGTGTGGAAATCCTTGCCATATCATCACGCGATTTGGCATTTATTTGTTTTAGGTGGAAGCGCTTGCCACTTCCTTGCGGTTTTGGTGTCGTCAGTTCCGTTTGAAGCACAAACAGGCGTTGTTCAGGGAGGCATAAAAAGTTTGCCATGATTTTTCTCAATCCAGCCATTTTAATTGGGTTGCTTGCCGCAAGCATTCCGATTATCATTCACTTGCTCAATTTAAGACAGCGGCGGCGCGTTGAGTTCAGTTCGCTGATGCTCTTAAAGCAAATCCAAACGAGTTCGCTCAAACGCTTCAAAATTCGTGAGTGGATTTTATTAGCGATTCGCAGTCTCATCATTTTCTTTTTGGTCGCAACCTTTTCAAAGCCGGTGTTTCCGTCGTTTCAAGCAGGAAGTGGATTCTCGACGCAAACGAAAACAAGCGCGATGATTATTCTCGATGTTTCACCGTCGATGTCGTATCGAGATGCGTTTGGCAACGATGTATTTCGTCAGGCGAAGTCGGCGGCGCTGCGCGTGTTGGATTACTTTTCGGAGAGCGACGAAATTTTCATCGTCTTTTCAAATTCGCTACAAGAGCCGATTGCGCAAAGCGTCTCGGAAGCGAAAAAGAATCTTGCGCAGTCGAGCGTTGTCACTTTCGGCGTGCCGCTTCAAACCTGCATAGAAAAAGGCGCAGAGTGGCTCCAACGCTCAACGCACTTGAATCGTGAGATGTATCTCATCTCGGATTTTCAGCGAACAGGCGCGCTCACAGGCGATAGCCTCAAACTCAACGCGGCAGGCATCAACTTATTTTTCATTGATGTTGCGCCGAAAAAGCAAGAAAACATTGGCATTAGCGAGATTGAAGTCTTGACAAAAGTCTTCGAGCCGCAAAAGCCAATTCGCGTGAAGGTGTCGGCAGTAAAGACGGGCGAATCTGCCAAAGAAGTGGAAGTGAAGTGGACGTTGGATAAAAAAATTGCGGCGCAAGGTGCGATTCAACTCGAGGCGCAATCGGGCGAAACCATGCTCACTGCCTCGCCAACACGGACCGGATTCCTTTCGGGCGAAATCGAATTGCCAAAAGATAATCTCGAGCTCGATAACAAACATTTCCTTGCATTTCATATTCCTGAAAAAATGCGCATCTGCTTGGCATATAGCGACGAGCGCGAGTGTATGTATGTGAAACTGGCATTGGAAAGTTTTTTTGAAGGAAAATTTTTTGAACTCACGCTTGCGCCTGAATCGTCGCTCGATAGCCGTAGTTTCGCCTCATTTGACGCGCTGATTTTTTGCGGCGTAAAAAATCTCTCTACAACGACAATTCAAAAGACGGTAAACTTCGTTGAACAAGGCGGCGGACTAATTCTCTTTGCGCCGATAAATGCGTCGCTCAACGCGCATAACGAGTTGCTCAAACGCCTCGGCGGCGGCGAACTCAAACCCCTTGCACTTCCACAGCCGATAGCGATTGATAAAGTCGAAGTGCAACACCCCATTTTTGAAGGCATATTTGCCTCGAAGCAAAAATTGCAATCGCAACTTGCGGCATCGGAAAGCGGAATCGGAACGATTTTCAAAACGAATGAATACCTGAAATCGCCCGTAGAATCAAGGCTTTTGGGCTATCAAGCAAATAAAAACTTTCTGACGATGTCGCGTTTTGGCAGTGGCGGATTTGTCGTTTGTCCAACGCTTCCAACAAAAGAACTAACAAACTTTGTTTTGCAACCGATATTTCCCCCGCTTTTGTATCGCACGATTTTCACAACAGCGGCGGCGACACAGCCAAAAAATGAATCTTTCGTTGCCGGAGAAGAGGCAAGTTTTATGTTGCCTTCGATTGTTTCGGCAAGCGATGAACTGCGCGTTGAAAAGCCAAGCGGAAAAATTTTAGTGCCGACCATTCAGTTTCGTGCAGGGGCGTCAAGGCTTTTTATCTCGCCCGCGCTTTACGACGAACTCGGCGTTTATCGGCTGTTCAAAATTGTGGGCGATGAACCCGTTACGCTAGCGGAATTTGCCATCAATCTTTCCCCGAAAGAATCATCGCTTGAAAAAATCGAAGCCAATTCGCTCAAAGAAATTTTCTTGAAAGCAGGCGTTGAAGAGGCGCGGCTTGCCTTCGCGAATGCGTCAGAAACACTCGACGGCATTTCGGAAATGATTTCAGGCTCGCGCTACGGCTTGGCAGCATGGAAACCATTGCTTCTTATCGTGGTGCTTCTTTTGCTCGCAGAGAGCGTCTTGGGAAGAAAAACCGAAGCCTGAAGCCGAAAGCGCAAATGCCCAAAACGACCACATCTAAAAGCGCATTTATCCATAACTTAACGCACAGGCAGAGACGAAAAAGTTATATTCGCTTGTCAGAACATTTCGGTTATTGAGGAGAACCAAAGATGCTTCACTATAAGACCTATTTTCTCGGAGAAGATAAGGCATGGGTCGTTTTTGTGCACGGCGCGGGGGGAAGTTCATCAATTTGGTTCAAACAAGTGCGCGACTTCAAAGCGCATTTCAACGTCTTACTCATTGACCTACGCGGGCATGGCAAATCTCAAACCTTTCTGCAACGCTATCGCGACGAAGACTACACCTTCCGAAAAGTCAGCGAAGAAATTCTCGAGGTGCTTGACCATCTTCACATACAAAAAGCGCATTTTATCGGAATCTCGCTCGGCACGCTGATTATTCGCACCATCGGCGAAATCGCACCTGAACGAATAAGCACCATGGTAATGGCGGGCGCAATCACGCGCTTTAACATTCGCTCGAAAATTCTGATTTGGCTCGGACATCTAACCAAACGATTTATTCCGTATCTCTGGCTCTATAAACTCTTTGCGTGGGTGATTATGCCGCGCAAACGCCATGAAGAGTCGCGCAACCTCTTTGTGCGTGAAGCCCGAAAACTTTATCAAGGTGAGTTTATTCGCTGGTTTAGAATGACCTACGAAGCCAATCCGCTGATGCGCTATTTCAACGAAAAAGAAATTCCTGTGCCAACCCTTTACCTGATGGGCGATGAAGATTATATGTTCTTGCCGCCTGTGAAAATGCTCGTTCAAAAACATAAGTCCGCTATTCTCAAAATCATCGTGAATTCGGGGCATGTATGCAATGTCGACCAACCCGATGAATTTAATCGGCTTTCCATTGCGTTTATCTCGGAGCATCTCACTTAATCGACGATAAAACTTAATCGAGACAAACGCGCAATGAAAATTTTAATCGTTTTCCTCATCGCCTTTGCCATTTCTGCCTGCGACGGCAAGCCGCCTGAAATGGTTGAAAAGAAAATCGCATCGCCAGCCCGCACAGAAAAAAAGCAAGATGAAAACCCCAATTCGCTCTTATCGGAAAAATGGACGCAAAGCCCGATTTGGCAAGAAGGCACAGAAGAACGCGCCGAATACGATGTCGAGCGCGTCATAAACGGAACGGCGTTAAAATTTTCCGAAACACGCCTCACCCGAAAAGAAGCCTTCACGCGACAAGCCTACTCGGCAACGAGCGACAGCACGCGCACCGATTTAGTCGCGGTTATTTCGCAACATACTTTCGCCAAAAGCGAGCGCGCGCTCTATTCAAGTTCGCTTTCCGTTTTGCAACGCGACGCCTTGAAAATCACAAAGTATATCGCCTCGTGGAGCGATGAACGCGGCACTTTTACGAAAACTTTGCGCCGCCTCGTCGGAAGAACTATGCTCTATGCGCATGCGTGGCAAGTCGATAACGAAGGCAAAGGCGATAGCGAAATTGATTTAGCCAAAAACGATTTTCTTTACGACCAACTGCCCCTTTCGCTTCGTGCCCTCAACTTCAAAGAAGGTCAAGAATTTTATTGGAACACGCTCTCCGAACTGCTCGAACCCTCGCCCGAAAAACCCGCACCAAACGAACTGCATTACAAAATCGAAGGCTTAGAAATGCTCACCGTGCCTGCGGGAACATTCCAATGCTGGCGCGTCTCGATTAAATCGGCGGAAAGAGACGACCTCTATTGGTTCAATTCTGAATCGCCAAACGTTATGGTCAAAGCCCAAACCGAGCGGTGCAGTGCGGAACTCCGCAAACTCGATTACATCAAACGCAATCTCGCTATTTTGAACAAAACGAAACTTTGAGATATAGGGATAGCAATCCAATCAAAGGCGAAGACATGACCGACATCAAGCACAGGATTAAATCCGAAACCGAAAAAATTTTCCCCGAACTCGTTGAAATCAGGCGCGATATTCACAAGCACCCCGAACTGGCTTACGAAGAATATCGAACGGCAAAAATCATCAGCGAGTATTTAAGTGGCTTGGGTTTAGAGGTGCAAGAAGGCGTTGCGAAAACAGGTGTCGTAGCGCATTTGAAGGGAAGAAAAGGGGAGAGTGCGAAAGTTGTCGCCTTGCGTGCTGATATTGACGCCCTGCCCATGCCCGAAGAAACATCGCACTCCTTTCGCTCAACCGTTGAAGGCAAAATGCACGCCTGCGGACACGACGCGCATACATCGTGCATGCTGGGCGTCGCAAAGGCGTTATCCACAATGAAAAACGACTTTGGCGGAACGGTGAAGTTTCTGTTTCAGCCCTCGGAAGAAAAACTGCCCGGCGGCGCAAAGCCCATGCTTGATGAAGGCGTGTTTGAAAATCCAAAGCCAACGGTTGTGTTCGGTCAGCACTGCATTCCGCAAGTGCCTGTGGGCAAACTTGGATTTTATGCAGGACCGATGATGGCGGCATCAGACGAACTTTACTTCACAATTCGCGGCATCGGTGGTCACGGTTCGGCTCCGCATCGCGCCAAAGACCCAATTGTGGCGACCGTTCAACTCATTACTGCGCTTCAAACCATCGTCAGCCGAAATATGCCGCCCAAAGAAGCCGTTGTGGTGAGCATTTGCGCCATCAACGGCGGAAGCGCAACGAATATCATTCCCAACGAAGTAAAACTCATGGGCACACTGCGCACCATGAACGAAGACCTCCGCAAAGAAGCGTGGCAACGCTTGGAAGAAATCACGCGCTACACGGCAAAAGCAATGGGCGTAGAAGCCGAGTTAGAAATCCGAAAAGGTTATCCTGTTTTAGTGAATGATAAAACCGCAACCGAATTTGCGATGCAGTGTTCGCGGGAGTATTTGGGCGAAGAAAATACCATCGTGCCCGAGCCGATTATGGGCGCGGAAGATTTTGCTTATTTTTTGCAGGCATGTAAAGGCACATTTTGGCAACTTGGCGTCGGAAATGAAGCGAAGGAGATTGTGCATAATATCCACTCAACACAATTTGATATTGATGAAAATGCGCTTGCGGTTGGCACAGGTTTTACGAGTTATCTTACTTACAAGTATCTGACTGAGAGCAATTTATAGTCATCTCAAAGAGGGCGTATTGTTCGGATAACGGAAAAATGCTTGCGAAGAGTGGTCTTATTAGCACTTCCCTTGTCCTACGCACAAAAGTAAATTAAAAGCATAAAAGCAAAAATTTAGCACATTAGCCCGCCTTTTCGCAAACATAATGTTGTGGGCTGGCGTTTTCATTGCGTTATACCCTTGTCCTTCAAATACTTAAAAATTTCGTTATCGTCCATTACTTTATCATACTTACTATTCACCTTCTTGATTTTATTTTCACCTGCTAATCTGTCCATTGCATCAATATCTAACTGCTTCTTGTTTGTTGCAGGCACGATAATCTGTCCTTCTTCTATATTCTCAGCATCAAGTTTAATTAACCCTATTCCAAAGGAATTTGCCAAACGTCTTATTTCTTCTATTACTTCTTCATCTATTTTTAGTGCAACTAAGTAACCTTCATTATCCCAACTTGAATTTGAAACTGCTTGAAAATAATATTCTCGCAAATTTGAAATATCAATGCTGACTTTTAACTCAAAGGAAAATAACTTTGTTGCTACTATAGAAAAATCATTTTGAAATTCAATAATTACTTTTTCATACTCTCTAATTTGGTCATTGAATGAAAAATATACGCCTACCAAATCAGGGTGTAACCATTTGTTATATCCTTTTTTTTGATTTATTTGAGTTTTCGTGAAAAATTGTTTTTAATCTTGCTCCCCTGAAATGTTAATAAGTGTCTGCAAATTTCACAAGTAAGGGGTGTAAATCCCTTTCGTTAAATTTTTCAGGGTTAAATATCGGGACGTGTTGGCTTGTTGCCGTTTGTATATCATTTAAATTTACGTTTCTTAGACCAAATTTAGTAGGTCTTTTACCTACTGGAACAAACCGACTATTTTGGTTATCACGAATATCAACATAAAGCCTTGCCCCAAGTGTAGCCCAAGGAGTTTTCCCTTTTGAGTTTAATTTTGGTCAAGTCCTAATTCAAGAGCCTTTTCCCAAATTTCATTAGAGGTTAAAGGTTGATTGCTGGTTTTTATTATCTGTTCGGCTAATTCCAAAAAGTTCATCTATGGTGGTTTTTATTGTCTGTTTTTCCTTACGCTTGCCCACAACGTCGTAATAGACGAATGTTTTGCGCGTTGAAGAAAACTACTCAAAATCCCCTGACTTCTTAGAATTTCAGCAAAAAACCTCATTTTTGAGCCATAAAGAGCAATTTTAATGCGCTATTTACTTACAACAATACAAAATGCGAATCTCGCATAAGTCAAATATCCTCGCCCGCTTCCGAAGACGCCCTGTCTACACGCACGCCAAACGCTTGACTGAGTTGGCTAAAATTCGTTAAGTCTTGGTTTCTTAATGATATAACGTTAAGGTTGAATTGTTTGATAAAAGCAATAAGAGAGAACGGGGTCTGAACACTCAGGAACGGGTAGGTTGAGCGGAGTTCAAACCTAATCAATTGGAGTTAAAAAAAGCATCATATATTTGTAAACAAATGTCTTTGGCAACGTGCGTCTAATCTTTCAAGCGGAACTCGTATCAGCGCAAATGATAAAGCAGCTCGGCGAGATGAACGAACTCTGAGACCGAGAGTTCTTCCGCCCGCCGCTTGAAGTTGAAGTCAATTCCCGAAAGGTCGTAATAAAGTTTCAAATTGTTTTCTAATGTTTTACGTCGCATCGCAAATGCACGCCGAACCAGCACGCGAAACGATGACTCTAAAATGTTTGAGACATGTGAAAACGCGGGTTGGAACGAAAGGCGAACCACCGCGCTATTCACCGTCGGTTGCGGCTTAAAAACATGTTTTCCAACCTTGAAGCAATACTCGACTTTTGCAAACGCTTGCAGTTGAACGGCTAAAATGCCATACTCCTTCGTGCGAGGCGCTGCGGAAAGGCGTCGTGCGACTTCCTCTTGCATCAGCAGAATGGCTTCTGAAATGTGGGCACGTTCGTCAAGCAGTTTGAAGAGAATCGGTGATGTAATCGCGTAAGGAATGTTTCCTAAAACTTTCAGGGGTTTCCCATTTGCCAACGAGACAAGCGAGAGGTCTAAAACATCACCCTCGATTAAATCCACATTTGCAAATTCGGTGCGAATAAACTGCGCCAAGTTTTTATCAAGTTCAACCGCCGTAAAGCGCGAAACAAACGCCGCAATATGCTTTGTAAGCGCACCAAAGCCGGGACCAATTTCAAGAACGTTGTCGGTGGGCGAAAGGCGCGCTTCGGCAACGATTTTACGCAAGATGTTGTCGTCCGTGAGAAAATTCTGTCCGAAACTTTTTTTCGGCACGACTTCGGTCTCTTTATATTTGACTTTCATTTTAATTTTGTAAAGCCGTTCAACAAAAAATGAGCACTAAACTTCAATCACGTGGCGAGAAAGCCACACGCGCAGGGTTCGGCGAAGCCTTGCTTGAAATCGGAAGCGACGAAAAAGTGGTTGCACTTTGTGCCGACCTAACTGAATCTGTCGGCATGAAAAAATTTGCCGAAAAATATCCCGACCGCTTTTTTAATATCGGCATTGCCGAAGCCAATATGACGAGCATCGCCGCAGGCTTGACGACGACGGGCAAAATTCCCTTCATCGGCACGTTTGCGAACTTCGCCACAGGACGCAGTTTCGACCAAGTTCGGCAATCCATCGCATACTCGGAAAAAAACGTCAAAATTTGCGCCTCCCACGCAGGCTTAACGCTCGGCGAAGACGGCGCGACGCACCAAATCCTCGAAGACATCGGATTGATGCGCTCTCTGCCGCACATAACCGTAATTGCGCCCGCCGATTTCAGCGAGACGAAACGCGCCGTCAAAGCCATTTACAAACATCACGGTGCAGTTTACTTGCGCTTTGGTCGCCCCGCCGTTCCTGACTTCACGACCGACGACATTCCGTTTGAAATTGGAAAAGCCATCGAACTCAATTCAGGGATCGATGTAACCATTATCGCCTGCGGTGTGATGGTATGGCGTGCGCTACAAGCCGCTTACAAATTAGAAGAGGAAGGCGTTTCGGCGCGCGTGCTCAATATGCACACGATTAAGCCCATCGATGTGCAAGCCATCTTGAGCGCGGCGAAAGAAACGGGTGCAATCGTTACTGCTGAAGAGCACCAAATCAATACAGGGCTTGGCGATGCGGTTGCAAATGTCTGCGCACGAAGTTTCCCCGTGCCGATTGAGATGGTCGCCGTGATGGATAAATTCGGCGAGTCAGGAACAGCAAATCAACTCTTGGAAAAACATGGCTTAACAAGTGAGGCGATTATCCAAAAAGTGAAAACCGTTCTGAAGCGCAAAGCCATGACCGCGTGAAATTGAGAGAACGCAGATAGGACGGATTAGGCGGATAAAGCACAGATTTTGTGAAAAAGGAAAACACGGATAGAACAGATGAAGCGGAGAAGATGCAGATTGTGTGATATGCAAAAAAAACCGTGAAGACCAGCTGAACCCGTAGAATCCGAGTTCCAAGAAAATCTGTTCTTTTTCATTCAACATTTTCAAGGAGTAATAACAATGAACGAAAAGGTTTTAATCGTCGGCACAACAGGCGTATTGGGGCATCAACTTGTGCCGCTGTTGAAAGCAAAAGGCTTTCATGTGCGTGGGTTAGTTCGTCCGCAATCCATTCACAAAACGAAAGACATGCCCGAATTTGAAATCGCGCAGGGCGACATTATGGACGACGAAAGCCTCGCCAACGCCTGCAAAGGAATTGACTACGTGATTTCATGCGTGAGCGCAGGCGAAGATAGAACCACCAAATCGCGCGGCAACGCCGAACACTACGGACAAATGAAAGTCGTCAATGCCGCCAAAGCCGCAGGCGTAAAGCAGTTTGTCTTCACCTCGACCTTGTTCCCGAAAAATTCGCTCGGATATAGTTTCGTTTGGGCAAAACTGATGACCGAAGAAAAATTGCGCGAGAGCGGAATGACCTACACCATCTTTCGCCCGTGCGGATTTTTCTACGAACTCTACTATCGTGGCGAGCCGATTGTCGAGAAAATCGATATGTTCCCGATTCTCGGCGATGGCGAAAACGCGACGCAAATGCTCGCCGAACAAGACGTCGCCAAAATGTATGTCGCCTCGCTTGGCAACAAGGAATGTTTCAACAAGACGCTCGAAATCGGTGGCGGCACGACGATGAGTTTCAACGCGCTCATCGCGCAGTGGTCGAAGGTGCGTCTGAAATACGAAGGTCGCCCCGTCTTGCCAATGCACATTCCGCTTGCGCCCACGCGCGTGCTCGCAGAAATCATCAAACCGTTCAATGAACAAATTTGGGGCTTGGTTCATTTGCTCGATTTCAGTTACGACGCGATGTCGTGCGATATGACCGAGCCAAAACGCATTTTGGGCATCGATAAAATGATGAGCCTTGAAGAATACATTACGCTCGCATACGAAAAGAAATACGCCCATCGTTTGAAGCGTCAAAACGCCGAAGCGCAAATCGCCTCGTAAATGAAAGAACTCGTTTTAGCGTCAAAATCGCCGCGCCGTCAAGCCTTGCTGAAACTGCTTCAACGCCCGTTCCGAGTCTTGACGGCGGAAACGAGCGAAGAGTTCGAGCCATCGCTCTCGCCCGAAGACATCGTGAGGGAACTTTCGCTTCGAAAAGGCAAAGCGATTTGCGACCTCTATCCCGCCGAAACCGCCGATAAAATCGTGCTTTCTGCCGATACGATAGTCGTTCTTGATGGCGAAACGCTCAACAAGCCGAGCGACGAGGCGCAGGCGTTTGAAATGCTGTCCAAACTGCAAGGCAGAACGCACGAAGTCTTCACGGGCTTTGCGTTGACGATGGGTCAAACTATGGTTGCGGAAGTCGAGCGCACTACCGTTACCTTTTCGCCAATGTCGGCTGATGAAATTCGCACTTACATTCAAGTGGCAAAGCCGTTTGACAAAGCAGGCTCTTACGGGATTCAAGACGATTTCGGCGCGTGCTTCATTGAGCGCATTGAAGGCTGTTACTACAATGTGGTCGGATTGCCGCTCGCAAAACTTTACAAAACACTCAAACAATTTGACGCATGAAACTCTACATCTTTCGGCACGGAGAAGCCGAAGACATCGGCAAAAACGGCGTGTTTCGCGATGAAGAAAGGCGATTGACCGAAAAGGGACATCAAGATGCGCAGAAAATCGGTGCGTATTTGAAAGCAAAAAATCATCGCTTAAAACTGCTCTTGCACAGCCCGTTGGTGCGTGCCGTTCAAACGGCGGAAGTTTTAGCATCAGAATTGGGGTGCGAGAAAAAATCGGTCGAGGAACTCTCGACGGACTTCGGTGTGAGAACCTACTTGGAAGTGTTAAGCAGGCATAAAGAGGTGGAAACATTAGGAATAGTTGCCCATCAACCGACTTTGACAAAACTCATTTCAACATTGATTAGCGGCGAACATCACACGCAATTTCACTTCGAGCCATGCACGCTTGCAGTTGTGCGCGTTGGTTCAGCCTTGACGGGCGGCGAGTTGCAACTGCTTCTGTCGCCAAGCGACTTGCCTTAAATCGTAGGCAGTTCAATGAAGAACGTCGCGCCTTTGCCTTTGCCTTCAGACTCTGCCCAAATTTTTCCGCCCATCATTTCGATATATTTTTTTGAAATGTAAAGCCCAAGCCCTGACGAGTGTTCGCCCGCCGTTGGTTGAGAGGAAAGCTTTTGAAATCGTCCGAACAGTTTTTGCATATCCTCTTCGCTTAATCCCTGTCCTTCGTCTTTGACGGAGATGAGAACGCAAGGCTCGGCTTGTTGAAGTTGGCACGGGAATTTCTTTTCGCACTTGACGAAGATTTTCTTGCCTTGCGGCGTGTATTTAATCGCGTTGGAAATGAGATTCTCCAAGACCTCCACGAAGTGCTCTGAATCAATTTTGGCTAAAAAATTTTCGGCAATCTCGGAGTGAAGAGCTTGTGATTTTCTAATAGCTTTTGGAAGATTTTGAGCAACCGATTTTTGAACAAGACCTGAAATATTCGTGATGTGCAAATTGAATTCAACTTTTCCAAGTTCAACTGCGGTTGATTGCAAAAGGCTTTTTACAAGGTTGAACATGCGATCCGACGCGGTGAAGATGTTTTGCGAAAATTCTTCAACCGATGCTTTATCGTCCGAAGAAGCGTGAATGAGTTCGGCAAAAGTCATGATGGATTGAAGCGGGGCTTTGAGGTCGTGGGCGGCGAAGCCCATGAGTTCGGTTTTGAGGTCATTAAGTTCTTTGAGGGCGCGATTGGCTTCGGAAAGTTCGTGATTTTTCAAACGATACAGTTCGGCTTCCTTTTCGGCTTTTTCGATCGCGTTGGTGATTTGTTGATTGCGCAATTTCTTGCGTGCTTCTTCGCTTATCAGACTTTCCTTGACGCTCAAAAAGGCTTTATGATGAAAGAGCGCGGTTTTGTAGTCTTCCAACTGCTCATACATTTCAGCATAACTGCGGTGAATATCATAGATGAGGGCTTTGGCTTTGATGGATTCGGCAATCGGAAGCGCGCTATCCAAGTGAGATTTAACGAGGGGAAAATGTTGCTCGACGTTTCCGCTTTTGAGATACAGATTGGCGAGTGCGAGCAATACCGACGCTTCGCCGCGTTTATCGCCGACCTCGCGCATGATGTTCAAACTTTGTTCATAATGTGAGAGTGCTTCTGATTCTTCGCCCACCGCTGCATATACAGAACCCACGTTGCGCAAAGCGACGGCTTTTCCTTGTATGTCGTTAGTTTGTTCGTAGAGCAAGAGGCTTTCGCGATAGCATTTCAAGGCTTCGGTTGGCGCGTTCAAGGTTGCATAAATATTACCAATACTGCCGAGAACAGCGGCTTGTCCTCGCTTATCATTGAGGCTACGATAAAGCAGGAGACTTTTTTTGAAGTAATCGAGTGCGAGTTCTTGCTCGCCTGAAATGACCGAAATATGTCCGATGCTCGATGTGGTTGAGGCAATGCCAATGGTGTAGTTGAGTTCTTCATATTTCGGCAAGGCTTGGTCGAAGCATTCCATGGCTTTGGCGTATTCGCCGAGTTCCATGTAAATCAGTCCGCTGGTGTTGAGCGTGCTGGCTTCGCCCGAAAGGTCGTTCAAATCTCTGAACAAGTGAGAGGCTTCGTTCAAATCTTTGAGCGCGAGTTCGTAGCTCGATAGCCGTTGATGGCAAATGGCACGATTGCGCAAGGCTTTAGCAATGCCTTTCGGATAATCTGCTTCGCGTGACCATTTCTCGATAAGTCGGCAAAGCACGATGCCTTGCTTGGGGTCGTTGCGGCTCATTTCCCAAACGGATTCGTTGAGCTCGTCAATCGTCTGACGTGTGTCGCTTGCGCCGTGTAAGCGCGATTGAAGTTCTTCAGCGCTAATCATTTGCGTTGTGCTTGTGCGGTTCGTGATAAAACAGGGTTAAGCGTTTTCCATATCGTTTCTGCGACAATTCGATGCCCTTCGGCAGTCGGATGAATGCCGTCAGGCAAGTTCAGGCGCGGATTTCCAGCAACGCCTTCAAGCAGAAAGGGAATGAGTGCAATCGAGTTTTTCTTTGCGAGTGCAGGAAAAATGGCGCGAAATTTTTCGGTGTAATCTTTCCCCATGTTTGGCGGTGCCTGCATGCCCGCAAGAATGATTGGCGCGTCAGGATTTTTCTCGCGCATTTTATCGATAACGCCTTGCAAATTTCTTTCTGTTTCCGATGGCGCAATGCCACGAAGCCCGTCGTTACCTCCGAGTTCAATCACCAAAACATCAACCTTTTGCTTCAAGAGCCAATCAATTCGCCGTAAGCCGCCCGCCGTTGTCTCGCCTGAAAGTCCCGCATTGACAACCTTAAACGGTAACTTCTCTTGTTGGATTTTTTCTTGAATGAGCGACGGAAACGCCTGCGCAACATCAAGCCCGAAGCCTGCGGAAAGGCTATCGCCTAAAAACAAAATGACTTTCTCCTCTTGAACTCGGAACGCGAAAGAGAAAAGCATAAAACTTAAAAATGCAATGCGCATCTGAAAAGAGAAATGCAACCTTTTATAAATCTTTCGGTTTATGTGAAGTGAATTTCCGTAAGCAAATTTAGCGAATCAAATCAAAGTCAATAAAGCCTTAACAAAAACTTATTCAGAGCGCCGTCGGCGCAGAACTTCCTAACAAATTTCAACAAAGAACCTTAGATGAGCCAAACAATTTTATCCGTCAAAGATTTAACCAAAACCTACCACAGCGGCGAACAAACGCTCACGGTGCTTAGTCAAGTGAGTTTCAGTTTGAGCGAAGGCGATTCGTGTGCGATTGTCGGTCCGTCAGGAAGCGGAAAAACAACGTTGCTCGGATTGTGCGCGGGATTGGATAGACAAACGAGCGGCTCGGTTACGCTCTGCGGCATTACGATTGACACGCTCTCCGAAGATGAACGCGCCAAAGTTCGCAATCAATTCGTCGGATTCGTCTTCCAAAATTTTCAACTCATTCCGACCTTGACCGCACTTGAAAACGTGCTTGTGCCACTTGAACTGCGCGGCGAGCGCGTTAATGAAAAAGATGGGATTGAACTTCTTGCACGTGTCGGATTGGAAAAGCGATTGCATCACTATCCCACCCAACTCAGCGGCGGAGAGCAACAGCGCGTCGCCATTGCGCGCTCGTTCATTAACCGCCCGAAAATCCTCTTCGCCGATGAACCCACAGGCAATTTAGACGGAGAGACAAGCGAAAAAATCGAATCACTTCTCTTTGAACTCAATCGCGAAGCCAAAACAACCCTCGTGCTCGTTACGCACAACCTTGAACTGGCGCGAAAAACTGAGCGAATCATTCGCCTCAAAAACGGCATGGTGGTTTCCGATATGATGAACGAAGTGCAAGAAACAAATTTCAATCCCACAACCGCACAATGATAGCAAGTTTGTTTAATCGTTGGACTTGGGTAATGGCATGGCGCGATAGCCGAACACATCGCAAAAGGCTTTTGCTCTTTATTTCGTCAATTATGCTGGGCACATCGGCACTGGTTGCGGTTAATTCGCTTGGCGAAAGTTTAGAGCGCGCCGTTAGCACGCAAGCCAAATCACTGTTAGGCGCAGACCTTGCGATTGAATCGCGTCAGCCGTTTTCAAAAGCACTCGAGCGCGCCGTCGATTCGCTTGCCGAAAGAGCAGAAGTTGCACGCGAAATTTCGTTCGGCTCAATGGTCTATTTTCCGAAACAATCCAAAACGCGGCTCTCGCAAATTCGCGCCGTTACAGGCGACTTCCCGTTTTATGGCGCGATTGAAACCGAACCGAAGTCGGCTTACAAAACGCTCAACAACGGACGAAATGCACTCATTGATAACACGCTTGCGATTCAATTCGGCGTGCAACAAGGCGATAGCGTCAAAATCGGCGAAGTGAGTTTTCTTGTTAGCGGAATTTTGAAAGAAGTGCCCGGCGAAGCGGCAGTTGCGTCGGTGATTGGTCCGAGGGTCTATATCCCGCCGATGTATGTTGATTCAACGAAGCTCATTCAAGTCGGAAGTCGCGTTATTTACAAAGCGTTTTTTAAACTGCCGAGCGGAACAAGTGCGAAAGCCGTTGTCGATTCGCTCAAACCCTTGCTCAATCTCACTTCTGCAACTGCAACAACTGCCGAAGAGCGACAAGCAACGCTCGGCAGAACATTGGAAAATCTCTATCGCTTTCTCAACCTTGTTGGATTTATCGCGTTGCTTTTAGGAAGTGTGGGTGTAGCCAGTGCGGTGAATGTTTATGTGAAGCAGAAACTTCAAACCGTTGCTACGCTTCGCTGTATGGGTGCGTCGTCGGCGCAGGCGTTTGCAATTTATTTGATTCAAACCTTTGCAATAGGGCTGATTGGCGTGAGCCTCGGCGCAACGATTGGTGTTTTCGTGAGTGCGTTTTTGCCTCGTTTGCTCGGCGATTTCCTCCCGATTCAAGTCGAGTTTATCATATCGCTTTCGGCAATCGGCGTTGGCGTATCGATTGGATTGCTGATGGCGATTGCTTTCGCACTTTTGCCATTGCTGGCAGTTCGCAACATTTCGCCATTACTTGTGCTTCGGGCGTCGGTTGATGATGAAAAAATCCAACAAGATTACTTACGCTACGCCGTATTTGGATTGATTGTAATGATTGTATGGTTCTTTGCGTCGCTTCAAACCGATTCAGCGCTTTCGGCTGTTGAGCGGTTCAAGCAAGGCGCGTTCATCACGCTTGGGCTTGGCGTTTCCTTTGGGCTTCTCGCGCTGGTAGCAAAGGGCACAATGGTTGCCGCGCGAAAGTTTTTCCCAAAGCGTTGGAACTATGTGTGGCGACAAGGATTGGCGAATCTTTACCGACCAAACAACCAAACGCTTATCCTGATTCTCTCGCTTGGCTTCGGCACCATGCTCATTTCCTTGATGTATCTGCTTCAAGCGATGCTGATTGAGCAAGTTGAACTCACATCAAAAGAAAATCAACCGAACCTTGTCTTTTTTGATGTTCAAAGCGACCAACGCAACGGCGTAGAAGAATTGCTCACGTCGATTGACGCGCCTGTGATGCAAACCATTCCGATTGTTACGATGCGCATTGCGGCAGTGAAAGGAAAAAACGTTGCCGAAGCGCGGCGCGATTCCACCGTCAAAAGCGCGTGGCTTTGGGAGTATCGCGTCTCGTATCGAGATACGCTGAACGAAACAGAAACGCTCATCAAAGGCGAAATGAACAAACCCGTAAAGTCGCCGAACGACAGCATCAAAATTTCCATCAACGAATTTTTGGCGCAGTCATTAGAAGTTGATTTGAACGATGAAATTTCCTTTGATGTGCAAGGCGTGCCTGTGAAATGTTATGTTGGAAGTATTCGCAAGGTCGACTTCAGGCGCATACAACCATCGTTTTCGATTCTTTTTCCGACAGGCGTGCTGGAAGATGCACCACAATTTTATGCGGTGCTGACGCGCGCAAGCAATGATGAACACTCCGCCGAAATTCAACAAGCGATGGTTGAAGCCTTCCCGAACGTTTCTGCGATTGATTTGGGCTTAATTCTCTCGACAGTGGATTCAATTTTGGATAAAATCTCGCTCGTCATTGAGTTCATGGCACTCTTCAGCATTCTGACTGGTGTTGCGGTGCTGATTGGCTCGGTCTTGATTAGCCGTTTTCAACGCATGCGTGAAAGTGTGTTGCTACGGACGCTGGGCGCAGTGCGTAAGCAAGTGGTTTTCATCATGACGGTTGAATATCTCTTGCTCGGATTTCTTGCCTCGCTTTCAGGCGTGGTGCTTTCGGCGGCGGCAAGTGTGATTTTAGCCTATACGGTTTTCAAATTCACCTTTGCGCCAAACATTTTGCCAATGATGGCAATGATGCTCGTGATGATTGCGCTCACGGTCGTGATTGGCGTGCAGGGCAGTCGTGGCGTTCATTCGCAATCGCCGCTTGAAGTGCTACGCAATGAAGTCTAACCAACTGAATAGGCTCAAACAAGTTATTTCACAGGCATGCCGTTGAGCGAAGCGTCTTGTGCTTCAATCACACGAACTTTTCCATTTGAATCCGTAACGGCTAAAAGCATACCTTGCGACTCAATCCCACGCATTTTGCGCGGCGCGAGATTTGCCACAACAATCACGTTCTTGCCAATCATTTCTTCGGCAGTGTAGTGCTCGGCAATGCCTGATAAAATCACGCGCTCTTCATTTCCAAGCTTCAAAGTGAGTTTCAAAAGTTTATCGGCGCGGGGCACTTTCTCGCTTGCTAAAACGGTCGCAACGCGCAAGTCAATTTTCTCAAAGTCTTCAATCGTGATAACGGGTTTGAGGTCAGGAATTGAAGATTTTTGTAAAGATTCTTGTTGGATTTTTTGCAGTTCTTTCTGCGCAAATTCTTGAACGAGTTTCTCAATTTTTTCAAGTTCGGGCGCGATTTCTTTGTCATCAATTTTTTTGAAGAGCACTTCTGAACTGCCTGAAAGGCGATGCCCAGCAAGGAGTTTCGGCAGTTTGGCGTTTTCCCATGCGCGCTCGTTGATGTTGAGCATGTTGAAAATTTTTTCGCTTGCGTCGGGCAGAATCGGCGAGAAAATCGTGGCAAGCGTGTGGCAAAGGTTAAGCGAAATAGCAATCGTTTTAGCAGATTGCTCGCGGTCGATTTTGTAGGTCTTCCAAGGCTCGGCATCGGTGAGAAATTTGTTCGCAAAGCGAGCGACTTCCATCGTTTTGAAACAGGCTTCGCGGATATGGATTTCCTCAAACAAGGTTTCTAACTCGCGAAATGTTTGTGTCCAATCTATGCCGATGCTGTTCCAATCGTCTAGTGAGCAATCGGCAGGCACAACGCCTTCAAACTTTGAGTGCGTGAAGTCAATCGCACGTTTGACGAAGTTTCCGAGCGTATCGGCAAGTTCGCCGTTCACGCGGTTTTGAAAATCCTTCCAACTGAAATCGCTGTCGCGGTTTTCGGGATAATTGGCGGCGAGAATGTATCGCAACGCATCGGCAGGGAATTTCTCCAAGAACTCATGCGCATAAATGGCGTAGCCACGCGACTTTGAAAACTTCTTGCCTTCAATGTTGATGAACTCTGAAGCAGGAAGATTATCGACGATGATGTATTGCGCGTCGAGGTTGCCGTCGTTCCACGCTTTGAGCATCGCGGGGAACATAATCGCGTGAAAGACGACGTTATCCTTGCCGATGAAATGAATCAGCCGCGTATCCTCTTGTTGCCAATACTCGCGCCACTTTTCAGGCGCGCCAATTTTCTCCGCCCATTCTTTCGTTGAAGAAATGTAGCCCAAAACGGCATCGAACCACACGTAAATCACTTTGCCTTTGGCTTCGTCGGAATGGGTTTTGTCGCTCAATAAATTCGCGGCTGGCACGGGCACGCCCCAAGTCAAATCGCGCGTGATGGCGCGCTCGCCCAAGCCTTGTTTGAGCCACGTGCGCGCGTAATTGACGACATTCGGTCGCCAATCGCTTTCGTGCTTCGAGACGAGGTCTTCCAAAAAATCTTGATACTTGCCGAGCGGGAAATACCAGTGGAGCGTTTCTTTGAGAACGGGCGCGTTGCCCGAAAGTTTGCTCTTCGGATTGATGAGTTCGGTGGCGGAAAGATACGTGCCGCAGTTTTCGCATTGGTCGCCGTTGGCTTCGTGAAAGTGGCAAACGGGACACTCGCCGACGACATAGCGGTCGGGCAAGAATTGGTTGCGCGCTTCGTCATAAAACTGCTTCTCGATTTTTTTCGAGAGAATGCCGCGTCGCTCGAAGTCAATGAAAAATTCTTGCGTCGTTTGATGGTGAATCGGTAGCGAGGTGCGCGAGAAGTTATCGATGTCGATGCGGAGCTTTTCGAGCACGGCTTTGTGCAAGGCGTGATAGCGGTCGACGATGTCTTGCGGCGAAACGCCTTCTTTGTCGGCTTGAATGGTGATGGGAACGCCGTGTTCGTCGCTGCCGCCGATGTGAATGATGTCTTCGCCGCGCAGGCGTTTGTAACGGACGAAAATATCGGCGGGAATGTATGTGCCCGTGAGATGTCCGAGATGAAGCGGTCCGTTGGCGTAAGGCAGGGCGGTGGTAACGAGCGTGCGTTTGAAAGAAGTTGCGTTTGATGTTGGCATAGATTGATAACTTGACGGGAACAGAATTTACATCGATGAAATGAAAAGCGAGAAATGAGAAGTTAATTTGCTCGAAGACGCTGTCGGTTTGTTATTGCCATTTTTGTTTGAGACGCGCTTCAACTTCTTCTTGGGTCAAAAATTTGCCTTGCTCGCGCTCTTTCAAAGCCGATTCAACCTTGCTTAAAAAGAGAATCTCTTCCATAATGTCGTCATAGTTTGCGTCATTTGGCAGGGCGCTGATGGCTTTGAGCGCTTTTTCTTTAACGCTTGCTTCTACTTGATTCATTGCTTGAAATCGTTTTGTTTGTTCAATTTAACCAAAATTTCCGCGCCGCGCAGTTTGAAAAACTTTCCTTACATTTGGGCAGTTTTGCAGTAATGTTTTTTTGAAGTAACCAAAAAAGGAGAAACAACTATGGCACTCAAAATTGCAGATGAATGCATCACTTGTGGTGCGTGCGAACCCGAATGTCCGAACACGGCAATCTACGAGCCGGGAATGAACTGGCGACTGTTTGGACAAGAACACCCACCGCTTTCCAACGACTTCTACTACATCGTTCCCGACAAATGCACCGAGTGCGTTGGGTTTCACGAAGAGTCACAGTGTGCGGCAGTTTGCCCGGTCGATGCCTGCAACAAAGATGAAAACTTCCCAGAAACAAAAGAAGAACTGCTCGCCAAAAAAGAGCGATTGGAAGCCGATAAACGCGCTTAACCTTCGCTCGCAAGATGAATGAAGTTCCGAATAGCGTTCTCGCCCAAGAGCGAGGACGCTTTTTTGCTTGCAATTACGAAAACCCAAAACGCGCGCAACGATGACGAGACGCTATGCGATAACGATGTGTTTATGGCTCGCTTGCATAGCCGCAAACGCCCAACAAAATTTCCTCCGTCAATACAAACCGCTTGAAGCCAACAACATTGAAGCATGGTTTTCCAACGACGCAATCAACTTTCAGAGAGAATCGCTTTTCGCCGCGTTCATTTATCCCGCAAAGAGCGGTCGCTCCGCCATTTTCATTGCTGGTCCTTGGGTGGCGGCGCGATTCAACGCCGATACGAGCGTTGAAGGGCTTCGCACTGCCGCCTTCCAAAACATCGGGTCAATGGGCACGGAGTATATGCCCGGAAAAATCAGGGTGGTTGGAGAAGATTCGCTTCGCTCGGAATTTTCGTTTCCAAGACACCGGCTCTACCACTTGCGTCGTGGCGACAATGCGCAAACCAATCCCGACTTCCGCGACTTTCCGCGAGAAGACGGCGCGCCCGTCGACCTCTTCGGAAACCCAAGAATCATCGGCGGCGAAACGATGTGGTATACAGCAAACGACGTGGCAGGCTTCCGAAGATTCAGTCCGAAACCGTTGGGGTGCGAACTCCAACAAACGATGTATGCCATTCCGAGCGACAATCCCGTCTTGAACAACGCGATTTTCATTCGCAAGCGATTCATCAACCGCAATCCGAAAATTCCCTCAAACCCGAACAGTGGCTTGTGGAAAGACGCATTCTTCGGATTTTTCAGCGATACCGATTTGGGAGACGCGCTCGATGATTTGGGCGGGTGCGATAGCATCAGCAAAATGATGTTCGCCTACAACGCCAACGAGAACGACCCTGTTTATGGCTCGCCGCCGCCCGCCGTTGGCATAATGTTTCTTGAAGGCAAACGCAATCAACAGCCGATTGACATCTATGCGATTTCGCGCGGATTTAAGTCAGGACCGATGGGCGACCCTGCCGCGCCGAATGCAAGCGACATTTACAACTTGTTGAGAGGCTTGAATCGGAACGGCTCGCCCGCGCCATTCACGCAGAATGGTTCGAGATTTATGTTTCCCGGCGACCCTGAAAGCGGCGTTGGAATTTTGGACACGTTGGCGATGGATATTCGACATTGGATTTCCGCAGGTCCCGTCGATGTCGCGCCCGGCGATACGGTTGAGATTCTTTACGCCGTAATGGTAGCGCAAGGCGCAACTCGTCGGAACAGCGTTACGGTTCTGAAAAATCGGGCGAGTGCGTTGCGAGAAATGCATCGCGTCGCCGCGCCGCCAACGAAAATGTGGCTTTATGTCAATCGCGGCAACGACATTACGAGCGGCAAGCCGTTTCAAATCGTCGTTGAAGCCAGAGACGAAAACGATTTCCCGCGTCCCGTTTCGCAACTAACGGCAATCGACGTTCAACTCGCGCAAGGCAACGGCAGTTTGAGCGGAAACCTATCGGGGGTGATTCTTCCCGGTCAAAATAGCGTAACGCTGAACCCGACGTATCAAGCCGCATCGTCTTCCGACACGATTGCGCTACGAGCGGTTCGCGTAACGGGCAATATGCTTGCCACAAGTCTCTCGCGACCGATTCCCGTTGGTCAGCGCGCCACGAGCGTCGCATTGAGCGCGCTTTCAAGCGAGACCAACGCGCGCCTGTTCGCATTAGACACCCTTCAACTCAAGGTTCGTTGCGCGCGCCCCGACGGAACGACCGACCGCAGTTACTTCGGAACGATGAGAGTTCATCAAATTGACGGAAGCGGATTCATTGCGGGCGATAGCGTCGCAAGAGCGTATTCGGGCGAGGCGACGTTTCGCATCGCGTTTCGCCAAGGCGGCTGGTCAAAGTTGCGCGTAACGGGCGACGATGTTCAAGCGTTGGAAACTGACACGATTCGCATCGAGCGACCGCTAACCATTCTCAAATACCCGAAGTTTTACTTTCGAGACAGATTGATGACCTTTCCCGCGTTGCTTGCCTTGCGCGGATTGCTTCCAAACGCTATCTACCGCTATCGCGTGGTCGCATCAGGAAACGCGGCAACGATGATTGCGCCGAGCGAAGTCGCTTTTCTGCGCGTCTCCCCGCCGTTTGCGCCGAATGTCTCGACGCAGTTCGCTCAATTCAAGACCGATTCCGAAGGCAATTATCGAGGGTGGTTCATCGCTGAAATGAACGAGCGTTCCTTTTTTCGAATCCAACTCAACGACGGGCGCAACGGCGAAGACATCATCTTGCCCGACGCAAATAATCAACTCTTCTCGTCTCGCTTGATTTTGGAGGGATTGAGAACGACGACGGGGCTAATCGGTTTGAGAGCGACGAATCTCATCGGCGCGTTGCCACTGCGATTGGACACGATGGATTTGCGCCGCAAAATCGTCGCGCTCTACGAAACCAACGGCGCGTCGCAACAGCCGCTCGCAATGTCAATCATTGAAGACGACTTATTGGACGCGACCCCGCTTCCCTCATTCTATCAAGATTCCGTCAATGCGCGCAACGGCAGGTTTGGCGCGATTGTGCCGCAAAATCTCATCAACGCCATTCGCCGCGTGGAAATCTACGACCTGCAAGGGCGATTGAGAGCGAGCGCAACTTCGCCCGACGGACTTTGGAACAACGGCTTGACGATGAGCGCGAATGGCTTGTATCGTCTTCAAATATCCGCCTCGCAATTCATCATTGAGGCGTTGCCAAACAATGAGCCGCAAACGCCAAGACCGACGGCGTTTCAGTTGGGGCAGAATTATCCGAATCCGTTCAATCCAACGACCGTCATACCGATTCAAATTCCCCGAACAGAGCGCGTCTCGCTGAAAGTCTTTGACGTCTTGGGCAGGGAAGTCGCCACGCTCGTAAGCGAAACGCTCGCGCCAAACGAGTATTTGATTCCGTTCAACGCGGCGAACCTTTCGAGCGGAATTTACTTTTACCGATTGCAAGCGGGAGACTTTTTGGAGACGAAAAAAATGATTCTGCTGAAATAGACGGGGCGATAAGCCGCGGGGCGAACGCCGAAAAGGCTTGTCATTCCGCGCTCTTTCGCTTTCATTCCGAGATGCTTCCTTTGTCATTCTCGCGCAGGCGGGAATCCAATCTCGCCCGAAGCCAGTTATGACGATTGGATATGCGATGAGAGTTTCCCCCGAAAACGCTAAATTCCCGCAAGAGCATTCTAAAATCACTCGCAGTATGAACGAAGTATTTTCTTATCCCGTTACGCAATCCGCCTTCTTGTTAGAAAATTATTACATCTTGACTTGGACGGGCGGAATGCTGGCGCTCGGCGCGGCGTGGGCGATTTTCTTCCGATACGGCAATTTCAAATACGGAATCGATTTAGGGTGTTTGTTCAAAACGATAGTCATTATGGCGGCGACGATGCTGGCGATTGGAATCCCAAATTATCTCAATGTCCGTTACTATGCGAAACACGGACACGAGGGCGATACAATCACTTTGACGGATAAGCAAGTCATTTATCAACCGCGCAACGGCAAGGCAAAGTCGTTTGCGCTCTCGGAAGTGAAGAAGGTGTATAAAGAGCCAATGACTTTTAATCCGCCGCCGACGCATTATGTCGTCGCCGTCATTGACTCCATCAAGGTGGATTCGTTTGCGGTGAGAGAAGATTTGCCGCGATTCGATGAGTTCATAAAAAAATTGAAAAGCGCGACGAGCGTCAACCTTTGAGAAGTAGCATGATAACCCTAACGTGTGAAGAAGTGAAAGTGAACTTCAGCGCAGTGTTTTCTTCCGAGAAATTGATGCGCCAGTTGGCGACCAACCTACATATCGGAAAAAGCGTGTTTTGTTATCAATCGGTTGGTTCTACCAACGACGTGGCGCATCGCTTCGCCAAAGACGGCGCGCGAAGCGGCACAATCATCATCGCCGAGTTTCAAACGATGGGGCGCGGCAGAAACGCAAAAAAATGGGTCGCTCAAAGAGGGGAAAATATCATAGCCAGCCTCATTTTGAGACCGAACATTCCGCTTGAACGCCTGACGCATTTGCCGCTTCTTGCATCGCTGTCCGTTGCGCAAGCGATTGAAGAGATAGTCGGAATAAGAACAGAAATCAAGTGGCCAAACGACGTGTTAATTCGCCGCAAAAAAGTAGCAGGCGTGTTGGTCGAGACTTCGGCGCAAGCTGGAGTGGTTGACTATGTCGTTGTAGGAATCGGGCTGAACGTCAATCAAGCACAATTTCCCGACGATTTGGCACAGCAGGCCACTTCGCTCTTTCTTGAAACAGGCGTTGTATATGACCAAACCACGCTCCTTGTCAGCCTGATGCGATTTCTTGACGCCAATTATGCACGGCTCAAAAGCGGCAACACTGAATCGATTCTTTCTATGTGGCGCGGTTACTGCGACATGTTCGGGAAGCACATTACATTTTATCAAGGTGATTCAAGGCGCGAAGGCATTGCCATCGATATCGACGAGCGTGGGTTTCTGAGAGTTGAAATTGAACAAAAGGAAGAGCGGCTTTCCCAAGCCGAGATTCAAACGATTCGTTACTGATAGCCGTCTGATGCGCCAAACATTGAGCCTTGATGTTGGAAACTCCCGCCTCAAACTCGCTTTCTTTCAAGGTGAGCACATTCAATTCCGAATGGAAGCAGAAACAAAGCAACTCAAGTCGCTTAAATCGCGCCAAGCCTTTGCGGCGTCGTTAGTTTCGGAATTAAAAGCACGCTCATTACAGGTTGAAAAAATTATCCTTTCCTCCGTTGTTCCAGAGATTGCGCATCCAGTCGCGAATATGATCGAGCGCACATTCAAAAAGCGCGTCTTAACCGTCTCGACTGAACTCAATTTGCCCTTTGAGCATCGCTACAAAACGCCGCACACGTTGGGTGCAGACCGATTGGCACTCGTTGCTTATGCCGTCAAACGCTTTCCAAAGGTTGCCGTCATCGCTGTTGATTTTGGAACGGCAATCACCTACGATGTCGTTACTTCAAAGAAAATTTATCTTGGAGGCGTAATTCTAAGCGGGTTTGGCATCTCGCTATCAGCATTGCACACGCGCACGGCGCAACTGCCAGAAGCACGATTTTTATCACAAACAAAACTTGTTGGAGAAAGCACGGTCGAGTGCTTGGAACGCGGCGCATATTGGGGCGCAGTGGCTCAAACGGAAGGCTTAATTGCGCGATTTAAATCGTTTTTGAAAACACACCACGGCGAGAAAAGCATCAAAGTAATTGCAACTGGCGGCGACGCACCGTTAATCGCAGAGCAACTCAAATTTGATGAACTCAATGAAGACGCTGTTCTCAGAGGCGCGGCGCATTTGGCGGAACTGAATTGATGGGAAATTGAGGGAAAAATTTGAGAAACTGTTTTCAGAACACGAATGAAGTTGTATCTTTGCGACCCTTCGAAATCAAATATCTTCTCACGGAGAGGTCGCATAGTTGGTCTAGTGCGCTCGCCTGGAAAGCGGGTAGGGTGTAACAGCCCTCGCGGGTTCGAATCCCGCCCTCTCCGCCATACTTTTCCCAACTTACAGCGGGTTCTTCTGTTTTTTATTCCATACAAAAAGCATCTATCTTTTTAAGCATCGGGCATAGCTGTTTTCATTGCCAGTCAGTTGAAGTCAAAATAACATTCAGCACAAATGATTTTTGAATTTGACATTTCGGAAGCGGAATCGCTCGTCTCAATTCGTGTAGAGGGCACGGGCGATTTTCAAAAAGGAATTGCGAACGTCTTAGCCGTCGCAAACGATGCGCGCTTCAAAGACGGCTTTAACGTGCTCGTTGATTTGTGTCGGCTCAATTATCATCCGTCGCTTGCGGAACTGAGGGCTTTCGCCGACGTGCTCATTTCGCTCAAAGATAAGTGTTCGGGCAAGACGGCTATTGTGGTGAGCAACTTTTTTCACTATGGCTTCGGCAAAGTGCTGGGAGGCTTTTTGGAACTTGCGGGCATTAAAATGCAAGTCTTCCGCGATACGCTTGAAGCAATCAAGTGGTTCAAAGATTAAGCGCGCGGTTTGGACGACTTTTGCGGTTTAGACGATTTCTAAACTAACTCCTCAAAAAAAGATAACTTAGTACGTTGACTTTGGCATGTCGCTGTGCTATATTGACCCTTGAAATAAGTAACAGCAACTCAAACTCAAATCCTGAGGAGAAACTCTATGAATCATCGTAGCATGACGCCCGCTCTAGACGCGATTGATGAAGTTTACAATTTAGCGTATTGGATGACGGGAAACGAAGCAACAGCAGGTATGCTCGTAAGCCAAACTTACAGTTCGATTGATAAGCATGCGTCGCTCGTTATGCTCTATAAAGCCTTCCGAGAAAGTTACCTAAAAGCATTTGGTCAAACGCCCGTGCTCTCGGTAGAAGAAGCGGCAGAAATCGCCGATACCGATGTTGCCCGTGCTGTGGTGGCTTTACCGACCGATTTCAAAATGGCGGTATTGCTTGCTGACATTGCAGGGCTTTCGCACCGCGACATTGCAATGGTGGTAGAAACTTCGGTTGAAGCCGTGCGTGAGTGGCTTCATTGGGGACGCAAACTCATCACCAAAGAGCTTGCAGAGCAGTGGCAAAACTGATTGCATCAAGCCAAAAGTAAAAAGCCGCTTACAAGAGCGGCTTTTTTATTACTCTGAATGTTGAATCTTATCTCAACCTTACTTTTTGCCAAGCATTGAGCCTAAGCCGCCAAGCAGATTGCCTGCGCCGCCTAAGTTTCCTGAAAGGATGGAAAGGTCGGGCATTTCGCCTGTTTGCAAGAAGGCTTGCACCATTCCGCCGACAGGCTCAGGAAGTTTCTCTTTCGTGAAGCCTGCCACGACTTGAATCGCCATTTTCGCAGTTTCTTCCGAGATGTGGGTTTTCTCCATCAAGAGTTTGACAAGGTCTTGCATGAGTTGAATATGGTTTGAATTAAAAGAAACGTGAAAGGCAAGGGCTTAATCGCCGCCAAAAATGTTGCCGATGCCGATACCGCCCTCTTCTTTTCCGCCGTAAGAAGCACGCATGATTCTATCCGCCAAACGCGAGAAGGGCAGGCTTTGCAGATAAACAACGCCGGGACCTGTTAATTTTGCAAAGAACAATCCTTCGCCACCGAACAAGACATTTTTGAATCCGCCGACGAATTGAATGTCGTAATCGACGGTTGGAGCCATCGCCACCAAACAGCCCGTATCGACGCGCAAGGTTTCGCCTTCGGCGAGTTGGCGTTGAATAATCGTGCCGCCTGAATGAACAAACGCCCATCCGTCACCTGTGAGGCGTTGCAAAATGAAGCCTTCGCCGCCGAATAAGCCCGTGCCGATTTTTTTCGTGAAGGCGACTTCAATCTCGATGCCTTGGGCGGCGCACAAGAATCCATCTTTTTGGCAAATGAACTCGCCGCCGAGCGCCTTCAAATCCAACGGAATGATTTTGCCCGGATACGGCGCGGCGAAAGCGACCTTCCGTTTGCCTTGTCCGCGATTGAGAAACGACGTGATGAAAAACGAATCGCCAGTGAACATTCGCTTCAAACCTGAAAAGATGCCGCCGCCAGTGGAGGTCTGCATCTCAATTCCTTCTTCCATATACATCATCGTGCCGACTTCAGCGCGGACGGCTTCGTTAGGGTCTAACTCGACCTCGACAATTTGCATTTCGCTACCAAAAATTTGATAGTCAATTTCGTGTGCTGGCATTTGCGTGGTTTTGATTAAAGGTTATGTGATAGAAGACTCGATTTTTTGGCGAGATTGTTCGGGCAACCGCTCAGATTGAAGTTCATTGAACTTTTCCTTCAAGAACGCCAACGCCGCCTCGCGCTCGTGCGGAATGACGCCGTCGAGAATCGCGTTTTCCATCGCTTTCTTCAAAACGCCGACGGCGCGTCCTTCGGGAAGGTTGAACATCGCCATGATTTCATTGCCGTTGATGGGCGGACGCCATTTTGCCCATTTGTCTTTTTCGGAGACATCAGCGACTTTCTCTTCAACGCGCGCAAAGTTCGCCAAAATCTTCTGCACTTTTTTGGGATTCTTGCTCGTTACATCGGCGCGGCAGAGCGTCATCAAATCGTCTAAGTGTTCGCCCGCTTCGAACATCAATCGGCGAATTGCTGCATCGCTGATTTCATCGCGCGAAAGTGGAATTGGACGCAAATGCATGCGCACCATTTTTTGCACAAAAGGAAGTTGCTCCATCGGCAATTTCATGCGGCGAAAAATTTTCGGAAGCATATTCGCCCCGACGGCATCATGCCCATGAAAACTCCACCCGAACCCTTGATGAAATCGCTTCGTGCGGGGCTTGCCAATGTCGTGCAACAGCGCGGAAAGGCGGAGCCAAACGTTATCCGTCATCGCGCAAATGTTATCGACAACTTTGAGCGTATGGAAAAAAGTATCTTTATGCCCCATGCCGTCAACCTGCTCAACGCCTGCCATGACAGGCAGTTCGGGGAAAACTTCATCGAGAATTTTCGTGCGATATAAAATTTCAAAACCGATTGAAGGCGTATCGGTCATCAACAGTTTGAGCAGTTCGTCGGTGATTCGCTCTTGCGAGACGATTTTCAGGCGCGGGCGCATGTTTTCCATCGCGGGCGGAATGGAGGGGTGAAGTGTAAAGCGGAGTTTCGCCGCAAATCGTGCCGCACGAAGCATTCGGAGCGGGTCATCTGAAAAAGTCGATTCAGGTTCAAGCGGCGTTCGCAAGATTTTTTTCTCCAAATCATCAAGTCCGCCGAACAAGTCAATTAACTCGCCATAGTTTGCGCGATTGAGCGAAACCGCAAACGCATTAACGGTGAAATCGCGCCGCGAAAGGTCATCTTCAATCGTTCCGATTTGGGTAATCGGTTTGCGCGATTCGGGATTGTAGGATTCTTTGCGTGAGCCGACAAATTCAAGTTTGAGCGCGCCATGTGGGTCATCATTTACTTGCAGTTGTGCCGTGCGAAATCGCTCGAAAACAGCAAAGCCAAAACCATTCAGTTGCGACTTCACTGCCTTGGCAAATTCAATCGGCTCGCCGACGACCATCACATCGATATCTTTGCATGGCTTACCCAATAGCCTATCGCGAACAAAGCCGCCGACGGCATAGCAAGGCAGGTTCATCGTGTCGGCAATCGTGCCAATTTTCTCAAAGAGTGTTTCTGAAAGCGTGATGTTCAAGGCTCAATTCGGATAAAGGTTTGCAAGACGCACACAACTAATTCTTAAACGAGATTGAATAGCATCTCGTTTTCTTGACGGCACACTTGAGGGTCAAAATTGCAGATACTCAAAATTGTGCACCAAAGTTACGGCGAAAATTGAACTTTGAATAAACTCAATAGACCGTTGAAACCGAGCACTTTCATGAAGGCATTTCACTTAAAGGCATTATCGCTTTTGGCGTTCAAGCAAGCCACGAAGAAACGCCACGCAAACATCGCCATCTAAACTCATCGGGTCAAAGGAATCGCCGCCGCTGTATTTGATGTATTCAGGATAAAAGTCGCGTGAAGTCGGAAAAAAGACAAGCGACATTTCCCACCCTTCAAATTCGCGCTTCTTAACACGCGAAAACTCAATCAAATTCACATTCTTGTGGCGCGGGTCGCGAAGAATCGTTTCAAAAAGTTTATTGACCGGTCTGATGCTTCCTTCCAAAATTTGCAAGAATTTGCCCTCGCAGTAAAGCAATCCGCCTGAAACTAAAAGCGATTCATTTTTGATGCTGGCTTTCGCCGATATGGATTTCACATCTTGAATGGTGAGGTTATCTGCCGCTTCGCTGTAATAAACCAAACGATAAAGTTGCATGCGTTTTGGGTATTGGCGTTAAGGTTTAAAAAAATGTTTGAGCGAAAATAAACGCTAACGCACGATAGCAAGTTTCTCTATTCGCTCCGCCCGAAATTGCCCGTCCTGACTGCTTAAAACGACTTTGTAAAGATAAATGCCGTTTGCGACATCGCTTCCGTCGTCGTCTTTGCCGTCCCAAGCAATGTTGATGCGGTGTGCGGCTTGTGCGTCGCGAAGCGTTTTAATCAAGCGTCCTGCGACTGTGTAGATTTTAATTTGCACATTGAGCAAGTCGTTAGGGCGATTGTTCTCAATAACGAATGTGGTGCGGTCGCGGAAGGGGTTCGGATAGTTCATCACGCGATTGCCAAGCGTGAGTTTGGACGAATCGGCGACGGTAAAATCCAAGAACTGCTCGACGGAGTTGTTGAACGTATCCCACGCTTTGAAGCGGAGCGAATAGCGTCCGTCGCGCAAGTTGCGGAAAGGATAGCGAATTTCGCCTTCGGTAAAACTGCCTTCTCGCGCTTCATAAAATTCATTCAGGATAATCGGGTTGCGCTCGTCTTCGTTGAGCACAAGCGTAATGGCGCGTCCGATGCTTTGCGTAAGGTTAATGCCGTTTTCGTCTGAAAGTTCAGCGATGAAGGTTGGATTTTGATTCGTTACGCCCCCCGATGTGAAGGTTCTATCGTTAAGGAAAACCATTGCGTTGGGCGGCGTATTGTCAGGCTGTGCGTCGGGATTCGTGCCGGTGAAAAGCACTTGTTCGGTTGCGCCCGATGCCGTCGCAAAAAAATCGCCGAGCGATGCGTTCGCTTTCCACGCATAAAGGCTGATTCGTCCTGCATTCAGGCTGTCGTAAGAAATATCTTTTGGCACAACGAATTGAATGGTGAATCGCCCGTTGCGCACATCAACGGTGCCGCGATAGATAAGCGCATTGCGGACATTGTAGTAGTCATCGATAATACCGTCGCCTTCGTGGTCGGCGGGGGTGGCGCGAGCGGCATCAAAAATGATGGTGGCAATTTTGCCGTTGAAGTCAGAAAGCAAACTGCCCTGTGGTGAGCGCACCGAGCCAGAAATGCGCGTGCGGCTTAATGCGGGAATCGTAAGCGACGCAGATTGAAGTGCGTTGCCGTTGATGGAGTCAATTTGTGCGACGGTTCTGCCTGAAAGCAATCGCATGGCAGGGTCGCCGAGCAAGAAGAAAAATCCAACATCGTTACCGACCGCGTTATTGAGTTTGAATCGGTAGAGCGAAATTCCAACAGGCGAAGCAAGTCCATCGGATTGTCGTGCTAACAGTTCGCGCAAAAGTGCAGGCGGCGCGTTTGAGCCGCTCGTAACTAAAATCGCGCGCGAAGTGGTGAATAAGCCGACTGCACCGCCGTTGGGCGTGATAAACATTTGTTCAGCACCGCTTTGGAAAAATGGGTCGTCGGCTCTGCCGAAGTCGCATGTGGCGGTGATGCAAAAAGTCAATCGGCGTTGATTGTTCAGCAAGCGCAGGGAAGTCGATGGCTCAAAGATGCGCTCTGCCGTCCACACGTTGGGGTTGCCGTGTCCGATAAAATTGATAATCAGCAAGCCGCTGTTGAGCTGATTAATGATGTCGTTGTAGAGCGCGGGAAAGCGTCTGCCGCCTGCCGCGCTTTCGGGGCGATAGAATGGGGCATAAAGTTTAACGGGGTCGATGTAGGGCGCGCTGATGCGGGCTTGTTGCAAGGTAAATTCGCTATCGCGGGTGAATTGGTCGCGGGCGTGTCCGGGATTGCGAATTGCGCCATTTGGATAATCATCAGCCACTAATCCGAAACGATTGCGCCAATCGCCAAAGTCGGAGTTGGTTTCATAGCCGATGATTTTTTCAACGGCAAATTCGGCTTCTCGTGTGGATTGAACTGTCAAACGACCAATCGCTAATTCAGGTCTGAAATCTTCGCCTTGAACGCTGACAAAAAAATCATCTGAACAGTTGAACGAGGCAAGTTCATTCACACGGTCAGTGGAAGCAAAGGCAGGCACTTTTGGGTAAGTTCTCCCAACCAAGTTGCGAAAGTCCCAATCGCCATCGCCTAAAAGCAAAACATATTGCGGGCGCAGGTCGGCATTAGCGGCGTTGTCGTAAAGAAATTTGATGAAGTTGCGAATCGCAGTGAAATCTTGCTTGCCGCCTGAAAATTCGTTATAGACTTGTTCGGTTGAAACCATCGCACAGCGCAAGGCAAGCGCGCCCCAGCGGGCGTTGTCGCGCCGATAGTTGAAAATCTGCGTTGCCGCCGATTCATATTCTTTGGGATAAATGACAATGTATTCAGGGCTTTGTGCAACGAGACTGCGAATGTTTTGATTCGCAAGCAGTGTTGCCGAAATCGGACGCTTGAACGAGTAGGAATTGTCAAAGGCGATATACTCGCGAAACGCGCTCGGCAATTCTTGGCGTTGAAATGTGCCATTTGTAGTTGAAAGAATTGCTTCTGATGTTATATCCCAAACCACAAGCGACGGTGCAAAGCCCGATAAGCGATACTCTACGGTTTGTTCCGATGAAAGTCCAACAAGAGAGTTAAAAGATAAAAATCCGTTTTCGGCTTCAAAGCGTCGCCAATAGTCAACTTCAATCCAATCGGGATAAAGAGAACCCGTTGCGCTGTTGCCCGAAAACTCGATTAAAAACGATTGGCTGGTTTGGGCGGCGGCTTGAAAAGAACTCACGTTCATGAAAAAGGTTGTCCCCGGACGATACGCGCCGATGGTGCTTCCAAAAGAGCTGAACTGACCAAGCGTTGAGCTCCCATAGCGAAGAGAAAAGTTTTCAGGTAAGTTGCTGGCAAGCACATAAAACGCACGAAGCGCGGCAGGGCGCGAAGCGTCAAGCGAAGGCGTGAGTAAAGTGTAAGTTGCATTTCGGCGAGAAGAAGTCAGCGGAACATCATAGAAATGAATTCCAAAATTCGTGAAATGAACGAGGTCGTTCTCGACGAAGCTTTGCGTGCGAAACGATTGCGCCACAAACGGCGACGGCTCTTGGAGCGACGGCTCGAACGACAGACGCTTGCCATTTTCGCCATCGATCGAAAGAAAGGCAAACGATGAATTGGTAAAGTGATTGTTGTAGTGCGAAAATTGTTGTGTAGCTGAATTGAATCGCAAGCCTTGTGTGGCTTTGGCATAAAAGAAAACGAAATCGCCTGAATCGAAAGAGCCATCGGCTTCCCCTGAAACGAAAATCGCTTGTTCTTGCAGGTCAGGAATTTTGACAGAATTGACGCGCGTGTCTAACTCGTCGCCGCCGTTGAAGTAGATTTTCAGTTTGCGCGGGTCAATCGTGTTTGGGTTGATTCCGATGGATTCAAGGTATTGACGGTCTAAGCGATAGACGCCTTCTTCGCGCAGTTCCAACTTGTAGAACCGCCCTGAACGCAGAACGCTTTGTGTAACGGTGTCGGTCGTCGCGTTGCGGAGTGGAGGGGCGTTCCATGATTTTCCAACATCAAAATTAACAAGATGAGCGAGCATGTCGCTGGACTTCGGAGCAAGGCGACTTTGAAAGAATGATGGAGAAGCAAAACGCTCAAAGGAAACACGCGCCACGATTTTGGAAAACTTTTGAAGTGATTTGGTCTTCGCGCTGTATTGCATAGGCGTTATGGCAATCGTCGAGATAAAGTAGCCACGCGCAATTTCAGGCGTTGAGGCTTCGACAAGTTTAGGAAGCGGAGCAGTGTCGTAGTTTGGTGCGCGTTCAAATGTCGCGTTGCCGTCTTTGTCGAACGAAGGTGTTGGCGCAAGGTCTATGTTTGAAATCGTTACGCTTTCAGCAGAAAGAATTTCAACGCGCGGCGGTTTCGGAGAACCAACGAGAATCGGAAAGAAAAGAGTTTTCACATCGGGCAATCCAAGGCGTTCTGAACTGGGTGAGCCGCCTCTGAAATGAAAATGCTTGTAACTTAAATTGTTGGATTCAATCGTGTCGACTTCTTGCCACGAAGGTGTGAATGAAAAGGTAAGGCTGGTTTCATCTTTGCTTAAGACTTGCAAACCGTCCTGTGCGAAAAGCGCTTGAAAGAAGAGCAACAGCACGGTCAGCAATGCAAAAAAATTGCGCATGATTGATGGATTAGAATTAGCAAGCAATAGCATCAATATACGCCATCGCTCAAAAGCGTGTCAAGGCAAAGCGTTGGGGAAAAAATGCGAGCAGATGTTGAAAGAGAGAAAAATATTTCACAAATTGAGTTTGTCTAAATTAACATTAACCGCAGTATGATAGTATGTTTCAGTATTCCCGCCGAACACTCTCCTCGTTAGACTCCTCGTTAGAACAATCACCGTCAACAAATTCTGCAACATCAGGCGAAGAATCTTCTGCCGCGCCGATGTGGGCAAAAAACACTTACAACGATTCAAAAAGCATTGTCGCGCAAATCAATTTAGCGTCGGCGTGTCCGTATTGCGTCAATTACAACCTATCCTTGCATCACTGCGATTTATACGGTGAGCCAATTCCACAGCGCGAAAACGTTGCTAATCCTTGCAAAGGCAATACCTTTAACCGCAAACAATACAGCGGCAATCGCTTGGCGCAACTTCGCGCATTGCGTAAAGAGTCCTAATTAAAAGGTGTTAAACTTGTGGGGAACCTTTTTTGAAGAGCGAAGCCCCGATAATGCCGCCAAGTCCTGCAAAAAGCGGATAGATGATTGCCGTTGTAATCACGCCGATAGCAATCGCGCTTGCGCTTAACGCATTTGCCGATTGCTCGCGAAACGATTCCTCCATCTGCGCTCGCACCGTAGGGTCGTCTCCAAAAATGTTCAGCATCAAATCTTTGATGGCTTCCGCGCCGGGCTGATAATCGAACAAGGCGATTAACACGTAACTGACGACCAAACCTGCAAGTCCGCCAAGTAAGCCCGCCAACGCGCCAAGTTTGAAGCCTTCGCCGCTCGTGAGCGTGAGATTGTATTGATTGGTGTAATGCCAAACAGCAACCCCGCCGCCGAGAAGCATGCCCAAGCAACAACTGTTGATAAGATTCAAAAACGGCACAATGCCAATCACGAAAATGAGAGTGCCGCCAATTAAAACCGAGTTAAAATTATCGGGCGATTCAGATTGGGATTCTGTGGTAAATTGTTCCGACATAGCGACTGCGGTTAAGGTTGAAGAAAGTTAAACGGAAAAATGAAGGTTATCTAATAGCCTCACCTCGCCAATGCGCGCGGCTAAGATGAGAAAATAACTTTTGCCGCTTTGAAGCGAAACAGTCGGCGAAAAGGTGTCATCATCGACGATATCGACATAATCAATCAGCGCGATTGGCGAGGCTTGAATCGTGCGTGTTACAAGCGTTTTGAGAACCTCAACATTTCTCTCGCCCGCGTCAAGTGTTGATTTAGCGTGCATTAAGGCGCGATATAAAATCGTTGCTTCCTTTCGCTGTTCAGGATTCAAATACACGTTGCGCGAACTCATTGCTAAGCCGTCAGGCTCGCGCACAATCGGCGCGCCAAGAATTTCCACATCAAGGTTAAGGTCGGTTGTCATTCGGCGAATGAGCGTCAGTTGTTGCGCATCTTTTTCACCAAAGACGGCAACATGAGGCTTTGTGAGGTTGAAAAGTTTGAGCACCACCGTTGCCACGCCGCGAAAATGCGTCGGACGAATCGCGCCTTCAAATCTTTTTGAGACATGCTCCACTTCGACAAACGACTGAAACCCCTGACCATATAAGGCTTCAGCAGACGGCGCAAAGAGAATATCGATACCAGCAAAACGCGCAAGTTCAACATCGCGCTCAAACGGACGCGGATACTTGCCGAAATCTTCTGTTTTCCCGAATTGAAGAGGATTGACAAAAATGCTCATCATGACCACATCGGCGCGCGACTTGGCAATTTTCACGAGGCTCAAATGTCCGTCGTGAAGTGCGCCCATCGTTGGCACAAAGCCAATGCGCTTTTCCTGTAAGCGCAACGTTTCTGAAAAAGATTGAAGGGTTTTCGGGTCGTTAAAAATCTTCATGCGCGTTAGGGTTATCTTCTGAAAAATCGGTTGTTGTGTTTGCTGAATGAACAATCACGACAAATTCGCCCAAAATTTTTTTTGCCGAAAATTTGGCTTTGAGTTCGGAAGGTGAGCCGAGCAAAATTTCTTCGTGAACTTTCGTCAGTTCGCGTGCAATCATCACTGTTGAGTTGCCAAAGTATTCCGTGAGTTCATCGAGCAATTTCAAAAGCCGATGCGGCGATTCATACAAAATGACGGTTGTCCCAAGCGAAGCAAGATATTTCAGGCGCGTTTGTCGACCTTTTTTCTGCGGAAGAAATCCCTCGAAATAAAAATAGCGAATTGGAATTGGCGAGACGGAAACAGCGGCGGTCAAAGCACTAACGCCTGCAATCGGCGCAACGCGAAGCCCCTGTTCATGTGCGGCGCGAACAAGGAAAAAGCCTGGGTCGGAAAGTGAAGGCGTGCCCGCATCGCTGACGAGCGCGACGGATTTGCCGTGCAAAAGTTCATTGATGAGGCGTTCGGTTGCGGTGCGCTCATTGAAGTTGTGATAAGCAAAAAGCGGTTTGTCGGAAATGCTGTAATGGCGGAGCAACTTCAAGGTGTGCCGCGTGTCTTCGCAAGCGATGAGGTCGACCGTTTTGAGCGTATGAAGTGCGCGAAGCGTAATGTCTTCGAGGTTGCCGATGGGGGTTGCGACGATGTAAAGCGTTCCGCTCAATCTTGTTCACTCCCAGTGTTTGAAAAAGTGATGTACAGGTCCGTGTCCGTGTCCAAGTTGATAAGTTGCGCCGAAGCGAATTGCGTCGGAAATGTATTGTTTGGCGGAGGCGATGGCGTTTTCAAGTGCGTAGCCTTTGCCGAGAAAGGTGGCAATCGCGGAAGAATACGTGCAACCTGTTCCGTGCGTGTTTTTTGTTTCAATGCGTTTCGCCTCGAACCACAAGGTTTTTCCAGTTTCAGTGAGCAGTAGGTCGGAACTCTTGTTTCCGCCCAAGTGTCCGCCTTTGAGCAAGACGTTTTTCGCACCGAGCGATTGTAAATCTTTTGACGCTTGTGTCATGTCAGTTTCAATCACCACACTGCGCCCAAGCAACACAGAGGCTTCGGGAAGGTTCGGCGTGATGACGCTTGCAAGCGGAAGCAGTTTCGTGCGCAAGGCTTCGATGGCGTTATCCTGCAAAAGTTTATCGCCACTTTTCGCGACCATGACAGGGTCTAAGACGATGTTGTTTGCGTTGTATCGCGTGAGCGTTTCGGCAACAACCGTGATGAGTTCAGGCGTGGCAAGCATGCCGATTTTGACCGCATCGACGCCGATGTCGTCAAAGATGGCTTCGAGTTGCTTTTGCAGAAAGTCAGGCGGAACGGGGTGAATCGCCGTAACGGCGAGCGTGTTTTGAGCGGTGAGCGCGGCAATCGCACTCATGCCAAATGCGCCAAGTGCGGAAAAGGTTTTCAGGTCGGCTTGAATGCCCGCACCGCCACCTGAATCTGAACCTGCAATCGTAAGCAAGCGCGTATAATGCTTTACTCCTGCCATAGTGAATGGTTGATAGAATTGAATCTGTGAAAATGCCCAATGTTTATGCGTGTTCTGACGCAACGAGCGTTGTGCTGGTGGCAAGTTCGCGTAGTTCTAATTCCATATCGACGATTTGCTTGATGTTATGCAAGAACCACTTATCAATTTTCGTTGAGCGATAAAGTTCGTCAATCGTTGCGCCTGCCAAAAGTGCGTGTCGAATGTAGAAAATTCGGTCAGAGGTAGGAATGCTAATGCGCTCCAAAAGTTCGTGTTTGGCTTTGAACTTGGCTTCGGGAGAAAGGTCGATGACGTTCATTAAGTCTTTGCCGTCCGCGCCCAATCCTGCACGCCCAATTTCAAGCGAGCGCAAGGCTTTTTGCAAGGCTTCTTTGAAATTGCGTCCGAAACTCATCACTTCGCCGACGGCTTTCATTTGCACGCCGAGACGGTCTTCGACATTTTTGAATTTCTCGAAATCCCAACGCGGAATTTTCACGACGCAATAATCAATGGCGGGTTCAAAACTGGCGGGCGTCGTTTTAGTGATGTCGTTCTGAATTTCGTCGAGCGTATAGCCGACGGCAAGTTTGGCGGCGACTTTGGCAATCGGAAAGCCCGTTGCTTTTGAGGCAAGGGCGGAGGAGCGCGAAACGCGCGGGTTCATTTCAATCACAATCATTCTGCCGTTGTCGGGATTGACGGCGAATTGAATGTTTGAGCCGCCGGTTTCAACGCCGATTTCACGAATGATTTTAATAGCCGCATCGCGCATCTCTTGATATTGGCGGTCGGTCAAGGTTTGTGCAGGCGCAACCGTAATGCTATCGCCCGTATGAACGCCCATGGGATCAAAGTTTTCAATCGAGCAAACGATGATGACATTATCGGCTAAATCGCGAATAACTTCTAACTCAAACTCCTTCCAACCGACGATAGATTCTTCGACGAGCACTTCGCCAATCGGGCTGGCACTCATGCCGCGTCGGACGGTTTCCCAATAGGCTTGTTCGGTTTCGGCAAAGCCGCCGCCCGTGCCGCCCAGCGTGAAAGAGGGACGAATGATAATCGGCAAGCCAATTTGCTCGAGTGCGTGTTTGGCTTCTTCTTCGCTTCGAACGAAAAAGCCTTTGGCGACTTCCAAGCCAAGTTTTTTCATCGCGTCGGCGAAAAGTTCGCGATTTTCGGCTTTGCGAATGGCGCGCAGTTTTGCGCCGATAAGTTCGACACCGTTGCGTTCCAAGACGCCCGATTCAGCAAGTTTGACGGCAACGTTGAGTGCGGTTTGTCCGCCCATCGTGGGCAAAATGGCATCAGGCTTTTCGCGCTCGATGACTTTCTCGACAAATTCGGGCGTGATTGGCTCGATGTAGGTGGCGTCAGCAACGTCTAAATCGGTCATAATCGTGGCAGGATTGGAATTGACGAGAACGACGCGAAACCCCTCTTGCTTTAAGGCGCGACAGGCTTGCGTGCCTGAATAGTCAAATTCGCAGGCTTGTCCGATGACAATCGGTCCAGCACCGATGACGAGAATGGAATGAAGGTCTTTGCGCTTTGGCACGTGCAGATGAAATGGTAAGCGTTGAAGTGATAAAATTCAGCGCGAAGTTACAACTTTTCAACGGAATGGCTAATCGATAACTTCATCGGCTAATACCGCAGTGTCGGTAAAAGAACTTTGTTTATTGCGTCAAAGAGCCTATATTTGCGCCTTTTTTAAGGAAACATAATTCAGGTAGTTCATTTTTGGAATGGCAAAATTCAAAGAACTTTCGTCCGATTTCAGTTACAACGCACTCGAAGCCGAAATTCTCAAATTTTGGAAAGCAAACGGCATCTTTGAGAAAAGCGTCTCGTCGCGAAATGACGGAAAAGTGTTCTCGTTTTTTGAAGGTCCGCCCACAGTGAACGGCAAGCCCGGCGTTCATCATGTTTTCTCCCGAACAATTAAAGACCTCGTTTGTCGCTACAAAACGCTCAAAGGTTATCAAGTGCGCCGCCAAGCCGGGTGGGACACGCACGGCTTGCCCGTAGAAATTTCTGTTGAAAAAAAACTCGGCTTGAAAAATAAATCTGCCGTCGAATCTTATGGCGTTGCTGAGTTCAATCAAGAAGCCAAAGTCCTTGTTTATCACCATATCAAAGATAATCAAGAAGGGTGGGGAAAACTGACCGACGAAATGGCATATTGGTGTGATTTAGAAAATGCCTATATCACTTGCACCAACGACTATATCGAATCTGTTTGGTGGGGCTTAAAGCAAATTTTTGAAAAAGGATTCATCTACAAAGACTATAAAATCGTTCCGCAAGACCCCAAATCCGAAACCGTTTTAAGTTCGCACGAACTTGCGCTTGGCTATAAAGAAGTGAGAGACCCAAGCGTTTATGTCAAGTTCAAAAAGAAAAATGCCGACGAGTATTTTCTGGTTTGGACGACAACGCCATGGACGTTGATTTCTAATGTCGCGCTGGCGGTCGGACCTGATATAGATTATGTAAAAGTCAAAACTAAAGACGGCGTATTCATTCTTGCCGAAGCGCGTCTTTCTGTATTGGGTGCCTCCTCCGAAGAAAATCCAATTGAAATTCTTGAAAAGTTCAAAGGCAAAGCGTTAGAACTTCAGGAATACGAACAACTCTTACCTTATATTTCGGTTCAAGAGAAAGCCTTTTTTGTGGGCATCGGTGATTTCGTTTCTACATCGGACGGCACGGGCATTGTGCATTGCGCGCCCGCCTTCGGTGCAGATGATTATGAACTTTCTAAAAAGTATCATCTCCCGATGCTTCAGCCGATTGCACGAAATGGCTGTTTTACAAAAGAAGTCCCGCTTTATGACGGCGTATTTTTTAAAGATGCCGACAAGGGTATTATGGAAACGCTCAAAAAAGAGGGCAAACTCTACAAAAAAGAAACCTATCTACACACCTATCCTTTTTCGTGGCGATACGATGTTCCTGTGATTTATTATGCGCGCGAATCGTGGTATATCCGCACGACTGAAATCGCTAAGCGAATGGTTGCGCTCAATAAAGAAATTAATTGGGTGCCGTCAGAAATTGGCACAGGGCGTTTCGGAAATTGGCTTGAAGAAAATAAAGATTGGGCGCTTTCGCGAGAGCGTTTTTGGGGAACGCCGTTGCCGATTTGGGTTTCGGAAGATTTCAAAGTCGGCGATGACTACAAGAGCGGTAAAATGTTTTGCATTGGTTCGCTCAAAGAACTGAAAGAGGGCTTGATTGATATTGACGGCAAAACCTATAAAGTTTGGGAAGCTCTCGAGAAGGGATTAGTAGAATTAGATTTACACAAGCCATTTGTTGATAGAATTTATTTTATCAAAGAGGGAAAGCGATTTAATCGCACGCCTGAACTGATTGATGTGTGGTTTGATTCAGGTGCAATGCCATTTGCACAGTTTCATTATCCGTTTGAAAATGTCGACCTCTTTGAGAAGCACTTTCCTGCGGATTTTATTTGCGAAGGCGTCGACCAAACACGCGGCTGGTTCTATACCCTGCATGCAATTGCAACGCTTATTTTTGATAAGCCTGCGTTCAAAAATTTAATCGTGAACGGGCACATTTTGGATAAAGACAAACAAAAGATGTCGAAGTCCAAAGGCAATGTCGTTGACCCATTTGTGTTGATGCAAAAATATGGTGCAGATTCATTGCGTTGGTATTTGATTTCTTCATCGCCGCCGCACCTGCCGAAAGCATTTAATGAAGATGAATTAGTAGAAGGGCAGCGTAAGTTTTTCCGCGCGTTAGTGGAAAGTTACAAGTTTTTTGCGCTCTATGCGAATGTAGATGGATTTGAATATAAAGAGCAACGCATTTCGGTAGAATCGCGAAGCGAATTAGATAAATGGATTATTTCCGCGCTTAATACGCTCATTAAGCAAGTAGAATCGGCAATGGACGCCTACAATCCGACCGAAGCAACGCGCTTGATTGAAAGTTTCGTCGTCGATAATCTTTCAAATTGGTATATCCGACGAAGCCGTCGGCGTTTCTGGAAAGGCGATATGAATCAAGATAAACTTGCCGCTTATCAAACGCTTTACGAGTGCCTTTCAACCATTTGCAAATTGGTTTCACCTTTTGCGCCGTTTATCGCCGAAGAAATTTATCGCAATCTGAACACGGCAACGAACTATGAAGAATTTGAGTCGGTGCATCTCTCCTTCTTTCCGACGGTTGAAGAAACCGCGATTGATAAAGAGTTGGAAGCGCGAATGAAAAAAGCACAGGTTGTTTCTTCGCTCGTGAGAACTATGCGCGAAAAATCAAACTTAAAAGTTCGCCAGCCGCTCCGCCGTATTTTGCTTCCAATCGCCGATGCCAAAGAACGCCGCGAATTAGAAAAAGTGCGCGATATTATTCTTGATGAAGTCAATGTAAAAGCGGTTGAATATGTGAATGATGAATCGGGAATCGTGAACAAAAAAGCAAAGCCGAATTTCAAAACGCTTGGCAAAAAATTTGGAAAAGATGTGAATGCGGTTGCAACATTAGTGAGAGAGATGTCGAGCAGTCAGATTTCAACGCTTGAAAAAAATGGTGAATGCGTGCTCGACCTTTCGGGCAAAGAAATTAAAGTGCTGTTGGAAGATGTAGAAATTTTGCGCGAAGATATTGAAGGCTGGTTGGTGGCATCAGATTCAGAGTTAAAATTGACGATTGCCCTCGATACTGAACTTGATGATAATTTGAAAAGTGAAGGGCTTGTGCGCGAACTCGTCAGTCGGATTCAATCTATTCGCAAAGATTCAGGATTTGAAATTACCGATAGAATCAAGCTCTATTTAGCCTTACCGGTGCGCATGAGAGCCGCAGTTGAAGCCTATAAAGAGTATGTGATGAATGAAACGCTCGCGGTCGAACTTAACTTTGAATTGAACGGACAAGCAGATGTTGCAAAACAAGACGAAATCAATGGAGAGTCGTTTCGCATCGCGATAGAAAAACAATAATTTACCTTAACTCTAAACGCCTTATCAGCATGGCTAAGTCGACGGCGAAAGCAAAACAAACCAAGAAAACCACAGTTACCGCAAAGCCAAAGGCGAAAAAAAGTGCGCCAAAAGTAACAGCAAAGCAAGCGGCGACGAAAAACACAACGCCGAAGAAAACAACTTCGGTGAAAAAAGTAACGAAAAAAGCCGCCACTCCCAGTAAAATAGAAAGCAAGAAACCGGTGAGCATTGTGCGACAGTCCATTAAAGCAACCCCGGAATCTGAACTGCCTGCACAACGCTTAACTAAAACCTACCTTACCAAAGAAGAACTCAAACACTTCCAGCAAATTTTATTGGAAAAACGCGCCGAAGTCCTCAGAGACCTTGAAATTATGCGCGCCTCTTTGCAAGACGAAAATAATAGCGAAGGCATCAATTCCAGTTACTCCATGCACATGGCTGACCATGGCACGGAAACGCTCGACCGCGAACAACGCTTTATGTTTATCGCCCGCGACGAGCGATACCTTGGCTATATCGATAAAGCCTTAGAGCGAATTAAAAACGGCGTCTATGGAATTTGCGCTAAATCAGGCTTGCCGATTCCGAAAGAACGCCTTGAAGCCGTGCCGCACACCGCCGTCCGCATCGAGTATAAAAACCGATAGGCGAAAATAGAACATCAAAAAGCGTCTTGCGAAAGACGCTTTTTTTATGACCAAAAACTACTTTCGAGAACGCCGTTCAAATAGAAAAAATATCGCGGGCAAAATAAGCAAAACGAGAAGCGTAGAAGACGTAATTCCGCCAATCGTTCCGACTGAAAGCCCGTGCCAAATGCTACTTTTCTCTGAACGAATCAAAAGCGGCAAAAGCGACGCGATGGTCAAAAGGCTCGTCATCAAAATCGGGCGAACACGCGCCAATGAAGCCGCGATAATCGCTTCTTTTAATTCGCTAACGCCGTTCAATTCAACGCTTTTTATCATTCTATCCACCAAGATGATGGAATTATTTACGACGATGCCTCCCAAAAGCAAAAGAGACGCATAACCGCCTCTTCCAAAATTCGCGTCAAAAAAGTAGAAACTTAAAAAAACGCCCGCCAATGACATCGGCACGGCTAAAATAATCAAAAACGGTTTTGAAAATGATTCGTAAAGCGCGGCGCAAACGATGAAGACGATTAAAACCGAAAACAACGCCGCGTAGATAAAATCCCCGACATTCTGCTCGGAAAAGATAAAAAAGCCTTGTTGCTTCGCGTCTATTTCGTAACCTGCGGGAAGCGGAAAACGAGATAAAGCGGATTCAATATATCGCTGTCCGAAATCATATCGCCCTTTGTAGTCCAACGTAATCCATCGCTGATATTGCTGATTTTCGCGCAAAATTTCCGACAAAATTTTTCGCTTTTCAACGTCGACATAATCGGAAAAACGCGATGCGTTGCCGCCTTCAAAATAAAGTCCCGAAAACAAATCGCTCGTGGAAAAAAGAGCGGCGCGAGAAAATTTTAACTGCGATTGATATTCCTTTCCGCCAATCGCAATCGGAAAAGAAGAAACTTCGCCGCTCGTTTTTCTCTGAATCGTAGAAAGCAGGCGATTGAGCGAAACGGGGTAGTGCGTTAGAGCCTCGCGCTGAAGATGAAGCGCGATTTCGCTACCGCTCTCAAGAAAACCAAAGGCTTTGTCTATTCGGCAATTATCGACGCGAGGGTTTTTTTCTAACTCTCTCTTGAACTGCTCGCAAATCAATTTTAATTTTTCGTAATTATATCCTAATGCCTTCAAACGAAACGAACTGGTTTCGCCACCGCCTGAATAAAATCCCGGTCCAAAACCATAAACGCCAATGGACGCGCCGCCGACTCGCGCGCCAATCGCCGTTAAATGCGCTTTAACGATATAGGGCAAACTTGTAGAAACTTGATTTTTGTCAAAATAAACGGAGATAGAAGCATTCGCGCCGTTGATTTCCGTAACAAATTTCTCAATTCCCTCGCCATATTCCAAGAGCGGCGTCTCAAAACGCGCCGCGATTTCATTAAGTCGTTCAGGGCTTGTGCCTTGCGGCGCGTTGACGTCTATTCCGATGTAAGTTTCGCCACCATAGCCGAAAAATTCGGAGCGCGAAACGTAGCGATAAAACAAATACGAACTGCCGCCAAAAATATAGTTCAAGTAAGGCTTCGCCAATAAAATATATTCGTTTCCGAAAATCACGTTATACGACCGTCTAAAAACGCGCAAAGAATCATTTTCTTTTTCTTCTAACTTGTCGGGAAGCAAGTAAACGGGAACGCCGATTAAGAGAACTGCGAGAACAATAAATCGTTTCGGGCGGTCTAAAATATAACGCAACGAGGAAACATAGAGTTGAGAAAGAAATTGTTCAAAGCGCGACGTGGGCGATGAAGAACGCGCTCCAAAATAATTTGTCAGCGAAGGAATGAGCGTGAAGGAAATCAGCAACGACCCGACGAGCGAAACCGAAATAGAAACGACAAATTCAACGAAATAAAGTCGAATGTCTTCGGGCAAGAATAGAATCGGAATCAGCGCGCCGATGGTCGTGAGCGTAGAGGCTAATACGGGCAAAAAAACTTCCGCAGTGGCTTTTGAAATTAGTTCCTGACGCGCCACGTTTGGCAACATATTGCGCTCGATATTGTCCATAACCACGACGGCGTTATCGGTTAAAATCCCGAAGACTAAAATCATTCCCGCAATCGTAATCAGGTTCAAACTATACCCAAGCATAGAAAGCGCGAGAACGCTGAACGAAAGCGCAAAGGCAATGTTCAGCAACACGATGAGCGCGAACCGCGCGCTCCGCAAAAAGAAAAATAAAACGATAATAATGGCGATAAGCGCGATGAGCAAATCCTTTCCTAAATTTTCTAACTCTCGTCGCAAGGGCGTGGTTTGGTCAACGGCTTTGATGAACGCAAGAGAGGCAAGGTCGCGAGAAAGCGCGTCGTTTATCGTTTGTTCTATCTCGTCGGCAAGTTTGAGGCTGTTAGAATTGGCTTCGCGACTGATTTTCATCGTAACCGCGTCTTTGGCGTTGATGCGAAAATAGTTGGTCTGTTCAGGCATTTCTATCCGAATTTTAGCGACGTCTCGGAGGCGAATGAATCTTGAAACACCGATCGAGTCGGTTTCGGAAGAGGGTTTAATCATAATCTCTTCAAGGTCGGAAAGAGAGGAAAAAAATTGCTCTTGTCGCAAGGGAATTTGCGTTTGCGAACTCAAAACATAGCCATAACTTTTGCGATTAGAAACTTCGCGCAACGCGGCTTCTACGTCTTCTACTTCAAGCCCATAACTTTGCAGAGCGGTTTCGTCAAGTTCTATCGCGAGTCGCTCGCTTTCCGCTCCATATACTCTAACTTCGCCAATGCCTTCAAGCCCATTCAGTTTTGGAACAAGATATTTTTCTAATTGCGTTTTGATTAAAGACGGGGGAAGGGCAATGTTGGTTTTTGGGAAAAATTGATAGACTAAAAATCCTTCTAACTCTTGAAATTCTTTTGGAACATATTTTTCTAATGTCGGACGCGAAACGCCCGCCGGAAGCGACTGCCAAAGCGTTTCAAGTCGCTCCATTAACTCTACCTTGATGAAATTCGCGTCAGCGTCTTTCTCAAATTCAACATAAACGATAGAAAGCCCTTCGCGCGAGCGAGACGTGACTTTTTTAACGCCGCGCAACCCCGAAGCGATTTCCTCTACCTTGGCGGTGATTTGAAGCGTCATTTGCTCGGGCGACGCATTGCTCCAAGCGGTGCGAATCGAAATGCGCGGAAACTCTGCCTCAGGCGAAGTCGATATTGGCAACTTCGTTCCAAAAAATATCGCCAAGCCCAAAACCAAAACGCCCATCATGCTCAACCCGACGGGACGCGCAACGATCCCTTGAATCAGACGTTTCATAGCGAAAAATGATGCGATTTAATCGTTTCAATCCATAATGTTTGCGCCAAAAGTTCATTCGTTCAAACAAACGCGCGCGCTTGCAACATAATGCGTGATTCTTTAACTTCAAACTATCGCGACCATCACCTAAACAAAACGCCACAGCCAATGATGCGCCCACAACCTGTGCCCGATATATGCGAACTGTTGATTGAACTGTTTTTGAAAAACGCCACCCGCGTTGATTTCTGTCTAAAACTCCTCTGCGACGACCTTCAACTGAACCCTGATAAACTCTGGAAGCTCTGCCAAGATGAATTCGGGCAGTCGCCAAGCGATGTGCTGGATTGGGCGCGGGCAAAAGCCTTTTTGGACATCGTCAAAGCGAACCCGTCGATTAAACTGCGGCGATTAGGCAAACAGTTGGGTTTCAGAAGCGAGAGCGCGTTTAATGAATTTGCGCATCGGGCGTTTGACGCCACGCCGAAAAGCGCGAAACTCAATGCTCGAATCGCTGAACAAAAAGCGAAAGGACGGTATCTCGGAATACAAGCCTGCTACGAAGCGCTGTTTGAGCGAAAAGAATCCACTATTTCAAACGCCCCGACAAACCAACAGCGCGGAAGAGATGTTGACAAG
>JAJUFC010000026.1 GCA_029263855.1 Candidatus Thermochlorobacteriaceae bacterium | reverse complement strand
TTTAAAGACGGCAGACCTGAACAAAAACTGCAACTTGTAAACGTAAAAACATTTGACACCGGACTAACTCAACTACATTACAAACGTGCAGACAACTAACAACAAAACAGACGAAGGACAGGAAGCCCAGCTGCTAACAGCAGTTTGGCGCAAGCGGGGGTGCAGTGCTTCGGTTGACAGTTTTTTCGTATAATTGAAGTGCGGTTTTCCAAATGAAAGGTTGTGCTGAAAAGCCCCGCCTGCGGCAAGCCGCCAACCGTTCAGAGAGACAATTCAACGCGTCAACTCGCATCTAACAAGCCAATATCCCTTGCTCTCACGCGGAAACATCGAGATAAGCAAAAACGGCGGGAATCGTGAAGAGCGTGAACGCCGTCGCCGCCAGCAATCCGCCCACGAGCGGCGTGGAAATCGATGCGCCAAGTTCAGAGCCGCCACCCACGCTCAACAACAGCGGAATGATTCCGACCACCGTCGTAACCGTCGTCATCACAATCGAGCGCAGGCGCTTTGAAATGCCAAGAAAAATCGCTTCGTCTCTTGCATATCCGTTGCGCCGCAGTTCGACGATGAAATCCGTCGCGATGACCGCGTCGTTATCGACCGCGCCGACCATTATCACCAGCCCAATCAGCGAGAGCGCGTTGTAACTTTCTCCGACCACAAGCATCAGCAAAATCGCGCCGATGGCGGCGAGTGGACTCGTCAGCATAATCACGAGCGGATAAAGGAGCGATTCGAACTCCGCCGCCAAAATCATATACACAAGCAAGAGCGACAGCGCCAAAATGACGAACAGACTTTTGAACGACGATTTCACCGCTTCGTTTTCGCCGCCCACCTCTACCCTCACGCCCGCAGGCAAAATCGCCGCCGCTTTGATTTGCTTTTCAATTTCTTCGACAAGGCTTGTCGCCGAAACGCCTTCGCGCGCGTTGGCTTTCAAGACGATTTGATTTTTCCCGTTCTCGCGAAATCGCTCGCCATAAAACAAGCGCGGTTCGATTTGAACGAACTCTCGCAATTCCACGTCTCCCGACTTCGTTTTCACGCGCTCCGAGAGCAATTCGTCGAGCGTTTTTGGACTTTCGCTCTCGATGTAGAGCGTGAGCGAAATTTTTTCAATCGCGTCTTGAATGCGCGTTGCCGAGTAGCCGCCCGTCGCCGATTCAATCGCGCGCTCAATGATTGCAGGCTCAACGCCGTATCGCGCCTGGGCTTCGCGATTGAGCGAGAGCGCGATTTCGCGTCGCGTTTTTTCCAAGTCGCTTCGGATGTCTTTCACGCCCGGCAATCCTGCAATCGCCGCTTCAACGCGAGGCGCGAGACTTTGAAGTTCGGCGACGTCATTGCCGATGAGTTTGATTTTGAAATCGTCTTTTTCGGGACGAAAGATTTTTTCGAGCGTCGTTTGCTTTCGCTGAATGGAAAATTGAAACGGCGTTTTTTGCGATTCGCTCTGCAAGAGTTGACGCAACTCCTCGATGAGCCTTGATTCATCGGCGGTTTCGGAAAGAAGCGCGTCGAGCGTGGCGGTTTGCGCCGTTCCGGCTTCATCGAGCGAGAAGATGGATTCTTGTTCCGAGACGCGCCCGACTTGCGCCAATACGGCGCGCACGTCCGAGTTGCGTCGCATCGTTTCAGAGAGCGTTTTCGTCGCCTTTGTCATCTCTTCAAGCCGATAGCCGCTTGGAAACGCGAGTGCGATGCGCAATTCTTTCTGCGCCAATTTCGGCGCAATCTCCGTCGGAATGAGCGTTCCCAGCCCCAGCGCGAGCAACAGCGCGCCGACCGAAATCGCAATCGTCAAGCCGCGATTCGCTAATATCCATTTCAGCCATCGTTCATATTGCGCAATCCACCGCGATTGAATTTCCAAACGCTTGGTTAAAATTTTGTTTGAAAGACCCGCAAGAAGACGTGGCGTTGCAAGTTCGCCGAAGCCCAAGTTGAGCAAGGCGGGGACGAGCGTTACGGCAATGAGGAGCGACGAGAGGAGCGAGAAGGTCATCGCCAATCCCATATCCCTGAAAATTTCGCGCGCGATGCCGTCGGTGAAAATCACGGGCAGGAAAATCGCCACGTTCGTGAAGGTCGAAGCGGCGGCGGCAAGATTGATTTCTTTCACGCCTTCGATAATCGCCTTTGTTCGTTCCATTCCTTCATCGCGCAGTCGCGAGACGTTTTCTACGACGATAATCGCGTTGTCGCCGAGCATTCCGATTCCAATCGCGATGCCCGTGAGCGAAATAATGTTGAGATTGATTCCGAAGATGTAGAGAAAAATGAAGGTCAGAATGATGGCAATCGGCGTAGTAACCGCAATCACCACCGAGTAGCGCAGTTCGTTGAGAAAAAAGAACAAGACGAGAAACGCGAGAAGCGCGCCGACATAAATCGCGCTCAAAATGTCGTCAATCGAGCGTTGAATGAAAAGAGATTGGTCGGAAACCACTTCGATGGAATACGCGGGCAGTTCGTTTCGCAGTTCGCTTAATGCTTGTCTGACTTTTTTCGCCGTCTCGACCGTGTTGGCGGCGGATTCTTTGCGAATGGCGATTTGAATCGTCTCTACTCCGTTGAAGAGCGTAACGCCTTTGGGTTCGGAAAAATCATCGCTGACGGTAGCGATGTCTTTGAGCAAGATGGCGCGCGAATCTTTGGCGCGTCCGACGATGGCGTTGGCGATGTCGCTTGGCGTTTTGAGTTCGCCTTCTAATCGGAGCGGCAGGCGGTAATTGCCTTGTCGAATGCTTCCGCCTGAAAGCAGTATGTTTTGAGATGCGAGTTCGCGGGCGATGTCGGGAATGTTCAATCCAAGCGCGTTCATCGCTTCGGGATTGAGCGCGATTCGAATTTCGCGCGTTGGCGCGCCCAAAATGCTGGCTTGCGCCACGCCTTCTTGTTGCTCTAAGCGTCGTTTAATCAAGGCTTCGGCGACTTCGGCGATTTGATATTGCTCGTATTTCGTGGGCGCGTTGCGGGATAACTTGGTCGAATCGCGTTTGGGCGAAATTACCACCATCATAATCGGTTCGCTGGCGGGGTCGACGCGCAGAATCGTCGGGCGTTCCGTTTCTTTAGGCAAATAGGCTTTGAGGCGGTCGAGTTTTTCGCGCGCATCGATGAAGGCGTAGTTCATATCCGTTCCCCAATAAAAATCCGCTTGAACGAATGCGATGCCTTCGCGCGCGAGGGAGCGAATGTTTTTAACGCCGACGAGCGTGTTCATCGTCTCTTCAATCGGAATGGCAATGAGCCGCATCATTTCGTCGGGCGAGGCGTTTTTGTAAGCGGTTTGAATCGTCAGGCGCGGGGTTGAAATGTCGGGCAGAAAATTGACGCTTAATTTCTGAAAACAAATGCCGCCAATCATCAACGCCGAAATGAAAAGCATCATTGTCGCAATCGGGCGTTTGACGCAAACTTCGGCTATGTGCATCGCTACGTTGGTTAGGGCGTTTTTGAAATGGGCATATCGTGCGAGAGCGTGAAGTTATTATCAATAATCGCTTCGTCGCCTTCTTCGAGTCCTTCTACAATTTCAACTTCCGTCTCGTTTTCTTCGCCCGTCTGAACATAATGCCATTTTGCCAATTCCCTGCCGTTTGGTTCTTTTTGCGCGACGAATACGATTTTTCGTCCGTCTCGCTCGACAATGGCTTTCTTCGGAACGACGAGTCGATTTGGGAAAAACGCCGCGTCAATCCAAACCGTCGCATACATTCCGGGCTTGATTCTAAACTGAGGATTTGGAAGTTCTATGACGGCTTTTGCGGTTTTCGTTTCGGTAGAAATCGTCGGGCTTATGGCGGTTATGTTTCCGTAGAGCGTATCTTTCGGAAACGCGCTGAATTTTATTTTGGCGCGATTGCCAACCTTGATGAACGGCGTTTCTTTTTCTAACACGCCCACTTCTACTCGAATGCGCGAAAGGTCGACGAACTCCATGCAAAGTTGCCCTGTCGCAACGAACTGCCCTTGCGAGACTTTGATGCCCGACGCAAAGCCATCAAAAGGCGCAAGGATAACGGTATTTTGCAAATTTAATTCCGCCCGCATTAGTTGGGTTTTCGCTCGCGAAAATCCTGACCGCGCGCGCAACACGTCGTCTAACTTTTCGCCCGATAAAATTTCCGCAAACTCCGCTTCTTCTTTGATTCGTTCAAATTCTTTTTCCGATATTTTGCCCTGACGAAACAAGCGCTCTGCTTCTTCTAACTCGCGGCGGCGACGTTCAAGCGACGTTTTTGTTTGTTCTGACGGCGAAAGTTTGGCGTAATCGCTACGCTGAGTGGCGTAATCGCTTTGGGTTTTGAGATAATCTTCTTTGGCTTCTTGAAGCGCAATACGAAAATCTTTATCATTAAACATCATAAGCGTATCGCCACGACGATAAAATCCACCTTCTTTGACATTCAATCGCGTTAGTTCCGCCGACACTCGCGATGAAATTTGAACGCGCCGAACTGCTTCGGCAAGTCCAGTAGTAGAAATAGATTGAACGAGTGTTTTTCGCCGCGCCGTTGCCGTTTGCACGCGAATCGGCTCAATGCGAATTTCAGGGAGATTTCGCTCTTCTTTGGCAGTCGCTTCATCGTTTCTTGAAACGACTTTGTAAGCGATTCCCGCAATTAAGAGAATCGAGATTGAAATCACGCTAATTTTTTTTAGCCCATTTTTCTTCACCTATCCTACACTTTGCTTCAATTTTTGAACAATAACGATAAGTTCAATTAAACATTTAGTTGCTAAACGCTCTATTTTGATAAAATAGCGAAATCAACGCCCCAAAAACAATCTTCTTTTTCATATCCGTTAAAAGTTTAAGTTATAGAAACCTCTTCCCACATCATCGCAGGAATTATGCCTATCTTACTTTCTTCTTTTCTTTTTTCCAAGACATTCCGTTTCGGGATTCCGTTTCGGGATTCCGACCCTTGTCAACATCTCTTCCGCGCTGTTGGTTTGTCGGGGCGTTTGAAATAGTGGATTCTTTTCGCTCAAACAGCGCTTCGTAGCAGGCTTGTATTCCGAGATACCGTCCTTTCGCTTTTT
>JAJUFC010000017.1 GCA_029263855.1 Candidatus Thermochlorobacteriaceae bacterium | reverse complement strand
CACAAACGACACCGCCTCAGGCTTCACTGCTACCTTCCCGCCCGTCATTTTCGCGTCAAGCCACAGGCGCAACCGCTCTTTGCCGCTCGGCTTTCGCTTCACGATGAAATCTTGACGCATTCCTTTCTCGTCATTGCGGTAACGCATCAAAAGCCCCTCGCTCGTCGCCACGAGCGTATTCGCGTCGGCATTCAACTCAAAGCGCGATTCGTCTCGCTCGACGCTCTCTTGTTTGGAGATGCCGATGTAAGCAAATTCGGCTTTCCACAGATGCGCGAGGCTATCGCGTCGCGTTGCGGAAAAGCCCCGTTCCGAGTAGGTGAAGCGGAGGTTTTGCGCGCGGTTCGGCGAAGAAAAACTGCCGTCGCCTTTGGGGCGAATGTGGTATTCGCTCTCGCGAATGTTTTTTTGAACCTGTTGCCACCATGAGATTGAAACATCGTCTGGCAGTTGAGATTGCGGGGGCGGTTGAACTTGCGCCGTAGCGCGCACAGCCACGAGCAAGAACAGCAGCATTGCCAAAATGTTAGAGCGTGTGGTCATTTTTCCTTTCTCCTGCGTTATTAGAAGTGCCAATGGTTTTATGTGTTTTGGTCGCGAGAAGGAAAATGCTGTGTGAACATAAGTTTTTTTCAGTAGGCAAGCAACGAGTTTCAACGCTTCATGCCGATTGGCACAACAAACGGTCGCGGAGCGTTTTACACGAGGATATGTGATGTTACAGGTGAGTATTGGGTGGTTTTGAAAGAAGATGCTTATGAAGGTTCGTCAATAAACCGTTTTGTGATGCCGTGATACATATCAATGCGGCGGTCGCGCAGGAAAGGCCAATGTTGGCGATAGAAGTCAATTTGGGCGAGGTCGCACTCGGCAAGTAAAATTTCTTCGTTTGCGTTTGAGCCTTTGTTGAGCAACTCTCCGAAAGGGTTTGCGATGAAACTTTGTCCCCAAAATTGTAGACCGTCTTCGGAGTTTGGCGCGTATTCCGTGCCGACTCGATTCGCGACAGCGACAAAAACACCGTTGGCAATCGCGTGGCTTCGCTGAATGGTTTCCCAAGCGTTGTGTTGTGCGGCTCTAACGGTTTGGTCGTGCTCGGTAGTTGCCCAGCCAATTGCCGTTGGATAGAAGAGAATCTGCGCGCCTTGCAGTGCGGTGAGCCGTGCGCCTTCGGGATACCATTGGTCCCAACAAATCAAGACGCCGATGTTTGCGTATCTCGTTCTGAAGACTTTGAAGCCTAAATCGCCGGGCGTGAAATAAAACTTTTCATAAAAGCCAGGGTCATCAGGAATGTGCATTTTGCGGTATTTGCCGAGATAAGTTCCGTCGGCGTCAATAACGGCGGCGGTGTTGTGATAGACGCCTTGTGCGCGCTTTTCAAACATCGGCGCAATCAAGACGACCTTTAATTTTTTTGCCAATTTGGAAAGTTGTTCGACCGTTTTTCCAGGAATTGGCTCGGCGTAATTGAAGGGCGCGTAGTCTTCGGTTTGGCAGAAATAAAGCGTGTTGAACATTTCTTGAAGGGAAATGATTTTCGCGCCTTTTTTCGCGGCGTCTCGAATGAGCGTGATGGCTTTGTCGAGGTTTTCTTTAGGAGACTCTGTGCAAGACATCTGCACAAGCCCAACTTTGACGAGGTTTTTCGGCATGGTTTGGTTATGATTTTTTCGCCGCGAATTTAATCGAACTGAATTGATGCTTATGCACCGTATCGGGGTGAATGTAGGTTAAACTGTGGCGCACTGCCATTGCCGCGTCGCTGAGTCCTGTCTGAATCAAGTGCAGTTTGCCTTGATAACTGACAATGTCGCCCGCCGCATAAATGCCATCAATCGAGGTTTTCATCATGGAATCCACCACGATTTTATTGCCGTTCAGTTCCAAGCCCCATTCTTTAATCGGACCTAAATCGGACTTAAAGCCGATGAGCGGCAAAAGAATATCGGCGGGGATTTCATACCGCTCAGGCTTCGAGGTAATGATGACTTTGCGGAGCATATCGCCGTCTACGACAAGGTCGCTCACTTCGGCTTGCAGATAAACATCAATTCTGCCTTCTTCTTTGGCATCCATCACATCGGCGACGGTTTTGCCGTGCCCTTGAAAGTTTTTCATGCGATGCACCAGCGTAATGCGCTCGGCAACGTCTAAAAGTCCCATCGTCCAATCGAGCGCACTATCGCCGCCGCCGACAATCACGACTTTTTTATCTCTGAACGTTTCAACATTGCGCACGGCATAAAAGACGCACTTGTTTTCGAGATGCGAAATGTCGCCGAGTTGGTCGAGTTTGCGCGGCGAGAACGAGCCAAGTCCTGCGGCAATCACCACGGCGCGCGAGGGATAGGCTCTGCCTGTTGCTGTAAAGACGAGCAATGTGCCGTCAGGCTGTTTTTCAATGCCAATGACTTGTTCATTGAGGCACACTTCGGGCTCAAACTTTAAGGCTTGTTCCCAAAGTTGCGCCACTAAATCAGCGGCGGTGATTTCAGGAAAACCTGCTACATCGTAAATATATTTTTCGGGATAAAGCGCGGTGAGTTGACCGCCCAACTGCGGCATGGAATCAATAATGCGCGCGCTAAGGTCGTTCATTCCGCATTGGAACGCGGCGAAAATGCCGGTCGGTCCTCCGCCGATAATGTTGATATCGACAATTTGGGGCGTATCAGTAGGTGTGTTCATGTTATTCTCCTTTTGAGCCTCTGAACTTCATTTAAGCGAAAAGCCTTGCGGGTCAGCGACGCCGAACTGAACTGCAAGCACATTTCCCTTCGCATCAAATTCTCGAATCTCAACATGCTTTGCTTCAGACTTCGGCACAATTTCGCCTTCGTCGTTAGTGAAAATCAAAACGGCTTTCACGCCGCCGTTGGGCGTTGTGCCGTTGAACTCGTAAATGCCATCAGGCTTTTCGCGAATCACACAGCCGGGCGTGGCGTTTGAAATGACTTCGCAGCCGACACATTGGCAATAGAACCCTTCTTCGGCGGGCATTAAATCGCATCGTGGAAATTGCATAACAAAAACAGATAAGTGTTAAACAGATTGTCAAATATACAAATACACAACGCTCATTTGCCGTTCATTCTTGTTTCCGCTTGAATGTTTCTTTTGAATATCAATCCGCGTTTGCAGTCGACCGTTTCGGCTTGAATGCCCAAACATTCGCCGCTTAAAATTTTGCACTTCAAATGCTCGATATACTCGCGTCGATAGACACCGAAGCCGTTTGAAAGCAGTCGGAGCGAGTGAATACAGCCACTTCGCACTTGATACGGAAAATCGATATGCGTTCCCTGTTCTTGGTTTGAACTTTTTTCCAATCGCTTTTCGCGCCGAAATTTCCACGCACGCGGCGAGTCGACAAAAATGTGCAGGTTGTAGCGTTCTTTTTCTCGCACGAGTTGAACATCAACGCCCAAGCGGTCAAGGTCGGGAGAGCGGTGCACTAAAAAGCCTTCGGGCGCGAACACTTCTTCGCACAGCATTGCACAGTGATACTCGGTCAAAAATCCAATTTGCGTGCGATAAAGCCGCGCCGCCAAGTGGCTACCGAACTTCACACCTAATTGCGCCACCTCTTTCGGGAACGCTTGCTTCAAAGATGGATAACACTGCCTCACATATCGCTCAAAAAATTCCTCAATGTTGAGCCATTCTTGTTTCGTCCAAAAAATTTCATTGAGCAATCTTGTTGGATTCAGGTCGCCTTTCAAATCCACTTCAAAGCCTTTGAACGCACGATGCTTTTCTGAAAGGGTAAGCGTTTCTAAAAAGCGTTCTAACTCGTTGATGTTCATCACTTCATTTCAAGTCGGTTGGCATTGGCAAGCGCGAGAGTTGTGTTTTGGTCAGGTGCGGAATCATATCGCGATAGCGCGTTGCTACGTATCGCTGAACCGACGCGCTATTGAGATAGGCTACAACAGATTTTTCATTCACCGAGCATTTTGGAACGAGATGAAATTCTTCGCGCCACGCATAACATCGTTCATCAAAAGCGGCGACCACTTTCGCGCCTTTCGTGTGCCCGACCACAATGTGCGGAAAACCGTAAAACGCCCGCAGTTCATTAGTGCGAAGGTGCTCGACATACAAGCCTGTGTAATTCGTCTCGTAGTCAATCGCATTCGGTTTGAGATTTCGCCCAGTCAGGAGAGGCGTTCTGCCGTTTTTCTTCTCTGAAAACACAATCGCACTTTCCTTCACTTCGGGACTTCGTGCGGCAAAATGAATATCGAAGAAATCGCCGATGCGGACAGGATTTTCCTTTTCAAACTCTCGCGTGAAATCATCTTCAAATGCGATTAAATCGCCGTCGTAATCTTCGCGCTTCATGCGCAAGGTTTCGCCGTCATAAAGACACATCGCACGATGAGCGTTCTTGACAAAATAAAGCACCACCGCCACGACATTGACTTTCGCAAACGCTTTGCCGAGATAATGCACGTGCAGTTCGCCATGTTCGGAGAGGAATTTTCGGAGCAAGATGAAATCGTCCAACAAAAGCCACGTCGACGGCACAACGAAACAGAGTTGTCCGTTTGGTTTCAGGAGTTTTACGCTTTGCTCGATGAACGCGCCGTAGATGTTGTATTTGCCGCGCCAAGTGCTTGAACGCGCTTTGTATTCCGATTTCACTTCTTTGAGCGCGGAAATGGGATAGTGCGATTCATTGCCGATAATGCCATAAGGCGGATTGCCGAGGATCACATCATAACGGCGTTCTATTTTCCACAAAAGAAAATCTTGATGGCGAAATTCAAAATTCTTCAAACCAGATGGTCGCTTCGCTTCATGGTCAATTTCAACGCCCGTGAGCGCGTGCCGCTTTCCGAATTTTTCTTGAAATGCGGAAAGAAATGGCGCGTCAGCGCAGGCAGGTTCAAGCACGGCGAGCAGTTGTGTTGATGAAATGTTTAATCGCGAGAGCATAAAGTCAATGATGAACTTCGGCGTATAGACTGCGCCGAGTTCCTTTTTTCCACGAAGTTGTTCAGGCATGACGTTTTGAAAAGTTTACATCTGCGATTGATGCCGATTTAAAAGTGAGAGGTTAGTTTCCATCAAGTTCAAAAGGCGTTGATAATGCCGAAATGCACCTTGCCTGTTGAGAACGAATCGCCTTCGCCGAGCGCGTAGCTAATTCCCATCAAGCCGAGCGGTGTGTCGACGCGCGCACCAATCCCAACGCCACGCCGCCACCCACGAAGCGAGCCATCAAGCGGATTGATTGGGTTTTGAGGCTTGAAGAAATATCCCACATCATAAAACCCAAACAGAAACGCCTTTCGCGAAAGCAAAAATCGATACTCTGTATTGAGCCACATCAGTTGCGAGGCAAGGAACTGTTGTTCGCGATAGCCGCGTAAGTTTTGCGCGCCACCGAAGCGCATCAAATCTGAAAACTGAATTTCATCGGCTAAAATCGCTTCGCCGTGAAAGCGCAACGCAAGCACCTGACGCTTGAAAGTGCGTTGATAATACTCGGCTTCGAAGAGAATGCGCTGCTGCAAAACATTCGTTTGAATCGGATAAATGGCTAAGAGTGAATCGGACGCGCTAATCACTTTTCTGCCGATTCGATAATCGTTTCGGAAATAAAATCCCGACTGCGGACTGATGGGGTAATCTCGTGAATCGTAAATCATGCCGAAGCCTGTGAGCGTGATAGTGGTCGGAAAAATCACTTGTGCAATCGCCGCGCCTTCAAAAATCGGATTGATTTCTTCGCGTGTGAACGAAGACGTGATAAAGAAATTATCAGCGAAGCGATAAGCGGCGGAAAGTCCCAGTTGCAGTTGGGTGAAGGTAGAATCTTGTTTTAACTGCATGAAATCAAAAATGAGACTAAGCGGCAAACCAACGAAATATGGCTCTTGATAGCGCAAGCGGGTATCTTGGGTAAATTGATTGGGTTTAAGCCATTTGACATCAAGCCGCCGTCCTGTGCCGAACATGTTTTGAAGCGAAATGTTGATTAAGCCTGTGAAAAATCCGGCATCGTTTGGGTTGTTGGGATTTTGCGGCGGTTGATAGCCGACAATGCCGTCGAAGGTGTTCGGATTGCCTTCGACAATTTGCAGTTTCAGAGCGGCTTCGAGCGTATCGACGTTCGTGTTATTGACGATGAGCAATTCGGGAGGGAAAACGCGCTCAAAAAAATTCGTGCGTTCCAATCGCTCTTGAATGAGATTGAATTTTTCTTCGCGAAAGGCTTCGTCTGCACGGAATCGAATTTCGCGCTCGATAACTTCCTGCTTCGTGGATTGATTGCCGAAAATGCGCGTCCCCACAAGCTTGGTGAATTTGCCTTCTTGAATGTCAATATCGATTTCAAGGCGCGGTTTTAGTGAGCCGTTGTGGTCTTCATAAACGAGGCGCGGCTCTCGGAGAAAGACTTTGGTGAATGGGCGACCGAGCGATTCATATTTTTTCAAAATTTCGTCGATGTCGTTTTCGAGCGTCGTTTGCAGGAGCGGCACGCCGATTTCTGTGTCGCAAAGGTCGGCGAGTTCTTCGTCGGAAAGAATAGTGTTGCCGTGAAAATTTAGTTTTGAGATGAGAAACGGCTCGCCTTCGGTGAGAAAAACGGTGAGCGTGGGCGGCGCAAGCGCGAGGCTATCGATTCGGAAGTCGTAGTAGCCAAGTTCTTTGTAGATGCGTGAAAGTCGGTCAAATTTTTCGGCGAAGCGCAGGGAGTCGTAAGGCTGTGGAAGCGCGAAAATGCCGATAAATTGGCTTTGTGAAATGGCATGATTGCCAACAAAAGTGATGTTACGAATGACGGGAGCAGGTTGCGCAACGCCTTGACACACCAAAAGAAACAGGAGAGAAAAAAGCGCAGTCCATCGTTTAACACAAGCGAAACAGCATCGCTCCGTCAATTTTGAAAACGTTTTTGTAAATTCGCCCCGCATCAAAGAGAAACAATTTCTACAACACAGCCAACCGCATTTTACAACAAAAATCCATGACGATAGCGACCAAATTTTTTCCCGCCAAAACATTGCGCCTGATGATGCTGTTTGTCTTGTTATGGACGAGCATCAACGCACAAGCACAAGAAGAAGAATCTCAGCCAAAAGTCATATACAATAAGATTGAGCTTATCGGAGACCCGATATTTCCGAGCGACGGTGTGGCATCGCTGTATGTGAGCGGCAAGTATCTTTATGTTGCCACTAACACGAATGGATTACAGGTCTTTGACATTACAGACCCATTTACGCCTGTTTTAGTCAGTAGCATGCGCGACCTTTCGATTCCGACAAGCGGCATTAAGCGAAAAGGTAATTACCTCTACATCTCTGACAATGTCAATGGAATTGACATCATTGATGTTTCAAATCCGCTTGCGCCGCTTTCAAATGCAAGTGTCAAAACGGCATCGGGCGAATCGTGGGATTTGTGTATTGATGATAGCGGAGAGTATCTCTATGTCGCCACAGGCAAAGGCGGCATTGAAGTATGGAGTTTGAAAGACCCCGGCGCGCCGACGCGCGTGGCTTCAACGAGTTCGCTCTTGGCGTGGAACTTCGCGTGGGGCGTGTCTTATTCCGACAAGAAAATTTACGTGGCAGACCGCGAAGGCGGCGTGAAGATTCTCGATGTCAGCCGTCCGACGCAACCGAAATATGTTGGCGGATATGCCGCCGCGACGACTTGCCGCTACGCGATTGCCAAAGACGGAATGCTCTACATTGGCAACGGCGTGGGCGGCTTTGAAGTCGTCAATATCAAAACCATTTCGCTCCCAACGCGCGTCTTTGAAACAAACTACGCGCTTCCATTGGTAATCGATGTTGAACTCTATCCGCTCAATCCGAATATGGTGGTGGTTGCCACAGGGCGTTCAGGCATTGCAATTTACGACGTGCGCGAGTTCGGCAAACTCAACGCGCAACCGCTGGACAAGCAACTCGGCAACGGCTCTGAAATCACCCACATCGCCTTTTCAGGACACGCGATTTACGCAGGCACAAGCGATAGAGGATTTCAAGTCTTTAACTACGATATGACCCCGATTTTCACGAACACGAAAAATCACGTCGTCAATGAAAATGAACTACTGAACTATACGATTGAAGGCAACGACCCCGACAGCAGTCCCGTTGTGATTTCGTTAGTGGAACAAAGCGGCGTATTTCCCGCAGGATTCCGCTACGACCAAGCCCCGCATGCATTTACATGGACGCCGACCTTCGAGCAGTCAGGGCTTTATACCTTCGTTGCTACGATTCAAGAGCAGTCGCCCGACGCACTTTCGCGAACCGAAGCCTTTACGATTGAAGTCAAGCACATCAACCGCGCGCCGACCTTGCCACAGCCGCTCGCGCAACTGACGCTCGAAGATTCTCTTCTCGTTTATACGATTCCCGAAGGCACAGACCCCGACATCGAGGACGCGGGAAAACTGACCTATGTCGCCGCCAACCTGCCACGCGGCGCAACCTTCGACCCGCAAACGCGCAAATTTTCTTGGACGCCCGACTTCACCCAAGCAGGTGATTATGTCGTAACCTTCACGGTCAAAGATGCCAACAGCGACGGCAACAACGACGGCAAAGACACGCTCACCGATTCCAAAGAGATGAAAATTCGCGTCGACAATGTCAACCTCAATCCTGAATTTGTCCGCCTCGACGCGCAAACCTTCTACGAGAATAAACCGCAAACCTTCACCATTTCCGCCACAGACCCTGATGCCGAAGACGAAGGCAAACTGACTTACAAAGCCACAAAACTACCTGAAGGCGCAACCTTCGACGGCACGACGCGCACTTTTTCTTGGACGCCAACCTTTGAACAAGCTGGAAATTATGTGGCGGAGTTCGAAGTCGAAGACCAAGGGCTCGATTTCAAACTCAATCCCGATAAAGAATTTATGCTTAACGACACGATGAGCATTTTCATCACCGTTAAGCAAACCAACCGTGCGCCATCGCTTGCGGCAATTGAGCCGAAAACCGTCAAAGAAAACGAAGTGCTTACCTTCACAACGCCCGCAAGCGACCCCGACCGCGAAGATGCAGGCAAACTTTCGTTCTCAGCAACCAATCTTCCCGAAGGCGCAAAGTATGATACGCTCACGCAAACGTTTTCTTGGAAGCCCACCTTTGAGCAATCAGGCAATTATGCGGTTTCGTTCAAAGTAGTCGACACAGGCATCGACGGCACGCAACTTTCCGATATAAAAGAAGTGCCAATTACCGTCATTCACGTCAATCGTCCGCCTGTGATGGACACGGTGCAAAACAAAACAGGCGAAGAAAACGCGCCTATCACATTTAGCGTCAGCGGCTCTGACCCCGACCGCGAAGACGCAGGCAAACTCGCCATCTCCGTTGATGGCTCGCCAAAAGGCGCAACCTTCGATGGCTCAAACTTTTCTTGGACGCCCGACTTTGAACAAAACGGCATCTACAAACTCACCTTCACCATCAAAGACCCCGATGGCTTGAGCGACTCAAAATCCATGACGCTCACGGTTGCCAATACGAACCGACCGCCAAAGTTTGAACCCGTAACCGTAACCGACGCGCAAGAAACGAAAAAACTCACCTTCACGCTTAAAGCGACAGACCCTGACAAAGAAGACGTAGGCAAACTAACCTTCAAGGCGGGAGCGCTTCCGCAAGGCGCAACCTTCACGCCGAACAATCAAACCTTTACTTGGACTCCGACCTACGAACAAGCGGGCGAGTATCAAGTCGAATTCACCGTTACCGATAGAGGACTTGCAGGCACAACCTCGCTTCAACCGAATGCCGAAAAAGGATTGAGCGATAAAATCACCATTCCAATCACGATTAAGCAGCTCAATCGCAAACCGAAACTCGAAAAAGTTGCCGCGCAATCGGCAACTGAAAACCAACCGCTCACGCTCGAGCTTAAAGCCACCGACCCCGACAAAGAAGACGAAGGAAAACTCGTTTTCAGCATCAGCAATTTGCCCGAAGGCGCAACGCTCGAAGGCAACAAACTCTCTTGGACTCCTAACTACGAGCAAGCAGGCAAATACACGCTCAACGCCAAAGTAACCGATTCAGGCATCGACGGCACGCCGCTTTCCGACGAAACACAAATCACCATCACAGTTAAAAACGTCAATCGTCCGCCGAAATTCACCGACCTTTCCGATGCTTCAGGTATTGCAGGACAAGCCATTTCGTTCAATGTGAATGCAAGCGACGACGACAAAGAAGACGAAGGCAAATTAAAAATTACTGCATCAGGGTTGCCAAAAGGCGCGAAGTTCAAGGGCAACACATTTGAGTGGACTCCAACGACAAAGCAAACAGGCACTTACGATGTAACCTTCACGGCTACGGATAAGTCAGGTGCTAAGGAGACAAAGACGATAAAAATCACGGTGAGCGAACCGCCTACCGCGCCTGCATCGTCGGAAGCACCTTCAAACCCGTAAGGCTATTGCTGTGAACTGATGAAGCCGTTATGCAATGCGTAGCGGCTTTTTCGTTTTTCATTCTTCGATGAATCGCATAGTACTGATCTTTATCATATCGTTGTTCATTTCGCCTTGCGTGGCACAAACATGGACGCTCGAGCCGAATCGCCCGTTGTTTGTGCCGCTTCTTGCCGATGCCAAAGAGCCTCGCATTGCCGCACTCATCAATGGCGACAACGATGAACTTTCGCTCGACATTGGCATATCGCTCGACCTCGTACAAATTTCTTTTGAGCAAACGCAAGTTGGATTCGGTGTCGACTTCGGCACGTTTTCGGAACTGCGGCGCGAGTGGAATTTCAAGTTCCCAGTCAATGCCGCCGATTACATTTTCGGAATTAACCTGAGTTATCGCCAGCCACTGACGAAATCGCTTGATTTGACGGGGCGTTTCAGGCTCTCGCATATTTCTGCGCATTTAATCGACGGACGATTTGTAAACGGAACTTGGCTCGAGAAACTCTTTCCATTCACCTACAGCCGCGAGTTTATTGCGTTCATGGTTGCACTTTCGGGCGAGTATGGGCGGATTTATGTGGGCTATGAATGGCTGTTTAACACGATTCCGCGCGAGATTGCGTCATCGAGTTATCAAGTTGGCGTTGAAGCCTATTACGCAAACTTTCCGTTGCGCGTGCTTACTCCGTTCATTGCCGTTGATTTTAGGCTTGTGCCGATTTGGCGACAGGCGCTCGGACGAACCGAAGGCTATGGCGGCGCAACGAACCTTCAAGCAGGCGTAAAGTTCAATGCCGTTGGCAAGCGGGGAGTTCGCGTAGTGTTTAATCACTATGGTGGGGTAGATTTTCGCGGCATGTATCTTGGTCGTTATGTGTCCGAACAAAGCATCGGTTTCTTGATTGATTTTTAACAGCGTAATTTTGAGGGCGTCCAGTCGCTCTAACGAACGGCTTTCAAAATGTATAAACTTGTTATTAAAGGGGGGCGGCAACTTTCAGGAACGGTTGCTGTATCGGGTTCAAAAAATACGGCATTGGCGTTGATGGCGGCGTCGCTCTTGCCCGCGTCAGGAAAAACAGTGATTTCGCGTGTGCCTGACTTGCGCGATGTTCATACGCTTTCAAACTTGCTTCGCATCATTGGCGCGCGCGTGGAGTTTGAAAAAAACACGCTCACCGTTTCCGCCTCAAACATCTCGCACACCGAAGCCCCATATGAACTCGTCAAACAAATGCGTGCGTCGATTTACGTGCTCGGTCCGTTGCTCGGACGATTCGGAAAAGCGCGCGTCTCTCTTCCCGGCGGGTGCGCGTGGGGACCGCGCCCTGTGGACTTGCACCTGAAAGCGATGCAACAGTTGGGCGCAAGCATAGAAATTGAGGACGGCTACGTGGTCGCAAAAGCAAAACGCAAACGATTGACAGGCGCGAAAATCGATTTCCCGATTACTTCGGTTGGCGCAACGGGCAACGCGCTGATGGCGGCAGTTTTAGCAAAAGGCACAACCAAAATCAAAAACGCCGCGCTCGAACCTGAAATCACCGCGCTTGCCGATATGCTGATGAAAATGGGCGCGAAAATTTCAGGTGTCGGCACCACCGAACTTGAAATCGAAGGCGTGGAAGAACTTTACGCCGCCCGCGAAGTCAATATCTGCGACCGCATCGAAGCCGGCACGCTACTTTGCGCGGCGGCAATTACCAAAGGCGACATCACCCTGACCGACGTCAATCCCAACGATTTCAAAGCCGTCTTGAAAAAATTTGAGCAAGCTGGGTGCGAAATCAAATACACCGAAACCGCCGTCTCGCTCAAATCGCCCAAAGCGTTGCAACCGACGAATGTCGAAGCCAAGCCGTTTCCCAAATTTCCGACCGATATGCAAGCGCAATGGACGGCGCTGATGACCCAAGCCAACGGCGTGAGCAAAATCACCGACCACATCTACGCCGACCGATTCAAGCACGTGCCCGAACTCAACAGACTCGGCGCAAACATCGAAGTCAAAGGCAATTCCGCCATCGTCAGAGGCGTTCAGAAACTTTCAGGAACGAAGGTGATGTCGACCGATTTGCGCGCGTCGGCAAGTTTGATTCTCGGCGGATTAATTGCAAGCGGCACGACGGAGGTGCTTCGCATTTATCACTTGGACAGAGGCTACGAAAAAATCGAACAAAAACTGCGCGCACTTGGCGCAAACATCAAACGCGAACAATACGACGAATTTGCTCAACCTAAACTCGAAAAAGAGGAGGCTTAACCATGAAAAAACTTTTGTTTGTTCTCATCGTCGCAACCCTTGCCGCGTGCTCGAAAGAAGCCACGACGCTCGAAGGCACGCTCACCTTAGGCACAGGCACAATCAACGATCCGCCATTAGCCAATCACTCCGTTCTCTTGATTCCTGACTCACTTGTCGCAAAAAAATTAGAACAATATCGCGAAGGCTATAAGCAAGAAGTCGCAAAATTCAAACAAGCCAACCTTGCGATTGGAAGTTTGCTCGATAGCCTTCAAACTGAATTCAAGAAAAAAGGCGATAAGAAAATTGAAGCACAATACAAAGCCGTTGCCGATAGCGGCGCGCAACTCAAACGCCAACTCGAAGACTATCAAGGCGCGATATTCGTCTCCATCGCACGAGAACTTGCCAAAGAAGCCTCCGCAGATGTCAAGACCGACAATCAAGGCAAGTTCAAGTTCCAAAGTTTAGTCGGGGGCAAATACATCTTGCTCACAGGCTACACATCGCAAAAGCGAAGCGGCTTGCTGGTTAAATCAATCGAACTTAAACAAGGGAAAAATACCACAACGCTGAACTATCGCGATGCTGACCCCGTGCTCACTTACATCTTGGAAGATTAAACGGCGTTTTCAATGGTTTTCGAAGAGGCAGGAGAGACACCTGCCTTTTTGATTTGTCCTAATTGGATTTGTCTTAATTGGTGAAGATGCCCGCTCCGATAAAGGCAAAGAAAAGTTTTGGTTGAGGAGTAAGTGCTTTATTACGCGGCTCGAAGTTTGAGAATTACGCAACCGAAGTTTGAGAATCAATAAATGCGCATTTGAGAAAGTTTTTCAACGCGCTTTAAGCGAGAATTAACCTTTTCACCGTCAATACTTGCGATGAACTCTTTTTGCGCCAGTTCACGCCGCAACCGCATCACTTCTTTCGTTTGAACAGAGACCAACCCTAACAACTCAGAAAGGTCGGCTTGTGCGCTCGGACGCTCAAACAAATTAAGCATCGATGCCAACTGACTCGATGCTTCCTTGCTCGATATCACGCGCCCAGGCGCGTCAGGCTTAAACAACTCCGCGCCTCGCTCGCCAACTACGTTCGGCTTAAACATCGACGGGCGACCGCCATCCGCAAAACCAAACAACGACAACAACCCACCGCCAGGAATTATGCTTGAAAAAAACGAAGCGATTTCCTGCTTTAGAAATTCACTTACAATATCAGCGACGAATTGTTTTGCAATGCCCTCAAACATTTGACCAATGCTAAACGACTCGCTAAACAACGCCGCCGCCACCTGATCGCCAAACGCATCCGCCACGCTCGACATCGCGCCAGCGAGAATGGTCTTATACGCTTGTGCGCCGCGCACCATCAATTCATTCGCCTTCTCAATTTCCTCGCCAATCTGCTTTGCCGCCCCGAGCGCATCCTCATATAACGCCGCATCTCCTTTAGCCCTCGCTTCGAGCGCATCCGCCATCGCCGCGTTGCGAAACATCATCAGCGCCCCAATATCTCCTTCCTCTCCCGCACGCGAAGCGCGCAGTCTTAACGCTTGATTTCTCTTTTCGCGAGCAAACCGCGCGTCAATTTCCGAAAAATCCGCGCCTACTGGCGCGAGCTCCGAACCCGACAATAATTCCCCAAACGGAATCATCTGACCGGGCGAGCCAGACTTTCTCGCCGCTCGGATGTCTTTCCACGCGACGTTAGTTTTCTCAGGAGTCTTCTTCAAAGAGAACAACTCCCGCTGTTTTTGCAAAACGAGCAATTTTGCGTTGGCTTCCTCGTAATCTTTTAGGATCGCGTTCAACTCGCTCAGTGCTTTCTGTTCGGGTGACAGATCCGTCAGCGACCGTTCCGAAGTCTTTACCGTTCTTTCCAACACGTCGCGTCGATTCATCATCGAGGCGACGGATTCTCCACCCATTTTGCGCTCGACCTTCTCGCGCGTCGCCACGACTTCGTCATATTGTTTCTTGATGGCTGTATCGAACTCGGCGAGCGTCTTCGGCGCGCTCTTTTCTTTCAGGAGTTTATCATACTCGTCGTTAAGTTTTTTCAACTCTTCGCTCAACTCCGAACTTGCCGTCGTCGCAACGTTCATCTGCGCGGCAATCTCGTTAAATCCTTGCTTCGACGACGCGACGCGCTTTTCCAACGCCGCAAGCGATTTTTCATTTTCGTCAGTATTTTGGCTCGCTACAACCAACGCCGCCGCAAGCCCGCCGCCAATCGCCATCGCGAGCGCGCTCAATCCGCCCGTCGACAGCGCCAACGCCACGCGAAACGCCTGCAACGCCGTAACGATTTGATAAATCGAGTAAGCGAAGGCGATGAACGTCAGCGTCGCGGCGACCGTGTTTGAATCCAACTGATTCAAAATCTTCAACCCCTCGTTAAGCAGTTCAAGCATCGGCTTCAAAACTTTGAGCAATTCCAGCCCAATGCTCGCCGACAACTCGTCAAGGCTTTGCTTATATCGCTCTTGCGCGCCTGCCGCGCTTTGCAGGTATTTGAGTCGTTCGCCTTCAACCTTTGCCCCTTCGCTCATCGTCGCAACGAGCAACGCTTGCGCTTTTTGTTGGTCGCTCAATTTCGCCGCCGTCGTTCCAATCGCTCTCGCGTATTCTTCGTAAAGAACGCTCGGATTTTTGCCGAACAGTTTATCCGTTCCTTCGTCAATGCCAAGCAACGCCTGCTTAACCGCCGTCAACGCATCCTCGGCGTCCAAACCCTTCGCCGCCGCCAAATCCAACAATCGCCCAATCGCCAGTTGCGTCTTGGTCGCGTCGCCCGCTTTGGTCGCGAGTTTGGCGACCTCGACCGCGTAGCCGTTGGCGACTTTGGCGCTCAATTCATATTTAGTCTTAACCTCCTCGGCGACCTTTGAGAGCGAATCAAACGCCACGCCCATCAACTTGGCTTCGCCGCGCAACGCTTGCGCCGATTTGTTGAACTCGTTGGCTTTTTGAATGAAGCTTGAAAACGTCCCCGCGATGAACGCGACTTCCGCGCCCAACTTGCCCAAAACCGCCGCCGCGTCCAGCGTCTCCATTTTCTTCATCGCGCCCGACGCGCGCTCAATCTGCTCCGTTACGCGCCGAATCTCCGACCCCAACGCCTTAAACTGCGCGCTACCAATGTCAGAACTTTTGAAGCGTTCCTGCAGTTGTTTCAAATGCGCTTCCAGCGTCGCAATGTTCTTCGCGACGTCTTTCGTTTGCGCCTGAAATTCAATTTGAACTTTCGCTTTTGCCATTGATGCTGATGATTATTGGTGGCGTTCTGACGGCTCTCGGTCTCATATCCATCATCCTAAGCGCGCCGCGACTGTTTCGCGAGGCGCTCAGAGATGGCGTTCCGCCTTCTCATTTCGTTTCAAGCGCGATAGGAAGCGCGCTAGTTTGGACGTTCTGCTATTTCGTTTTTGGATTCAACCTCCCAATCACGCTCGTCTGTCTCGCCGTTCCGTCGTTCATTTGGTTTTTCGCTCGCCGATACAAACGCCATTAACCCTTCAACGCCTCCGCGACGCTTTGCAACGCCCTCGCCCTCAAAAAATCTTTCAGCGGCAAGCGCGCCGCTTCCAAGTAACTCATTCCATTCATCTGCGACGCAGCGATTTCCATCCGCTCTATCTCCGTAAAGAAACCCTGCGCTTTGTTTTTTGCGGCTTCAATCCGCTTGCTTTTTTCATCGCGTCCGTAAGCGTTTCGGTAGCCTTCGACAACGCTTCGGCTTGCGCGCTCAACTTTGCGAGCGAGCTCTCAAGCAAGAGCCAAAGATGCTGAAAGACAAATCCAACGAGACGGCTTGAACTCCCGCTTTTCCGAAAAAGGCGGACGAAAACCCGCTTTTTTTCTCCTTTTTCTTCAAGGCTAACTTGCGATAAAACAATCGCTTGCAAGAAAGCGGCGCATAAAAGTAGCGTTGACTTTTCAAAATTTGATGCGCATTTTTTCGCGTTAATTTTTTTCAACTTAAACATCGCGACCACTATGCGCTTCATTCTCTTTACCGTTGCTGCTTTGAGTTTATCTGTCTTTGCTTCCGCCGCAAAGGCGCAGTTACCTTTTGGCATTGGCGGAGGAGGCAAACCTATCGAGATAGTTGAAGCGGCTTATTCCGATAAGCCACTGACCAACAGCGGCGAAGGCAAAAAAGACAAGACTTTCAAGGTTGGCGAACCGATTTACGCCTACCTCAAATTCAGCGATAAACTGAGAGGGCGGATCACTTTTGACGAAATCAAACTTTCTTTGGGATATGATGGCGGCAAATTGCCAATCGGCACTTACAAATTCACCAATCAGGATTTGGACAAAAGCGAACTCACGATTTTGATTCTGCCCGCTGAACTCGACTTGAATGTCCAATGGATGAGAGACGCTCACGCGCGATTCAAGGAATTTGCCAAACTGAAAAAGAAAATGCCTTGCAAATGCTTTTTCTCATATTTGCCAAACGAGAAGCGCGTTGGAGAAATAGAGGCTTACGACGAAATTACCCTTGATTTTTCCGATGGCTCATCTTACAAAACAGCCGCCGTAAAGCGTAATCCTCTCAAAAATATCGAAGAGGACATCGAACTGCGCTTTGGGAAATTAAACGCGGACAAAAAACTGACTGCCGAGATTCTCGAGAAAACCAGAAGCGCAATCAAACTGGGCAACCCTATCCAATATGAAGATGTGGTGATTGAAAATATCATTGTTCGAATGGACGATTGGAATTATGAACGAAATGATTTCGGCGTAATTATCTCGCGGTGGGCGCAATACAACTATCTGGCAAAAAATACCAAATCAGGTGAATGTATTTGGGGATACAACAAAGCATATCAAGAAAACTTGGGCGGCGATAAGTATGGAAGAGTCTTGGTGGGCGGGTTGCAGTATGGCAACCTTATGGAGTATAGCATTCCCTGCGACGTGTATGCGACATGGCTGAAAAAATCTGGCGCATCGGCGAGCGACGCAAAACCCAAAAAAGCCAAGAAATAGCGCGCCCGTCAATCGTCTCTATTCGCATTAATCCGATTCCGATTATCGCGTCAAAATGAAACGATTGCTCTGTTGCGTTCTGCTGCAATTCTTCACCGCTTTGTCTCTTGCGCAAACGCCAACGCAAAGCGCGGAAGTCGCGCCGCCATTCAGAGGCGCTTTTTATCGCAAAGTAATTTGCCAAGACGAATGCTATGAAAAAATCTGGATTATACCGTTCAAAGGAAAGTTATTGGCATTCGTTGAATATGTCTCCAAAACGTCAGAAATTGGCGATTATTCTCGAACATTCGAGGAAAAAGCGGGCATTAAAATCTCCCGCGTTTCTACCGACGCAACCGCTGATTTTTATCTTCTCGATAATGATTCAAGATTAAAATCCGCCAAAGATGAAACCGCCATCTATGAAAAAATGGATTGGTCTGACGCCTCAAACGAACTCATCGCTTCTGACGAACTTGTAACGAGAAAAGAAATAAAGGTAAAAGGCGAACCGAAACCCGAATATGAGTTTGCGCGCTACCCTGCTTCTCAGGCTAATGATTCCGACCCCAAAACCGCGTGGGCAGTGAAAGGCGGACCGAAAGAATTCTTGGTTACGCTCTTCAAAAAGGCGATGGCGCCGAAATTTCTCGTCATTCAAAATGGCTACGCAAAATCGCCGCAGACTTTCGCCAATAACAACCGCGTTAAGTCGTGCAAACTAACTTATTCAGATGGCGAAGCGGAAATTCTCTCGCTTCAAGATTCCAGTTCGCCTCAACGGATTGCTCTGCAAAGGAAAACGCCGACCGATTTCGTGAAGTTGGAAATTCTCGAAGTCTATCGCGGAATAAAGTATGATGAAACCTGCATTTCAGAATTGGATTTTGAGTAAGAAATTCTTAGAAAATTATTGAAGGATATTCATAGAAGCGAAAAGAAATAAGAGATTGGCAGTATTATGGAAATACTGAAAACCATAGTAGTTATTCCGATACTGGCGCTCTTGCTTGTAATTTTGTTATAGCATTGATAGCGTTTCCAGTTGCATTTTAAGTTTCTACATACTTGAAAAAACATAGGCAACTTTCTACAAATTATTTAGTTGATGCTGAAGAAACTGCTATTACGTTGGATGCGATAGACTTTGCAGCAAGCAAGCTTGAGAAAGAAAGCGGGGAATATATCATTATGCCTGTGAAAGCGTCTGAAGATTATCCTTTATCAACGATAAGCTGTAAGAAAAATGATAGCCTTCATCTTTGCATTAATCGCTATATTTGCGATTGGAGTAGGAATAGCGTTGGGTTTCTCTACCCTGAAAATTTACAAACGTGCTAAACGCTATGAAAATGCGATTGAAGCCCCTCTATCTGACGCACTAATAGGTAAAATCATAAAATTTAAAGGCGAGTTTGTGCGCGCTAATAACAATGAATTGATAGCGCCCTTATCCTTGCGAAATGTTGCTAGTTGGAAACTCTTCATCGTTTTAGAAAGTGGAAGGACGAGTGAAGATGATACAAAACTACAATCTCTATCACTTGTTTCAGAAGAGCCTGCTATCTTACAAAATGAGCGGGGTGAGAACATATTGATATACAGAATGCAGAACGCTGTTTTTGGTAAAACCACAGTCGAATATGACTCTTTTAGGGCTAATCAGCCGCGCTTTTCTAAAAATGAAGCAACAAGAGAGGGCTGGCTCAATTTTCTAGGATATTTAAGAGGAAAAGGATACAATGTTGCCGAAGAACAAATTTCAAGCGCTCAAGAATTTGCGATTCCTCTTGGAACAAAGGCTTTTGCAGTTGGCAAACTTGAAAAAAAAGAAGGAAAATATATGCTGGTTCGCCCAGACGATGATAGGGATCCCCCTATACTTGCGATTGAAGAAAAGGATCTCTCTTACGGAGAAGTGAAGCGCGTAGCTTTAAATGCTTTGATTTCTACAGCGGTCGGCATTGTGTTTGGCTTGCTATCCTTTTTGCTGTAGTAAATGCGCAACTGCGATGAAATCATCTCTGCGGTCAAGTTTATGAAATTGAGCAGAGCAAAGTGAGTAGAGAATGATTTCACAGAAGCGAGAATTGATGCGCCAGATGCAAAAGCGCAACAGTCAATCTGAGAGCTTTTGGTCTCGCTTATGCAATCTCACTTTGAATTCGATGCGTTCTAAGAAATGTAAAATAAGGAATTGAAAAATGAGTCATTGGATGTATTTGCTAATTGGGCTGGGCGTATCCTTCATAGGAAACATGCTGTTGATGGGCATACCCGGCGGCGTGCTGGTTAGCATAGTTTTGCCGATTATGGAAGGGTTTGGCATTGCGAAATTTCATAGCGATAAGATGTGGCCTGCCGCTATTGCAACCACCTTTTTGTGGGGGTTGCTGTTGTGGCCCTGCTATTGGCTGAATCACTGGCTGGGGTGGCACGAGGTAATTGCTTGGCTAATGTGGTTTGTCGCAGGGTTGGCGGTAGCGGCGATTGTGTGTGGAATAATGTAACGACGCGATTAGCGCAGCGCAGACTGCAGTAATAACCAACATGCCCGAATAGGGTCTCATCTGAAAAGCAAAATGCGATAAAGATTATGAACGCAATTATCTCTGAAATCGAGCAAACGCTTCGCAGCCACTATCCAAGCGGTTTTGGCGCAGTCTTCATCGGCGATGCGCAAAGGAGCGATATAACGCTCAATGAGTTCAGAGAAGAATTATTAAAGATGGGTTTAGAACTGCCTGACGCATTTTACGAGTATTACAATTGGCTGATGACGGTTGAGTTTGACGACGATGATGTCTCCGACCAAACCCAACTTGGCTACGACGACAGCGAGCATTACACGCCATCGCTTTCAGATGTGTTGTCTTCTATCCGCGATTGGCGCGACATTCAGGAAGACCAACCCGACCGAGAATGGAAATCAGGATTTGCAGCTATTGTATCGTGGAACAGTTGCTATCAACTGGTGATAGATACGAAAGGCGAAGTTGCGCCCGCAGGCGGTTTGCTCTACTGGGATTTCAAAGGCGGCGACAAATATGAGGTCGTCTATCAAAATTTCGAGATGTTTTTGAAAACGAAATTGGAACTCTTGAAACAGAAGCTCTACTTCCCGCCACCCTCATCGGACGATGCGGCTTGCGACGATTTTATGTATGGCGAGACAAGAGAAAAAATTGAAGCCGTCGTTAGGAAACTCAATTGCGCAGCGCAAAAAGAGATTCCGTTTGTCCAATCCTAAACGCGCAACGACAATGAACGCTTACGACATTCTCAATAGTCCGAGAGGCAAAGATGGTTGGCATGGCGGTATGCCTCCGGGCATTAAATCGGCGCAATGGTGCCGCAGTCGCGTGAGTGGCTTGCCGATGAAGCATCTTTTTACGGTGCGCGTCCCCGAAGAGTATCGCGCCAAAGGAGAAAATCTTGTCGCCTTGAGCGTCTTTCAGGATTTGACCGAAAAGAGCGTTCCGGGCGTGGCAGAGTCTTTTGCGCGGAAAAAAGTCAGCGCGAAACTGCTCTCGATTCCGTTTTGGAAAAATTTATCGGATTATCTCGAGCAGCGCCATAAGCAAGAAGTCTTCGTGAAAGATGGGGTTCGAAATGGGTGGGCTTGGATATGGCTGACCGAAAAAGAATTTACCGCGCCTGCGTGTGAGCCGCCTGCTCTTGATATGCTTGATGCGCGCGCAAAAATTGAGATAAGAAAAGATTTTCTGGGGGAGCCAAAAATTAAAAAACTCAAACTCTCGCCGCGCAAAGGCGATGTGAATGTTGGAAAAAAATTGATAGAGTTCCCAAAGTGGGAAACGGCGCTGGCGGTTAAGAACCGAAAAGTAAGCGACCTTTCGCAAGAAGAAATTAAGAAAATCGTTGAGAAAGAATATATCCCGATGCACTCGGAGTTGGGAAAGGAGTTAAAGCTGGAGCGGTTTTGGAGTCATGCGCATTTCGGCGGCACGGCATCACCAGCGCAGGGCGAACCACCGTTTAGTCCGATTTATCTGGAATTTGACGAGTCTCTGGGCAATCCCAATCTTGGCGGCGACGGCGCATGCCAAATCGATTTGCTCAAAAATAAACTTTCGTGGGCGTGCGGATAATAAATTGACCCTCACAAGAACTCCAAGAGAGATGGAAATACTTTTTTAACGATAAAATGCGACTAAAAATGAACAAAGATAATCAAGGCAAGCATGCCGAAATGAACGAAAATAAAACAGAAACGCTCCCGCTTGAGCCGCAAGACATTAGCAAACTAGAAGAAGTATATGGAAAAAACCTCATCGATGCGATTGGAAAGGCGGTTTCAGATATAAAATTCATCGTGCTATTTATATTCGTCCTGATTCTGATAAGCGAAATCATAATTTTCATCGCCAATTTCAATGAAATCAATGAAAAAACTGGCGAAGAGCGCATATCGATGTTAGTCGATCTGGGCGCTGTGCTTCTTTTCATGACGGGTCTCTTGTCTGTCTTTTTTCTGCTTATTATAGGTCTGAAGTCAATAAAAAGTTATGCCGCAATGCGAACCGCAGTCGCAAGAAACGAAAAGCGGAGAATCATCGGAAGAGCCAGCATAGAAAGCATAATGGAAGAAGGCGGATACAGCGATTACTGGACAGTTCAGACCGACGGCGAAGGAGTATATTCTTTTTATCTTGACAAGCTGAACTGCAAAGACGGCGATATTGCGCAGGTTGAATTCGTTACAGTAGAGGGTAGAAACGTCGTATTAGCGTCAAAATCCATTTAGTTGCCAGACGCTTCTGCTTACTTCAATCGCGGCGTTTCTGAATTTCAAGCAGGGAATTTTAAAGCCGCAATCGCCAACTTCACGCGCGCCATAGAACTTGCCCCCAATAATGCCAGCGCTTACTACAATCGTGGTTCTGCTCAATATTACTTGAATGACTATTACGGCGCGATAGCGGATTACGAGAAAGCCGCAGAACTTAACCCAAACTTGCTTAACCCAAACTTGAACGAGGCTTACTACTTTGCCTGCCGCTCTTATGCATTGAGGGGTCAGAAAGAGAAAGCGTTGCAAAGTCTTCAAAAAGCGTTGGAGAAAGGATACAACGATTTTCAGAGCATTGAATCCAATCAAGACCTAAACAGCATTCGCGCTTTGCCTGAATTCAGAAAACTCGTAGATGGATTCAAAGCCAAAGCATAACGAGCGGGCAATTTCATTGCGACAAAGAAGATGATGCTCGTCAAAGAGTTAAGAGTTGGGGCGGGTCTTGTGACTCGCCCCATTTGTTTTATGCGAGATGGCGACAGTTTCGCTCGTCGTGAGTTATAGCGGTTTGACGACCTTTTTTTCCTTGCTGGCGGGAATCACGTCCGCCACCGTTTCTTGAATGATGCGTTGCAAGTCTTTGAGCAGTTTTTTCTTGACGAAATGTTGATGCGCGACCAAACTGATGCGCCGCGTGGGCGTTGGGCTGGCGAAGGGAATCAAATTTTTTTTCTCGTCGCTCGGCAAGTTGAGTGAGGCGAGATAGGGAATGATGGTTTCGCCCTTGTGGGCTTTGGTAATGTTGAGCAGGCTATCGATAGAGGCGGCGCGAAATTCAAGATTGAGCTTCTTTTCCGCTTTTTTGTGCGAAAGGTCGCAGATGCGTTTGACCTGCGCGGCAAGGCAGTGTTCGTCTTCCATTAGCCACAGTTTCGCGTAATCAAGGTCGTCAGGGTGAATCGTTTTTTTGCGCTTTTGCGCGCCGCAGTCATAGACGAGAAACGGCTCGTAGAAGAGGTCAAGCTCGACGAGGCTTTCTTCGTGAAGCGGCGTGGCGAGCAATCCCAAATCGAGCGTTCGGTTCTTCAAGGCGGCGATGATTTCAGCGGTGGTGATTTCGGTTACGATGATTTTCAGTTTCGGAAACGCGCTTGCGAACTTCATCAGAAAGAGCGGCAACAAATACGGCGCGAGCGTCGGAATGATTCCGATTTTTATCTCGCCTTCCATTTCCCCTTTCAATTCCTGAATGAACGCTTTGAGCGACTCGACTTCTTTGGCGACGACGCGCAAACGCTCGACGATTTGCTCGCCTTCGCGCGTGAGCGACACAGGCTTCGTCTTCCGATTGAAAATTTGAATCCCGATTTCCTCTTCAAACTTCCCAATCATCGCGCTGAGCGTCGACTGCGTTACGAAGCATTTTTCCGCCGCCGCCTCAAAGTTCTTCAAATCGACGACCGCCAAAATGTATTGAAATTGCTGTATGTTCATTTTTCAGACGTCGGGAAAAGATTATTGATAAAATCAATATCAATATAAAAAATATCGTTTTTGTAAATACATTTTTTTTCTGATCTTTGAGCCGTTCAATCTTTCAATCAACTAAACGATGACGATTATGAAACGCTCAATCTCAATCATTCTCGCCGTCTTGTTCCTTGCCGCAAGTTCCGTGGCGATGTTCGGACAAGAATTGGCGGACGGCGGAAAGAAATCCGCAAAACGCTCAACGCCTGATTCGCAACGCGAAGTCGCCGCTTCAAACGACGCAACGCAAAACGACGACCCCGCAACGATGGGACTCTGCCCCTTCGGCTTCGATACGGTCAAAACCTCCGTTCAAATGCTCGGCAAAACGGGCTATACAAACCGCGATTGGTGGCCCAATCAATTAGACCTCTCGCCGCTTCGCCAACACTCGTCGCTCTCCAACCCGATGGGCGAATCTTTTGACTATCGCAAAGCCTTCAATTCGCTGGATTATCAAGCCTTGAAAAACGATTTGCGCGCCGTCTTGAAAAACTCGCAAGAGTGGTGGCCTGCCGATTACGGACATTACGGCGGCTTGTTTATCCGAATGGCGTGGCACAGCGCGGGCACCTATCGCGTCGGCGATGGACGCGGCGGCACGCGCGCCGGCTTGCAACGCTTCGCGCCTCAAAACAGTTGGCCCGACAACGCCAACCTCGATAAAGCCCGCCGCCTGCTTTGGCCCATCAAACAAAAATACGGCAACAAAATCTCTTGGGCGGATTTGATGATTCTCGCGGGCAACGTCGCTCTTGAAGATATGGGCTTCAAAACCATTGGCTTCGCCGCAGGTCGAGAAGATGTCTGGGAGCCTGAACAAATTTATTGGGGACCTGAAAAAAAGTGGCTCGACGACCAACGCTACGCCGAAGGTCGCAAACTTGAAAATCCCTTAGCCGCCGTCCAAATGGGGCTGATTTATGTCAATCCCGAAGGACCCAACGGCAACCCTGACCCCGTCGCCGCCGCCAAAGACATTCGCGAAACCTTTGGTCGAATGGGAATGAACGACGAAGAAACCGTCGCGCTCATCGCGGGCGGACACACGCTCGGCAAAACGCACGGCGCGGGCGATGCGAAACTCGTCGGTCCCGAACCCGAAGCCGCTTCCATCGAAGAGCAAGGGCTTGGCTGGAAGAGCGCCTACAAATCCGGCAAAGGCGCGGATGCCATCACTTCGGGTTTGGAAGTCATCTGGACGCCCACGCCAACAGAGTGGAATCACGCTTACTTCAAAATGCTCTTCAACAACGAGTGGGAACTCACCACAAGTCCCGCAGGCGCAAAGCAATGGGTCGCTAAAAACGCTCCCGCAATGATGCCCGACGCATTTGACCCGAAGAAGAAGCACAAGCCGACGATGCTCACCACCGATCTCTCGATGATTAAAGATCCGATTTATGAAAAAATCTCGCGCAAGTTTATGAACGACCCCAAAGCCTTCGAGCTCGCTTTCGCGCGCGCGTGGTTCAAACTTACCCACCGCGATATGGGACCGAAAACAACCTACTGGGGACCCGAAGTCCCGAAGGAAGAGTTCCTTTGGCAAGACCCGATTCCCGCGCTCAATCATCAGTTGGTCGATGCCAACGACGTCAAAACCTTGAAGGCGAAAATTTTATCGTCAGGTTTAAGTTCGAGCGAACTCGTTTTGACCGCGTGGGCTTCGGCTTCGACCTATCGACATTCCGATAGACGCGGCGGCGCAAACGGCGCGCGTATTCGCCTCGAACCCCAAATTAATTGGGAAGCCAACAATCCCGCTCAACTGAAAAAAGTCTTGGCGGTTTATGAAAAAATTCAATCTGACTTCAACTCGAAATCGGGCGCGAAGAAAATTTCCATCGCCGACCTCATCGTCTTGGGCGGAAACGCCGCCATTGAAGAAGCGGCAAGAAAGGCGGGCGTTTCGGTTGAAGTTCCCTTTGCGCCGGGCAGAATGGACGCAACCCAAGCGCAAACCGACGTCGCGGGAATGGCTGTGCTTGAACCAATGGCTGATGGCTTCCGCAATTATCAAAAAGCCTTGTCTAACGTTTCGCCCGAACAACTCTTGGTCGACAAGGCGCAACTCTTGCGGCTCACGCCGCCCGAAATGACCGTCCTCGTCGGCGGAATGAGAACGCTTGGCGCGAATTACGACGGATCGAGACTTGGCGTTCTGACCAACAATGTCGGCGCGCTTTCTAACGATTTCTTCGTCAACCTTTTGGATATGAACAATTATTGGAAAGCGATTGACGACAAGAAACTCGTCTTTGAAATCCGCGACCGCAAAACCGACCAAGTCAAATGGACGGCGAGCCGCGTCGACCTCATCTTTGGCTCGAACTCCGAACTGCGCGCTCTCGCCGAAGTCTATGGCTCGAGCGACGCGAAAGAGAAGTTCGTCAAAGATTTCGTCGCCGCTTGGTCGAAAGTGATGAACTTAGACCGCTTCGACCTCGTCGCCAATAAGTAACCTCGTCGCCTTCTATTCGCTCCTTCTCAAACGACGCAAGGGCTTTGCCGCCTTTGCGTCGTTTGCTTTCGGGGAGCGAGGCTTATACTGCGGCGCTGACTTATTACAATTCGGTCAAGCAGGCGGCGAAAATGAATGTGCCTAACGCCAAGACGATTTTAGAGGATTTGGGGAAACGCTTTGAACGTCCTTCGGCTCGTCGCCACTCTGCGCCGAGCGCTCCGAACCCGCAATGAAGCGAGTTTTACCTTCAAGATTGAGGGTCAAACAAGAGGAGTTGAACCTTTTAGGTCAGACTTTGAAGGTTGGAGGTCAAAATTGGCGTGTTTTTGGGGCATCGTTGAAGGTTTGAGGCGCACCGTTGACAATGAAAACACACTTTCAAAGAACAAAAAGAACAACCTTACTTTCCTTTCAGATGTTCACCTTCAAGATTGATTTTTCCGATTGTTTGTTTGGGTTGTTGTGTTTGCATCGCTTCAAGCGCATGCAAAATTTTGCTCGCATGTTCGCGCTGAATCATTTTAAAGTCGGATAAATTAAAGTGGTTTTTGAGCCACACACGAAACGCGCTTTTCCTATCTGCGTCGGTCGCTTGGCGCGAGACATCTTTCCAACTATACCAAATTTTCCAGAGCTGCGCTGTCAAGCGTCTCCATGTCGCTAAAAACAGCAGAAAATTCTCAAACTTCAAGACGAACTTGGAAGAAAATCAGAATTTTTCTCAAATCGTATTGAATTTACCGCCGCCTGAAGATGCTTGTTTGACGAGGGATTTCGGGCTGTCTTGGTTTTATTCTCAATTCTCAAACTTCTGCTTTATCGATATGCTTGATCGATCAGTTGTGGATTAGGCTCGTAGGCGTAGCATGCGAGTTCGTCGGCGGAAGTGATGTGCTTGCAAGACGACGAAGAAGTTCAAGCGAAGGTGTGGCATGTGGAGCGTTTTTTGGATTAACTGAATCTCGTCAAAACTACTTTCCAACTCTAAACGGCGGAATGATAATGCCTGTGCATTCGCCGAAGCCGATGCGGCGCGCGCCATTTTTTTCGCAATAGGCTTTGATGATGATTTCGTCGCCGTCTTCAATGAAACTGCGCTTTTCGCCCGTTGGCAGTTCAATCGGCTGTTCGCTGCGCCAAGCGCGTTCCAAGAGGCAACCCGCTTCTTCGCGCGTTTTTCCCGACACCGTTCCGCTCGCGAACAAATCGCCTGTGTGAAAATTACAGCCGTTCGAGGCATGGTGCGTCAGCATTTGCGCGGGTGTCCAATACATATCCTTGAAACTGCCTTTGCTAATTTGGAAGGGCGGAAGGTTTTGCTTTTGCATTTGATTGGTGCGAATGAGCACTTCAATCGTGATGCCCAAGCCGCCATGCTGTGCGTTTTCAGGTGAATAAAGATACGGCAGAACTTTCGGCTCGCCTTCACCGCGCACGAAAGCAGGCGCGCGGAACGGCGCAAGGGCTTCGAGTGTAACCACCCAAGGCGAAATGCTCGTCGCAAAATTTTTGGAAAGGAACGGACCGAGCGGCTGATACTCCCAACGCTGAATGTCGCGCGCCGACCAATCATTCACAATGCACGCGCCCCAAATGTGCGATTCTGCTTGACGAATCGGAATCATCTGCCCGAACCCTGTTGATGTTCCGACAAAAAATCCAATCTCGGCTTCATAATCCAATCGGCGCGACGGCATGAACTTCGGTTCGGTTTTATCATCGGAATTGATTTGACCGTTTGGACGGCGAATTTTTCTGCCTGAAATGACAATCGAGGAGGCTCTGCCGTGATAGGCAATCGGAACGTATTTGTAGTTCGGCAAGAGCGGATTTTCAGGGCGAAGCATCGTGCCAACGTTCGTGGCGTGATAAATTGACGCATAAAAATCGGTGAAGTCGCCAATTCGCACAGGGTTCAGCATTTCAATTTTATCGCGCTCAAACAGGTGATGTTTGAGTTTCTCTTGAAGGTCTTTTGGCGCATCGCTTCGTAAGGCTTTGGAAAGTGCTTGTCGCAGTTCCGACGACGCCTCGTTGCCAAGTGCCATGAGTTGATTGAGAAATCCTTTCGTGCAAGCCGTTTTGATTTCCTGCGAAACGTCCAACAAGTTATTTAACACAACCGATGTTAAATCGAGGGCTTTATCGCCGATCGCCACGCAGAGGTGCGGCGAAAAATTCTTCGGTGATTTGAATGCGCCGAACGGAAGATTCTGAATAGGAAAATCGGTCTGTGAGTCATTGGCAGAGTCAACCCACGATTTGAGGTCGGGATTGTGTGTGTCGTTTTGTTTCATGAATTGAGCAGATGGTGTTTTTTAAGGTCTTCAATCGGTTCTTCAAATGAACAAGAGCCAAAAGCAATGGCGAATTGTGCACGGGCATGTTCCAACATAGAAGCGTCCAAAGTATGTGTCCGCCAGCGTGCGTGTGCTTCACTGAAAGAAAATTGAGCAAGGTCGGTTTCGCTTAAAAGGTCGGCAAGGTCGGATTTCGCCATGCCGCTATAAGCAAACGCGCTTGCAAGAAAGACGTTGAGAAATCCGAACATCGTGCCGCTTGGGCTATCGGGCGCGTAAGTGAGGCGATAAGTGGCGCGAATCGGATGATGCAATCCAGCAGTAGCCTTGAAGGCGAGTTGGTGTTTGGCACAAAGAAAAATGAATCGTGCTAAATCGCTTGGTGAAGGAAATGCTTCGGCAACAACGCCGCCTGTTCGCACTTTTGCGCGCACGCTTTTCTGCTTAATGGCTTCAAGAAGCGGTTCAGGATTGTGAGCAATCGGAATTTCAATAAACGAAACAATCGAAGGCGGAAGATTCAGCCGTTCTATTTCTTCAACAGAAGAGGCTTTCAACTCAATGGCATCAATAAGCAACGAGCGTGGCGAGCGTGAAAAACGAGCATTAAACGTGTCAATCGCTTGCAGTTCGCTGTTAATATCATTTCCGACGAGCGCAGAAAGATGCCAAGTTTGATTGCGCAACTGAGGCGCAAGTGCATGAACGGCAACTGAAAATTCTTCCAATCGTGAAACGGGGACGATGAATCGTGCAAGTGCCCAACGGTGCGGGCTTTGAAGGTAGTGCGCATAGTTCGTAACAGCGTCCGTCATTGAAAGCGAGGCGGGCGGGAACAAGCCTGCGTAATCAATAACGCTGTTCAGAAGAGTTCGTAGTGCGGTCATACTGCATTTGATTTGGCGACACAAACTAATAAAATTCGGCGCAACGCGAAAGAAGTGGGCGAATTGAAATAGAACACTGTGAGAAATCATCATAATGAAGAGTGAATAATGAAGAGAGCCGTTCCTCATTCTTCACGACTCATTTTTACTAAAGCCAAACCTTACCCTTGCACGCCACGCCAATCGGTTTGCCTTTAAGATGCTTGTTGTAAAAAGGTGAGTTCTTGGATTTTGATTTTAACTGTGATGTATCAACAAGCCACTCGTCATCTGGTGCGATGAACGAAAGGTTCGCAAGCGTTCCGACTTGAAAGCGAATCGGTGGCAACTTCATCAAACGGCGCGGAATGGTAGAAAGCAATTCAATCGCGCGATAAGGCGAGATGATGTTTTTATGAACAAGCTCCGTAAAGGCGAGTCCGACTGATGTTTCAAGTCCGACAATGCCGAAACTGGCTTGCGCGATGCCACAATCTTTTTCGTGGCAAGCGTGCGGTGCGTGGTCTGTGGCGATGGCGTCGATAATGCCGTCGGAAAGGGCTTGCAGAAGCGTGTCGCGGTCGCGTTCGCTTCGGAGCGGCGGGTTCATTCTGAAATTGCCGTCGTAGCCAGAGTGAAAGACGTCTTTATCGGTCAAGGTAAAATGATGCGGCGTAACTTCACACGAGACGAGCAAGCCCTCGGCTTTTGATTGGCGAACAAGTTCAATGGCTTCCTTTGTGCTGATGTGTGCAACGTGGTAGCGCGGTATGTGTGGCATTGCGCCTTTTTTGGTGTCAAGCAAGTAGCGAATGAGGTTCAAATCGCGCGAGAGCACAATCGTTTCCGAGATGCTGGGCACGCCGCGCAAGCCCAAAAGCGAGGAATAAACGCCTTCGTTCATCACGCCGCCTGCGGAAAGGCAAGTATCTTCGCAATGTTGAATTACGAGCAAATCGAACATCGAGGCGTATTCAAACGCGAGGCGCATCGTGCGCGAGTTCATTACAGGCGAGCCATCGTCGGAAATCGCTTTAACGCCTGTTTCCCACAGTTCGCCGTAGTTGCAAATTTTTTCGCCCTTGCGTCCTGCGGTAATTGCGCCGATGACTTCAATTTCAATGGGTAGCGATGCCGCTTTATGACGGAGATAAGTTGAAACTTGCGCATTGTCAATGGGCGGCTCTGTATTTGGCATTAAGGCAACGCCTGTAAATCCACCTGCCAACGCCGAGCGTGAGCCCGTCTGTAAATCTTCTTTGTATTCAAAGCCTGGCTCGCGAAAATGGCAGTGCATATCGAACAAGCCCGACGCGATGATGTTGCCCGTGAAATCAAAGACTTTATCGCTCGCCATTGGCGTGAGCGTTTCAGGCGCGAAAGCAATCGCTTCAATCACGCCCGATTCGGACAAGCGCATCGAACCAACCTTGTCAAGCGTTTCTTCGGGATTGATGAGGCGAGCGTTTTGAAAAAGGTAGGACATTGATGTGTCGATGATTAAATCCTGCGTCAATAGAGATGAAAAACGAGTTTGGCGATGGTGAAGTAAATGATAAGCCCCGTCGCATCGACGAGCGTGGTAATCAGCGGCGCGGAAAGCACCGTAGCATCTAATCCGAACCGTTCGGCGAGAATCGGAATTTGAGATGCCACTGCGCTCGACCAAATACAAATTGCAACCACGCTTCCGCCGACGATGATTGAAAAATGCCAATCATTTAAGGTCAAGAACGACCAGCCGAAGCCGATGATGCCAAGTATTATCCCTACTGTAACGCCCGTGAGCGTTTCGCGCAAAAGCACCTTGAACCAATCCTTCGGCTCAATTTCGCCAATGGCTAAACTGCGAATAATCGTCGAAACCGTCTGCGAGCCTGTGTTTCCGCCTGTGCCGATGAGCAATGGCGTAAAGACGGCGAGCGCGACCGCAATCGCTTCCGAAATGCTGTCGTGAAAAAACTTGACCACATTGCCCGTGAGCGTGCCGCCAACGAAAAGAAAGAGCAGCCACCCGATTCGGTTGCGCACCACAAACCAAAGCGGACTGTCAAAATACATGCGCTCTGCCGCACCGGTTTGAACGCCGCCTAAACTCAAAAAGTCTTTCGTTTCTTCTTGCTCAATAACTGAAAGCACATCGTCAATCGTTACGATGCCGACAAGAATGCCGTTGCCGTCGGTTACCGGAAGCGCAACCCGCGCATATTTTTTGAAGTATTCAATCGCGGTTTCTTGGTCGTCGTTTACATTGAGCGAAACGAAATTTTCATTCATCAAATCGCTGACTAACTTATCTAATGGTGAGAGCAAGAACTCGCGAATTTTGATGTCGTCAATGAGTCGCCCTTTGTCGTCGGTAACGTAAATCACGTTGAGCGTTTCGCTATCGCGTCCGTTTTCGCGAATGTAGTCGAGCACTTGCTTGACGGTCCAATCGGGCGGCACGTCGATGTAGTCCGTTGTCATCAAGCGACCGACGCTGTTCGGCGGATAGCCGAGCAGAGATTGCGCCGTAGCACGCTCTTCGGGCGAAAGAAGCGAGAGCATTTGCTTAACGGCGGCGGCAGGCAGTTCTTCGAGCAGGGCGGTGCGGTCGTCTTCGGACATGTCGTCCAAAATCGCGGCGACTTCTTCTTTGCCCAACGCTTTGATGAGGTGTTTTTGCGAATCAAAATCGAGAAACTCGAAGACGTCCGTAGCAAGCGCGCGCGGCAATAAGCGAAAGACAATCGCTTGGTCTTTTTCAGGAATCTCGACCAAAATTTCAGCAATATCCGCGGGAAGCATCTCGGAAAAAACCTCGCGCAACTCGGTAAAATGGCGCGTTTCAATGAGCTCACGAATTTCGGGCAGAATGGTTGTGCCGAGCATTGCCGTCTTTGAAATTTGAAGTTTCTACACGAATTGCAAAAATAAGGTTTTGCCACGAGCCTTTGATAGTTTCTTAAACTTTTTTCACATTCGGCTAAATTTTTCAGGCAACATGGAACTCTTCAAAATCGGCTTTCTTTCCTTCACGCTCCTCGACCTTGCCGATGTGAGCCTCATTACGCTCCTATTCTATAAGCTTTATGATTACATCAAAGGCACGGTCGGCTTGCCGATTTTCGTTGGGCTTCTGCTCATTCTCGGCGGCTCGGCGTTTGCCAGTTTTCTCAACCTCGCAACGCTCGATTGGATTTTCGGCAAGTTGATGAGCGTGTGGCTCATTCTCGTCGTGATTCTCTTTCAGCCTGAACTGCGACGTGTGCTGTTGGCAATCGGTCAGAACCGGCTCTTTGCAGGATTTTTTCAAAGCGATAGCAAAGAAGTGGTCGAGGAAATCGTTGCCGCCGTCGATGAACTCGTCGACAAGCACATCGGCGCGTTAATTGTGGTGGCGCGCACGGTCGGGTTGAAATCCTACATCGAGACGGGTCAAGAATTAGATGCGACGCTCTCGCGCAAGTTGCTCGTCTCGCTCTTTGCGCCAAACACGCCCTTGCACGATGGCGCGGTGATTATCAGCGGCAAGAAAATCCTTTCTGCGCGCTCCGTTCTGCCGCTCACGCAAAACGAAACCATCTCTGAAAACTTTGGAATGCGCCACCGCGCCGCGCTCGGCATTTCGGAAATTTCAGACGCTTTCGTCATCGTCGTTTCAGAAGAAACGGGCAAAATTTCAATCGCCGAAAACGGAAATCTTGTGCGCGGATTAAACCTTGCCGAACTGCGCGCCCGCCTGCTCAAAGCCCTGAAATAATCGAGGATAAAATCAAACATAAAAAAAGGCGAGCCTCCCCGACTCGCCTTTGGTTTTTCGCTGTGTCCGAGTAGAACTTACTTACTTGACAAAGAGCATCTTCTTCGTCTGACTGAATCCGCTCGATGTAAGCGTGTAGAAATAAATGCCGCTTCCAAGATTGGACGCATTGAAATTGACATCATAAATGCCCGCAGGACGATTTTCGCTCACAAGCGTAGCGACTTCGCGACCAAGCAGGTCATAAACTTTCAGCGACACAAAGCCCGCGTTCTTAATCGAGAACGTGATTCTTGTTGAAGGGTTGAACGGGTTCGGATAGTTCTGCTCTAACTTGTAAGTGTAAGCCACCGTTGGGGTTTGGGTAATTTGAACGACGACCGTGCGGTTAATGTCGTGAATCGTGCCGTCGAGGTCGACCGAGCGAAGCGTGTAGGTATAAGAACTGCCAACTTCCAATCCTGAGACATCGATATAGCGATACGTTTTGCCTTCTGATGTCGTGCCGCGTCCGCGCAGTTCAGGCGTGGTGTTGTAGTGCGCAATTTGCTGTCCGTCGCGCAAGACGATGAAGCCTGCGTTGTCTTGTTCCGACGCGACGTCCCAAGCGAGTTCCACGCCGCGCATCGTAGAAATGCCCGTGAAACCATTTAACTGAACGGGAAGCGGGTTATCGCCGTCGCTGACGGTGAACTCCGAGAAACTCGTTGCGGTGATGGTCGCGGTCATCGGGTCTCCCGAAATGTCAAACGAAGCAGAAATCGGGAACCAAGAACTGCCGTTATCGGTGCTCTTCCACATTTGGAACGTCGCAGGGTTGCGTCCATTGTTCGCACTCACGGGCCAAGTGAAGGTAACCGTGCGCGCAGCAAACGACGGCGTGGTGGTTGTAATCACCCATCTGCGAGATATGCTAAGGCTCAATCCAAATTCAACGGCTCCTGTGCTACGACGCAAGGTCAGGTCGTTCAGCGCGTCGCCCGCGGCAATCGCAATGCCCAACGCGGTTGATGAAAATGGCGTGGCGTTCGCCAAGTTGAACGGCGGAATGCCAAGATTGCCGATGTTGTCGGGGTTCGTTACCGTGCCGCCGACAGTGACCTCTTCGCCGCCAACTTCGCCATTTGCCGTAAAGTTGCCCGGAACGGTAATCGGCGAACTAAGCGTCAGGACGGTAGAATTGACTACGATGTTCGTGTTGCTGTTAAAAGTGAGCGTGCCATCGCTGAAAAGACTTTGAAACGAACCGCCAAAGGTGAGCGTGTTGGCAGAAGCAGGATTGAAACCAAGCGTCGCGCCGCTTGAAACTTGCACATCGCCGTTAATTGTTACGCCGCCCGTCAAGTTGAGGTTGAGCGTGCCTGACGAAACCGTGAGGTTGTTCATCGTCAAAGCCGAACCGCCCGTTGCGTTGACGGTCTGCGAGGAAGCGTATTCAAAATTCGCGTAGGTTCTGCCGCTGAGCGAAGGCGCGCCACCCGCCGCCGTGAAACGATAAAGGCTGCCGGATTGCCAAACGACGACTGAACTCGGCGCCGCTGCGCCGAAAGGATTGCTTCCCGCGCCTTGGTCGTAAGTCGAGCCATTCGTGAAGACGACGGAGTTCAAACTGGTTGTTCCGAAAAGGTTGCCCGTGAAATCGGGGAGTGTCGCAACCAAGCCGCCATCTTGAATCGTCAAAGAGGACGCATCGGCGGCAAGCAAGCGATGCGCCGCGCCGCGCGCTTCAAACGTGCCTGCAACCGTGCCCGTCTCGCCCGATGCGATGCTAATCGTAATCGCGCGGTCGTTAGAGTTCGTATCCAAGCGCAATGATGAGCCAGCCTCGATTTCAAAATCAAAACCGGTTACGCCGTCGTCAATCGTCAGCGTTGAGTTCGCGCCATCAGCCGTGAAAATGATATTGGCGTTATTGACAAAACTGAGTTGAGAAATCGTTTGCGTGGCGGGCAGGTTGGAAATCGCGCGCGTGCCCGTGAGCAGACTGCCGTTGAAGACGAGGCGGTCGTTGGGTTGCGGCGTGGTGCGCGTCGGATTCCAGTTTGAAGCCACTTGGAAATCGCCGTCGGCGTCAAGATTCCACGTGTAGGTGGTGGGCGGCGGAACGCCCGTACCGCTTACGGCGACATTTTGCGTCGTCGCGCTGGGGCTACTGTGCGTAATGTTGCCGCTCGCCGCCCCCGTCGTGGTCGGAGAAAATCGCGCAAAAATCGTTACCGGCTCGCCGACGATATTGCCGCCCGATTGCGTTAAATTGAGCGACGATGAAAATGTGACATTATCGGTAGAAATTTGAAATTGCGCGGGCGCGGTAACGGTAACGTCGCCCGTCAAGTTGTCACCCGACACCGTGTAGGATTGCGAAGCGGAGTTGTTGCCTACTTCAATGTTACCAAAAGATGGAAGCGAGGTCGTGGAGACGCTAATGCTCGGTCCGCTGAGTGGCGTGCCCGTTATGGAAATGTTGTCAATCGCCCAAGCAGGACGATTTCCCCCTGTGGCAGCGTTGGCTTTGGTTGCCCAGCGCAGTTGCACAACGGATTGGTTGTCGCAGGCGGCAGGCAACGTAACCGAAATCAACTGACGCTTTACGCCGCTCGTGTCGCCCGCAGTCGTTTTGACGGCGGTCGCGTCCGTTTCGTAAATCGTGCCAACCCCCGTGAATGTTCCCGAAGGCGAGCTGGATACCAAGTATTGCAGTTGCACGTCGTTGATGAGCGTTACACTAGCGACGCGAACCGTCATAATTGCAAAGGTAACCGTCACGTTTTGCAAGCCCGTCGTGTTGATGGCGAGAAGCGGGTAGCGACCATTTGAGTTACCAACGAGCGAGCCGATTTTTTGGTGATAGTTATATGCCGCGTTGGCATTAGAATTTGCAGTGCCGCTTCCCGTTATCGTAATGTCAGCCGTTCCATATGTGTCTCGAAAAGTTGTTTGCAAGCTACCCACGTTATGCACCACCCAACCCGGAGGCAAGGTCGTGGTCGAGTGCGTGGCGAATGCGGTGTTAAAGTCTTGGGAGTAGGGCAACGATTGCGCCGTTGGGACGGTTTGTCCCCAAGCGTTGAACGCGAAGAGCGCGAGCAGAGTGAAAAGCGATAAGAGACGTTTCATTATGCGATTGGTTTGGTTAGAAAAATCATTGTGAAAAGCGTTTTGAAACAGAAAGGCAAGTTGGTCGCTGGTAAGTCGTGCGTTTTAAGCATTGCGAAGTTAGGAAATAGAGAGGGTTGCGCAAGAGAATGCGAGGTTACATTATTGTTAAACAAAACAGTCTGAACGCTTGGGGTGGATTCCCGCCTGCGCGGGAATGACAGCGGGGGGCGGGAATGAGGAACATCGCGCGATTTGGAATTGAGTAAAAACTTACGCTGTTTGCATCGAATAAAGTCAAAAAACTAATGAACCTTCCGAACACGAGCACATACAACGGATTTTGGGAACGACAAGGCTTTTCGCCTATCACGGTCAATTTCATTGTGCTTGCGCTTCTATTTTTCTTGTATCAGATAGTTGGCGGCGTGATTTCATTTTTGGTTGCGGGCGGAAGCGTTACGGACGAGAATGTCGGGCTACATCGGTTGTTTCAAACGTTGTTTCAAGTGCTATTTTTGGCGGTGCCTGCGCTGTGGTTGGTGGGGCTTCACACGGGGCGATTTTCACCAACGGATAACGAAAATCAAGCCTTTCTCGCGCTCAATCGGTCGGTTTCGTCGGAGGTAGCCGTTTGGGGCGTATTGGGCGCGATTGCGCTGAATCCGTTTTTGAGTTATGTCGGCGATGTTCAATTTGTGGTGCTTTCCGAAGGGTTTGGATTGAAAGAAGAAGTAAGAGAGTGGAAAAAACTCTTCGACGATATTGTGGAAAAATTAGCCTCGGCGAAAAGTGTAGGGGAGTTTGCGGCGGTGGTCGGCGTGATGGCACTCACGCCTGCGATTTGCGAAGAGGTTGTATTTCGCGGATTGCTTCAGCGCAATTTTTCGCGCGCAATGTCACCGATGCGTTCGGTGGTTTGGACGGGCGCGATTTTCGGCGTTTATCATCTTAATCCGATTCAAACCTTGCCACTGATTGCGATTGGAATTTACATTTCATATTTGCGTCAGTCATCAGGCACGCTGTGGCTGTGCGTGGTTGCGCACTTTGCGTTCAATTTTTTCTCGGTTTTAGGAATTTTTATCTTAAATAACGCTGACAGGTTTGGGCTTAGCCCTGCCGTTGTTCAATCGTTGAAAACAAGTGAGCCCGAATTGCTTTCGCCAACTGCAATAGCAAGCGCGGCAATTTCGCTTGGGCTGTTCGTTGTTGTCGTTCAGCAGTATGAACGCGTGCTCAAGAAGCACAACGAAGAATCCTAAACCGATAAAGAGCCGAAAGTCATTGACCGATAAACCTTTGACAAAACCTGAACGCATGAGACGATTTCTCACGACCTTTTTTTTCAATGAACCCGCCGAACCGCTCCCGAATTGGCAAGTGGTGTTCCGCACAACCGTAGATTTTGAAGCCGAAATTCTCAAAGCCACGCTTGCCGACGCAGGCATTGATGCCGTCCTGTTCACCAAGCGCGACCGAATGTTCTCGTTCTTCACAAATGAGCAACCCTTTGAACTTTGGGTAAGAGCCGAAGCCTTTGAAGAAGCCGCTCGGCTCATTGCGGAGTATCAGCAGCGAAGCCTGGACATTAACGCCTTGACGAAGGAGCAGAGCAATTGAGTTCGAATCCTGTGGAAGAGAAAACGAACACCGTTTCCGCCCCTGCAAATCCGATACAGTCCAATTTGTTTTGGCGGGTCGTCGTCGCCTTTATCGCCGGTCCCGCGATTTTGTTATGCACGCACTTTGGCGGATTGATTTTTCTCGGAGCGATGCTCTTTATCGCGCTTATGTCGCTCTATGAATTTACCACGATGCTCAACCACAAGCAGATTTATCCAATTCGTTGGCTGATGATGCTCTTTTGCGCGGCGATTCTCATCAATCATAAGTTCCGCGTGGTGTCGACCTTCGATTTTATGTTGCTTGCTGTGTTTCTCTTTCCTTCGATTGAACTCTTCCGAAAGCGCGGCACACCGATTCAAAACATCGGCGCGTCGTTTCTGTGCCTGTTTTACATCTCGTTTCCTTTCGTCTCACTGCTCGATATGCGCACTTACGACAAGGACGGAATTTTCATCACCATGATTTTTCTTGCGGTGTGGATGTCGGATACTTTTGCTTATTTCGGCGGAAAATTCTTGGGCGGAAAAATCATCACGACGAAATTTTCAGAGCGATACAGTCCGAAGAAAACTTGGGAAGGATTTTTCACAGGCTCAATCGCCAGCGTCATTACGACCGTGATTTTCTATCACACATTGCTCTCGCAACTTTTCGCCTATCATCATATCCTCATTCTCGGCGCGCTGATTGGCTTGCTGAGTCCGATTGGCGATTTGATTGAATCGATGTATAAGCGCGATAGCGGCGTGAAGGATTCATCGGGCTTGATTCCTGGACACGGTGGATTTTTAGACCGATTCGATTCGCTTTGTTTTATTGCGCCCGTCGTCTTTCTTTACTCGCGCTACTTGATGAACATTGCATAGAAGATTTTCAACCTACTTTTTAATTCACAATGTCGGAACAACAGACCAACACACACATCGAAGACCTGAACGATTTAATGCGTCAGCGCAGAGAAAACCTTGCCAAACTGCGCGAACTCGGCATTGAGCCTTATCCCTATTCGTTTCCTGTAACACACTACGCAAAGCCACTTGTGGAAACCTTCGTTGACGGCGAAAAGACCGATGTTGCCGTCGCCGGCAGAATCATGACGATTCGCAACATGGGCAAAGCCGCCTTTTTTCACATTCAAGATTCAACGGGCAAAATTCAAATTTATTTGCGCAAAGATGATGTCGGCGAAGCCACTTACAAAGCGTTCAAATACTTCGATATTGGCGATATTGTCGGCGTTCACGGCTTCACGTTCCGCACCAAGACGGGCGAAGTCTCGGTTCACGCCACGAAACTTGAAATGCTCTCTAAATCGCTCCGCCCGATTCCCGTCGCCAAAGAGCAAGAAGTGAATGGCGAAAAGGTGGTCTATGATGCGTTCAGCGATAAGGAGCAACGCTACCGCATGCGTTATGTGGATTTGATTGTTAATCCTCATGTGCGCGAGGCTTTTGTGAAGCGTGCAAAACTCATTCAAACGATTCGCGACTTTTTGAACAGCCTAAACCTTTTGGAAGTCGAAACGCCAATTCTGCAACCCGTCTATGGCGGCGCGTCGGCGCGTCCGTTCACGACGCATCACAACGCGCTCGATATGAAACTCTTCTTGCGCATCGCCAACGAGCTGTATCTCAAACGCCTCATCGTCGGCGGCTACGACGGCGTGTATGAATTTGCGAAGGTCTTTCGCAACGAAGGAATGAGCCGCTTCCACAACCCCGAATTTTCAATGCTCGAGTTTTATGTGGCTTACAAGGATTACAACTGGATGATGCAAACGGTGGAATCGCTCTTTGAAAAAATCGCGATGGCGGTTAATGGAACAACGATTGTTAAAGTCGGCGAGCATGAAGTGAATCTCAAAGCCCCGTATCGCAAGCTCACGATGGCGGAAGCCGTGAAAGAATACACCGGCAAAGAGATTGAGGGCAAGAGTGAAGAGGAACTCAGAGCGACTGCAAGCGAACTCGATTTGAAACTCGACCCGAAAATCGGAAGCGGAAAAATCATTGACGAAATTTTCGGTGAATTTGTCGAGCCCAAGTTGATTCAGCCGACGTTCATTACGGATTATCCGATTGAAATGTCGCCCCTCACCAAAAAGCATCGAAGCAAGGCAGGCTTGGTCGAGCGGTTCGAGTTGATTGTGGCAGGAAAAGAAGTTTGCAATGCGTATTCGGAACTCAACGACCCGATTGACCAACGCGAGCGATTGGAAGAACAAGCCGCACTGCGCGAGCGCGGCGACGACGAAGCCATGGGCGTTGACGAAGATTTCCTTCGCGCAATCGAGTTCGGCATGCCGCCAACGGCAGGTATCGGCATTGGCATTGACCGCCTCACGATGCTCATTACTGGTCAAGAATCGATTCGCGATGTGATTTTCTTCCCGACCATGAAGCCTGAATAACACACCGCTGAACGCAATTCAATCAAGGGCAATGGGAATGGTAAAACTCTTAATCGTCGATGATGAAAAAAACACGCGCGACGCGCTCTCTGACGGCTTGGTCAAGCCTGATGAACGGCAAGTCTTTACCGCCGCAACGCCCAAAGAAGCCATGAAAATTTTGAACGAGGAAGAAATCGACCTCGTGCTTACCGACCTCAAAATTCAAGAACCTGACAGCGGCGTGCGCTTGCTCAAAGAAATCAAAAAGTATGACCCGAACATCGTCGTCGTGATGATGACGGCTTACGGCTCAATCGACACGGCAGTCGAAGCCATGAAACTTGGGGCTTACGACTACATTCAAAAGCCGTTTCGAATGAGCGAGATTCGCCGCCTTGTTCAGCGTGCATTGGAAACGCGCATGCTCTTGGTCGAGAACGCCAAACTGCGTCAGCAAGTTAGCGGTCGATATTTCCCGAAAAACATCGTCGGGTTCAGCCCGTTGTGGCGCGAGATTATGTCGTCGGTCGAAACCGTCGCGCCCTCGCGAGCGACGGTGCTTTTGTTGGGCGAAAGCGGCACGGGCAAGGAAGTCGTCGCCCGCGCCATTCACGAATTGAGCGGACGGCGCGACAAGCCCTTCGTCAAAATCAACTGCGGCGCATTGCCCGAACAACTCTTGGAGTCGGAACTCTTCGGCTACGAAAAAGGCGCGTTCACCAACGCCATCAAACAAAAACGCGGACGCTTCGAACTCGCCAACGGCGGCACGATTTTCCTCGATGAAATCGCCGATATGCCCACGCACTTGCAAGTCAAACTGCTCACCGTTTTGCAAGATGGCGAGTTCCAACGCCTCGGCAGCGAAGAGACTTTGAAAACCGACGTGCGCGTCATTGCTGCCACGAATAAAAATCTCGACGAAGAAATCATCGAGGGACGTTTCCGCGAGGATTTATACTACCGCTTGAATGTGATTCGGTTCGAACTGCCGCCACTCCGCCAACGCCGCGACGACATCATTCCGCTCGCGCAACACTTCATCGAGAAGTTCAGCCGATTGAACGCCAAAAACGTGCGCGGACTTTCTTCTGAAGTTGCACGGCTTTTGGAAGGACACTCCTGGCGCGGCAATGTGCGCGAACTAGAAAACGTCATCGAGCGAGCCGTCGTGCTTTGCTCCAATGAGCAGATTCAAAAAGAATATCTGCCCGATTACATCACAGGAACAGATACCTCGCGCATTGTGAGTTTCCGCATTGGCACGCCGCTCGAAGAAGTTGAAGATGTGATGATAGCACGCACGCTTGAAATGACCGGCGGAAACAAAGAAGAAACTGCGCGCATCTTGGGCATCGGTGTCGCTACACTTTACCGACGACTGAAAGAGTCCGAAAAAGAAGACGGAGACGCTCGCTCAAACACTTAAACATATCAAACATGCAACGTCTTGTGATGTTAAGTTTAATTTTCTCGGTTGGGTGCTGGACGGTTCAGCCGACCGACGTTCAAAAGAAAGAACGCCTCGACCGCGCCACGTATCAAGCCGAAACCGTTTCGGGCGAGCGCATCGGCGGCGACAACGCCTATGTGATAGCGGATAGCCTCATCTTCACCTTCAACGAAATTGAGTGGCGAAATGGAGCGCATATCGATAGCCTCGCGAAACTCAACATCGCCTCGTCAGGCTTGGGCGGACTCTCTGGGTTGTTGCTGGGCGGCGTATTTGGCAGTTTCGTCGGCGCATGGATTTTGGGAGCAATTGGATTGCCCAGCATAGACGGAGATGAGAACTTGGCGAAAAGACGATTGCTGGGTACCATAGGTGGGTTTATCGTCGGCATTCCCGTTGGAATGTTAGTTGGCACGTGGGTAGGCACGCGCTTGGACGAAGGCACGACGCTCGACTTTCGCAAGATGACAAGGTCTGAAAAATTTGAGGCTCTGAAAGAACATCTCTCGGAGTGAAACATCTGAATTGGATTCGCGCCGTCGCGGGAACGGCAGTCATCGCGTTTTCCTGTCTGCCTTTGCGAAGCGCGCAATGATGCGGGCAAACGCTTGAAACGACAAGCGCGCGTTGGGCTAATGATGCGGTGCGACGCGCTGTGTCAACATCAGGAAGGTTGAAAAAACATCATGTCAAACCATAACGAAAAATGAACATTCTCAAATTCGGCGGCTCCTCCGTCGGCGCGCCTGAACGCATAGAAACTGTCATCTCGTTGGTCAAACAAGCCAGAGAAAAATCGCCCGCCGCCGTCGTGGTGTCTGCCTTTGGCGGCGCGACGGATAGGCTAATTGAAATGAGCGCGAAAGCCGCTGATGGAGACCTTGCTTACAAGCATCTGTTCGGAAAGTTCGAAGAGCGACATCTTACTGCCGTGCATGCGCTCGTGCCTATCAAGTCGCAAGCCTCTGCATTAGCAAACGTGAAAATGATGCTCAACGAACTCGAGGACATTTTGCACGGAACTTATCTTGTTGGAGAATACACCGAGCGCACACTAGATTTTATGATGAGTTTCGGCGAGCGGCTCTCGGCGTTCATCATCGCCGAAGCCTTCAAAGCCAAAGGCGTTGACGCGGAATACTGCGACGCGCGCGACCTCGTCAAAACCGACAATCGGTTTGGCGTGGCAGGCGTTTTGCAAGACGAGACCTATCATAACATTCGCACCTATTTTCTCAATCGAAGCGCGTTGCAAATCATTACGGGCTTCATTGGCTCGACGATGAAAGGCGAGACGACGACGCTCGGGCGCGGCGGCTCTGACTACACGGCGGCGATTTTCGGCGCGGCGCTGAACGCGACTGAAATTCAAATCTGGACCGACGTCGACGGCTTTATGACCGCCGACCCGCGCAAAGTCAAAGACGCATTTCCGATTCCGCAAATGAGTTACAAGGAAGCATTGGAGATGTCGAACTCTGGCGCGAAGGTGCTTTACCCGCCCACCGTTCAGCCCGCGATGCTTCAAAACATTCCGATTCGAATTCTCAACACGTTCAATCCCGACTTCGAAGGCACGCTCATTACGGCAAATGCGCCGAATCGAAAAGTTTCCGTGTGCGGCATTTCGTCGCTCGACGATGTGGCGTTGCTCCGCGTGGAAGGAAGCGGATTAGTGCGCTCCATCGGCACGGCGAAGCGTGTTTTCTCGGCGCTTGCAAACGAAAACATCAATATCATTTTCATCTCGCAAGCCTCGTCGGAGCACAGCATTTGCTTTGCGGTTTCGCTCAAAGATTCAGAGCGCGCAAAAGCCGCCGTCGAGAAAGAATTTTTCTTGGAAATTGATGCGGGAAAAATCTATCCGATTGATATCGAGAAAAATCTTTCCATCGTTGCCGTCGTCGGTGAAAACATGAAGCATCGCACGGGCGTGGCGGGTTGGTTTTTTCAAACGCTCGGTAAGAATGGCATCAATGTGGTTGCGATTGCGCAAGGCTCATCGGAAATCAACATCTCCGTCGTGATTGAACGAAGCGACGAAGAAAAAGCCTTGAACGCTTTGCACGAAGTCTTTTTTCTCTCGAAGCGAAAGACCCTGCATCTCTTCTTGGTCGGCACGGGCTTGATTGGCGGCACATTTCTCAAACAACTTGACGAACACGCCAAAGTCTTGCGCGAACAGCAGTCGCTCGAAATCAAAGTCGTCGCGCTGGCGCGAAGCAAAAAAATGCTGTTTAATTCAAACGGTATTGATTTGAAGAATTGGAAAGACGCGCTCGAAGAACAAGGTGAGCGGAAAGAGATGAACGGGTTCGTCCGTCGCATGAAAGCTCTTAATCTTTCAGGAAGCGTGTTCATTGATTGCACGGCGGCAGATGAAATCGTGGGGTATTACGAAGAAATTTTATCGTCAAGTGTTTCGGTCGTAACGCCCAATAAGCGCGCCAATTCGGGCAAGTATGAAGATTACAAAAAACTCAAACTTGCCGCTGTTCAGCATGATGTCAAATATCTGTATGAAACCAACGTCGGCGCGGGCTTGCCCGTCATCAACACGCTGAACGATTTGCTTTCGAGCGGCGACAAAATTCTCAAAATTGAAGCCGTGCTTTCTGGCTCTGTGAGCTACATCTTCAACAACTTCAAAGGCGAGCGCCGATTCAGCGACGTCGTGCGCGAAGCCAAAGAAAAAGGCTACACCGAACCCGACCCGCGAGACGATTTGAGCGGACTTGACGTCGCACGAAAAATTTTAATCCTCGCTCGCGAAGTCGGATTGAGCCTCGAACTCTCGGACGTGCAACTCGAAAACTTCTTGCCCGAAGCATGCATGAAGGCAGAAACCGTTGATGATTTTTTCGTCGAGCTTGAAAAAGCCAATCCAATGTTTGAGGAGCGAAAGCGACACGCCGAAAAAAATAATGCCGCGCTTCGCTTTATTGCGTTGCTTGAAAACGGAATCGCGTCCGTAAAGTTGATGGAAGTGAATGCCGAACATCCGTTCTACAATTTATCGGGAAGCGATAACATCATCGCCTATACGACGGAGCGGTATCGTGAGCGTCCGCTTGTGGTCAAAGGTGCGGGTGCAGGCGCGGAAGTAACAGCGGCAGGCGTTTTTGCCAATGTCGTGTGGATTTCGAACTACCTCTTTTAGCACTGCTCAAAATTAAGGTGAATGTTGGAACATTTTTTGAAAATTTGTGTTACATTCCGCGTATCAATGTTGTTCCAAACAAAGCCAGCGAAACATGGAAAAGCTCATTGAACGCCTCGTGCGTGCGCGCGAAGAGAAAAATATCACCCTCCAAGACATCAGCTACAAAACGAACATCCGCCTCGAAATCCTTGCCCGCATTGAAAGCGGAGACACATCGTTTCAACCCATGCCTTACATCAAGGCGATGCTTCACAAATACGCTGAAACCGTCGGCGTGAAACTCAATCAATCCGACTTTGAAGAGCAAACAGAAACGCCAACAAGTGAAATCACCAAAGAAGAAAAAGTCGAAGAAAAAAAGCCAATTCACCAGCCAGCAACACCTGAACCTGTGAGCGTTGCATCTTATAGTGTTGCGTCTCCTTCAATGCCGATTGATTTGGAAATTCCTCAGCCCGAACAAAGTCACAAAAAGCGGCTTATCTATGCAAGTTTAGTAGGCGCATTGATTGCAACGCTCCTCGTTGTGTGGTATCTCGTCAAACAAACGGAAAGAATTTCTCAAGACCAAGCCCGTTCCGTTTCAGAGCAACAAGTCATAACGAAAACGCTTGATTCATCTGTGGAAGTCGGGGAGAGCGAGATGAACGAAAATGCGTCGGCAACGGTAGAAATTCAACGTAAGCCCGTGATTGAAAACGCGGAAACTTCGGCGAAATCCGACAAGAAGCACACGCTCATCGTGCGCTCAAAAACGGACACGTGTTGGATTAGCGTCGCCAGCGATAAAAGCAATGCAAAAGAAATGTTGCTGACGCCGTCGGCAGTTGCAAAGTTCAACGCCGATAGTCTCTTCACGCTTACCGTCGGAAAATTAGAAACGGCGGAATTGTGGCTCAACGGAAAACCCGTTACACTGCCGCGTCGGTCGGGCGCAATATCGGGCTTCAAACTGATGCCGCCCAAAGATTAACCTTCACGAAAGGCAATCCGCAATTTCCCGCGCCACTTCTTCTGACGGATTGAGCCGTCCCAATTTCTCTTTCGCCCGTCTCAATTTCTCTGAAACTTCATTCCGATAAGCAACATCTTCTAAAAACATCGCCGCATATTTAACAAGGTTCACGGCGTTCAAATCACTTTGCAAAAGTTCGGGGACTAATTTCGCCGTTCCGTAAAGCCCTTCGGCAATGATGTTGGCTAAGGCAATTTTTTGAATCTTCACAAGCCGCTTGCCAATCAAATAGTTGAGCGGGGAAGTTTTGTAACAAACAATCATCGGCAACCCAAAGCAAAGGCTTTCGAGCGTGGCAGTGCCGCTGGTTACAAAGGCAAGGTCGCTATACTGCATCGTCTCGTAAGAACTGACGCGAATCGGCTTAATGGAAGTGCGAGAAAGGAACTTGTCGTAAAAATGTTCGGGAATCGTCGGTGCAATGCCTAACAAGAATTTTAACTCGTAGCGTTGCGCTAAAACTTCGCTTGCCGAAAGCATTTCAGGAAAAATGCGCTCAATCTCTTGCTTGCGACTGCCCGGAAGCAATCCTAAAAAGCGTTGCGTTACAGGCAAATGATGCTGATTGAGAAAGCGCGATTTGGGCGCAAGCGAAAGGTCGGCGAGTTCTTCCAAAATCGGATGTCCGACGAATTTCGCCACGATTCCATGCCGTTTGAAATAGTCAACCTCGAACTCAAAGACGACGCAAAGTTTATCAATGGTTTCGCGCATTTTTTTCACGCGCCCTTCTTTCCACGCCCAAACTTGCGGAGCGACATAATAAACGACGGGCACGCCTTGCGCTTTCAAAAATTCAGCGAGAATCAAATTCATTCCGGGATAATCAATCAAGAGCGCGACATCGGGCTTCTCGCGACGAATCGCCGACTTGACCGTCTCCAACACGCGCCGCAGAAAGCGATAATGCTTAGCGATTTCAACAAAGCCCATGAAGTTGATTTGCTCGACCGAATAAAGCAGACGCGCTCCGACCGCCTGAATATGCTTGCCCCCAATGCCGAATACATCAAGCGACGGTTCAAGTTGTTTGAGCGACTGCAAAACGCCCGCGCCGTGTAAATCGCCCGACGCTTCGCCCGCCAACACGAAGAGTTTTTTAGACACTTGATTTGGGAATGGTTTAAGAATCTTCCGAAAAGGTGTTTGCTGTTTTGAGATGCGCCACGAGTTCGTTTTGAATCGAGCGAATCTGTTTGCCAATGAAAATTAAATCGCAACGATAATCGCTCTTGCTGCTGTAATCTTCGAGCGTATATCGCCCGTAAGCAAAGTTCAAAATCAGGGCGTTTGCCTGCCCCTCGAGGTGGATAACGCCTTTGAGCCGCCATACACTTTTCGGAAGCGATTCCAATGCCGATTGAAGTAGCGTGAGTTCGAAAACATCATTGCTTGTGAAGCGGAGCACCTCGACACCTTCATGCTCAAAATGATGATGATGTTCATTCCCGCCGCTATCGGCTGAATGAAATGGTGCTAAATCTAAATTAAGCGTGCGCGGATACGCTACGCCGAAAAGAAGCGATAAATCGATCGCGTGGCGGAAAAAGACCATCGCATTTGGGCGATGCGCGCGAACATAATCTTCAACGCGAGTAAGTTCACTTGTTGTAGCAATGTCGTCTTTGGTAATCACAATCACGTCGGCGGCATCGAGCTGCTCTTCGGCGACATCAAGTTCATCTTTCATCTTCAAAAAATTTTTCGCGTCAATCGTGGTGATAACGGCATCGATAACGAAAATCGGATTGATGATGGAATAAATGATGTTCATCGGATTGGCAACGCCTGTCGTCTCAATGACGATAAGGTCAGGCGAGGCTTTCGTGGCAACCTCATCTAAAACCGTTACAAAATCTTCATTAACCGAACAGCAGATACAGCCATCGTTCAGTTCAAAGACTTTGGTTGAAAAGCCTTCAAGCAATTTGGCATCGATAGAAATTTCGCCGATTTCGTTCATCAGCACGGCGATTTTCTTTTTGCCGCTCATTTCTTTGAGCAAATCTTTGAGAAGCAAGGTTTTGCCGCTACCAAGAAAGCCTGTGAGAATGTTGATTGGAATGGGCATCATAGCAACTATGTTTTTTGCTTTTTCTTTTGCGCAGCGGGGAAGAGCACATTGTTCAGAATCAAACGATAGCCAGAGGAGTTTTTATGAAGTTTAAGGTCGGTAGGCGGGTCGCCGACGTGATGTTGATAATCTTCGGGGTCGTGTCCGCCATAAAAGCAAAATTGACCGCGTCCGTAATTGCCGTGCAGGTATCGCACTTCTTCGCTGTTTTTCTTCTCGCCCATAATCACAACGCTTGGCTTGATGAGGCTTTTGCGGAACGAGGTGGTTTGTCCATAAAACCCTTTGACGATGGACGTGTGATTTTGCGTGAGCATCGATGGCACGGGGTCGTATTTCGCGCTGAACTCAAAGAGCGTGAAGTAATCGTTTTCCTGACCCGACGAGCTGCCCGTCATCATGGGGTTGATGTCGATGTTGGATTTCGAATACTCGTAGGGATTGAAATTGACGGTGAAGTTTTCGAAGGCGAAGGTTTTGGAGAAGTCGAGTTTTGCTTGCGCGTCGGGCGTAGTGCCGTCGCCGTCAAGTTCTTTGGGCACAATATCAATGCCTTCGGCGGCGAGCGCGATGTCGTAACTATCGGGCGCGGAGCACATCGCGAACATAAATCCGCCCTCGCCCACGAAGTCGCGAATTTTTCGGGCAACGGCTTTTTTTTGTTCGCTCACTTTGGCGTAGCCCAATTTTCGGGCAAGTTGCTCCGCGTCGCGCACTTGCTTGATATACCAAGGCGCGTTTCGGAACTGCGCGAAAAACTTTCCATACTGCCCTGTGAAATCTTCGTGGTGAACGTGAAGCCAATCGTAATCTTTGAGTTTGCCTTTGAGCACTTCCTCGTCCCAAAGTTTGTCGTAAGGAATTTCGGCGTAAGAGAGGACAAGCGTAACGGCATCGTCCCAAGGGAGGTTGGTGGGCGGCACGTAGACGACGATTTTCGGGGCTTTCTCCAATCGCATCGCGTCCATATTGGATTCTTCGCTACGAATTTGCGAGAGAATTTGCTCGGCTTTGCCGTTTGAAATTTCTTCGTAAGTCACGCCGCGCACGGTCAGTTCGTCTTTGAGCGCGGGAAGCGCGTCCATCATAAACGAGCCGCCACGATAGTTGAGAAGCCACTCGACCGACATCGCGCGCTCTAAGCACCAATACGCCACGCCGTAGGCTTTCAGGTGGTCGCTCTGCGATTTATCCATTGGAACTAAAACTTTTTGTGCAAACGCCGACGCGCTCATCGCAAGTAGCACAAGGTTAATGAGAATCGTTTTCATAATTTGATGTGTTACACTTAAACAATACACTAAAAAACAGCCGTCGCCTGCTAAACATTGCAAAACAATCCATCGCAAAATAATGACTTACGCCGAACAAAAGTGGAGAGCCTCCGAAGAAAAAGTCCGATTCGCCAAAGCCTTTCCCGGACTGCTCAAAGAAAAAGACTGCGGAAAAAAAGCGATTAAGACGGTAACACTCCAATTCGGCAACTTGATTATTTATGATGATTACGCCTTCACGTTCGAGCCGCTCGATGAGAACGATGTGCCAAAGTTTGTTTCAAATTTGCGAGAAGCCAAAGCATACTTATATGAACATCATCGCGAAGCCTACGATAAACTCGATGAACTGACTGCAAATGATAAGGAACTGACGCGGCTCTCGCGTTTGGAAAAACTCTTGGGCGCAATCGTCAATAACACGATTGAATTTCCCGAACTCTACGAGGCGATTCCCAAATGTCTTGCCGCGCCGAACCTGCCCGCCGAATCGCACTTGAAACCAAATCCGAACATCAAGGCGGTGCGTCTGCTCAACGCGCTTCGCGACAATCTTCCCGACATGCCTGAACTTTTGGAAGAAGTGCCGAAAGTGCTCAACGGAACAAGCACGCTCGTTGCCTGTGAACGATTTAAAGAATTTATGAAGTCGTGAAGTCCAACAAGAAAAGTAAAGTTTTGATTTTAGACGGCGGCGGCTCTTCGCTCAAAGCGTTTGTGCAAACTGAATCAGGATTGAAACTTAAAGCCAAATACAAAGGCAATTTCAATATGCAAACGGGCGAGCGCGAAAAAATTCTCCGCACAATTTCAAGCGCAGTTCAACGCTTTCCTGCCGAAAGGGTAAAAATTGGATTGGCAGGATTGATTTCAAAAAAGGATAAATCACATCTTGTAAAATCTCTTGTTGGAAAAAAGGCAAGTGTGATGAGCGATGTTGATTTAGCCTTTGACCTTCATTTTCACAATGGCGACGGTATGATGGCAATTCTCGGAACAGGTTCAATTTTTGTGGCGAAAGCAGGGCTTAAAAAAATTAAAATCGGCGGATATGGCAGAGCGATTGGCGATGTCGGAAGCGGCTACGCGATTGGACAAGAAGCCGTGCGAAATTACCTCGAGTTGCTTGACGGATTCTCGAGCGACACAATTTTTGAAACAGCGATGAAAAAGTTTTTTCGAACAAAAGAAGATGCCGTTCGGAAAATTTATCGAGAGCAGTTTGAACTGCAACACCTTGCGCCCGCTGTATTTGAGTGTGCGAAAAAAGGCTCAACGATTGCAAATGAAATCATCGAGCATCAAACAGTGCTTGTTGTGCGGTATATTCAAACGCTTCGTCAGCGCATTGGGTGCGACTTGCCGCTCTGCCTAACTGGCGGACTCTTGGAGCATGAAACCCAATACGTCGTGCGGCTAAAAGAAAAACTAAATCATCTCAACATCAACATTCAATACTCGAATGGCTCATCTTAGACGTTCTCGCAACGCGATTCTCGGCGGCGTATGCGGCGGAATCCCGAGTGGCTTGGCTGGGACCCAACGCTCGTGCGCGTGTTATATGTTCTCGTTTCAATTTTCAGCGCGGCGTTCCCCGGAATCATCGTCTATGTGATTTTGTGGATTGTGATGCCGAAAGCCTAATTCAAAGAGATAGCAGTGATGCCTTTGCAAAAGCGATTAAATACTGCTATTATCAAATATGAACAATTTCAATACATTGAGATAAAGCGAAGAAGTTCTGTGCTGTGAAATTTTGAGAACAGATTTCTGAAAAGCACGCATCGTTATCGCCGAAATTTCAAATTCCGATTTAGAACAACACGACCACACGAATATGGAAGGAAATTTTTCCAACAGAGTTCAAGATGTGATACGATACAGCCGTGAAGAAGCCCTGCGGCTTGGACACGATTACATCGGCACAGAACATTTGCTCTTGGGCATTATCAGAGAAGGCGAAGGTATTGCGGTTCGCATTTTGAAAAATTTGGGGTGCGACCTCTACAAACTCAAACGCGCGGTCGAAGACACAGTGCGCTCAACAGGCGGAACGCTCACGTTGGGCAATGTGCCTTTGACGAAGCAAGCCGAAAAGGTGTTGAAGATTACGTATTTGGAAGCGAAAATCTGCAAATCCGACATCATCGGCACGGAGCATTTGCTTCTCTCGCTGATGAAAGACGAAGAAAACATTGCCGCGCAAATTATGTCGCAGTTCGGAGTGCGTTATGAAACGGTTCGCGAAGAACTGGACAACATTATGAGCGGCAAAACGGGAAGCCCCGTAACCGCCGCCGCAAGTTCGTCGCAAGGCGGAAGCGGACAATATCAACAACAATACGAGGGACGAAAGATGGAAAAGACAAAAACGCCGGTGCTCGACAATTTTGGTCGAGACCTCACCAAATTGGCGCTCGAGGATAAGCTCGACCCCATTATCGGGCGCGAAAAAGAAATCGAGCGCGTGGCGCAAGTCCTGTCGCGCAGAAAGAAAAATAATCCTGTGCTCATCGGAGAGCCGGGTGTCGGCAAAACGGCGATTGCAGAAGGACTCGCGCTCCGCATTGTTCAGCGCAAAGTTTCGCGCGTGCTCTACGATAAGCGCGTCGTTGCCCTCGACCTTGCCGCTCTCGTGGCAGGAACGAAGTATCGCGGGCAGTTCGAAGAACGCATGAAAGCCGTCATGAACGAACTCGAAAAATCAAAAGACGTCATTCTCTTTATCGACGAGCTGCACACGATTGTCGGCGCGGGCGGCGCGTCAGGCTCGCTCGATGCGTCCAACATCTTCAAGCCCGCACTCGCACGCGGCGAACTTCAATGCATCGGCGCAACCACGCTCGACGAGTATCGACAATACATCGAAAAAGACGGCGCACTCGACCGACGATTCCAAAAAATTATGGTCGAACCCACGACGGTCGAAGACACCATCGCGATTCTCAACAACATCAAAGAGAAATATGAATCTCACCACAACGTGCGTTATAGCAAAGAATCAATCGAAGCCGCCGTTAAACTCTCCGACCGATACATCACCGATAGACACTTGCCCGACAAAGCCATTGACGTAATGGACGAAGCCGGCGCGCGCGTTCACCTCTCTAACATTCACGTGCCGAAAGAAATCCTTGAACTCGAACAGAAAATCGAGGATATCAAAGGGCTGAAAAATCAAGTCGTCAAGTCTCAAAACTTTGAAGAAGCCGCACGACTGCGCGACCAAGAAAAACGATTGATTGATTCATTAGAACGCGCTAAACAAGAGTGGGAAAAATCAACCGCCGAGAAAATCTTCGACGTCAATGAAGAAAACGTCGCTTCCGTCGTCGCGATGATGACGGGCATTCCCGTTGTCAAAGTCGCGCAATCCGAATCGGAAAAACTCTTGAAACTGCACGACGTGCTCAAAGGTCAGGTGATTGGACAAGATGAAGCCATTGAGCGCATCGCCAAGTCCATTCAGCGCACGCGCGCGGGGCTTAAAGACCCGAACCGTCCGATTGGCTCGTTCATCTTTCTCGGTCCGACGGGCGTAGGCAAAACCGAACTCGCCAAAGCGCTCACGCGCTACCTCTTTGACACCGAAGACGCATTGGTGCGCATTGATATGAGCGAGTATATGGAAAAATTCACCGTCTCGCGTTTGGTGGGCGCGCCGCCCGGCTATGTCGGTTACGAAGAAGGCGGACAGCTCACGGAGAAAGTGCGCCGCAAGCCGTATTCCGTCGTCTTGCTCGATGAAATCGAAAAAGCGCACCCCGACGTCTTCAACATCTTGCTTCAAGTCTTGGACGACGGCATTCTCACCGACGGGCTTGGTCGCCGCGTGGATTTCCGAAACACCATCATCATTATGACATCCAACATCGGCGCGCGCGACATCAAAAATATGGGAATGGGAATGGGCTTCTCGCAACCGTCCGAAAAGGGCAAATACGAGAATATGAAATCCACCGTCGAAGACGCTTTGAAGCGCGTGTTCAATCCCGAATTTTTGAACCGCATCGACGATGTCATCGTCTTTCATCAACTTGAAAAAGAACACATCTTCCGCATCATCGACATCTCCGCCGAAAAACTCTTCAAGCGCATTCGCGAAATGGGCATCACGATTGAGATTACCAAATCCGCAAAAGAGTTTTTGGCGAACAAAGGCTACGACCAACAATTCGGCGCGCGCCCGCTTCGTCGCGCTCTGCAAAAGTATGTCGAAGACCCAATGGCAGAAGAAATTCTCAAAGGCAAGTTCAAGGAAGGCTCGTCCATCAAAATCAAATACAGCAAGAAAACCGATAGCCTTGTTTTCTCCGATGTAACCGAATCCGAAAAGGAAACGGACGAGACCGTAGAAGAAAAGTAGCCACTGTTCTGAACGCTAAAAGAGCCTGTTAAAAACAGGCTCTTTGTGTTTATGACTTCGGCACGCTTTTCACGTCGGAGAGCGGAAGTTGCAGTTTTGGGGCAATGAGTTCATCGTTCAATCCTAATTCGCGCAACAGCGAGACCATTGCAAGTTTTGCGGCACGCTCGCCTTCTTGTTTGCCTTCTAACTTACCTTCTTGTTTGCCTTTCAAAAGTCCCTCGGCTTTGCCTTCTTCAAAGGCTTCCTTGTAAAAGGCGGTCTCCTTCAAACCAAGTTCTTCTTGAATCTTCAACATTTTGCGTATCTCCTCTCGTGTTAAAGTTCTAAACTTGTAACTCAAAATCTGTTCAATCAAATCCAACTCAACCACGCTCGCTTTCTGCGCTATCTTTCGCGCCCGCATGCCCATCACTTCTTCTGACGCAATCAAGAGTTTGAACAACTCTACCGCCGTCTCTTCTGATTCAGGCAGTTCGTCCAAATATACGCGCACCACACGCTTGGATTCAAGCAACTCATCGTAAGCCTCAATCTGCTTGGGCTCAATGCTACGCGACGGATAAATCACCACCGCGCGCCACTTCTTGACACGATACTGTTTGAGATAAAGAAAAATCTCGGCGAAGAATCGGGCGTAAAAATGTTCATCTAATTGAAATTGCGCTTCTACGAAGTAAGCCTCGTCGTCATTGTTTTTCGGCATGAAGACGCCGTCAATGCGGAAGGCAGTTTCTTTGAGTTCAACGGATTTGAACTCATAGCGCAAGGCATCGTTCGGGTCTCTGCCAATGAGCGTGAAAAAACCTTGTGGCACAAGTTGCAAAAGCAGATAAACAAGTTTGTCAGTGTACATTTGAAACTCACTTGGGGGTTACAAACCGCGCCGCACAATATCGTGAATGCGAATCAATCCTACGCTTTTCTTGCCATCAACCACAGGCAAGACGGAAATTTGCGACGGACGGTTTTCCATCACATCTAAGGCTTCAATTGCAAGACGCTCGGCTGAAATGGTGATTGGGTTTTTCGTCATCATGGCTTCGGCAGTCAGGTGCTCGAGTTCAGTCGCCTTAACGCGCTGAACGATGCGCCGCACATCACCATCGGTGATAATGCCGAGCAAGTTTCCGTCGCTATCGACAACATTAACCGCGCCCAAACTTTTCTCTGAAAGAACGCTCACGACTTCAATCCACGACGATGCGGGCGAGACGGTAGGATTGTCGATGCCGCTGTGCATCAAGTCTGTGACGCGAAGCGTGAGGCGTTTGCCCAATCGTCCTGCGGGGTGATTGAACGCGAAGTCTTCGGCGTTGATGCCTTTGGCGCGCATCACCGCCATTGCGAGCGCATCGCCGAGCGCAAGCGCGACGCTCGTGCTGGTCGTGGGCGCGAGGTTTAGGTGTCCCGCTTCTTTCTGAATCGTGGCATTGAGAAGGGCATCGGCTTTGCGCGCAAGCGTGGATTTTAGATTGCCGACAATCGCGATGATGGGAACTTGGCGATGCGCGAGGTGCGGCAGAAGCGCGAGCAGTTCATCTGTCTCGCCGCTGTTGCTGATGGCAAGCGCGACATCGTTTGACGAGACATAGCCCAAGTCGCCGTGCATCGCGTCGGTCGGGTGAATGGCGACGGCTTCTGTCCCCGTGCTCGTCATCGTGGCGGCGATTTTCTGCGCGATAATGCCCGACTTGCCAACCCCAAGCGCGACAACCTTCCCTTTCGCCGAGCAAATCAACGAAACGGCGCGCTCCACATCGGCAGGATTGAGACGAGATGCGCATTCCTCTATCGCGCTCGCCTGACTTTGAAGCAGCTCGACAACCTGTTTGAATGCCGTAAGTTCAGTCGTTGGATATGACATTTCTGACGCATTGATTTGCGCCGAAGATACCGCTTTTCACGGAAGGTTCAACACATCAAGCCTCACGGCTTTGGCGTTTTCTTCAAACGACTTCCCGCCGTTGTAGCGCAAGGGTTGCTTGTTCCCTTGAACCGTAAAAGTTGCGGATTTGCCTGTAAAGAGGGTGCGAAAGGCATCTTTCGTCATGAGCGAAGTGTATCGAGCCGTATTTGCGCTGCGCGTGGCAAACATCAATTTGAGCGAATCGAGGGAGACGGTGGCGTTATTGCTTTGGAATGAGGCGCGTTGAATCGCGTAAATCTCGTTTGACTTGGATTGTATGGTGAAGTTACAAGTAACTTGCATCGTATCATTTTCGCGATAAGTGAAATCAAATTCAACTGAACCATCTTCGCCGCTAAATTCAACGCTCTTGACAAAGTACATCAAGCCGAACTGCGTCGAGAAAGATTCAATCAGCGATGGTGTCTTGCAAGCGGTAAAGCAGTAGGAGAAAAGAAGCAGGCGAATCAGTATGAGTGTGTATTTCATCGTGAGCAACAAAGAAAAAGGGAATCGTTCTTTATGCGACTCCCTTTGAAAAAACGATATGCGAGTTATTCGCCCGTAACGATGACGGTGTAGGTTTGATACAAGCCCAAAATGTCGTCGCGCTGAATGTCAACCGTCGAGATTTTGGTGATGCCTCCGTTCTTCGCCGCTTTTTGAATGCTGATATCAACGCCAAAGGCGAGAATACCCAAAAAGGTGTTGCCTGTGGCTTTGCCGACTTTCGGTCCAACGGGATTGCTGGAGACGGCGACGGGCATCGTCATTGAGCAGGCACTGAGCGTAGCCGCTACAAACAGCGCGGAAGCGAAAAGCGCAAGATTCTTTTTCATGCTGATTTAGTGTTGATGTTGAATTGTGAGCGAAATGCTCGCCGCAAAGTTACGCGACTCGCCCGCTAAAAAAAGACATCAAGCACAATTATTTAAAAAACTTACTTGACGAGCAACATCTTTTTCGTGGCGACAAAGCCGCCCGACTGCAAACGATAGAAATACAATCCCGAAGCCAACCCGTATCGCGATGCCGCCACCGACACTTGATACGTTCCCGCGTCTTGACGCGCATTGACAAGCGTTCCAACTTTTCTGCCCAGCACGTCAAAGAGTTCCAATTTCACTTCGCCTGCTTCTTTGAGCGAATACGCGATGACCGTCGTCGGATTGAACGGATTGGGATAGTTCTGCGAGAGGCTGTATTCGCGGGGCGCGACGGCAGTCGTGATGACGAGCGTCAGCGTTCCCAACTCGTGAACCGTGCCGTTCAAATCGGTTTGGCGCAAAGCGTATTGATGAACCTCGCCAACCTTGACCTTTGAATCCACGAAACGATAGCGCGTTTCTTCGGTCGTCGTGCCGCGTCCGCGTAGCGACGGCTCATTGGCAAACGACGCGATGACTTCGCCATCTTTCAGAATCGTGAAGCCAAGATTATCGATTTCCGAAGCCGTCGCCCATTTCAAGACTGCGCCTTCGCTCGTCGATTCGCCCGCGTAAAAGAGCAACTCGACGGGAAGCGGATTGTCCGTGTTGGAAGATGAACCCAACGCGAAGAGCGCCGAATCGGGCGCGACGAAAGCCGTGAACGCTAAACCCGTTTCGCTACTCAAATCAAGAGGAAGCGCGGTCGTGTTTGGCGGAGACGAGAGGTTGCGAAGCGTCCAACCCGTCCCGTTGCGCGCCGTCGCAATGCGAAGCGACGTGTTCGAGAGAAACGAGCCAACGCCATCATCGACATTGGCGCGAAGCACAGGGACTTGGTCAATGTTGATTGAAGCGCCCGTAACTTGAAAACCGTAATGGCGGACGGTTGAAACGCGGTTCGGCGGGTCGGCGATGCTTCCGCGCGTATTCGCGTCGATGTCAAATAGTCTGCCGCTCATCGTTGCCGTGCCGGAACTGGTGTTGCCGCGAATGGAAATCGGGCGATAGCGTCCGAAACTGCCGAAAGGATAAAGGCGGCTCTTGAGCGTGTCATTAAACTCGCGAGCAATCGTTCCAATCACGTAACTGTTGTCGTTGCCGCCCGAAACCGTCGCCGTCGTGGAGAGCGTGAGCGCGTGCGCGTTTGCGTCCAAAATGCCGTTGGTGAGCGCAAGATTGGCTTGCAACGTGATGGGGCGTCCTAATTGCAAGCCGCTCGGATTGTTGAGCGCGAGATTTGCGTTTGCGCCGAAAGTCAGCGTGCCTGCGCCTGCCGTGATTTGTTGAAGCGAACTGCCGTTGAACGTAACCGTAGAAGCCGAAGCGGGCGAGAAAGTCAGCGTCCCCGCGTTTGCCGAAAGGTTTCCGCCGATGTTCACGCCTCCTGTTAGGTTCAAACCAACAGTGCCTGTGTTGTTTTTAGTGAGCGAGCCTGCAATGGTCATCAGAGTCGCTCCTGTTGCATTAAGTGTGCCTGTATTACTGAACTCTAAGTTGCCGAAAGTTCTGCCGTTTGCCGAAAAGCCCCCAGTGGTTTGCTGAATGTAATTGCTGTTTGAAAGGAAACGTGCGATGCCGCCAGACGTTTGGAATGGATTGCCGCCGCTTGAATTGTGAATGTAGGTCGCGCCGTTGTCGAAGACGACTGACGAAGCCGTGCCTGATGTTCCGAACAGTCCGCCAGCCGCGCCTGACGCGATGACGATGCCGCCGCTTTCAACCACGATGCCCGCCGAATCGGAACTGGTGATGCGACTTCCATTAAAGCCTACGCGAATCGCGCCAGAAACGCGCCCCGTATTGCCGCTTTGAATCGAGAGCGTAATCGCGTTTGTGCCGCCGATAATCAAACTATCCGCGCCTACATTCAGCGCGTTGCCGCTCCCCGAACCGAATCCCGTGAGCGAAACCGTTTGTGCCGCCCCAGCGGTGAACGTAACGGAGGTATTGCCCGCGACTTCAATCGCGCCGATAGACGTGGTTGGAACGCTTGAGACCGTAAACGCCGCGTCGTTGTTGAATAACGCTTTGTCCCCGTCAGAAGGCGGACCGCTGGGCGTCCAATTTGAACCAGTCGTCCAAGCGCCGCCCGACGCATTGTTCCATTGATATGTCGTTCCGCTCAAAGTTGAGGCGTTGTTTTCGGCAACGCCCGACGCGGTGCGGTAGTTGGCGGTTTGCGCGCTCCCGACGTTTTGATTGAACGCATAAACGCGGAAGTAGTGCGTCGTGCCCGAAGAAAGCCCCGTAACGGTCAGCGTCGTGGTCGTGCCAACGAGTTTTGCGACAACGCGCCAACCCGTCGGGTCTAATTCGCCAACGTTGTAGGCTCTGCCATCGGCAGGTTCAAACGTGGCGTTGCTCACGGGGCGACGGAAAATAATCACGCTATCGTGCGAAGTTCCCGACCAATCCAACTTCATTGAGGTTTTGGTGATGGATGAAATAACCAAAGTAGAAACGCCGGGCGTCGGTTCGTTTTTGAGCGTCCAACGGTTTGCGTTTGCGCCCGATGGATTGTAGTTCGCCGTAGAGCCTGAACCGTTGTATTCGAAGATGCCGAAGAAGTATTGCGTTTCGGGTGAAAGTCCCGTAACGGTTACCGTGTTCGGCGAGTTGCCGTTATAGACGACGAAGCCCGTGCCTGCGCCCGTCGTATCGCCTGAGCCAAAAACGCTATTCGCTGTGTAGCCTTTGAAATCCGATGGTGCAACAGGCGCACTGCCTGCTCTGACCACAACCACGCGATTCGCGCCGACATCGCCCGTCGGCACATTCCACGAAAGCGTTAACTGATTCGTCTGAAAATTGGAGAAGGTTAGCGTATTGACATTGACCGTTGGCTGATTCGGAACGGTGGTTTGGCTTGCGGTGGGCGGCGAGGTCGTCAGAAAATTCGCCGCGTTGTTCGTGAGCGTTCCGTTGAACTCGTAAATCGCCACGTGGTAAGTCGTGTTGCCCGAAAGCCCCGTTACATTGACGCTCGACCCCGTTCCCGCAAACACGATGCGATTGTTGTCGGTATCTTGATTGCTCGCCAAGCTAAACACGCTGTTGATGCCCGAATAATTTGCGCCATCAACAGGCGTGAAGGAAACGGGCGCGCCTTGCCGCATCACGACGAGGCGATTCGCGCCATTGCCGCTCGTCCAATTGATGGTGAAAGAACTTGCGGTAACTGAACTAAACGAAATACCGCTCGCTTGCGTGGTTGGCTCTGCTGTGAATGCGCCGATTGCAACATAGCGTGCACGCGAAGTCGGTTTAAGCGTCAGTGCTTGTGGGTTGGAGGTAATCGTGCTACCTGAAACCGTGCCTCCGATAGAACTATATGTGCCTGAAACAGTATCGCTCGGTGCGTCGCCGGTTGCGCCGATAAGGTTCTCGCCGTTGATGAGCGACGTGCCCGTAAGTTCAAGCGTCGCGCTCGTGAAATCGCTTGGCAAGTCGTTTTCTTCAATGAGCCAATGCGGCGCGCGCACCGAAAGCAAGGTTGCGTCGAAGGTTGATGCGCCCGTCGCCGACGCGGTGATTTGCATCGTGCAAAGTCCTGAATCCGTGCGCACATTGACGAGCTTCGCAGGGCGATACGTGCCCGACGCATCAGCGATGGGAAAGAAATAAGAAAAGCCATCGACCGAAACGCTCGATTGCAATCTTCGCCGAAGCGTGCCGCGCACGTGCGAAGTGGCGGAGCCGCCCGTGATTGCTGTCGGCGAATCGGTGGACACAATGATTGCGCCCGAAGCGGTTGAGCCACCACCAGAGACAATGAAAATGCCGCTTGTTAGTGTGAGCGTGTTAGAAAAGATATTTTGATTGCCGAGCGTGATGGCGTTGTTGCGATTGATGGAAAGCGATTGAATGAACGGAATGGTTGTGAAACAGTTATCGGGAATCGTGAATGCCGCCCCAAATTGCGAGGTTACGTCGCCGAAGTTCAAACTTGCGCCCGTTCCAAACGAGAGCGTGCCCGTTTCTGTAACGCCGTTGCGTGCGATTGGCGCATTTCCGCTACGGAAGGTGAGAGAATTGTTCCCGACATCGAGCGTCGACGCAACGAGCGTGAGCGTGCCGCGAATGAGAATCGCGCCCGTCGTGAACGATTTGCTCGAGCCGCCTGCGACTTCCAAGTTTCCGTAATCGGTTCGCGCCGTTACGCTTTGCGTGCCCGAAGCGCGTTCATAGCGAATCGTGGAGAGCGAATCGAGCGTGAAACTCGCGCTTGGAAACGCCGCGTTTGCCGTGCCTGAAAGTCCGTCTTGCCGTTGCGTGACGAATCGACCGCGAATGGTCATTGAACCTGTTCCCAAAATTTGATTGTTCAATCCGTCCAATGCACCTGTGGGCAAAATCGCCAAACTATCAGGCGTGATGTCGCCTGCAAGTGATGGTCGGTCGCCCGAAGGGTCGCCGACGATGAGCAAGTTGCGATACGCGCCGGCGGCGATGAGATTGCTCGTGAAGCCCGTTACGGCGATGTTATCGAGCGCAAATTCATCGCGAGAGCCTGTGCCGCTCACGTCGGCTCCGCTCCAACGCGCATAAAAATAGCCGCCGTTTGGAATGTCAAGCCCTGCGATGCGGAGTCGGCGGCTGGGCGACGTGCCGACGAGTTGGAAAACCGCGCCTGATACGGCTGTCGCGGGAGATGTGTAATCCATTGAAGGAACGGGCGTGTAGGTCGCATCGTCGGTCGAGAATGAGAAGTTGAACGAGTTGGCGCGGTTTTGGTCGTTGCGCACCCAAAGGTCGTAGGCAATGTCGATTTGCCGTAGCGGACTGCCCGTGTTGTTTTGAATGCGAAGCGTGAGCGTGCCCGGCGCCCAATCGCCGCCAGCGGGTTGAATCATCAATCGGCGTTGGCTTAGCGTATCGTGCGAATAAATACCGCCCGTCGTAACGGCGACAGTCGTATTTCCTCTTGCAAAATCTCCTGAGTTTTGCGTCCCGCCGAAGGCAAGCGAGCCGTCGCTCAAACCCGTCATTGCCCAAGCGTTGGAGTTGAGTTGTCCCGCGCTCGGCGTAGGCTGAAAGCCCGTGCCTGCAAACGCGCCGTTATTGACGCCCGCGAGGGTATTGTCGAAATCAATCGTAACGGTTGAGCCGCTCGTCGTGAGCGAGAGTTGCGCCGATGCAAAGGTTGGGATAAAGAGTAGAAAAGCAAGCAGAAAAAGCGAAGAGCGGTTTTTCATGAATCGATGTTTTGGTTGTTAAGGATTTCATTTCAAAGTATTGATAAATGCGGCGGTTACGAAATTATCTTTTCGTAAAGGAAGCGCGGGGGAGTGGGTGTGGCGTTAATTCAAAGTTGGAACGTCGCGCTTGGGGCGGACGGCGTAATTGACCAAATAATCGTAAAGGCGAATGAGGCGAGAATTTTGTTCTTTTTGGTCAATCCAGTGTCCGATGAATCCAATCGCGCGGGCGATTACAAAGAAGCCATTGAGCGCGTGTTCAGGAAAGCCAAGGTCGACGAGAATCGCGCCGATTGCGCCATCTAAATTCAAAATCAAGTTCTCCTTTTTGAGCGTAGTAACTTTTTCGACTTCGAGCGCAAAATCTAAACATGGCGTTTGAAGCGAAGGACGGCTTTTGACAAACGAGACGAGCGATTTGACGCGCTTATCGGGATTGCGCAAACTTTTAACGCGATGCCCAATGCCGGGAACGGGACCAACGTTGGATTTCATATAAGCAAGGAAACTTGGGACATCGTTGCGATAAGAGGTTGCGCCGAGTTTGAAGTATTTGCCCGCGTCGGAAACCGCGCCACCGAATCGCGGTCCAATCATAATTAACCCAGCGGCAACGGCTTGTGGCAGCGCAATGCCCGCACATGCGGCAAGAATCGTGGCTAATGCGCCCGAGACGGCAGGTCCGTGGTCGGCGGAAAGAATGATGATGCGTTTGATGACTTCGGCTTGTTCTTTGGTCGGCAGTTCTTTGTTGAAGAGGAGTCCGATAAGATGCTCAATGCTGTAGCCTTTCTCGATGAGTTCAGTGGCGGCATAGCCTAAGTAGAGCGGCTCTTCGCCGCGGTCGTCGGAAATCGTGGTGCGAATGAGAGGTTCGACGACAACTTGACCGCGTTTGAGCGATTCTTCAATTTGCAAGGGTAAATCGCGTGGTGGTGCGGTTTCGGTCTTTTTTGCGATAGTGCCGTCTGCAAGCAAGGTTTGATAGACGCCGTGAATGGCATTGCCGAGTGCGCCGAAGGTTTCAGGCACGAGTGCGCCCGCGTCGCGAAAGGCTTGGAGTTTATGTCGTGCCGAACCGATTCCGCCTTTGCCTTCTTTCGCGCCTGCGTGTCCGAACTTCATTCCTTTCGGCAGAACTTCTTGGCACAAGCCGCTGACGCTGGCGATAAGTTTAATGCGGCGTTTCGTTTTGCCATACCACGCGGCGGCTTCTTCTTCCAAAGTGCCGCCCATTTCGCCGACTAACACGACGGCTTTGGTTTGCAGGTCAGCTTCGAACAAGTCTAAATACGTAACGAAATCGGTGCAGGGGTAGGTGTCGCCGCCGATGCTAATTGCAGTGGTAATGCCGTCGGCAAATTGCGAGCAAAGCCACATCAGTTCATTCGTCAAGCCGCCCGATTTCGTGAGCACGCCAAACGAACCAGGGCGATGCAGTTTGCACAGTTTCAAGTTTCGGTATTCGCCCCCAATCACGCCCAAGCGACATTCGCCTGCCGACATCACGCCAATCGCCGAAGGACCATTGACCAATTTGTTTTTCTCTTTTGAGAGTCTAATCAATCGTTTCGCATCTTTTTCAGGAACGCCTTCGGCAATGATGGAGACAAAAGAGATTCCGTCCGTTTCTAACGCCTCTTTGGTTATGGAGAAAACTTTATCGGCACCGACATAAACGAGTGCTGTGTTGATGGTAGGGTGCGCGGCGAGAGCGTTGGCAAGGCTTGCATAAACAGGAATGCTCAAAAATTGATTGCCGTATAAAACCTCGACGGTTTTGCCCGCATCAGGCGGATAGACGAAGGCAAGCACATTGAGCGGCAGTCCCATCATGTAGCAAAATTCCGCCATGCGCTTGGCGGCGTTTTGTCCCGCGCGCGCGCCGACAATAACGGCTTTGGTTTGCTCTGTTGCGATGATAGACATATTGGAATTAGTTTTTTTCAGATTGAATGGCTTTATCAACGATAGAGGTTAAAGGCGTATAGCGGTCAAAGACGTGAATATCGAAGCCTTCGTGGCGCAGTTGGCGCATGGCATCTAAGCCTTGTTCTTCGTTTGGTCCGCCGCGCCGCACCCAAATTTTGACACCTTGAAGTTTGCCTTGTGCTTTGGCTTTGCGCAGTCCGTTGATAATGCCGTTGAAGGTGGCTTTCACATCGGTGAAGTTGGCAATCGCACCGCCGATAATCAGATGTTTGATATTCGGAAGCGAACAAACTTTTTCGGTGAGGGCTTCGACTGCCCAATCTGGTGGGTCGCCCGAATACTCGGCATAATTGGCAATGCGCCTCCCCAAAGCGATAACCGCATCGGCATAAAACACCGACGCGCCGCCGCCTGCAGGCAGCAAGGCAATATCGCCGTCCGTTGCTTGAACAAACTTCAATGAGCCTTTAATGCGCGCATCGATTTCCATAATGGCTAATTCGTCAGGCGTTAAAGGACGACCAAATTCCGAGACGGGCGTAAAACTCCAATCAGGGTGGCGAAACTTCGCCGTCATATCCAACTCAACGACGGCATCGAGCGCGGCAAAGCGCATCGCCTTTTTGGCAATCACCAATGGATTGATTTCAATCGAGATAGCATCTTCGTTATCGTAGCACAAGAAAACGCGATTGGTAATTTTGGCGACGCGCTCGGCAAGGTCCGACTCAAACCCGGCTTGATGGGCAAGTTCAATTAGCTGCGCGTGCGAGGGCGTGCTATCAATCGGAACGACAAGCCGTTTGACGGTTTCCCAATGGTCTTCAATTTCAACGCCGCCGTGCTTAGAGAGCAAAATTTCCGCTCCTTCACGAATCGAGCGAACGCAGAGGTAATACTCTTCATCGTGATCGAGCATTTCAGCCACCAACGCTTGCGAAATAGAAATCTCTTGAACGCGCTTGCCGAGCATTTCTTTTGCCGCTTGAATTGCGCCGTTCAAATCCAAGTTAAGTTTGACAAGTCCAAGTTTGAAGCGTCCGCCAATGGCTTCGTGCGCTTTAACGACGAGCGTGCTTTCGGTAAGCCACTTATTGACTTGCGAGAGCGTGGAAAGTTGTTCAGCAGAAGAGATAACAAGATGAGATGGAACAGGAACGCCCCACTTCTCAAAGAGTTTCATTGCAGGGCTTTCAAGAATTTTTGCCATAGTTGATATTGGTTTTTAATGTGCGTTTCGAAAAATAGGCAAAAAGTTTGAGTTACGGTTGGAAGCCTGTGAAGCGTTGGGAGAGAGAGGGAAGTTCTCTAACTTCAAGCAGAACTTAAACGAAAAATGAACATGATGCTCCAACAAGAATACTCACTCGCCAAAAAAGCGCAGACTGAACTTGCGACGGAAAAATTTCGGCTCTACGAAAGCGAGGTTGAAAAACGCTTGCAGTCCAAGAAAGCGCGTGAGCGCAAGTATGCCGAGTATGAGCAGTCGCTTTTGGAGAAAGCGCATTTCGTTTCGCTCAATGGCACCCTTCATCACTACTACGATTCTAATCCAACCGCTTCGCCCGACGCGCCAACGGTGATTTTGATTCACGGATGGGACTGCTGGTGGATGTGGTGGCACAAAGTCATCGGATTTCTCGCGCAAAAAAACATTCGCGCCATCGCCTACGACCTCAAAGGGCACGGCTGGTCGGACGAGGACGCGCGCAATGATTATTCGCTTCAATCGCTTTCAAAAGACCTTCACGCGCTCGTTGAACATCTTGGCTTGAAACGCTATCACATCGCGGCGTTTTCGCTGGGTCCCTTCATCGTTCTCGATTACGCCGTCAAGAACGAATCTGAAATTCAATCGCTCACCTTCTTCAATTTTGGTTACTTCCCGAACAATCCGACAATGTCGAAGATGATTCCGAAAGTGATTCCGTTTCTCTTTGACAAAGTCGTGCGAAAATTGACGTGGTGGCCCGCGCTTTATGCCTACGCGCGCATTACGCTCGCGCGAAACCCCGCAACGAAGGAAGACATTTTGGTCGGAATGAACAGCCTGCGCTTTTGTTCGAGCAACGCGATTAAACAAACGGCGGAGCAACTTGCGAAAATCGAAGTAACGGAAAACTTGCCGAAGCAAGTCGCCGCGCTTAATGTGCCGATGCTGTTTGTAGCAGGGAAGGGCGACCAAGTGGTGTCGTGGAAAAACACAAAGAAACTCTTTGAATTTGCCAAGCGCGGACGATTGGAAATCATCAAGAAGTGCGGACATCTCATCACGCTCGAACTGCCTGAAAAAACGGCGGAACTCATTGCCGAACAGATGATTCAATCTCAATAAACGCGATAAATTTTCGCGCCACGATTTTCAAAGACGAGAGGAAACTGCGTCAAAAATCGATTGTCTCGAATCAAACTTCTCTCGGCATTGCCAATGTAGACATAATCAATCGCGTATTTTTTTAGAATTTCTTGTTGCGTTGCGACGTCGCTCGCGCTGAAAAAGTTAGATAAATCACGTTGCCGCTCATTAAGGTTCAGCACGCCTGCGACGCCGCCGACCAATGTATGCTTTTGCGCAAGTTGAATGATAAATTGACTGCTTTCGCCGCTGCACATCACGTTTTTCCCATCAAGATTTTTTAGGAAGAGCATCGCCTCGCGCTCTTCGTCTTTTAGGTATCCTGCCTTTGAAGAGAAAAGAAGAAAGAGATAGAGCGAGATAGAAATCGCTGAAATGGAGAAAACGCCTACTATCGTTGCGCGGCGTAACCGAATAGGAAAATCGAAAACCAATATAGCGAGTAGCCCCGCGAGCGGAACCGCAACGCCCAAACGAAACGGCGCGGCGTATATCAGCGAAAGCGTTTGCAAGAACGATTGAACGACGGGCGTTAGCGCGCCAAAAAGCGATTCATATTTCGTAAGCGCTTTTAACCCGTCGTGATGAGGCGAGAGTGCGATTATCGCAATCGCAATCGCGCAAAATCCGAGATACGCTTTTGGCTCTTGCAAGCGAAGCGCTTTGAACAGATGTTCTCGCTTCCAAATGATTGCGACAAGCGCCGCTACAAACGCAGTTCCTAACAGCCCTACGCGAAGCGCAACCCGCTCATCGCGAATAAACCACTCTGAAACAGCGACGCCATAAACGGCGACAGAAAACAGCAGAAGCGATGAGAACGCTTTGTCGGTTGTTTTTCTCAATGTCCAAGCAAGCGTTGGAATCAACATTGGAGCAAGCGCAAAAAAGAGGGGAAGCGAATCCGCGTTATACATTCGTTTCAAATACTCCTTTGCGGCTTCATCAACGGCGGGAATGCGCTGATAAAGTTTCCAGCAAATCGCCGCAATGAGCAATCCGCCAATCGTCCAAAGCGCAGGCTGAACGCGCTGAATGAGCGACCAATCTTCGCGAAAGAGTTGCGTCAGAAGCAATATGCCCGCCATTGCGCCGTAAATTAATCCTGACTGCGGGTGAATCAACGTCGCCGCAAAAAGGCAGAGCGCGGAAAAGAGAAAATTTTTTCGGTTCGGAGAACGATATGCGTCGTAAAGCAATGCGATAGAAAGAAGTCCAAACGCGCGCGGAAAAAGGTAATAGGGACGGAAAAGAATCGTCGTCCAATGCACCATGTTGCCTTCCATCAAATCATATCCAAGCGAATGATTTTCGCCAACCCAACCCGATAGCGCGAGTCCTAAATCGCCTAACCATAGCCAACGCGACAGAACGACAAGTCCTGTAACTCCCGACGTGAAATAAACGAGAGAAAACGCGAGCCACGATTTGCACTCGTCGTTGAACAAGGTTTGAAAAAAAAAGAAGGTTGCAAACGCGCAAAACAGATTCCCCAAAACATCGACCGTCATCAACAGAAAGGACGAGGAAAGCGAGAACCATTTGCCAATCAAAATGAAAGGGAAAAAGAGAAGCGAATGACAATCAGGGCGAAGCCAAATCAGAACACGTGATTGAACGTCGTGAATTGATAGAAAACCGTTGTCAGCGGATTTCAAGATATAATGCCAATCGGCTAAATCTTGATTGAGGAAAAAGCAATAAGAGTGTTCGTCAGGGGTCAAAGTCCAACGAACCAAGTGGATAATTGGACTCCATAAACTAACGAAAACGATAATTGCCCAACCCCAATCTCGCGGCAAAGAAAAGCGAAGATGTTTATGTGCGGGCAGGGCTGAGAAAGTATTTGATGGCGCGTTCAATGCCCTCTTTTAGGTTAATTTTGTAAGTAAATCCAAGAGATTTTTGCTTCGTTGTGTCGCCGCCGCGCGCGAAAACGCCTTCGGGTTTGTCAGAAAGTCCTTGCACTTCGGGCGAGTATCCAACGGCTTCGGCGGCAAGTTTGGCGAGCGTTTTGAAACTCGTGTAGATGCCCGTTGAAAGATTGATAGCGTCTCCGTTATCGATTTTATCCATCGTTTGCAATACTCCATCGACGCAATCTTCAATGTGAATAAAATCGCGCATTTGCTCGCCCGTTCCCCAAACGGTCAAAACAGGGTTGCCTTTGTTTTCTATCGCGCGTTTACAGATGCTTGGAAAAGGATAGGTATCGTCTTGGTCTTCGCCGTATCCTGAGAAAGGACGATAAGCAACGGACTTCAAACCGTGCCGTTGATATGCGAGTTTGCCGATATACTCGCAAGTGAGTTTTGCCCAACCATATGACATATCTGGCATTCCCAAGTCGCTTTCAAACTGAATCATATCTTCTTTGAGCAAGACGTAGTGGTCGCGTCGTTGAAGCTTAATCGGATATGCCGCGCTTGAACTAAACGTAATGGTTTTCTTTGGCTTGGCTTCCTTTGCCCATTGCCAATATTCTGCGTCAATTGAAAGGTCATCAGCGACGGCGAGCGGATTGTAGTCAATCATCAAGCGTCCGCCTACCATTGCCGCGAGATGAAAGGCATAGTCAAAGTCTGTATCCTTAACGCGCTTGAAGAACAATCTGCAATCTTCGTGATAAAAATGGAAATTCTTGTAATCAAAGGGGTTATAAAAAGGGAAGTCAGTAGGCATCTTTCCGCCTGTATAAGGCGCGACGCTGTCAACGCAGTGAACCTCGTCGCCCGCGTCTAAAAAACGTTTTAAGAAATGGCGACCGACAAAACCCGCGCCTCCCGTAATCAAAATTTTACGCATTGCGATTAAAGAACTTATTTAAAGTGTTTTTGATACTGTTTGAACGCATAGATAGCGCGACCAGGTAGGTAACTTAAAATTTTGTCAGGGTCTTTCGGCAATTCTTCGACAAGTTTGAGGTTATGTTCATAGCCTAAATATTCAGCTTTCATATCGCGCGTAAGATCGTGGGGATTGCGCGCCTGAAACACGGAGGCTTTTGAGAAGATGACATTGCATCCTTTGGCTTGAACATAATACGCTGCCCAAATATCGTCCATTCGTCCAATATGTGGAAAAAGAAAATAGTCTTTCAGCCACTTTCCTGAGATGAATGTGTTTTGAGAATTAAAGGGCGCAAGTTTATTTGCCGCCATTGGAAAAAATTTGTCGTCAAAGGCGCAATCAGGCGCGTGTTCCATTCGGCAGATAGCGTCAATGTCGGGGTCGCCGTTCCAAAAATCCGCTTGAACATCGACTTTAATCGTTTTGCGCGACTTCTTGGCATAGTTGCGCTTCGGGAGCAATTGAAGCGGATACCCACGATGCCAAATGTGCGAATAGTTTGTCGCGCCAACGGGATCGAATGCGGGAAGGTCAGTTTCGTAATAATCGACCTCAATTTCTTTTCCCACATTCATATCATTTCCCCAAAAATCATATGGAATGTTGTCATCGTCAATGACCGCAACGACATCGGCGTTCAAATCATGCGCCCACAACAGTCCAAAATTGCGGCGTTGAATGCAATTCCACCCAATCGCGTCGGAGAGTTCTTTATCGCGGGCTTCTTGCATTTCGGGAGTAACATAAATGCCGCGTTCTAATTGGGACGCATAATCTTTTGGAGTTTTTAAATCGCCGACAACGACGAGTTCCCAATCGGTCATTTTTTGAAATCGGCGAAGGGCTTCGGTAACGGGATTGATGGTAGTGGTAACGATGACTTTTTTCATTGCAAGTAGTTTAAGGTCGGTCAAACCATTGAAGTTGGTTTCAAAATTTGCGATTTGGACATAAATCGGACGCGAAAGCCAATGCGAAAATACACAAAGTTTCCGATAAACGTGTTTTGAGATTCGCCTTCCGTGCGCGCTTTCCAAACGGCAGGAATTTCTTTAACCCTTGCCCCCAAGCGAAGCGGTTTAATGATCGTTTCTAGCAGAAACGGATGTTTAAGTTCTTCCCAACGAATGGATTGAACGAGTTTGGTCGGAAAAATGCGGTAGGCGTATGTCATATCTGTCAAAGCGACAAAATAAAGCAACGAGAAAAAACGCTGAAATATAAAGTTTAAGAATTTTTTGAGCGGATCATACCCGTAAAACTTGCCGCCCTTGATCCAGCGGGAAGCCGTTACGATTCTTTCAGGTTGTTCCTTCGCAAGCGCAATCATAGTTTTAACGACTTCGGGAGGAGTTTCTAAATCGCTTGCCATTAAGATAGTGTGAGAACCCGTCGCTAAATCAAACGCCTCGCGAATTGCGCCGCCAATGAAAGGCATTTTCTGAAAATGAATTTTAACCTTCTCTCCAAGTCTGCTTTTTATCTCTTCGCAAACCGCTAAACTTTCAGGCTTTGTGCGCTCGCAAACGATTATCAAATACTCCTTGACGTCGTTTCCGCAATCGTTTTCAATAATCTCAACGGTTTGGCGCAATGAATAAGTCTCATTCATCACTGGTAAAATGACGGAAGCAACATCAAATTTGAGCTTCTGCGATAAGTTAGACATACTGCGGCTTCAATTTGGGATTCACATAAAGGATGTTTTCCGCTTCTTCTAATCTTTTCATCAAATAAAACTCTGGCGGTTTCAACGCAAAGCCAAGCAAGAAGTAAAGCGGAAACGTGAAAGATACCCACTTTGAACCTGAACCGAAATAGGCGAAGAACGAGCCGATTAACATCGCAAAGCTAACTTTGTATTTCAGATTCAATGCCTGACCGAAAATTTCAGGTTTGCATCGTTGAATGTTACGCCACACTGATAGTAGCGAAATCGTAGGAATGCCATAATAGAGCAACCATCCTACTAATCCCAAATCATACATATACGCATAAAAATCCGTTTCCGCCGATTCAAATAGATTTCCCGTTACCTCGGATATCGCCAAGCTATTTGCGCCCATTCCTTCGCCGAATAGTTTTGCAAAAAATGGTAACTTTTCAAAAGCCTCTTGTATAATCTCAATTCTCACTGCTTTTCCGCTTATGCCGACTAATTTTCCTGCCTCAATGGAGAGAAAAATATCTCTAAAAAAGCCTTGAAAGAATTGACCAATAATCGTTCCTGCTACAATCATTGTCACGCCGGCAGATACTATCAGCGTTATTTTTCCGAATTCTTTGTTGATAAACATCCAACCAAACAAAATCAAAATTACTGTAAGCCAAGATCCACGAACAAAAGAAAGAATCAAGCCTGATAGACAAACTAAAAACATCAATTGATACAGCCACTTTCTATGTTCATTCTTGTATATGAAATACAAGCACAGCGGAATTGCCGTAAAGAGATACATCGCTTGCGTTCCGCCATCGTTATAGAAACCTGCATACCTCGCAGTAGACTCTGTGCCAAACAATTCTTCTGCCCCTGTCGTTGAGGCAGTCTGCTGCGCAACGCCAATATATTCCATTTTGAAAATGCCTGTCAACTGCAATATCACGCCTGCAAACGCAATGAGGTATGTAAAAACGAAAAACTTTGCAAACTGATCATATTTCTGTTCGCTATCCAAATAATACCAACCAATTCCAAACATTGTGAAACCTGAAATCAATTTCACAAAACGCTCAATTCCCTCGGTATAAATTTCACCCGTTGCGGGAGAGCGAAAAAGAGCCAATAAGAACAGCGTCGCAAACGCTATCATTAGAAGACTTATCGATGGCATTCTAAGCGGTATGTTCTTCTTGCTCTTTTCATAAAAAATCACGAGCAGACCGATAATTGGCACAAGCGAATATACGAGCCGCTGAATGCTAAATCGGAATGACCCTATATTTACTTGAATAAACCAAAAAATATCAATGACTTTCTGAAATGCCACAATCAACATCATTGAGCGCAACGGCGAAATAAAAAAGAGCCAAGCAATCGTTATTGCGCCAGTAAAAACGATAAGGTATCTCAGCGATTCATCTAACATAGCTCATTTCAGAAATTTATCGCGATAAAATGCTTGTAGTTTTTGCCTGTAGTTGTCCCAAGTAAATTGCTTCACATATTCTGCCGCGCTTTTGCCCATTTGGCGTCTCAAATCCTTGTTCTCATATAGCATCAGAATCTTTTCTTTCAATGCCTCTATATTACGAATTGGCAAAACAAATCCATCTATTCCATCTCTTGCAACTGCGCCAGCGTTCTCGCTTACGATAACAGGCAATCCTGATGCCATCGCTTCATATATAACGTATGCTGAACCTTCCACGAGAGAAGGAAAAACAAAAATAGATGCGCTTTGATATGCCTCCGATAATTTCTCATTCGGCAATGAATGAATATAACGAAAAATTCCTTCGTATTTTGACAAAATCGGCTTGAAATCTTCTTCAATAGGACTAATCAATATGAGCTCAGCGTCTTTTAGCCGAAGTTGCTTAAACGCTTCCATAAGATAATAAACGCCTTTCCGAAAACCGACGATTCCCACAAATAACACACGAAAGCGCTCTGAACTTTTTTCTTTTGGCGTAAATCGCGCAGGGTTGAATCCATATTGAATAGCATGAACTTGCTCTGGCGGCTTTCCATACCTTACAAAATCTTCTGCGATGCGTTGCGTCGGAACTAAAATAAAATCCGCTTCTTCAATTTCTTGCTTTTTTCTTAGGATATTCACATCATCTTTCACCAAATGCTCTGGTGCTTTTAAACCAAATCTTTCATATTCTTCTTTCATAATCTCGCGAATCGTGGAAAAATGGAATATGGGATAATCCAGCACGGCTTTTGCGCCCTGCTTTTTGGCTTTTCGCATTGAATAAAGAACGGCGCCTTCAAACCCGTGAAAAACGTCGCACTCCAAATTCTGCGCCGCAACTCTTCGGTCAAATAACTCGCCTTTCAAGTTCATCATATTATATGCGCCAATTAGATTGCGCAAGGGCGTGCGCTCTAAAAGTTCAGGAAAAAAATATGAGCGAATAAACTCCTCATTTAATCTTTCGTCATAGCGATTTGATGATTTGCTGTTTAAGGAACTTGGCATGATTGCGCGAACCAAACGGTGCCGAAACAATGGTTTTTTCTCGAAATAATACGATGTATAGTAGCGATGCAGCCATCCTGCTTCTTGCAATGCCAACGCTGTCTCGAATGCGTGATGTCGCGCGACGTGAGAAAGAATTGCCTTCATTTCTTTGTTAACTTGATTCTTTCAATCACCTGCATTACTACCGTCGCGGTCTGCTCTAAATCTTGCGTTTTCGCGACTTCCTTTGCGCGATGGCTGTATATTTCTCGCGTTTTTCTATCTGCGAGTTCTAACATCGCCTCTGCTAACTTGTCCAGATTTCCGCATGGATAGACCAAACCATTGTATCGATGCTGCAAAATGTCGCTATAACCCCAATTTCCGCATCTGTCGCTTAAAATAACTGGCGTTCCCGCCGCCATAGCCTCTGAAACGACTAACGGATGAGAATCTATCTTTGATGGACATACGAAAACATCCATAGCCGCATAATAATATGGCAACTGACTCTGATTCACAAAGCCGACTTTAACTACTTCTCCATTAAGCTCAGATAGACGTTTGTCAACAAGCGAATCCATCTCGCCGCCGCCAATTAGCATGCCACGAATGTTCGGATTCTTGCGATGCGCGAGCGCAATCGCGTCAATGAAATCTAATGGACGCTTGCGGTCAATAAACTTTGCCGCAAATCCATATAAAATCGTTTCGTCGTTCCATTGAAACTGACGACGAATTTCTATGACTTTTTCAGGATTTTGCTCTATAGCAGTTTGAAAACGAATTCTGTCAAACGGATAAGGAGCGGGGGTCATTTTGGTTTCGTCAACTCCATAATGACGAAGGTAAATTTCATTGTGGTTGCCAATTGTTAGCCAGTAATCCGTCAAACGAAATAAAAATGGATAAACTATAGAAAGGAAAGTTTTATACCATAAGCTATAGTAGCCCGTTTCAGACATAACAGTCGCATCAATTTGAGAAATAATTGGAATCCCGCGCATTTTGCATAGGAAAAAAGCATAGCGATGAGACCAAGAAACAAAACTTGATAGCCACAATGCGTCAAAATTTTCGCGAGTCAACTGTAAACCTAAATCAAGCGCAAGCGTTGAAGATTTGACTTTCGGCGAAACTTTGCCATTCAAATCCTTCATAAACTCATAGTCATAGCCACTTAATAAATCAACGTCCCAAGGCTCTTTTGCGCCAAGTTCAGGATCACCGCTTCCTTGAACGACATTTTGGTTGCTCAAATACAAAACTTTAACTTTTAGAGAAGGCTCTTGAGCCAGTCGCCTCCACAGTGGCGAGTGGTGCTGCGTTGGATGCGTGAAAATAACCCCTAATCGAAACGGTTTAGACATAATCTCGAACTAATTGCGCGTAATTGGTTGAGGTGCGCAAGCCCGACAACTTTTGCTCTGCTAAATCAACGACTTGATTGACATCAATCATTGAAAGACAAAAAGGACGTGAATGGTTTTGAAAAATTTCTCGCATATCAACATTGCATGAACTGTCGCGACAAGGCGAACAAGAAAGCGAAACGCGATAAACCGTCGAGTTGACATTTTGATAAGGACCAAACTCAACATCATCCGTGGCTCCGAAAAAAACAATATGCGGCATTTGCAAAGCCGATGCGAGATGCGTCGCGCCGCTATCGTTTGAAATTAGCAATTTGCATCGGCGCAAAAGTTCCGCCGACTCTCGCAAAGATAACGCTCCGCAGAGATTAAATATGCGATGCTCATCACATATTTGCATTTTCTCGACATAACTTCGCTCCGATGATGCCCCAATGCAAAAAAACTTTCGGTTGGGATTATTTTGCATCAGCCGACCTATCATCTCAATAAACTTTTCCAACGGAGCCGTTTTGATGAACGAATCCGATTTGACTGCGCTACCCGCCGCCGCCGCAATTGCAATCAGTTCATCAGAGGATGCAATGCCAAGTCGTTCAAACAATTTATCCACAGCGCGCTGTTCAGCGTCTGAAAGAAAAATCTCTAAACCATCGTCGCGCGAAACGGGCTTTTCTGATATTAAATCCAACATTTCCAAGTTGCGCGATGCAATGTGTCGCGTGCGAGGCAACTCATTGAGGTCAATCCAAACGTAGTCATCGAGCATAAAGTTATGCTTTGTTATTTGTCCCTTTGATTCCGTTGAAAAGCCGATTTTATAAGATTTCCGAAAAAAAATAAGCGGCAATTTGTATAGAAGCTGAGTCGAAGGACAAAATATGAGGTCATACTTGCGCTTGGCGAGACCGAAATAATACCACAAACGCTTCAAGGCGACTTTCCAAACTTTGCCAGAAACGCAATCATTAGGTATTACAAGTATGTTATCGATGTTTGGATTCGTCTCAATAACGTTTTTCGCCCAACCAACTACGACGTAGTCAATCTGAGATGATGGATATTTTTTTTGCAACTGTTTTAAAAACGGCGTCATGCATATCACGTCGCCAATCGCCGCTTCGCGAATCACGAGTATCCGCTTTGGATTTATCAGCAACTTTGCCATGAAAAAACAATGCAATGCTTTCCATATCATCGCCTAACGCAAGAAAATAAAAAGTTTTTAACTATGTTCTTTGAAAAACGGCTATCCATCTGCATTTTTTCTAAAACGCGCGAGTCGTCTTTTTCAGGGAAATATCCAAAGTGTTGTAGCCTATTAATTCTGCCTTTTACCTCTTCACCGCTCATTTTACAAAACTCCATATAGATATGCTTTATTCTCTTTTCCGAAAGAACTTTCTGAGCTCCTTCTATTAACTTATCTTCCGCGCCTTCAATATCAACCTTCATCAAGTCTACAGAATGAATATTTTTATGCTCAAAAAAATAATCTAATGTATTAGTGTCAACGGATATCGTTTTGCTAAATCTTTCGTCTTCTCCAATGTGTCCCCAACCACTATTTCCCTCTGGACTCACTGCAAAAGAAACTTTTCCCTTCTTATCCGAAACAGCCCATTCCTCAACTTCAATGATGCTTTCATAACCATTTAATGCAATGTTTCTACGCAGTTTCTGGGCTACGCTTGGGCTTGCTTCAAAAGCATATACTTTTCCATTTCTGCCTACGCGCTTTGCAAAATTGAGAGCATATCCGCCAACATTTGCCCCTACATCTAAACATACCCCGCCTTCCCTAACTAACTCTAAAACTCTTTTAATATCTCTCCGCTCATATACATTGAAATAAATAAATTTTTGGATATCATCTTGCAGATCTAGCGCATACTTTAATCCATTGCATTCCTCAATAATTTCCGTCTTTGGCAGAAAACGTGAGTCTATGCAACTCACTGCTACCACTTTGCCTTTGAAATGGGCTTTGCGAATAAATGTTCTAAACGCAATCGATTGCTCTGCCAAAGAAGCAATCAGTTTGAAAGGAATCTTTGCCAAATTCATTTTTTAAATAATAGTCTTTTAAGTGATTCCCACCGATTTGGGCTATTCCACGCTTAACATAAGTTTATCAATGGTTATGCTTTAATCCATGCGGCAATGTGCGTTCTCTTCAAGTGGAAAACAGGCTGATAAGTTTTGGCGAAGTCATTGATATATCTAAACACATCTGTCCATGCAGATACATCAGGATAGTAGTCATGCCAAAGCAAAATACCACCCGTCTTCAATTTCTTAATAGAATTTTCAGTGTCAGATTTAACATAATTATATTTATGACAAGCATCAACGAAAATTATATCAAAAAAATCAGGATAGTCTGCTTCTTTCCAATTCAGCTTTAGCGAATCTTGAAAAATCTGTTTTACCTTGCTCGCTTCTTGTAATTGTTTGTACGCCCATCCTACATTCTCTTTGCTTAATACCATATTCAATTCTCTATCTTTTTTGATAGTTTCTTCATCAAACATTTCACGACAGATATCCAACGTGTATATTTTACAACTCGGCGAAGTGTTTTGCGCGAATATCGCGGTAGTAACTCCCCAATTCGTTCCAAACTCAAAAACATAATTTGGATCTAGGAAAGATAAAATTTTCAACATTGCTTGCTGATCTTCAAAAGGCATCGGACCAGACTCAATTTGAAACGGCATAGATAAATTGTATGGCGCGCTTTTCCGTTTGAGAACTAAACTTGGATTTGAAAGTCGCAAAAAGTCTTCGATGGAAATCGTCCTTACTAATTTTTTGAGAGAACGAGAGTACACGACTGACTTTAATCCTGATTTTCTGTAAAGCCAACTGAAAGGTCTCCAAGATTTCGATTCTTTAAGAGATTTTAACATTTTACTTTATCAAGATGCTTTGTTTGCGTAAAAGATAGATTTTACTAACGATTAATGTTTAAGCTAACATCGCGTCAGGAACGTCAAAATAAACAAATTTATCGAAGGTTAAGCCATATTCGTAGATATTAAAATCAGGTTTTGAACAATCATTGCTTGATTTCAGAAGAATTCAACAGGTTAAAAAAGTTATTTGACTCCCCATATCAAATAGGGTTTTGTATGATAAACCTTAAAATGATTTTCTTTGAGAAATTCAACGCACTCTTGGAAATTAACTTTATCAGGTTCAATAACAATGTAGCTGGATGATTTGATAAAATCTCCTAAACCATAAAGAATATCTAATTCTGACCCTTCTGCATCAATCTTTAAGAATTCGGGGGGCTGTATCTTTTGAGCATTGATGAAGTTTTGCAAAGATTCTAATCGAACGTCTATTTCTCGCACGATATGCGAATCTGGATGAGAGCCATGTTTTGAAAGTCTATGAGAGCCGGCGTTGTCTCTATCAATTAGCATTTTCGTGATGCCGCTTTCTTTTCCAATCGCAATAGGGAAAACTTGACCATTGATGGATTGATAATTTAATGAAGCAATTTGATAATTTTCTTCCACGGGTTCAAAACCATATATGAGACAATTAGGAAAAACGCAACTGAACCAAATGGCTGATAGACCGATATTGCTCCCTAAATCATAAATAGTCAATGAGTTTGATTCGATTTTCGTTGGAGGAGCGTATTCCCCAAGCATGAAAATTGATTGAAAAATCAAAATGTCTGTTCCATTGTCTCTCAGAAAAACTTTGCGAGTTTGTTGATTGATTTTGATGGCGCAGTTGCGTATTTTGTTATTGTATGAATATAAACCACGATTTGCGAGCGGATAAGACAAATAGAGACGAACTAAAACTAATTTATCCACAAGAGTGTCTCCTATGGAAAAACATTTAAATATAACGTCAGCTAGTTTTCTAAAATTAGCCATAAAAAGTTTTAGTATAGATTCAACGTGTTAAAATTTCAAGAAATTGCCCCTTGCACAACGACGCTAATCTTCGGAAGTTTAATCAGTAAAATCAACTGCCTTTCTTGATATAGGCAAACTTTCAAATAGTTTCAAGTCTGATGGAATTCCAAGTCCATACATTCCGTCGGCTTCTTTGCCGACATTGTAAGCAATGATTTTTTTGCCGTCGGCAATCATTTCATTGTAAGCGGGAGCGACATAAAATTCGCCATTAACGCGGAAATTCTTTGAAATCATTCGTTCAGCGGCATTAACGAAATCCTTTCCTCGTTTGTAGTTATAAATACCTACGGTTGCTTCATTCGAGACGACTTCTTTTTCTACGACTTCAACAATTTCATCTTTCTCATTGAAGCGCACAAACGACCATTTGGGATCATTTGCCGTCATTGTCATAATCATTCCATCTGCATCTTTTTCTGACATTGCGTCTAAGTAGCCGTCAATTCGGACATCAACCCATTGGTCGCTGTTTGCAATCATCAGCGGATTATCATTGTCAATAAATTTTTTGGCGAGCAAAACCGTGCAAGCCGCGCCTTCGGTAACTTGGTCTACCGTTACGATTTCAGTTCCAGTTCCAGCCCAAGTTTTTAGCTTTTCAGCGACATTGTATTTTTCTAAATGCTCTTGAAGACAGATAAAAATAAAACGATGAGGTTGTTTAGAGCGCAAGTTATTGATGACGACTTGAATCATTGGCTTTCCCAAAACGGGAATCAAGGGCTTTGGCAATTCGTAGCCTTCTTTTTGGAAACGACTGCCACGACCCGCCATAGGAACGACGATATTAAGCATTTGCATCCTCCACAAGATATTTATCGTTATTTGCGCCGGGATACTTAACAACGGTGGTTACCGTGTCCTTTAATGCCCTAAAATCCGTCGGTTCATTGGGGTAGATGGCGATAATATCGCCTTCGGAATATCGGATTCCGTTCATT
>JAJUFC010000019.1 GCA_029263855.1 Candidatus Thermochlorobacteriaceae bacterium | reverse complement strand
CTTGCTAATGCACAAGGCGCAACGCTTTACAACAATGTGTTTTATCTCGTCTATGAATCCGCAGGCAAAATCTGGCTGACCTATTCTGCCAACGGCGGCACGAGTTGGTCAAACGAACTCTATCTCGGCGACGGCAAAAACGCCCACTATGCAATCGGGCGCAGAGGTGGAGTTGCGCGTGAAAGTCTTGGGCTTCGCCATTCAACCTTCGCACAAAGCGAGCGCGCTCAACGCGATTGAACTCGTGAATGCAAGCGGCGCAAACGCCGTTGCGAACCGCGCAGGCAATCAAAATGCGACAGCTGTTGGAAGCGTGCCGACGACCTTTGCGTTGCGTCAGAACTATCCGAATCCGTTCAATCCAACGACAACCATTCGCTACGAACTGCCCGAAGCGAGCGTCGTTAAACTTCAAGTCTTTGATGTGCTGTGCAGAGTGGTGGCGACTTTGCTGAATGAAAAAAGAGACGCGGGGATTTATGAAGTTCCCTTCAACGCAAGCATGCTTTCCAGCGGAACTTATTTTTATCGCTTGCAGGCAAGCGCGACGAATGGAGCGTCAAGTTCAAATTTCGTTGAAACGAAAAAGATGATGCTGGTGAAGTAAGGAGGTAGAGGTTAGGGGGTTAAATCAATCAAGAGGGCGGCGTGACGGTCGCCCTTTTTATTTTGGTATCCCGCTCTCCGATTCGCTTTCAGATGTCCAACCCCATTCATCAGCATTCCAAACGTTTAATTTGACAGAAGCCGTTGCAGAACCGCCATGCGCACGGCAACGCCGCTCGTTACTTGTTCCAAAATCAAACTTTGAGAGGCTTTGTCGTGAAGTTCGCTATCGGCGACGGCACTTGAAATTTCAACTTCGCGGTTCATCGGACCGGGGTGCAAGACGAAGAGTTTTTTATCGCGCTTCGCAAGCGCGTCTTCGGTGAGCGAGAAGAATCGCGTGTATTCGCGCAGAGAAGGAATGAAGCCAGCGGTTTCGCGCTCGAGTTGCAAACGCAAGACGATGGCGGCGTCGCAATTTTGAACGGCTTGTTCGAGGTTTGCGTAAAGCGTTACGCCGAACTCTTCAATGCCTGCGGGCAAAAGCGTTGGCGGCGCGCAAAGTGAAACGCTCGCGCCCATCGCGCGCAGTCCGAAGATGTTGGAGCGCGCCACGCGGCTGTGCAGAATGTCGCCCATAATCAACACTCGAAGTCTCGATAGTTTTCCGAACGTGTTGCGAAGCGTGAGCATATCGAGCAAGGCTTGGGTAGGGTGTTCGTGTGCGCCGTCGCCCGCATTGATAACAGGCAATTTCGTGTGCTTGGCAACAAGATGCGCCGCGCCTGAATCGGCGTGGCGAATGACGAAGGCATCAAGGTTCATCGCTTCAAGGTTGGCGATGGTGTCTAAAAGCGTTTCGCCTTTTTGCATGCTGGAAGTCGAGGAAGTGAAATTCACCGTGCCTGCACTTAATCGACGCACGGCGAGGTCGAACGATGTTCGGGTGCGGGTTGAATTTTCAAAAAAACAAAGTGCGACGGTTTTGCCTGAAAGCGTCTTGAAGGTTTGTGAAGGCGATTGTTGGAGTGCAGGAAGAAACTGGTTCGCATCGTCTAATATCGCTGTGATATCGTCGGCGGAAACGCCGTAAAGTCCAAGCAAGTGGCGCATGTTCCGTTACTCCGTTTTAGATTGATGTTTCATAATCGCTTTTGCGATTTCAATGTCTTCGGGTGTGGTGAGTTTGAGGTTATGGTAGCCTGTTTCGATGATTTTAATTTTTTGTTCGGGGAAATAACGCTCGACAAGTGCCGCATCGTCGGTGGCATAAAACAAATCGGCTTTGGCTTTGGTGTGTGCCTCGATGATGAGGTCGGCGCGGAAACCTTGCGGGGTTTGGACTTGGCGAAGACGGTTTCGGTTAAGAGTTTCGCCGAAAAATTCGCCTGAATCATCGATGGATTTAATCGTGTCTTTGGGCTTTGTCGCGGGAACTGCCGCGCCGAAGTGCAGCGCGTCTTTGGCAATGCGTTCAATTTCAGAGGGTTGAATGAGGGGGCGTGCTCCGTCGTGAATTAAAATCACCGTCTCGCGTTGAGCTTCGGGGCGTAGGGCTTGATAGACTGCCGCGAAAACTTCAATGCAGTTGAAAATCGAATCCTGCCGCTCTTTGCCGCCCTGCAAGAAGTGATGCACCTTTTTGAACCGAGCGCGATTGACCAAGCGGACAAGGTCGTAAAGGTAAGTCGGCGGCGTTGCAACCGCGATTGACGAGACAAACGCACAACTCTCAAAGGCTTTGATGGTATGATGCAAAACAGGGTAGCGTCCGAGTTTAAGATACTGCTTGCTTTCGCCTTCTTTCAAATTCATGCGCGTTCCCATTCCGCCTGCGGCGATAACGACGAGTGCGTTCATAACGTAAAGAAATTACCCTTAAAGAATTTTTCGGAAAGTGCTTCTCAAAACGCCTTTGGCGGCGAATTTCTCTTTGAACTCAATCAACGAATATGCGGGCGTCATTTGATTTTCATGCTGAACATTTTGCGAGACGCCAATATCCACATAGCGACAGCCGACCTTAATCGACCACTCGACCACATGCTTCATAACGAGATGAATCGGGTGCAATTTTTCAAATGCGTAATCGAGCATGTTGTAAAAACAAAGCGAGACATTCGGATTGCACAAAAACATCACCGAGCCGCCGATGGCTTTGCCCTTGTATCGTACGAGAAAAAGTTGAATCGCATCAGGAAAAAGAGATTTCAAGCGGTAAAGTTCGTCGAGCGAGTGCGTCGGTTTGGCGTTGTGCCGCGCTTTGTTGTCAAGAAGAATCGGATAAAATTCGTCAAATCCCTCGTTGCCTTCGCAGTGTTGGACGGAGAGGTCGGAATTGCGCTCGCATTGATGAATGTATCGGCGGGCGGTGGCGGAAAATTGCGACGAGAAATTTTCGCGCGGTTCGAGATGAATCGCATGGGAAATGTAATGACGGTCAAAATCAAAGCCTTTGAAGGCGAGTGCGTAGTCAATGTCTTGACAGAGCCTTGTTTGATAAATCGGCGGCGCGTGCGTGAGCAAAATTTTCTTGAAGCCTTGCTGTTGTGCGTAGTTCAGAAGGGCATCGACGAGATGTTCGTTTAAGACGTATTTCATCTCCCAAGGCAGAACGAAACCGCCGTAGCTTGCGCCCATCGGCGATTCAAGGCAGGTGCCGTTTTCGGTCAAAGCGGCGGGCAAAAGCGCGAGGAGCCGATTGCCGCTGTAAAAAAGCAAGTGATGAAATTCAAATCGTGTGTCGGGGTGATACGAAAAAAAACGTTGGAGATGAAAAATCGTGCCGTTGTTGGATTGCAGAACGAAGTTATCCCACTCATCACGGTTTGACGGCGCATAGGGACGCACTTCAATCATTGAAAAGGAGACATTGATAAATTAAAGACAGTTTGAATCAACAAGGGGGCGCATGATTAGCCTTTGTTTTTCAGTTTGCTGATTTCGTCGCGAATCCGCGCCGCTTTTTCATAATCTTCTTTGGAAATGGCTTCGCTCAATTTTTCATTAAGTTCATCGAGTTTTGAGAGCGGCGTGCTCGAACGGGCTTGCGACTCTTGCTTGCGTTCGGCACCGACGAACCCAACTTGTTCGCTCTGTTTTTCATCGACGATTCCTGCTTCGTTCATCACTTCGTCGGAAACGAAAATCGGCGCATCGCATCGAACCGCAATCGCAATCGCGTCGCTTGGGCGCGCATCGATTTCTTGAACCACGCCCGACATTTCGCAAACCACTTTTGCATAAAACGTCTCGTTCTTCAATTCATCGATAATGACTTCCGTAACCGTAATGCTGAATGTTTCCGCAATGCTCCGCACAAGGTCGTGCGTGAACGGACGTGGGGCTTTGATGTTTTCAAGTTTCAAGGCAATCGCTTGCGCTTCAAAACTGCCGATGATGATGGGCAACTTGCGCTTGCCGCCGATTTCATGCAGAATGAGCGCATATGCGCCATTATTTTGCGGGCTGGTCGATAGACCAAGAATATCTACTTGAACTTTTTTCATATCAAATAAATCGAGAGAAATTCCTTGAATTTTTAACCTGCGACCAACGCGCACGCGGTTTTGTGAAAGCGAATTGAAGATAAAGCAAATGAAACAAAAACAAAACGTGCGCGCTCCGTTGCGTGCGTTGCTTGACAATGCGAAAAATTTATCGTGAGCGTTTATTGTGAAAATTTGTTTCGGAAAAAACATTGTGGATGGCGTATCTTCGGAATCCGATTTCAAAAAAACAACTTTCAAAAAATCAAGAACGACATGAAAATCTTGGTCAAAGCTGTTTGGCTAATGTTGTGTTTAAGTGGCGCATTAACAGTGGGCTGTTCATCTTCAAAAGACGCGATTCGCCCTGTCGCAATTAAAGATAAAGCCGATTCCCTGCACACGCTCGATTCACTCGCACTTTCGATGCAAAGCGACTCAATCGAAGCCATCAGGCTCAAAGAAGCTGAACTACGCGAAGCCGCCCGCAAGCGCAGAGGCAAAATTGCCGAAGCCAGCAGACTTTATGACTTGGCATTAAGCCAAATCAATACATCTCGCGATTCTGCTCGCATTTCCCTCGACCAAGTCCTCGAACTCATCAACGAACTTGCTGAAAGCGATAAATGCGAAACCGATTCAACCTTGTGCGGATTAGCCTTTTACGCGCTTCAGACTTACCATCGATACATTCAGCCGCTCGGCGCATTGGACAGCGACAACCCCGCACTCGCCATTCATGAACGCCTGTTCGGAAAAGTCGATGAAATCACCGTCGACGAAAGCAAGTTTTTGGGATTCATTATGCCGAAAACGACCATTCCGATGGAGCTCAACGACGAAGTAAAAAAGTTCATCACCTATTTCAGCACGCGCCACAAGGAGCATTTTCAACGATACTTGAAACGCGCCGAAATTTACTTTCCGATGGTCGAGCGTATCATTGCTGAAGAAGGCATGCCGCCCGAAATCATTAACCTTTCCATTGTTGAAAGCGGTGTCAATCCGCACGCACACAGCCGCGCCAACGCACTCGGCATGTGGCAGTTCATTAAACCGACGGGAAAAATGTATGACCTCGAAGGCAATCAATGGTTTGATGAACGGCGCAATCTTGAAAAATCAACCCGCGCCTCAATGCGTTTTCTCAAAAGCCTTTATGAAACATATGGCGATTGGTATTTAGCACTTTCTGCCTACAACGCAGGTGGCGGGAAAGTCAATCGGTCAATTAAACAAGCCAAGTCCAAAGATTTTTGGAAGGTGCGCAAATACTTCCGACGCGAAACGAAGGAATACGCGCCGCGCTTTGTCGCTGCCACCATTATCGCCATGAACCCTGAACGGTTCGGTTTTGAACCGATACGCTATAAAGAGCCGATTCCGATTGTCAAATTTCCTGTGCCGCAAGGCGTTTCGCTCTCAACGATTGCACACTATTCGCGCATTTCGCTCGATACATTGGTCATGCTCAATCCTGAACTCGTCAAGGGCATGACGCCGCCGGCTTACGACAACTATCCGCTCGTTGTGCCACTGAACAGACTGAACGATATTGAAATCGCCATGACGCACTTGCCGCCTTCCGAGCGCAAACACTTCATCGCGCATAAAGCACGTGGCGGCGAATCAGTAAAAGCCTTAGCGAAAAAGCACCAAGTCGATGCCAACGAGCTTTACGCCTTCAATGGATTGAAAAGTTGGACGCTCCAAAAAGGCAGGGTGTTGATGATTCCGGTGGATACAGAAGTTGCCAAAGACTATTCGTTTTCAAGAGCAGATTTGAGCGACGATAGCGCGGCGGCAATGCGGTATGGACGCCGATACAAACGCGCCAAAACCTACAAGAAGTCAACGGCATCTGCTTCAAAAAAAAGAAGCAACTAATTGCGTTGGATTTGCAACGAAAAAATGTGTGTGTATATTCTCAATAACCTTTTGAAGTTTCAATAACCTTTTTCCAATCTCGCTTTTCTATGGCAAGCGTCGTTCTAAACAACGTCGAGAAAGTCTATGAAGGCGGTGTAAAGACCGTTCATAATTTCAATCTTGAAGTCAACGATAAAGAGTTCGTTGTGCTTGTCGGTCCGTCGGGGTGCGGCAAATCCACAACGCTAAGAATGATTGCAGGATTGGAAGAGATTACATCAGGCGATTTGCTTATCGACGGCGCGAAAATGAACGATGTGCCGCCCAAAGACCGCGACATTGCGATGGTATTTCAAAACTACGCGCTCTACCCACACATGTCGGTGTTTGAGAACATGGCATTTGGATTGGAACTGCGTAAGTATCCCAAAGATGAAATCAAACGCCGCGTCGATGAAGCCGCACGCATTCTCGGATTAACCCAATACCTTGACCGAAAACCCAAAGCCCTTTCAGGCGGTCAGCGTCAGCGCGTCGCGCTCGGCAGAGCGATTGTCCGCAAACCAAAAGTTTTTCTCTTTGATGAGCCGCTTTCGAATCTTGATGCCAAAATGCGCGTTCACACACGCACCGAAATTTCCCGCCTTCACAAAATGCTCGGCTCCACGATGATTTATGTAACGCACGACCAAGTCGAAGCCATGACGATGGCAGATAGAATCGTCGTGATGAAAGACGGCTTCATTCAGCAAATTGATACGCCGCTTAACCTTTACAATCACCCCGCCAATCGCTTTGTGGCAGGCTTCATCGGAAGCCCTGCTATGAATTTTATTGAAGGAGCACTTTACAAAAACGGAGTCCTTGCGTTCAAAGACAAATCGGGAAAGTTAGAGTTTCAGTTGCCTGAACACTTGGCGAAGAAATTAGAAATGCATGCAGGCAAAGAAGTAACGCTCGGCATTCGTCCCGAAGATATTTACGATGCTTCTCAAAAGCGCGTCGCAACAGGCGTAAAAGGGAAATTGAATTTAGAAGTCGTTGAGCCAATGGGCAACGAAATTTTTCTTTACTTCAACCTTCCAAGTGCGGCAGATAACGGACAGTTCGTCGCCCGCATTGACGCGCGCCAAGTGCCCGAAGTCGGAACAGAATTTGAGTTTGAATTGAACACCGAAAAAGTTCACTTCTTCGATAAACAAACCGAAAAAGCACTCACCTGAAACTTGCGCGCAAGAGATTTATGTTCTTTTCTTCATCGTTTGAAAGGCAAACATGTTTTTTTGAAAACCTGTTTGCCTTTTTGATTATGCCTCACGAGGTTGTGCTTGTATCTAAATCTAAAAATGCGTTTTTTTTTCGAATGGCGCGTGAATAGACGTCTCATTTAGAAATGACATCAATCAAAAATTTTTCTCAACTCTCGACCATCGGGTTTTCACTTCCGCCTGTGCAAGATTTAGCAGAAGGTAAAACGCTGGTTATTATCCCCACCTACAACGAGGCGGAAAACATTCGCTTGGTGTTAGAAATTATTTTCAGTTTGGAACTGCCTGATGTCGATGTATTAGTCGTTGATGATAACTCGCCCGATGGCACTGCCGACGTAGTCAAAGAAATTGCCGCACAAAATCCGCACGTGCATCTCGTTGAGCGCGAGGGCAAACAGGGGCTTGGAACGGCTTATGTGCGCGGATTTAAGTTCGCCCTCGAACATGGCTACGACTTCGTGATGGAAATGGACGCCGACCTTTCACACGACCCGCGCGTGATTCCGCTCTTTCTTTCTGCTATCAAAGAAGCCGATTTAGTGATTGGCTCGCGCTATGTTGGCTCTGTCGCTAATGTCGTCAACTGGCCGCTCTCGCGCTTGTTTCTCTCTGTCGGCGCAAGCCTCTACACGCGCATCATCACTGGCATGCCGATTCAAGACCCAACGGGCGGATTCAAACTCTTCCGACGTGAAGTGCTCGAAACCTTAGACTTGGATAACGTCCGAAGCGGCGGCTACTCGTTCCAAATTGAAATGAACTTCAAAACTTGGCATCGTGGATTCCGCATCAAAGAAATTCCGATTGTGTTCATCGATAGAACCGTCGGCAAATCCAAAATGTCGAAGAAAATTATTTGGGAAGCCATTTGGATGGTCTGGTCGCTCAAATTGCGCAGTCTGTTCGGAAAGTTATGAGCGCGTGGCTCAATCGGCTCAACCTGCCTCTACTCACAAGACTTTGCGCGATTTCACTGCTTGCACGATGGAGTTTTCTATGGCTCGCCCAACCCCACATTCACGCCGTTGAAGATTTCAACATCGCCCAGCACCTTGCGCACGGCGACGGCTTCGCTTACGGCGGATTCGAGAACGATTGGCACTTAACCGCGCTCAAAGCCCCTGTTTATCCCTTGTTTCTGGCTGTGTTTGTGGTGCTCTTTGGCGAAAGCGCGAAACTCGCTGTGGCACTTGTTCAGCACGCACTTTTTGCGTTTCTGCCGATTTTTTTCTTGCGCATTGGCAAAGCGTTAGAAATGGAACCATTAGGAAAACTCGCCGCCCTCTTGTTTCTCGTTCATCCGTCCTACCTTTACTATCCAACCGTGATTGAAGCCACAAACCTTTTCGTGCCGCTCGCGCTCCTTTGGCTTGAAGGGCTGATTGGCGTCGTTAAATCTGCTGTTGGCGTTCGTGCTTATGCATGGTTCGGATTGCTTTCAGGAACGCTGGTGCTCACACAGCCGACCGCTCTCGTGCCGATTGTCTTCTGCCTTGCGCTAATGCTTCGCGCGCGCATAAAATCGCTCACGCTCATATTCGCGCTGATGCTCTTGCCGATTGCAATTTGGACCGCACGCAACTGGCTCGCGTTTGAAAAAATCATTCCAACGAAATCGCCATTTTATATGAACCTTTACGTCGGCTTGCTTCCTGACAACAACGGACTTAATCACTTCGAGTTTATTGATTCTGAAAAAATCCAACAATTAAACTCACTTCACAAAAAACTTGGCGATGTGGCGATGGAAGCGCACTACAAAAGCGCCTTTCTCGAAGCCGTTCAAGCCAAGCCGATGCTTTACGCGCAAAAAACAATTTGGCAAGCCGTGCTTTATTGGCTATTTCCGCCACGATATTTTGAGCAGATGTCGCTTCAATTTTTGTTGGCGCGCGTTCTGCCCGTTGTTGTGCTGAATGTGTTGTTCATTTGGGGAATGATAAGGCTGTGGAAAATCAATCGGCATTTTGCTATCGAGCTCGCCTTAACGCTGTGCTATTTTACCGCCGTCTACGCGCTGACGCATATTGCAAACATTCGCTTCAAACTCGATATCGAGTGGCTTGAACTTTACGCTTGCGCCGCTGTTCTTCAACCGAGAAACCAACCGATTCCATGACGCTTTCCATCGTCATTGTCAGTTACAACGTCAAGGAGTTTTTAGAGCAGTGCCTTTACTCCGTGCTAAAAGCGATGCAGAACATCGACGGTGAAATTTTCGTCGTCGATAATAACTCCGTCGACGGTACGCAATCCATGCTCAAAGCGAAGTTCAACGCGCCAAACATTCGCTTGATTTTGAACAAAGAAAATCTTGGTTTCGGCAAAGCCAATAATCAAGCCCTGCGTTTGTGCAAAGGCGAGTTTGTGCTTGTGCTCAACCCCGATACGCTCCTGCAAGAAGACACCTTAGAAAAGATGATTGCCTTCATGAAAACCGATGAAAAAATCGGCGCGGCAGGATGCAAATTGCTCAATGCCGACGGCACGTTTCAACTTTCTTGTCGAAGAGGTTTCCCAAGTCCCGAAGTGTCGTTCTACAAAATTGTTGGGCTTTCGCGGCTCTTTCCAAAGAGCAAACGCTTTGCGCGATATAATCTCACCTACCTTTCAACTGAAGAGACTTACGAAGTCGATGCCTTGATGGGCGCGTTTATGTTTTTGCGTCGCGAAGTGTTGGAAACGGTCGGAGTCTTTGACGAGGCGTTTTTTATGTATGGCGAAGATTTGGATTGGTGTTATCGCATTAAGCAAGCAGGATGGAAAATTTACTACTACCCTGGCACGCAAATCATTCACTACAAAGGCGAGAGCGCGAAGAAAATGAGTTTCAATTATGTGGTGCAGTTTTATGAAGCGATGCTCATTTTCGTGCGGAAGTATTACGCTTCGTCGAAGTGGTTCGAAGCGGTTTTAATAGCGGGCATTTACGCGCGTGCGTCGCTGGCGTTTTTGCGGCGGCTCTTGGCGCATGTGTATGTTCCGATGGTTGATGCGTTGTGCGTGGTGGTTTCGTGCTTGGTCGGCTTCAAGTGGAAATTCGATGAGTATCCCGAAACATTCTTGGAGTTTGCGTTGCCGGTTTATGTCGCGGTTCAACTCTTGGCGTTTGTGTCGTTTGGGCAATATCGCGAAGGCTACACATACTCGCTCAAAAAACTCTTTCCCGCATTGATAACAGGGTTTGCGGTTTCTTCGACATTTAACTTTTTTTTCAAGGCAGTTGCATTTTCACGCGCAGGACTTGGACTTTCTTACTTGATGCTCTTTGCGTTGGTGTTTGGGTGGCGACTTTTGGCAAGGGTGATGATTCAGCGCAGTTTTAGCGGCGCGTTTGAACCTGAAAAGCGTGTGGCGATTGTCGGCACAGAGGAGGTCGCCAAACAAGTGGCAGAAAAACTTTTGAACGAAGTCGGCAAGAACTACAACGTCGTCGGATTTATCGCTACAAATGAATCCAGTTCGGAAACCTTGCCCGCAGGAAGTGTGCTCGGAAGCCTTGAAAACATTGATGAAATCAGCCGCATCAATCGGATTAGCGAACTGATTTTCGTTTCGCCTGCCTTAACAAACACACAAGTCTTGAGCGCGATTACGCGGTGCAATGGTCGCGCGATGGATTTCAAAATCGTGCCGCAAGGCATGGACGTGATGATTGGCAAAGGTGCGATTGATGAATTGGCTTCGAGCGTGCCGCTTGCCGATGTGGAGTTCAACCTTTCGCACAAATCGCGCCAACTTGGCAAACGCCTTTTTGACCTTGCGATTGCACCGATGGTGCTCCTGCTTTCGCCTGTGATATTTCTTGTTGGACATAAGCACATTTTCAAATCGCTTTGGCAAGTCATCACGAATCAAAAAACTTGGATTGGCGCGGCGGAGTCAAACAACGGCTATTCAAAGGGTGGCGTGTTTGTCGGAAAACTTGGCGTGTGGAGTTTATGGTTGCTTCAAAAAAACAAACATCTTGATAAGGAATCGCTCGATGTGTTTTATGCAAAAAACTCGACGCTCGGTTTAGATGTTGAGTTGCTCGTGAAAGCCTTGCTCCGTTGAGCCAGATTGATTGTATCTTCAAGAAAATTAAACACCAATGGCACGATACAGACGCACGTCAGAAGAAGACCTTCCGCCAGCGAAACTCTCCAAAGAATCTCTTAGGCAAGTCGCTGAACTCTTTCGCTACCTTTCGCCCTACAAGGCAAAGTTTGTGCTCGCGCTTGTGGCATTGTTGTGTTCAAGCCTTTTGGGGTTGGTGTTTCCGTATATCACGGGCAAGTTGGTCGACGGTGCGCTGTCGGGCAATGGCGATGGGCTTTTCGGCGATATTGACTCGATAGCGTTGATTTTAATTCTTGCGCTTGCGCTTCAAGCCGTGTTTTCGTTTGTGCAATCGATTTGGTTTGTGGAAGTCGGCGAGCGAAGCCTTGCGGACTTGCGAAAAGACACTTACCAAACGATGATTTCCTTGCCGATGTCGTTTTTCGCTAATCGTCGCGTCGGAGAACTCACCAGCCGAATCGCCGCCGACCTGTCGCAAATTCAAGATGTGCTCACGGCAACACTCGCGCAACTCTTGCGCCAAACAGCGATTCTCATTGGCGGCATTGTGTTGATTTTTATCACCTCGCCGCAACTCTCCCTCGTGATGCTTTCCTCGTTTCCAATTCTCATTGCGATTGCTGTATTCTTCGGCAGAAAAATTCGCAAGTTCTCGCGCCAAGCGCAAGATAAACTCGCCGACACCAACACGATTGTTGAAGAAACCTTGCAAGGCATTATGAACGTCAAAGCCTTTGCTAACGAAGGCTACGAGGTGAATCGATATCGAACCAGTATTGACTTTTTCTTGCAAACGGTTTTGAAGGGTGCGAAGTATCGCGGGGCGTTTATCTCGTTCATCATTTTTGGACTTTTCGGTGCGATTGTCTTGGTGCTGTGGGTTGGCGCGAAAATCGTTCAAGCAGGTGAACTCACGGTCGGCGAACTCACATCGTTTATTCTTTACACAACCTTTGTCGGCGCGGCGATGGGCAGTTTCGCCGAACTGTACAGCCAAGTGCAAAAAGCCTTAGGCGCGACCGAGCGCGTTCGCGAAATTTTGCGCGAAAAGCCTGAACCGATTGAACTCAACGCGAAATCGTCGATGCGCGTGCGCGGCGATGTGAAGTTTGAAAATGTTGTGTTCAGTTATCCTGCGCGCAAAGAAATTACCGTTCTGAAAAACATTTCGTTTGATGTAAAAGCAGGCGAGCGCGTCGCGTTTGTCGGAAAAAGCGGCGCAGGGAAATCAACCCTTGTTTCGCTTCTCTTGCAATTCTACAAACCCGATAGCGGCAGAATTTTAATTGACGGCAAAGATTCGCGCGAGTATGCGCTCTCCGAACTGCGAAGCCAAATGGCAATCGTGCCACAAGATGTGATGCTTTTCGGCGGAACAATTTTTGAAAACATCGCCTACGGCAACCCAAACGCCAGCGAAGCCGAAATCATTGAGGCGGCGAAAAAAGCGCACGCACATGAGTTCATCACGAGTTTTCCCGAAGGCTATAAAACCATCGTCGGTGAGCGCGGCATTAAACTTTCAGGCGGACAGCGTCAGCGCGTTGCCATTGCGCGCGCCATTCTGAAAAACCCCGCGATTCTCATTTTAGACGAAGCCACCAGTTCGCTCGACTCCGAATCGGAAAAACTCGTTCAAGACGCGCTCGAAACCTTAATGCAAGGGCGAACATCGTTCATCATTGCGCATCGCCTTTCAACTGTGCGCACGGCGGATAAAATCATCGTGGTTCAAAATGGCGAAGTGGTCGAAGTCGGCACGCACGGCGAACTCATCGAGCGCGAGAACGGCGTTTATCGAATGTTCTCGGAGTTGCAATTCGATTTGAACTAACCCGCCGCAAGATTTGGGATAAACTGACGTTCATAAATTGGAGCGAGGCTCAAAATCCAAGATGATTCGCTCAAACGCGCAAGGCGATGAACGCGCTCGTCATATCACGCCCTTCGTCGAAGCGATTGAATCAGAACTGATGGTTACGGCTTGACGCAACGCAACGGCAAACGCCTTGAACAACCCCTCGATTTTGTGGTGCGTGTTTTTCCCGTAAAGAATTTCAAGGTGAATGTTCGCTTTGAGATGCTCGGCGAGCGAGAAGAAAAAATGCTCGACCATCTCGGTTGCCATGTCGCTGATTTTAGCGCGAGCAAACTTGGCATTGAAGACGAGATAACTGCGTCCGCTTAAATCCAAAACAGCGCGGGCGAGCGTTTCGTCCATTGGAATGTAAGCATAGCCGTAGCGTGCAATGCCGCGCTTATCGCCGAGCGCGTCGCGAAGGGCTGTCCCAAGTGCAATGGCAACGTCTTCGACCGTGTGGTGGTCGTCGATGTGCAAATCGCCCTTGCACGAAAGGCGAATGTCGATGTGGGAATGTTTGGAAAAGAGTTCGAGCATGTGATTGAGAAAGCCAATGCCGGTTTCAATCTCGTATTCACCATTTCCGTCAAGGTTGACGGCGACACGAATATCGGTTTCTTTGGTTTTGCGGGCGACGGTTGCGGTGCGTGATGTTGGCTTCATTCGGAAAGTTTGCGAAAGAAATAGAAAAGAAGGCTAAGCACAATCGAGAGCACAATCGAAGTGCCGAGCGGGAAATAAAACTTGAAATTTTCGCGCTCCACTTTGAAATCGAGTGGCAGGTTGCCGAACCACTGAAAAAAGTTCGCGTCGGAACGGCTCACGAAATAAAGCACAGCCCCGACAAGCGCGAGAATCACGCCAAGCAGAATGAGCGATTTAGCGAGCGTTTCGGTCATGTGCGTTGAAATTTTTTGCTTTGTAATTTAAGCACACTTCGCTAAATTTGCCGCCCTTGAAAACTAACTCTGTTTCAAAATGCTTCACATTCTTGTTGTTACGCTTGTTTGCATTGTTGCCATATTGCTGATAATCGTTGTGCTGATGCAAAACAGCAAAGGCGGCGGACTTGCAGGTGCGTTTGGCTCGGCAGGTGCGACACAAGTTTTAGGCGTGCGCCGCACCGCAGATTTTCTGAGCAAAGCCACAACCTACCTTGCCGCGCTCTTTATGCTTCTTTGCGTCATCGCAGAATTTACGACGGGGTCAAGCTCAACGACCGAATCAGGCGAGAGCGTGATTCAAAAGAACGTGCCTGCGCAAAGCGCGCCGGTTTCGCCCGTGTTGCCGCAATCCGCGCCCGAACAAAAGTCGGAGCAGAAGTAAAGCAAGAGTTGCATCCGTAGCTCAGCTGGTAGAGCAGCTGACTCTTAATCAGTAGGTCCCAGGTTCGATCCCTGGCGGATGCACGAAATCCCCCAAACCCTGAATCCATTTCCGCTCATTGTCTTCACGAATAAATATCCGTTATTGGATTAAACTCTCGCGCCACAAAATTGAGATGAGATAAAAAAACCCTTCCTCAACGGGAAGGGTTTTCGCGAACTTGCATAGCGAGTTCAGAGGCGTGAGCCTTTCGAGATTTCTCTTGTTGTGAAAAGAGCAAATCTGAGTTTGTTACATTGCGCTGAATTTAAGAAATTCCCCCAATTATTCCCAAAAATCACATTCACACGTTCTCCGACAACTTAAATTTCTCCGATAATGACCTACGCGCTTGGCTTAGACCTCGGCTCTGCCTCTATCGGTTGGGCAAGAACTACGACTGACGACATTTTGCAACTTGGCTCGCGCCTTTTCCCCGAAGGCGTGGACGCAAAATCGCGCGACCCGAAAAATAAAAAGCGAAGAGAAAAACGACTTTTGCGTCGCCAAATCGCCCGCAAGGCGCAACGACGCGAAACCCTATTGCGCGCGTTTCAAATTTTGGGATGGTTGCCAGAAGGCAAAGCCGAACTCGAAAAGATTTGGCACGAAGACCCCTACGCGCTTCGCAAAAAAGCGTTAGACGTGCCGCTCTCCAAAAGCGAACTTGCCCGCGCATTGTTCCACCTTGCCAAGCATCGAGGATTCAAAAGCAATCGCAAAACCGATAGCGATGAAACGCTCGTCGTTGAAGAAACCGAAACAACAGAATCAAAAGGCAAAACAAAACAGGCGAAAAACCCCTTGCGCGACGGCGCAGAAGGCAATCGTGGCTATGGCGAAGTCGACGAACTCTTGAAACGCGGCACGGTGCGCACGATTGGCGAATACCTTGCCTCGCTCAACCCGCACGAGGTTCGCATTCGCGCCCGCTACGCGCTTCGCAAGCATTACGAAGACGAGTTCGAAAAAATCTGCGACGCGCAGCAAGCCTTCCACCCTGAACTTGCTCAACCCGTTCCGAACAACTTGCTTGCCGCGCTCTGTTCGCGCAAACAGCAAGCGGCGTGGGCGAAAAAGCCTGACCCATCGCTGCGCGCGTTCATCAAATCGTATCTGATTTTCTTTCAGCGTCGGCTGAAATCGCAAAAGCATACCGTCGGTTTCTGCTCGCTCGAGCCGAAATCGCGCCGCGCTCCCATCTCATCGCTCACGTTTCAAACCTATCGCATTTGGACGACGCTCGCCACGATTGAACTCCTCAAACCTGAACGCCGATTTCTTACGCCCGACGAAAAAGCGCGCGCCGCCGAGTTGCTCGAAAAAGCCAAAGAAATCGAACTTGGCAAACTGCTTGAAAAAATTTCATTGACGATTCAGGGCGAAAACAGAACTCAATCCGAAAGCCTCTTTAATGATGAGCCAAAGCCGATTGACCCAAAAACCGTTAGTTGCAACTATCCGCTCGATAAAAAAATCAAAGGCAATGATACCGCCGTCCAACTGATGACGATGTTCAAAAAAACAAGTAGCAAGCCGACGAAGAAAGAACAGGAAGCGATGGAAGCGGAATGGAGCGCGCTCTCCGAAGCCGAAAAAGAATGCCGCTGGAAAATCATTTACGACGCGACCGACAACGACTGGCTCAAACGATGCGGCAAAGAAAAATGGAATCTCACCGACGCGGGCGCAGACGCCTTAACGAAAATTCATTTCAAGCAAGGCTACGGCAGTTTGAGCCAGCGCGCGATGAAAAACCTTATTCCCTACCTCAAACAAGGCTACAACTACGCCGATGCTTGCCTCAAAGCGGGCTATCACCACAGCGACAAACGCCCGACAGAATTGAGCGATAAACTTGACATACAGAAACTTCCGAACCTTCGCAACCCGATTGTTCAACAAGGTTTATTTGAACTCCGCCGCCTCGTCAATGCGCTAATCGAGAAATACGGCAAGCCCGAAGCAATCCATATCGAATTTGCGCGCGAACTCAAATTGCCAAAAGCCAAACGCGATGAGCTCACGAAAGAAAACGAAAAGCGCAGAAAGGAAAATGAGGTCTTCGCCGAAGAAATCCGAAATCTCAACGTGCCAAATCCATCGGGCGACGACATCGTCAAATACCGCCTCTGGAAAGAATGCAACGGCGTTTGTCCCTATACGGGCAAACAAATCTCTGCCGAAATGCTCTTCCGAAACGATGCGATTGACATTGAGCATATTTTGCCCTACTCGCGCTCGCTCGATGATTCCTTCAATAACCTCACGCTGTGCTTTGCCGACTTCAACCGCCAGAGAAAGCAAAACCTTTCGCCCTTTGAAATGAAAGAGCGCGGCGCCGTCAGCGAAGCCGAATACGAACAAATGCTTGACCGCGTCGAGAAGTTCGGCAACCGCGCCAAACTCCGACGCTTCACCCAAAAGGAAATCAATACTGACGACTTCATCTCGCGCCAACTCAACGATACCGCCTATCTCGCCCGCGAAGCGAAGGCGTATCTTGAAACCATCTGCCCAAACATCATCGTCAGCAACGGACAAGCGACCGCCAAACTGCGCAAACTCTGGGGCTTAAATTCGCTCTTGCATCCGCTTGAGACTAATCGTAATGGTGCAACGCTCAAAGAGTTGGAAGAAAACGCCGAAAAGAACCGAAGCGACAACCGACACCACGCGCTCGATGCTGCCGTCATTGCGATGACGACGCGCGCTATGGTTCAAAAACTCAGTTCGTTCAACAAATACCGACGCGAAGCCACCCGCGAGAAATTCCCGCTACCGTTCCCCGCGTTCCGCGAACAACTCAAAGCCGAACTCGATGAACTGCTCGTTTCGCGCTACCAAAAAGACCGCATTCAAGGCGCGCTGCACGAAGACACCTTCTACGGCGCAGTCCGCGAGCAAGATGGCTCTCACAAAGAAATCGATGGCTATAAACTCTACACCCTTCGCAAGCCTGTTACCGCGCTCACGGGCAGTATGATTGAAGACATCGCCGATACGGAAATTCGCAAAGCGTTTCAAGCCCTCATTGAATTGCTCAAAGCCAAAAGCGTTGCGTTCAAAGAGGGGTCAAAACCCTTGCCGAAAGAATTTTACGAGGCGGCGAAGCAAATCAAAATGCCGATTAAGCGCGTGAAGATTGAAGGCAACGCCGTGAGCGCGAAAACCCTGACCCCGCGGGACATTGCGAACATCGAGCCGCCGTTCATTCGCGCCTTCTTCGAAAAGCGGCTTCAAGATTTCCCAAATCTCGCGCCCAATGAAAAACTGCCCGATGCCTTCTTTGAAAACTTCGGCGTGCCGATTAAACACGTGCGCATTCATCAAAAAGCGGCGGCGCGGCGCGAACTGCGTCCCGGCGTGTTCGTTGAAACAGGCAACAATCACCACATTGAAATTTTCCGCGAACTCGGTGGCAAAAAAGGCAAAACAAAATATGTCGGGCGCGTGATAACGCTCCTCGATGCCGCCACGCGCAAACGCAAGGGGCAACCCGTCATCGACAAAACAATGGGAGGACACGAGTTCGTGATGAGCCTGATGATTGACGAAATGGTTTTGCTGAGCGAAGGCGATTTCAAAGTCGAGAACATCGATTGGAGCAAGCCCGATTACAAAACGCTCTCAAAACATCTCTATCGCGTTCAAAAGATGACAGATGGAAAAATTACTTTCTGCCATCATCTTGATTCAACCACTGATGAATCATTTAGCAAATCGCCAAATTCATTGCGCGCCATCAAAGTCAAGGTGAATGTGTTAGGCGAAATCAAACCCGTTTCGGAGCCGATGGTATGATTAAGCGAACCTTGCTGTTCACCACGCCCGCGCATCTTTCCACGCGCTACGAGCAACTCGTCGTAAAACGGCGCGACGCCGAAGAAGAAACGCGCGTTCCGATGGAAGACATTGGCGTGATGCTCCTCGAAAGCAATGAAGTAACGATTTCAACCGCCGCGCTCTCAAAACTCACGCATTACAATGTGGCGGTGGTCGTTTGCGACGCGCATCATTTGCCGTCGGGCTTGCTTTTGCCGCTCGATGCCAATTCGGTTCAAACCGAACGCTTCCTTGCGCAACTCTCTGCCAAACTGCCGCTCAAAAAGCAACTTTGGCGACAGACCGTTGCGGCGAAAATTTTGAACCAAGCCTTGCTCTTGGAGCATCTCGGCAAAACGGCAGAAACCCTGCGGCGGCTCGCCAAACAAGTGCAAAGCGGCGACAAAGGCAACCGCGAAGCGCAAGGCGCGAAACTCTATTGGAAATCGCTCTTCGAAGGCGAGCCAACAGATGACGGCTCATCAAGTTCGCCGTTTTCAAGAGACCGCTTCGGCGCGCCGCCCAACAATTTGCTCAACTACGGCTACGCCGTGCTTCGCGCCGCCGTCGCCCGTGCCCTCGTCAGTTCAGGGTTGCTCCCAACGGTTGGCATTCAGCATCAAAATCGATACAACGCCTTTTGCCTTGCCGATGACATCATGGAGCCGTATCGACCGTTCGTCGACTTCACCGTTCATCGGCTCTGGCAAACGCGCGATAAAACCGAAGAGATCTTCGAACTTACAAAAGAGCACAAACGCGAACTTTTGCAAATTTTGACTTTGCCCGTCGAGATGCTGGGAGAGCGTAGCCCGCTCTTGGTCGCGCTCTCGCAAACAACCGCCTCGCTTGTGCGCTGTTTTCAGGGCGAAGCCAGCGAGATGATTTATCCGCGCTTCATCGCACCCAAACCCGATGAACCAAACGACGAATCAGAATGAACAGAGAACGCGAACACTTTAAGCGAAACTTTAGCGGATACCGTTCTATGTGGATTATGGTAACCTTCGACTTGCCCACGCTGACGCCGGCGCAAAAGAAAGCATACAACGCCTTTCGGAAATTCTTGCTCTCCGATGGCTTCTCTATGCATCAATACTCCGTTTATGTGCGCCATTGTGCGAGCCTTGAAAACACCAATGTGCATGAGCAGCGCATCAGAAAAAATATCCCCGATGAAGGCTCAGTCAGCATTATTCGCATCACCGATAAGCAATTCGGCAACATCGTGAATCTTTATGGCAAGAAGGAAAAGAAAATGCCAAGGGAAAGCAATCAATTAGAAATTTTCTTAATGATGAGAAAGGCAGAAAAGAAGCGGAAAAAAGCCGTAAAAAAACGACAGTCGCCCCGAAAATTTTGGCGTTTTCAAGGCGACTTCGTCGCTTTTCGTTACACTTTTTTTATCGGCGGATTCGGCTATCTGGTTTTCCCAAGCGCACTTCGGCGCGGCTGAATGTAACAAACTCAGATTTGAAGTCAATCCACAACCTCAACTGCAAGCCGTCTCGGAATCGTCGCAATGTAACAAACTCAGATTTGAAGTCAATCCACAACGAGGTCGACACCCCGTTCGACGTCGTGTAAATGTAACAAACTCAGATTTGAAGTCAATCCACAACGGGTCGGCGTAACCCAAAATCGGTAGGTCAAATGTAACAAACTCAGATTTGAAGTCAATCCACAACAAAATGATGGGCTTTGCTTTTCACGTAAATGTAACAAACTCAGATTTGAAGTCAATCCACAACGCAGTCGCACGGACGAAGTCCGCCCGCGCCAATGTAACAAACTCAGATTTGAAGTCAATCCACAACATATCGAAAAATCAAATTGAAGAATCGAAAATGTAACAAACTCAGATTTGAAGTCAATCCACAACCGTTAGTCCTTTGGGTAACGCGCCAACAAAAATGTAACAAACTCAGATTTGAAGTCAATCCACAACCTAATGGCACAGCGGCGAGCGGCGCGGCAAATGTAACAAACTCAGATTTGAAGTCAATCCACAACTAAACAGTTATGGTCTATTTAACCAATGAATGTAACAAACTCAGATTTGAAGTCAATCCACAACAAGGTATTTCTCCAACTACTACGCCAGCGAAATGTAACAAACTCAGATTTGAAGTCAATCCACAACGGAGATTTACAAGAAGAGCGAGGAGTGCCAAATGTAACAAACTCAGATTTGAAGTCAATCCACAACACCAATGTGGAATGTTGCCCGAAGCCGTTAATGTAACAAACTCAGATTTGAAGTCAATCCACAACTACCCTCCTTGCTTTTGAGCTAACAAGTGCAATGTAACAAACTCAGATTTGAAGTCAATCCACAACTCAAGAAACGCCGAGACGAGCATCATGACGAATGTAACAAACTCAGATTTGAAGTCAATCCACAACTGCGCGCTCGATGTTAGCGCGAATTGAAAAATGTAACAAACTCAGATTTGAAGTCAATCCACAACTTCAAAGCCGCACCACCACGCCGCGCCGCAATGTAACAAACTCAGATTTGAAGTCAATCCACAACCAGGGCGCAAAATTGCGGTTTGCGTGTTTAATGTAACAAACTCAGATTTGAAGTCAATCCACAACCTGCTTAAACGCCCTTCAAAGTGCTTTGCAAATGTAACAAACTCAGATTTGAAGTCAATCCACAACCCTCTTCATTTTTCAAACTTTCAATGAAAAATGTAACAAACTCAGATTTGAAGTCAATCCACAACTATTTTTTCAGAGTTTACCGACAAATTCAATGTAACAAACTCAGATTTGAAGTCAATCCACAACTGGAGCGCAAAGGCTTCCCGAACCCGCGCAATGTAACAAACTCAGATTTGAAGTCAATCCACAACTAAGTCGTTATGAAACAATGACTTACAGACAATGTAACAAACTCAGATTTGAAGTCAATCCACAACTTCACTGCTTGGTCTCCACTTCATCTTTTAATGTAACAAACTCAGATTTGAAGTCAATCCACAACAAAAATTTTGAAGGTGTAGTAAGAAACAAAAATGTAACAAACTCAGATTTGAAGTCAATCCACAACAGTCAATCCGCAATCAACCTATGCGCGTTGAAACATCTTTCCGGCGAGTTGGCGCGCCACGCCTTTCATTTCGAGTTCAAAGAGCAAAATCAGAACATCGGAAATGTCAAGCCCGCTTTGTTCGGCGAGGGCATCGATGTGAATCGGCTCGCGCGAAAGAAGCGCGTAAATTTTTTGCTCGTCGGCGGTAAGGTCGGGAAGCGCGGCGAACTGCTCCGAAAGCGTTTGAGGCTCGGCGCGATGTTGCGGATAGTCGTTCATCACATCGTCGGGCGAGAGCGCGAGTTTGGCTTGGCTGTCGCGAATGAGCGCGTTCGTGCCGTTGGATTTGGGCGAGAAAATGCTTCCCGGCACGGCAAAGACGTCGCGATTTTGCTCGATGGCGTATTTCGCCGTAATCATTGAGCCGCCTTTGTGATCGGATTCAACAATCACCACGCCAAGCGAAAGCCCTGAAATGATGCGATTGCGTTTCGGGAAATTTTCGGCGATGGGCGCCGCGCCGAGCCACTCTTCCGAAAGGATAGCCCCATTTTCGATGATGCGCGGATAGAGTTTGCCTTTAGGGTCGGTGTAAATCATATCAACGCCGTTGCCGAGCACGGCGATTGTTCGTCCCCCCGCGTCCAGAGCGGCAGAATGGGCGATGGCATCGATGCCAAACGCCAATCCGCTCACGACGGCGAAGCCGTTTCGCGCAAACGCGGTCGCGAATCTTTTTGCGACGTTTTTTCCGTAATCGGTCGGGTGGCGCGTGCCGACGAGGGCAAGGCTTCGCAGGTCTTGTGGTGTTAAGTTTCCGCGCAAGAAGAGATAAACGGGCGCGTCGTAAATCTCTTTGAGGCGCGCGGGATAATCATCGTCCAAAATCGTGATGAGCGAGGCGTTGAATTTGGAAAGTCGCTCAAATTGCGCGTCAATATCGGCTTCTACTTTCAATCGTTCAGGGCTGTGAAGGAATTTGGAAATGTTTTCGGCGGTTGCCGCGCCGATATTGGGCGTGCGCGAGAGTTCGGCAATCGGCGCGTTCAAGACGTTGTCGACGCTTTGAAATCGGGCAAGCAAAGCGCGAAGGCGCGTAACGCCCACGCCAGGAATGCGCGAGAGAAGCAATAAGTTTTTTTGCAATTGGAGGTTCATAGCGCAATGCGTTAAGCGTGATGCGTTAGAGCGCAACGCTCTCCGCAAGTTGATTGGTTCGCGCTTCTAAAAGTTCTTTCGTTTTTTTCTGACGGAAAGCGAACATTTTTTCAATCTCGCGCTCGACATACCACCCCGCAAAAAAGCCGCTCAATGCATCGACGGGAAGTTCATACTCGACTTGGTCGGTGAGGCGCGTTTGCGTGTCGGAGATTTTCTCGAACAAGCGCGTTTGCTTCCAACTGTGAAACGGACTTTTGTGAAGCACATCGACCATTTTGAACGGCGGCTCATAAACGGTGATTTCCGCTTCCCATCTCGATGTGAAAAATCCGAACTGCGTAACATCAAGCGCGACGCGCTGACCTTTGCCCGCAGGCGTTGCGGAAATCAACTTGACTTTGACATCGGGCGGAGAAATTTTGAGAAGGTTTTCGGGATTGTCGTGAAAATGAAAGACCGATTCAATCGGCGCATCAATCAAAACGGAACGCTCAAACTTGTGCATCGCGGTAATGGATTTATTTCATCGCTTAACGAATAGCGCGTTAAAGCGTTCCAACGAAAGCGAGAGCCAAGTGTCGTCGTCGTGGTGGAGCCAGACTTCTTCTTTGAAGATGTCGATTTTCTCGACGCGGGCGAATCCTTTATCGGTTTTGACGCGGCTGTCAATCGTCGGGAATTTTTGCAGTTGAAGAAGATAGGAGTCGAGTTCGTAGTTGAGGCAACATTTCAAGCGTCCGCACTGTCCGTTCAGGCGCGTGGCGTTGAGCGGGAGATTTTGATATTTGGCGGCATCGGCGGTGACGTGCTCGAAATCAGGGAGCCACGTCGAGCAACAGAGCGCTCTGCCGCAAGAGCCGATGCCGCCTACGCGCTTGGCTTCTTCGCGGGCGGAAATTTGAGTGAGTTGGATTCGGGTTTTGAATTGAGCGGCAAGCACGCGAACAAGTTCGCGAAAATCGACGCGCTGGTCGGCAGTGAAATAAATCGTTGTGCGCTGTTCATCGAGGCGAATTTCCGCATCGACGTATTTCATATCTAAACCGAGTTCCTCGATTTTGGAGAGCGTAAAGCGTTTGACTTCGAGCAGTTGCTCTTGATGTTTTTGGTGACGGATGAGGTCTTCAGCCGTAGGGCGACGCAGGACGGGCATAATATCAGGCGATTCGGGCGAAAGGTGCTTTTGCTCGAGTTTGAACTTTGCCGTTTTACCCATTGATTTAACGATGCCAATGTCGTAGCCGCCGCCGTCGGTTTGAACGATGACCTGTTCGCCTTTGTGAAGGTTGAGACTAGGCGCATTGCGAAAAAATTCGCTTCGATGAGTGGCGAATTCAACTTCGAGGATTGGATAATCAAAAAAAGAATCGTCAACGGAGACTTCGTCGCCGAAGGCTTGGGCTAAAAAGGCCTCGAGCGAAATGCCTGTTTTACAGCCGCCACTGCTACAAGAACAGCCTACGCAACCCATGAACTTGTGAATTTAAGTTTTGTCTTAACTCGTCATAAGTCGGGAAGTTAGAGCAGTAGCGAGAAATACAAAAATGCACCTGAAAGTTTTTTCTTGCGACAAGTTGCTTCGGCAAAATCTTAAATCGACTGCCAAGAGTAAAGGGCGCGTAGTTGCGGCGTTTTTTTGCGTTGGTGCTGTTCCATGCGCATCAAAACATTGTCGAGAATTTCCATTGCGGAAAGAATAAACTCACCTTTGTTGAGCATCACGCACTCGGCGCGTTCCGCCATTGCCGCGTCGGTAATTTCGGCGCGAGAGGGAATTCCTTTTTTGACCAAACTTTCCAAGACTTGCGTTGCCCAAATGACCGGCACATGCGCCGCTTCCGAAAGCCACAAAAGTTCTTCTTGAATTTCTGCGATGCGTTGATAGCCGATTTCTACGGCTAAATCGCCGCGCGCAATCATCACGCCAAGCGGATTTTTGCCCGCGCCTTGAATCACAATTTCAGGAAAATGCTCGACAGCACGGCGCGTTTCAATTTTGGCAATCAATGCCATTGCGGCTTTGCGGCGCGTAGTGCGCTTTGCAAGTTCGCTTTGCAGGCGTTTCACGTCGCTTCCATCTTGAACGAAGGAGTAATTGACGCCATCGGCATATTCGCAAATGAAATCCAAGTCGCGCAAATCTTTTTCGGTCAGGGGATTGATGACGAGCGACGTCGTCGGGAAGTTCAAGCCTTTGTCGGGCTTGATGATTTTGCCTTTGTCTTCAACGGTCGTTACGCGCAGCAACGCGCCCGAACTTGTGCGTTGCTCGACGACCGTTCCGATATGCCCGTCGTCAATCCAAACTTCGTCGCCTTGCGAGACTTGCGGCAGAATGTCGGGCAACGCGCACTTGACTTGTTGAAAGCGCTTGAACTTATTGGACGGACGATGCGCGTAAAGGAAAATCAAATCGCCTTTTTTAGACTTCAGGCGCGGCTTTTGAACGGTTGACGTGCGCACTTTCGGACCCGCCAAATCCATAAAAATTTTGCATGAAAGTCCCGTTGATTTTTCAGCGCGGCGGATATGATGAATCATCTTTTCCCATTCGTCGGGCGATTCGTGGGCGCAGTTGATTCGAGCGCAGTTCATTCCGCGCTCCAAGAGCGTCGAGACGAAAGCGTAATCGTCAATCGCGCGCGGCGGAAGGGTAATCATCATTCGGACGGAGCGTCGGTCGGGGGCTTTGCCTAAAACAAGGTCGGCATTTTGTTTGAGCAAGTTTTCGCCCTTGAAAAACGCTTCGCTCGTCGGATGAGGCTGTCGCTTCTTGACGTTGCAGATGGCTTGAAGCGAGGCGATGACGGCATCGAGGTTCGCCAACACGCGCGCTTCGCTTCGCCCCAACGACGACAAACCCAGCGGCAACAACGCCGATTGCAAATCCCGCAAATCGCGACGGCGCAAGGCTAAGTAGCAGGCAAAGTTTTTCGCGCTGCATTCGAAATCCGCTCTCGTGATGCGCTTGCGCCAATCGGCGAACATCGCGTCGGCTTCGGATGCGATGTCGCGGCGAAGTTGAAGAACGGCGTTCAGAATTTGTTTCGGAGAGCAGAGCGAAGAAGAATCAAGATAGTCGGAATCGGTCATAAATGTTCTCGTTTGACGGCGCAAATTACGCTGAACTTTTGAGAAACAGGAATTGCAGATTGGAAATTGATGATGAAATCAGGCAGACTGTGCGCAATCGTGTCGTTTTATCGATGCTGTTTTTTCGCTAACTTCTCGCGCGTCAAACGTCCGTTCATAAAACGAATTTGAAAAGTAGCCCATGCGTTTGCCCGAAGAAAAAATCGATGAAATCCGCCGCGCCGCCGATATTGTCGATATCGTCTCCGACTATGTGCGACTTCTGCCGTCAGGTCGGAACTACAAGGCGATTTCACCGTTCAACCCCAGCGAAAAAACGCCGTCGTTTTATGTCTCTCCCGAAAAACAAATCTACAAGTGCTTTTCCACAGGCAAGGGCGGCAATGTTTTTACTTTCGTTCAAGAAATGGAAAAACTGCCGTTCATCGATGCGGTGAAATGGGTTGCTAAAAAAGTCGGAATCGACCTTTCGCAATACGAGCGCAAATCGGCTAAGCAAGATGATAAACAAAGCGAAGAATATGAGCTCATGGCGTGGGTTGCGAAATTTTTTCATGCGAATTTGAACGCGAAGGAAGGCAAAGCAGGGCTTGAGTATTTTCTCAATCGTGGCGTGCTCAAAGAAACCATTTCCAAGTTCGGTTTAGGCTTCGCGCCTGACGCATGGAATCGGCTTTGCGACGAAGCACAGAAAGAAGGCAAGTCGCTCAAACTACTTGAAGAATTCGGCTTGATTGCCAAAAGTGAAAAGAGCGAAAAGCATTACGATGTATTTCGCAATCGCGTGATGTTTCCGATTTTTTCACCCGCAGGAAAAGTGATTGCGTTTGGCGGACGCTTGCTTGCTGATGAAAAAAACTCGCCCAAGTATATCAACTCGCCCGAAACGAAACTTTACCACAAGTCGGAAGTGCTTTATGCCTTCAACTTCGCACGCGACGAAATTCGCAAAAAAGACGAAGCGATTTTGGTCGAAGGCTACATGGATGTTGTTTCACTTCATCAAGCGGGAATCAAAACGGCGGTGGCATCGAGCGGCACGTCGCTCACGCCTGAACAAGTGCGGCTTATCGGGCGGCTCACGAAAAATGTGCTCTTCATTTACGATGGCGATAAAGCGGGCATAAAAGCCATGATGCGCGGCATTGACCTCATTCTCGAGCAAGGGCTTTCGCCCAAAGTTCTGTTCCTGCCCGATAACGAAGACCCCGACAGTTACGTCCAAAAAGTCGGCGGCGACGAATTTTTGAAATATGCGAATGCGCACAAAACATCGTTTCTCGATTTCAAAGTCAATGTCCTCAAAAACTCTGACGGCTTTGCAAGCGAAGAGCAAACGCAAACCTCGATTCGCGACCTTGTCTCAACCATTGCCAAAATTCAAGATGAACTCGCACGCGAAGTCTACCTGAAATCCCTTGCTCAAAAACTTGATGTAGCATTTCTGACGCTTCAAAAAGAACTTGAAAAAGCATTAGGACGTGAAATCCCGAAACGCGCCGCGCCCGCCAAAATTTTATCGATTCCACAAGAGCAAGCCCCATCAACGCACACGTCTGAAAAGCAAACGCTTCCTTCGGTCGCTGAACGCACATTTCTGAAAGCACTTCTTGAAAGCCTTTATCACGGAAGCGAAGTGTTGGAGTTCGTCAAAGAGAAAATCAGCCTTTTAACTTTTAAGCATGAATGGACGGAAAAAATCGCGCGATTTCTGCTTGAACGCTACGAGGCGCATGACAAACAAACAACGTTTGATGTAACACACGAATTGAATTATTTGAACGACGAGGAAGTGAGAAATTTCATTTCAGGATTGCTGATTGATGAAGCCATATCGGAGCGATGGCAACCCGAAGCCCCGAGCGTTTATGCGCGTCGATGCCTGATGGCGTTTTTAGACGCGACAAAAAAAATCATCGTTCAAAATTATGACGACGCGCTCGCTGAAAACATCAAAGCCTTGCAAAACGAATCCGACGCGGAAAAAATCGGCGCGCTCATCACCGAACGCAACCGTCTTGTCAAAGCCAAGCGCGACGCCGAAGCCGAATTCGACCAAACCATAAAATCACTCATAGGGCTCTATTGATGCGCATGTTGAAACTCGGTTTTGTGCTTGCCGCAAGCCTCTGTTGTTTACTGCACATGTTGAACACACGGGCAAGCGCACAAACCATTCTCATCGACGCCAAAGCGGGAATCGCCGGCACGATTGCGCCTAATTACCTTGATTGGAGCGAAGTCTTGCGCAATCGACGCAGTCCTGACCTTCTGCAAACGCTCGATATTTCAGCCACCGCACTCTACCGACTGAACGATAAATTTTTCATCGGCGGCGATTTTCTCTACAAGCGTGCATCGGAACAACTCGACACGCGCATCGGATTTGGATTGCCTGCGGAACTTTCTGCTACGTGGCTCATTCCTTCGGTCGCGATTACCTTTGTGCCGATTCAACCGTTCAAAGACGGTGCGCTCGTGAAATTCACAGTTGGCGCGGGCATGCTCTTCGGCTCAATTCAAGAAAATGTGCGCGCCGTATCCGAGACGAACATCTATTCCGCAACCGGCGTTGCCGCTCACTCTGAACTCTCGTTCGGCTTGCCGCTTAGTTCGCTTCTTACAACAACGCTCAATGCAGGCGTGCGCGTCGGCTTAACAGGCGAAGCCAAAACCAAATCGGCAGTGATTGATAACCAACTGCCAACGCTTTCTTTCGTCTCGTTTGCGCTTAGCATTGGGCTTGTGTTTAAGATTTAATTCAGTTTAATGAAACGGATTCTCGCCTTTTTATTGCTCTTGATGTCGGCATCACTTGACGCCCAAGTCATAACCGTCAAAGACCGTGAAACAGGTCAACCGCTCGAACTGGTTCGCATTTTCAGCGCATCGCCCAAAGCCTTGACGGCAACCAACAAAAACGGACAAGCCGACATTTCGGCGTTCAAAGGCGCGGAAAAAATTGAATTTCGCTTGATTGGATACCGTCGAACTGAAAAGCGATACGACGAAGTCGCAAGCGAAAACAGCGTGGTGTATTTGTCGCCATCGCAAATTTCAAGCGACGAAGTGGTGGTGAGCGCGACGCGATGGAATCAAGCCAAGCGCGATGTGCCGAATAAAATCACAACCATTACGCCGAAAGAAGTAGCGTTGCTCAATCCGCAAACGGCGGCGGAAATGCTCGGAATGTCGGGCGAAGTCTTCATTCAGAAAAGTCAGCAGGGCGGCGGCAGTCCAATGATTCGCGGCTTCTCGACCAACCGATTGCTTTACTCGGTCGACGGCGTGAGAATGAACAACGCGATTTTTCGCGGCGGCAATCTCCAACAAGTCATTTCGCTGGACGCGCTCGCGATTGAAAACACCGAAGTCTTCTTCGGACCCGGCTCGGTGATTTATGGAAGCGACGCTATCGGCGGCGTGATGAACTTTCAAACGCTCTCGCCTCAATTTTCGCTCTACGATGAGCCTTTCGTAACGGGTAAAGCAATGGCGCGATTTTCTTCCGCAAACAATGAGCAAGTCGGGCATTTTCACTTGAACATCGGTTGGAAAAATCTCGCGCTTCTGACAAGTCTAACTTACAGCGACTTCGGCGACCCGCGAATGGGACGACTTGGGCGACAAGAATACCTGCGCCCGTTTTTCGTTCAGCGCATCGACAGCATCGACCGCGTCGTTACGAATCCTGACCCACTTGCGCAAACGCCAAACAATTACAATCAAATCAACTTGATGCAAAAAGTGCGCTACGCGCCAACTGCCGCGTGGGAACTGCAATACGGTTTTCACTTCTCCGAAACGTCGGAGTATGCGCGCTATGACCGATTGGTTGAGCAACAACCCAATGGGCTACCAAGAAGCGCGGTCTGGAACTACGGTCCGCAAAAATGGACGATGCACAACTTTTCCGTTGCGCACAAAAGCGAGAACGCACTCTACGACTTTGCCACGCTTCGCCTTGCTTATCAATACTTCCAAGAAAGCCGCATTGACCGACCATTTTCGGGCGGCGGCAGATTTCGTTTGCGCACGCAACGGGAAGAAGTCGATGCGTATTCATTCAATCTCGATTTAAACAAAGCCTTCGGGACGCAACAGATTTTTTATGGCGCGGAAATCGTCCGCAACGACGTGCGCTCCGCAGGCTCAGCGATTGACATTCGCAACAACAATCCGATTCGCGTGCCTGACCGCTATCCGCAGTCCGATTGGTCTTCTTACGCGGCGTATCTGAACTATCAATTTCGCGCGTCGGAAAAATTTTTAATGCAAGTCGGAGCACGATACAACTACTTCGCGATTAACTCCGACTTCACGCGCAACCTTGAATTTTTTCCGTTTCAATTCACATCAGCGGAAGTGCGAAGCGGCGCATTGACGGGCAGTTTGGGCGCAGTCTTCGCGCCCGACGAGAGTTGGACGATAAGCGCGAATCTTTCAACGGGATTTCGCGCGCCGAATGTCGACGACATCGGCAAAATTTTTGACCAGCCGCAAAACATCGTCATCGTTCCCAATCCCAACCTCAACGCCGAATACGCTTACAACGCCGAACTTGCCGTCAGCAAAACCTTCAACGACCTTGCGCGCGTGGAACTCACAGGCTATTACGCTTATCTCGACAACGCGCTTGTGCGGCGCGACTTCCAATTCAACGGACAAGATTCTATCATTTACGACGGCGTTTTGAGCCGCGTGCAAGCGATTCAAAATGCCGCGTTTGCCAATGTGTATGGGATTCAAGCGGGCTTGGAATTGAAGTTGCCTGCGGGCTTTGGGCTTTCGTCGCGATTCAACTATCAAATCGGCAACGAAGAAATGGACGACGGAACGAAGAGCCGCTCGCGCCACGCCGCGCCTTGGTTTGGGGTAACGCGCCTCAGTTACGCGAATCGCAAGTTAGACCTACAACTTTATGCGATGTATAGCGGAGAGGTTTCGTTTGAGAACTTGAACGTCGAAGAACGCACGAAACCTCAGATTTACGCCAAAGACGAAAACGGCAATCCCTTTTCCCCCGCGTGGCTCACGCTGAACCTCAAAGCCTTGTATCGCTTCGAGGAAAACTTCACGATAACGGCGGGCGTGGAAAACTTGACCGACGCGCGCTATCGCCCGTATAGTTCGGGGCTTGTGGCGCTTGGCAGAAATTTCGTCCTCGCGTTGCGCGCGGGATTGTAGTGCCGACGCAGCGTTACCCTCGCTCAAAAGGAGCGAGGGCGAAATCTTCTCTTAAATTCACAATAAACGTCGCGAGGAAACAACGCAACGGGTTATGTTGCTCTTAACTTCATCTTGACGTTGCGGACGACGCTTTCGCGTTACTTCAAGAGCATCATTTTTTTAGTTTGCGCAAAACCGTTTCCCGTTTGCAATCTGTAAAAATAGACGCCGCTTGAAAGATTCAACTCGGAAGCATTGACGCTGACCGAATACGCGCCTGCCGCTTGGCGCGCATTTACCAGTTGAGCCACCACTCTGCCCAGCGCGTCATAAAGAACCAGTTGCGCATCGCTTGTGGCGGCTAATTGATATCGAATGGTCGTTGTTGGGTTAAACGGATTGGGATAGTTTTGTTCAAGAGCGAATGAGCGCGGCAACCCAGCGTTAATCTCGACAATCGGCGAATACTCGAACTTGCCATCGAGGTCAATTTGCTTCAAACGATAACGCATCGCGCCTGAAGCCAATTTGTCAATGAACGAGTAGGAGCGCGGCATTGCGCTCGTGCCGTTGCCGCGAACAAAGCCAATCGATTGCCATTCTTCGCCCGTGCGCTTTCGTTCAATCTCAAACCCTGAATTGTTGAACTCGGTTTGCGTCGTCCATTTGAGCAATACGCCTTCGCGATGCGCCTGCGCCGTGAAATGACTCCATTCCACAGGAAGTTGCGCGTTGTTCGTTTTTTGAATCATTCCATAATCGCCCACGATAAAGCCCGTTTGTCCGTTCAAAAAGAAGAAGCGCGAGACGAAATTTGTTCCGCCCGAATGTGAAAACTGTTGCCATGAAGCGCCGCCGTTGGTGGTTCGGTAATAAACATTACTGGCGTTTAAGAGCGCGCCGTGTTGAGAATCAAGGAAAAACATATCTACGAGATTGCTTACTGAACCTGATATGCCGATAGAAGTCCACGAAGCGCCGCCGTTGGTGGTTTTCAGAAATGCCGTTCCGCCGCACGCAAATCCCGTCAATGAATCAAGAAACACGACGCGATTGAGCATTGCGGTTGTGCCGGAGAATTGTGATTCCCAAGTATTTCCGCCATCGGTTGTTTTGCGAATCGCCCCGCCTGCGCCGACTGCATATCCAATCGTCGGAGAAACAAAACAAACGTCGCGAGAAGCGCCTGAGCCGCTGGAAGTCCACGATGCGCCGCCGTCAGTTGTTTTAAGAACTATCGGAGTGGATCCCATAACGCCGACGGCAAAACCAAGCGAGTTATTGAGGAAAAAAAGGCGATTGCATTGAATTGATGTCGGAAGAGGCTGAACCGTCCAAGACGCGCCGCCATTCGTGGTTTTGAGGAGCGAATCTCGAGAAGGGTTTGAAACGCGAATCAGCGCGTAACCAGTGGAGGAGCTTGGAAATTTCAAATCCACGATGTCGTTGGAGTAAGAGGTCAGAAGCGTATCCCAAGAAGCGCCGCCGTTGGTAGTTTTGAGTAGAGAGCCGCCCTGTCCGCCGATATAGCCAACGGACTGAGTTGGAAAGTCTATCGCGGTATATCTAAATGGCGAGCCGTTGCGAACCCGCCAAGTCGAGCCGCCATTCGTCGATGTCAGAATCAGCCCGCCTTGCCCCGCGAGATAAATGGTTTCAACATTGTTGACGACGCGCGAAGTGATTGCATAGTAATTGATAAACAAATTTGGGAAAGGCGTTAGCGAACCGTTGGGCTGGCTATAAACCGTATTGTTATTGCCCACAAAAATGCGATTTCCCATCTGTTCCAAACTCGTCACGTCGTTAAGCGTTTGGGTCGTGAAGACCGATGATAACCCCCAAGTTTTGCCGCTATCGTTCGTGCGCAAATCCGTGCCGCTTGCGCCAACCGCGTAGCCTTCGCTTGGCGTTCTAAAATAAATCCCATTCAATCCGGCTGTGGTTGGCGTTGAAATGACCGACCAAGTTGCGCCCGCATTCGTCGTTCTATAAATTTTCCCGCTATCGGCGCAAGCAACGGCAAGCGTAGGGGAAAGCAGTTGTATGTCGCTCAATGGACGAGCCGTCGTTACGGCTGTCCAAGAGTTGCCGCCGTCGTTTGTCCACCATGCTCGACCAGCAACGGTCGGAACTACTGATCTACCGACGGCGCAACCGACTCTCGAGTTGAAAAAGCGTAGGCTCGAAATGATTTCAAATACGCCCACTCCATAAAGGCTATCCCATGATGCGCCGCCGTTGGTCGTTCGCCATAGTTGTTGAGAGTTGAAAGAAGCCCAACCGCTATCGGGCGTGGCGAACCAAGTCATTGTAACGCCAGAAACGTTGGCTCTATTGCTGGGGTAAAACCAAGATGCGCCGCCATCGGTGGTTTTGAGAGGCATTCCGTATCCGCCTGAATAGCCGACGCTGTCGCTAACCATTTGAATGCTTCGACGTTCAGAACCGGTTACTCTTGGGCTGATTATAGTCCAAGTTTGAGCAAAGAGGGTTGCGTTGGCGAAAAGCATCAGCGAGAGAAATAAAAATCGATTCATAGCAAGCCAGTTTTGGTTAATGAAATTTCAACCAAAAAATCGCTCAAAAAGAGCGCGAGCGCAACGGGACAAAAACGGAAATGAAGCCTGTAAACGATTGAAAAATCGTTATTTAGGCTGTATGAATCGGGGCGGAAAGCGAGGCTAAAAACGAGGCGAGTTGATGGTCGCGGGTTAATCCGAGTTTTTTGCGGATTCGGACGCGATGCTTCTCGATGTTCTGAAACCGCGCGCCTTTCACGTCGGAAGCGTAAAAAACCGTCGCAATTTCTTTTGACGACAAGCCCAAACAAACCAGCGAGCAAACCAACAACTCCGTCGTTGAAAGGCTGGGATAGCGGCGCGAGAGTTCGGAGAAAAAATTCGGGTGAAGTTGATGAAAAGCCCGCGAGTAAGCATCAAGGTCAGACGCGCTGCGAAGATGTCGGTCGATGGTCGCGATAAGCGTTTTCAATCGGTTATCCTTTGCTTTCCGACCTGAAACGCGCGAGACGATGGTTTTTAACTCTTCCGAGAGCGAGGTTAAAATTTGGTGATGCTCGAGCAAAATAGTTGCCAAGCGAGCGAGTTCCGCGCTTTTTTGCGAGACATCGAGTTCAAGCGATTTTGCTTTCTGCTTGGTTAGTTCGGCGTCGCGCCTGATGGATTCGAGTTCCAGCATCGTTTCAATATGCTCTATGCGCTTTTTGGATTCCTCGTTCTGAACGACGTTTTTTTGTTTCTCAAAGCGTTTGTGGTAAAACAGGGCTTTGGCGAAGTCGCCACGCGCTTCGTAAAGTTCGGAAAGCTTTTCGCTGATTGGATAGGCAAGGCGAAGGAGGGCGTATTTTTCGGCGAGTTCGAGCGCATCGAGCCAAGCGCGCTCGGCTTCTTGCGCGTGGCGGCGTTGAAGGTAATGCTCGCCCAACGCGAAAAGAATGGAGATTTCTTCCTCGCGGTCTTGAATTTGACGCGCGATGTCTAAACTCTCTTCGAAGCATTCAAACGCTTTTTTGAAATCCTGATTTCGAAGGCGCAGTTCGCCGAGCGCGATTAAGATTTTCAATCTGCTTCGTTTGTTTAGGCGTTGTGGGTCAAGTTGGAGAAGCGTCTCAAACGCGCGACGCTCGGCGGCAGGGCGGTGAAGTTCGCGGTAAATGAGCGCGAGATTCCACCAAATTTCTTTAACGCCGCTCTCGTCGCCGATTTCCGATTTCAAGCGCAACGCCGATTGATACCATCGCAATCCTTTCTGAAAATCGCCTTGCGCGCAATAGACTTGTCCGATATTCTGTCGCGCATTGGCTTCGCTCCATCTATCTCCGAGTTCGGAAAAACGCTTCAAACTCTCGTTGTGGCACGCGAAAGCGTCGGCGGCGTTGCCTTGTTGCAAATAAACGATGCCTAATCCCATTTGCGCCGCCGCTTCAAGCCGAAAATCGCCGATTGAGCGCGAAAGCGAAAGGCTTTGACGATAGTAGCGAGCCGCTTTTTCTGAAAAGCCCGTTCTGCCGTAAAGGTTGCCAATTCCCAAGAGCGCGAAGGCTTCGGCGGCTTTGTCGCCGCGCGGTTGACTTTCGCCCAAACTTTTTAGATGCGACTGGAATGCCGATTTCATATCGCCCTCGCGTTCAAACAAAAAGCCGCGCATCGCGTTCACGGTCGCAATCCCGCGTTGAATGGAAGCGCGCTTGAAAATCCTTTCGGCTTCGTCAAAAAGCGGTTTCGCGGAGTCAAGATGTCCAACAAGGTAAAACGCAAATCCTCTTGCTTGCAAAACAAAAGCGCGAGCGGGTGACTCGGACGAAAGTTTAGCGAGCGCTTTCTCGCTGAGTCGAAGCACGTCGGCAGGGTTATTGTAACACGATTTCCAAAACGATGTTTCGTCCAAAGCGTCATCGAGAAGAGCAGAATGAGAAAACCGTCTATTCATACTTTAGGTTCTTGCAAACGTTATCGAGGCGAAAAATAGACAAAGAAGAGAAATTGGGGCGAGCGAAGCGAATCGCTTGGACGGATTGCAAGCATTAGCAATGCGCGGGAGGTTGGCTTCAAATGCGCGCTATGAAGTCGTTTGGAGGCTTTTCCATTTTATTTGCCGTCTTTTTTTGAGCGCAAGGCGATCATTTTCAACGCCGCAGTCCGATGAAAAGCGTTATCTTTTTCAAAAGTTAGATTTCACTGAAAAGCGTGTCGACTCAAACGCCGTCGTTTTCCATAATTCCGTTGTTGAAGCGGATTCCGTCAATCATCGGGTCGCTCTTTTTCGCGTTGCTGATTTGGTTTTTCGTGGCGATGACGAAGCGATACGCCGCCGCGATCTCGTTGCCCGTCGCGCTTAAAACGGAGAATGCGACGCAAACCGTCAAGGGCGATTATCCCACGCGCATTGAAGTCAAACTCGAGTCGGAAGGTTGGAAAATTCTTTCGCTGTATTTGGGTCAGACCAAGTGGGAAATTGATTTGAGCAACGAAGTTCAAAAAGACGTTTTGGAGATTGAAACGCTGGCGAAGGCATCGCAATACATTAAGCCCTTTCCCGAAGGAATGAAAGTTTTGGAGGTCGAGCCCAAAGTGATTGAGTTGGAACTTGAAAGAAAAATCACGAAGCGCGTTCCGATTCGATTAGCCGCGCCGCCGCGCCCGCAACCTGGCTTCCTCATTCGCCCAAACATTCAAATTCAGCCTGAAAGTCTGACCATTTCAGGCGCGCAAAGCGTCATTGAATCAATCTCGTTTTGGAAAACCGAGTTTCCGACCAAGCGCGACGTCGCCAACGAATTTCAATTCGAACTCTCGCTCGATGACACTTTGAGCGGGATTGTAACGCGAAGCGCAAGCAAAGTCAAGGTGCGCGGGGTGGCGGAGCAACTGTCGGAAAGCGAATTTAAGGACGTGCCCGTTTCGCTCTTGAAATCCAAGCGTCCCGTGTATGTGACGTTGATTCCAAGCCGCGTGAATTTGACGTTGAGCGGGGCGGTCGGCGATTTAGCCAAAGTCAGAGCCGAAAGCCTTGCGGTGATTATCGACGGCGAAAAACTCTTGAACGACACGACGGGCTACGTGTCGCCGACAGTTAAGTTTCCGAAGGGGTTGGAACTGCGACGAACGTCGCCCGAAAAAATTCAATACATTTTGCGCAACTAAAATCAAACAAGAAAACTCACCGATGAAAATTCAACTTTTTTCGCTTGCGCACGGCAGAAGCGGCGACAAAGGCGACAGCGTCAATGTCGGCGTAATTGCGCGCAAGCCTGAATACTACGAGATTTTGAAATCGGAACTGACGGCGGAGCGCGTCAAAAATCACTTCGGCGAGATGGTTCTTGGCGAAGTTGAACGCTTTGAACTGCCGAACATCGGCGCGCTAAATTTCCTTCTTCACAACGCGCTCGGCGGCGGCGGCACGAAGTCGCTAAAATTGGACGCGCAAGGAAAAACCTTTGCCGCTGCGCTACTGCGAATGGAATTAGACCTTGATGAAGCGGCGTATCCGCAACTCAAAAAAAGTTAGGCTTTCTCGAGTCTGACATCCGCTGTGATATAGCGGCGGTCTCGGAAAATTTTGAGACGAAGCGATTCGCCCGCGCGCATTTCGCGCACCGTGTTGATTAAATCTTGTTCGGTAGAAATGGCAACGCCGTTGGCTTCGACGATGATATCGCCGATTTTCAATCCGGCTTTTTCGCCAGCGGAGCGTTTCTCGATGTTCGTAATCACGACGCCCGACATCTCTTCGCTTACGCCGAAGTAGCGCGCCAAGCCACGATTCAAGCCTTGAACGGAAATTCCCGTTTTGAACGAGCGGTCGATCTTTCCGTAGCGACGCAGTTCATCGGCGATTTGTTTGACGCGATTGATGGGGATTGCAAAGCCAATGCCGATATTGCCTTGCCCGCCGCCTGTGTAAATGAAGGTGTTCACGCCAATGACTTCCGCGTTGGCATTGACGAGCGCGCCGCCCGAATTACCGCTGTTGATTGCCGCGTCGGTCTGAATCATGCCGCGATACGAGCGTCCGTCAAGGTTAGGAAAGTTTAATCCAACGGAACTTATCACGCCGACGGTTACGGTGGGTTTATCGTTGATGTCGAAAAGCCCAAACGGGTTGCCGAGCGCAATCGCCCACTCGCCGACAATCACTTCGTCTGAGTTTCCAAGTTTGAGGTAGGGAAAATTATTTCCGTCGATTTTCAGGAGAGCGATGTCTGTTAAGTCATCAGAGCCGATGATTTTCGCGTCGTGCTTCGTGCCGTCGGTTAAAGTAACCACAACCTTTGAGGCGTTGCCAATGACGTGCGCATTTGAAATCACGTAGCCGTCGGAAGAAATCAAAAATCCTGAGCCGAGACTTTTAATTTCTTGTTGGACTTTTGGGGACTGCCTGCGTCTGCCGCCGAAAAAGTAATCAAAGAAAGGGTCGGCGAAAGGGTCGTAGTATTGGAACTCGCGAATTTCGGTGACGTTAATTCCGACGACAGCAGGGCTTGCAATCGCAACGGCATTGGTGATGGCGTTGCGACGAGAGTTTGAGACGTCATCGATTTTGCTCTGCGCGTAAAGTGTATTCGGCGAAGCAAAATTGCTGGCCCGCTCTTGCTGTTGAGAGGTCTTTTTTGGCTCAGCGCAAGCCGAAAGAAGAGAGAGTAAGCCGAGAGAAACAGAAAAGAGAAGTTTCATAATAGAAGAGCGTTGAAGATTTATGTATTCAAAAGGAAATGATGCGCAAAAACCGAGAATGTTAAACTAAAAAAACGGTGAAGTGTTTCAAGGTTTCCGATAAGGAATCGCGAGAAGTTCAAGATAAGCGCGTTCCGTTTCGGCTTCGAGCTTATCGAGCGAGTGATTGTTCCACACAACAAGGTCGGCGCGTTTGAGCAATTCGTCTTGCGAGAATTGGCGCGACATTCGAGCGCGAATATCGGCTTCTGAAAGTCCGCGTGCCTTTAAGCGAGCCATGCGTATGTCCAAGTCAGCGGCGACGACGAGCACGGCGTCCAATCCTTTGTCGCCGCCCGATTCGAACAAAATCGCGGCTTCTTTGGCGATTATCGCTTTGCCGTTGGCTTCGGCGCGTCGCGCCGCGTCGTCAAAGGCGCGAAAGACTTTCGGGTGAATCAAGGCGTTGAGTTCGCGCAGTTTTTTTTCGTCGCGAAAAATGATCTCGGCGATGCGTTGTCGATTGGGAATCGCGTGGTCGTAAATCTCGTCTCCAAAAATGGTCTTGATGCCTTCAATCACGTCGGGGTCGGTTTCCTGCAATCGTTTGGCTTCGCTGTCGGCGGAAAAAATTTCGCAGCCGAGCGCGCGAAGAAAGTTGCAGACGGTCGTCTTGCCCGTTCCGATTCCTCCCGTAACGCCGACGCGCTTGATTCGCTTACTCATTCGTCATCGTTCAAATTAAAGGAACTTTTCAGCGGAGGACTTATCTCTTGACTACTTAACTCGCGCCGCTTGTCCAGCATTGAGAGTGCGCGGTCTTGAACTTTAAGCCATCGTGCGGGGTCGTTTTGGTATTGGTTGAATTGTGCGTTGAACTGTTCGGAAGAAATGTGATGAAGAGAAAATATTTTTTGGAGAGAATCAATCTTCGCGAAAGTTGCGCCGCGTTCGCTGACGCGCTCGTAATCGGCATGAAGCAAGAGAATATCGGCGTAAAGTGCGGCGAAACGTTCATCATCTTCGCTCAACCTAATCTCACCGCTCTGACAGCCATAAAGCAGTATGAAGAGGAGCAGAATTTTTTTCATCGTTCATCAAAGTTTGGGCGAAAAGACGCGGCGTTAATCAATCGTTCATGGTTTCTTCAAAGAAACGCTCATGAACGACAATTCGCCCGCATGCTTCGCACGTGTAAAAGCCGCCTTGATGAATCGTCGCATGTTTGCTGGCGGGCACCCGCGAGTTACAGCCGCCGCATGCGCCGCGAGCGAATTTGACGACGACGTTTTGGATTCCGCCACTGCGCAAGGCATCGAAGTTAGAGAGCGCGTGTTTATCGGATTGCAAGATGAGCGCGCGTTGCGCTTTGATTTTTTCGTTCAGCGCGTCAATCTCGGATTGAGTTTCCTTGATGATAGCGGTCAGTTCGCTCGATTTTTCCTCGATTTCGGACTCAATGGATTTGATGCGTGTTTGCAAATACTCGGTCGGCATCATCTCATCAGTTACTTCATCAAAGTTGTTTTCGTCGAGAAGAGCCTTGCCGTTGGCTTCAAGGTCGAGTTGGCGTTGGTGTTCTTCATCGATGGCTTTGATTTTAGATTCAGCCTTCTTGATTTCAAGTTCCTCAAACTCAATTTGTTTGGAGAGCGCGTCATATTCTTTGTTATTACGCGCAGAGGTTTGGGCATCTTTATACTTTTTAATCTTTTCTTGGGCGGCTTGGATTTCGGCGGCGAGAAGTCGCTTTTGAACCTCGCTTTCGTCGTGCTTTTTTTTGCGAGCGTTCAGTATGGCGGCGTAAGCGGTTGCCTGAACTTTGAGGTCGTTGATTTCTTCGGGCAAGCCGCGCTGCTCGCTTAGCACTTCAAAAAGCTCGCTGTCCAAGCGTTGAAGGCGAACAAGGAGGCGCATTTTATCGTGTTGCACTGTAAAAAATCGTTAAAGTTGAAAAAATAGGCTCAAAACAAAAATGCATCTTTGGCATAAACCAAAGATGCATTAAAGGCGCGCATCAAGATGAGGCATAATTCATATTTGCGATGGGTATCAAGAAGGTCTAAAAGTTGTGTCATGTCAGCGATTTAAATGTTGTGCCCAGAAGGAGACTCGAACTCCTATGCCTCGCGGCGCTCGCACCTGAAACGAGTGCGTCTACCAATTCCGCCATCTGGGCAGAAACGCAAACGCAAAAGTAACGAACTTTGAGAGAATTTGAAAAAGTCGAGCACAAGATTCCTCTCGGATTTTATTCCGAAACCAAAGCCGACTTCAAGTTTGGATAATCGGTAATGATGCCGTCGATGCCCATCGCCTTCAAGTGTTTCATCTCTTCAAGCGTATTGACCGTCCATACGATAAGCTTCATGCCTCTGCGTCGCACGTCTCTGACAAGTTCGGGCGAAACGAGTTTATAGTAGGGACTGTAAATCTGTGGTTGGAACGAAAGTCGGGCGAGATTTTTTTCAAGTCCGTCGGAGTTTTCAACAAGCAAGCAAAAGTAGAGGTCGCTATCGAGGGCATGAAGCGACTCAAGGGTGCGTTCATCAAACGATTGAAAGATGGTTCTATCCAAGACCTCGTTTCGTTTCACTTCTTCATAAACGAGCCGAGCAAATTCGGAGGGGCGAGGGTGAAAAACGCCGTCGCCTGCGGGGGTAGATTTGGTTTCAATGTTGTAGAAGACGGGCGGTAACCCACGCTCTTGACAGACTTTCTCAACGGATTGAATCACGTCGCGCAGGAGCGGCTTGGTTGCCGGTTGCGGCTGTTGCTGTGGGAAACGAGCATGACCGCGTTTGCCGCAGTCATAGCGAGCGAGTTCGGCAAAGGTCATCATGTAAATGTTGGAAGCTTTTTCTTCGCTTGCAGAAATCGGCGTGCCGTCGGGCTTGGAGCAAATTTCACTTGAAAGATACGGCTCGTGAGAAAGCACAACTTGATGGTCTTTGGTAATCACGACGTCCATTTCAAGCGTCGTTACGCCAAACTCCAAAGCTTTCAGAAACGAGGGAATGGTATTTTCAGGCAAAAGTCCGCGTGCGCCGCGATGCCCTTCAAAATCAAACTTGGGTAACGGGCGAAGGCGAGACGGTATAGATGATTGCGCACTCACAGCAGTCGTGTTGAAAAGTAGAATGATTAAGAAAAAACGGTGCATAATGATAACGGAAACTTGCTCATATAAACTTGCTCATATCTTTAGCAGGCGTGGGTTATAGACGCCTGCGACTTTCGCAATCTGTTCAAGCGTAGCGGCATCTAAATCGCCGTCGATGCCAACGAGTGTGAGAGCCATTGTTTTCTCTTCGTTGCGCGAAAGCGAGACGTTGGCAATGTTGATATTTCCGTGATGAAGCGCGGAAACAACATTTGAAAGCACGCCTGGTTTGTCGTCGTTGGTATAAATCAAAATCGTGCCTTCGGGCTTGAACTCGCAATCAAACGTATCAACCTGCACGATACGCGGGTCTTTGTTGCCAAGCACAATGCCGCTCAGCGTCCGCTTGCCCATGTCCGTCTCGTAATCGACGCGAACAAGGCTGGTGTAGTTTGGATTTTCCTTTTCGCGACACTGCTCAACATGAAGCCCCATGTCATGCGCTCTCGAGAACACATTGATGTAATTGACACCATCAGATTCCATGGTTGAAAGGTAGCCTTTCAAAGCGGCGGCAGTAATAGCTTCACCGAACTTGCGTAAAAAATCTCCCGAATACGTTACACAAAACGACTTCGGTTTTCCTTCGTGCAATTTGGCTTGCATACTACCAAGTTTTTTAGCAAGCAAAAGGAACGCTTGAACATCGCTGTGTTGAGCGAGTTCGGCAACAGACGCATTGACCGCACCAATGAGTTTATGGGTGTTCTTCCACTCAACGATTTGTTCGGCGATTTGTATCGCGACCTTTTCTTGCGCTTCTACCGTCGAGGCGGCAATATGCGGGGTTAAAATGGCGTTCTCGCAGTTCAGGAGAGGATTCTCTGGCGAAATCGGTTCGACATCAAAAACATCGAGGGCGGCGGCGGCAACTTTGCCCGACTTCAAGGCTGCGGCTAAATCTGCTTCATGAATAATTCCGCCCCGTGCGCAGTTGACTATCCGAACCCCGTCTTTCATCAATGCAATCGTTTTTGCAGAGATGAGATTGCGAGTGGCTTCATTAAGCGGCGTGTGAATGGTAATGAAATCGGCTTGGCGAAAATTTTCTTCAAGCGGCAAGAGCACTATGCTCGATTTCGCCGCGACTTCCGCAGGAAGCATCGGGTCATATCCAACGGTTTTCATGCCAAAACCTTGCATGCGCAGTGCAACTTCGCGACCGATTTTGCCAAGACCAATCACAGCAAGCGTTTTCCCGTCAAGTTCGCGCCCAAGCCATTTCTTTTTATCCCAAATGCCGCGCTTCGTTTCTGCATGGGCTTGTGGAATCAGGCGGGCAACGGAAAGAATCATGCCACAAGTGTGTTCGGCAGCGGAAATCGTATTGCCTCCAGGGGTATTCATCACAATCACGCCTTGTCGCGTCGACGCTTCAATATCGATGTTATCAACGCCTGCGCCAGCGCGACCAATGAGTTTAAGGTTCTTTCCGAGTTCAAGAATATCGGCAGTAACTTTCGTCGCGCTTCGCACTAAAAGCACATCGTATTCACTGATGATAGATTTAAGTTCATCTTTTGAGAGTTTGGATTTCTCCGTGACGGCAAAGCCATTGTGGGCAAGAAGTTCGCCACAAGTTTTCTCGATGTTATCTAAAATGAGAACCTTCATGTTTGAGGTGAGCGTGTCGTGTAAAAAGTTATTTTGAAAAGAGGTCGCAAGTATAAAGATTTTCGCGGGATTTTCGCGCGCTCTGTGAAATGAAGGCGTGAGGGTTTTTGTTATATTGATGGAAACTCAAATTATCCAAAGTTAACATGGGAAATTTAGAGCGTCGCGTAAGCGACTTGGAAGCCGTATTAGGAGAATTTCTGGCTCAGAGCGCGCTGGCGGCGCGTCGTGCCGAAGCCGAAAACCAACTTCTCAAAGACGAGATGAAAGACTTCAAGAACGAGATGAAAGACTTCAAAGACGAGATGAAAGACTTCAAGAACGAGATGAAAGACTTCAAAGATGAGATGAAGGTGTTCAAAGATGAGATGCTGGACTTCAAAGACGAGATGAAAGTGTTCAAAGATGAGATGCTGGACTTCAAAGACGAGATGAAAGTGTTCAAAGATGAGATGCTGGACTTCAAAGACGAGATGAAAGTGTTCAAAGATGAG
>JAJUFC010000020.1 GCA_029263855.1 Candidatus Thermochlorobacteriaceae bacterium | reverse complement strand
CGCTATCCGCCGCCCAAATGTCGTTGAGTTCTTGTCCGTAGTCGCCTAAGGTATCGGCGAACCAAGTAATGTTGTGCGAGGTGGTGTCATAGATAAGTTCCTCAGGCGGCGGTTCGGATTTTGTAGGCGGTTCATCTTTGCAACTATGGGCAAAGAAGAGAAGCGCGAGCGCGAGCAGAAACAAAAGATACTTCATAGTTTGATGTCGTTTGGGTTAAGCTTTAAATCACCTAAAATCGAAAACCAAGTCCGAGAAACAGCCCAAATGAATTTGCTCCGCTCAAGTCAGGCACGACGGTATAGCGTCCGTCAAGCAAGAATTGAATCACGCCGTTTTGAAGCGGAATCATCACTTCCAAACCCGGCGCGGCGTAAAAGCGCGATGTCGTGGCGCGCAGGTCTGCACCTGGAATCAGGAAGCGCGATTCAAGGCTCAGCGAGCCCGCTTGCAGATAAGGACGAGCGACAATCGGCGCATTCGGAAATGCGTAGCCGATTTCGCCGCTAGCCTGAGAACTTTGCAGGGTCGCAAAGAATGCAAAATTGAAATATCTGCTGTATGCCGCGCCCAGCGTCAGCCGATTCTCGAAGTTGTATGTTGTCCGTCCGCCAATAGCAAAACCAAAGTCGCTTGACGCATAGCCCGAAAAGAGATTAACGCTAATGCCGCTTTTGTAGAGCGGCAAGGGTTTTGCGAGTTTTTCGGATTCAGCTTTTTGGGCGCGTTGGCTGTCTTCGGCTTCTTGTTCGGGGCTGCCTTCGTAAAGCGAGCCGCACGCAGAAACGGCAAACGCAAAGAAGAACGCGAGCAAGAGCGGAAGCGGAAATCGTGAGTGCGTCATATTGCAAGTGGTTTGGGCGTTTTCTCAATGAGAGAGAAAACGGGAGTTTTCTTGAAATTGGCAAGGAATGCCTTGCAGGATAAAGTTACGGCGGGCGTTGGCGCGATACAAGGGAAAAAAGTCATTTTACCCCCCCCGAAAAATTTTAAGTGTTGATTTTACAACGGATTATGAGGGAAATCGGCTGTATCGGTCGTTAGGAGGGTGATTTTTTCAAATGAGCAATGAAACGAGCGGGCGAGCAGAGGTTGTCAATAGGGCGGATTTTTTTTGAAGAAGACCGAAACAGAATAAGCGTCGTAACAGTCTTAGTCATCGAGAACCGCGTAGCGGCGCATCGCGTCTCCTTCACTGATGAGAATATCTCATTAACGTTTTTACGCTTGCTTATCCGATTTGAAACCTGCCAAAAACTCTTCCTTCCACGCCTTGAACTCGCCGCTTAAAATTTTTTCTCGCGCCGTTTTCGTTAGCCAAAGGAAAAACGAGACGTTTTGAAGCGAGCAGAGTTGAAGTCCAAGAATTTCATCGACGTTGAGCAGGTGGCGAATGTAAGCGCGAGAGAAATTTTGACAAACGTAATTCTCAAAGCCTTCGTCGATGGGGCGGAAATCTTGCGCGTATCGGGCGGAGCGAAGGTTGAGCGTTCCGGTTCGCGTATAGACGCGCCCGTTTCGCCCTTCGCGCGTCGGCATCACGCAGTCGAACATATCCACGCCGCGCTCAATCGCGTTCAAGATGTTTTCAGGCGTGCCAACGCCCATCAGGTAGCGCGGCTTGTTCGCGGGCAAATAAGGGCGCGAGACTTCAATCATTCGATACATCGCTTCGGCAGGTTCTCCGACGGCAAGTCCGCCAATCGCGTAGCCTTCGAAATCCATCTCGACCAATCGCTTCGTTGACTCAATACGCAGGGCTTCATTCGTGCCGCCTTGTGTAATGGCAAATAGCGTTTGCTCGTAGCCGTAAAGCGGTTTTGTTTTCGCGAGATGAACTTTTGCGCGTTCTGCCCAGCGAATCGTCAGGTCGTTTGATTTTTTAAGGTAATCCAATTCGGCGTCGTGCGGCGGACATTCGTCAAGCACCATCATCACATCGCTTCCGATGAAGCGTTGCGTTTCAATCACGTTTTCAGGCGTGAAGAAATGCTTTGAGCCGTCGATGTGCGATTTGAACATCACGCCCTCTTCGGTGATTTGTCGCAGTTCGGAGAGCGAGAAGACTTGATAGCCGCCGCTATCGGTCAGAATCGGGCGCGACCAATTCATAAACTGGTGCAATCCGCCCGCTTTGTAGAGCGTTTCGGTGTTAGGGCGCAAATAAAGGTGATAAGTATTTGCGAGAATGATTTGCGCGTTCATTTCATAGAGTTCGCGCTGTTCAATCGCTTTGACGGTGGCGCGCGTGCCAACAGGCATAAAAATCGGCGTCAAGACTTCGCCATGCGCAAGCGTCAATTTTCCTGCGCGTGCGCATGTCTGCGTGTCGGTGGCTTGAAGTTCAAACTTCATTAAAAGTCGCCGAATCGAGTTGGCGGAAGTTCGTTCAAGGCTTTGGCTTCGTGGTCTTTGGACGGCGGCTTGCCGTGCCAATTCGTGCCGTCGGGCATCGTGCCTTCGAAGAACGAAACGCCTTTTCCCATCACGGTTTTTGCCAAAATCACGACGGGCTTTTCTTTGCGGGCGAGCGATTGCGCAAGCCGCGCGGCGTTCAAAAAGTCCGCGAGGTTGTTGCCGTCGCACTCCAAAACTATCCAACCAAATGCTTTCCACTTGTCCGCAAATGGTTCAACGCCCATCACCTTTCTTACCTCGCCGTCGATTTGTTGATTGTTGAAATCAACAATGCCGATGAGGTTATCGACTTTGTGGTGCGCCGCTGTCATTGCCGCTTCCCAGATTTGCCCTTCTTGACATTCGCCGTCGCCCATCAAGCAATAGACGAAGTTCGAACTTTTGTTCAAGCGAAATCCGAGTGCCGCGCCGACCGCCGCCGATAGCCCTTGTCCCAAAGAGCCAGACGCAATGCGGATTCCGGGCAGATGCGTGTCGGTGGCGGGGTGTCCTTGCAAGCGCGAATTGATTTTTCGGAAGGTTGCGAGTTCAGAGAGCGGAAAATATCCCGCGCGCGCGAGCGTCGCATACCAAACGGGCGAGATGTGTCCGTTGGAAAGAAAGAGAAAATCTTGGTCGTGGTCGTCCCAAAAGGTTTGCGGATTGTGTTTGAGGATTTTGAAATAGAGTGCGGTGAAAATATCCGCCATGCCAAGCGAGCCGCCCGTGTGTCCGGATTGCGCCATTGTGAGCAGGCGAATGATATCGCGTCGGATTTGCCTTGCCATTTCGGCGAGGTCGTCGGTGGTCTCCAAGATAGGGGGCGTATAAATTTCGGTTTCGGTCATGTTGAAATTATCGTTTTATGTTTATCCGCCTTTGAAGGCTTTTTTCATGACGTCGCGGTGTCGGAGCAGAATCAAGCCCGCGAGCAAGACGAGAAAAAGATAGTAATTGACGGGCAAGAAAATCGGCTCGATGAGAATCACACAAAATGTGGCGGAGATGTTGCAGAAGTGAATTTTTTTGGAATAAAACCATGCAAGCACCCAAACAATGCCCCACGCCACAACGAGCGACGGCACGAAGAGCAAGCACGCCCCTGCCGCCGTCGCTAAGCCTCTGCCGCCTTGACATTTTAGCCAAATGGGATAGCAATGCCCAAGCACCGCAAAAAATGTTGCTATTTGTTTGATAGCATCTTCATCGCCAAAATACTGAATCGCCATAAGCACCGCTGCAATGCCTTTGAGGGCGTCGAGCAACATCACAACGATTCCGAGCATCTTTGAGCCTGTTACACCAAACGAGTTCATCGCGCCTACATTGCCCGAACCTTCCTGCCGAATGTCTTTGCCTGCAACGGCTTTCACTAAAAGAAATGCAAACGGAATTGACCCGAGGAGATATGCGCCGAGCGCGAGGTACAAAAAATCCAACACGTGAAGTTACAAGTTTGATGACGGTTGATGCCGTTTTCGAATCGCAAGCGCGATATAGACCACAATAATAAGCAGAATAATGACCGTTACAACTGTTCCGTAAGCCGAAAGATACTCACCTAATTTTTCCCAATTTGAACCGAGCAAATAGCCGCCATAAACGAGCAAGATGTTCCACACAATCGCACTCACGAGTGCGCACAGGTGCACGGCAATGATGTTCAGGTGCGACATTCCCGCCGCAATTGAAATAATCGCACGCGAGCCTGCTAAAAAGCGATTCGCTGTAATCAGCCAATAGCCATAGCGCGCAAACTGCTCTTTGAAGGCGTTAACTTGCTCAGGCGGAAAGATTTTTTTCGTCAATTCTACCCACTTGTGCCGCATAGTGCCACCATCGTCTCGATAGAGCCGAAATCCAATAAAGTGTCCAACGCCATACATCGTGAAAAATCCTAACACCGACCCCAAAGATGCCGAAAGCACACACCCGAAAAATGTAATGTCGTTGAACGCAATGAGCGAGCCGACAAAAGCCACAGGCAAATCGCCCGGAATCGGGGGAATGACGTTCTCGAGGTAAGCAATCACGAAGAGAAACAGATAAATTGCCGTGCTGTCGAGCGTTTTTGCGTATTCGATGAGTTGTTCGAGCATGTGAATTGAGTTATCCTAATACGCGATTCCGCACTTCGCAATAAGCGTCTTCTACCTCTCCTAAATCGAAGCGGAATCGGTCTTTGTCGAGTTTCTTGTTTGTCTCTTTGTCCCACAGTCGGCAGGTATCGGGGCTGATTTCATCGCCAAGCAAAATAAGCCCGTTGTGCCGTCCGAATTCCAACTTGAAGTCGACCAGTTTCAAGCCTTTGCTTAAAAAGTATTCGCGCAAAATGGCATTGACTTTCCATGCCGTTTGTTTGAGAAAGGTAATTTCTTCGGGCGTTGCAAGGTTGAGTATGATGGCGTGGTCGTCGTTGATGAGCGGGTCGCCGAGCGCGTCGTTTTTGAGATACAGTTCGGTAATTGGCATTGGCAGTTCCACGCCTTCTTCAAACCCATATCGTTTGACCAATGTGCCTGCGGCGATGTTGCGCATGACGACCTCAATTTTGATAATCTCCAACCGCTTGCATACCATCTCTCGCTCTGAGGGTTTCTCGACGAAGTGCGTCTGGATTCCAAAGGTTTCAAGGTATTGGAAAAAATGCGACGCAAGTTCGTTGTTGATAACGCCTTTGTTTTGAATTTGCCCTTTCTTTTGAGCGTTGAATGCAGTCGCGTCGTCCTTAAATTCTTGAATGATTAAATCGGGGTGGTCGGTGGCAAAGACTTTTTTGGCTTTGCCTTCGTAGAGTAGTTCGCCTTTGCGCAGTCTGCCTTTGCTCATTGATGGATTTGAAAAAATTGAGGACGCAAGTTAAGGATTTCTCTACGAAAGTTCTTTCACCGATTGGCTTCGGAAGAATCAAGGTATTTGAAAACTGTGCGTTTTCTCGTTTCTTTGGCTCTTTCTTCAAGTTCAAATGCTCCGAATTTTAACTCAATAAACATGCCATTGCACGCTCGATGTTTCGTGCTGTTAGGCGCGTTTTTAATGACTGCTTTTGCAACTTTTGCACAGTCGCGCACCAAACTGACACACTACGTTCAAGCCTACGACTTTTCCGAATCCATCACTCGCGTTGAAAACACACGCTTTTCATCGTTTGCGTTCAGAGGCACGGACGGCGGATTTCTGCCGCCGCAAGTGGTCGGAAAACAGCATCAGCCCACGATGGCGACGAAGTTCGTTTTCGTTGGCATTCCCGATGGCGCAACGGTGCGCGTGCAGGCAAAAGCACTCACAACGGAAAAGCGAAATGGCATTACGCTCTCGCCGTTTGAGTCGCAGGATAGCGTTCAAACCGCTTACAAGGAAAAATTTTTAGACAATCCTTTTTATCAATCTTCAACGCTCTACCCCGCCGACCTTGCCAAAGTCGAAGGCTACACTTACATCGGCGGACAGTATGTTGCACAAATTCGCGTCTCTTCTCTGCAATATCAACCCGACAAGCGCGTGCTGGTGTGGAATCGGTTGGTGAAGTTGGACGTAGAAATTCTTCCACCTGCTTCCACCTTCGCGCCCACAGAGCGACACACCACGAGCGACTTCGACGAGCAAACGCTCAAACGCTTGCTCATCAATTACCGCGACGCAAAAGCGTGGCGACAAGCCGAACCGCCCCGCGCCTTTCGTCCGACAACTGCATCGTGGTATAACCCTGCTAATCCATACCTCAAAATCTACACCGCAAAAGATGGCGTTTATCGAGTAACAGGCGCGACGCTTGCCGCCTCAGGCTTGAACTTATCGGGCGTTAATCCGCGCACCTTCAAACTTTATTTCAAAGGTCGCGAAGTGCCAATTCGCGTCATCGGCGAAGAGAACAATCAACTCGACCCAACAGACATTATCGAATTCATCGGCTACATCAATCGTGGCGAGCCTGAACCGATTCTCAATCCCAATTCAGGCTTGCAAATTGGAACTGTTACAGAATATTTGAATGTGCATTCCGACACGTGCGTCTTTTGGCTCACTTGGGGCGGCGCATTGGGCAGACGCATGACGGAAGAAAACGCAACGCCAAACAACTCGACACCGCAAAGCGCCTACCGCGACACGCGCCACTACGAGCAAGACACGATTTACGTAACGGGATTCACGAGTTTTGACAGCATCACGACGGAGCGCGTGCCGGGCGAAGGGTGGATTTGGAAACGCTTGCAAGTCAATGATTTCAACACGAGTGATTCACTTATTCAGCCGTTCATCGTTCGCAACCCTTCTTCAACAGGCAACAGCGAACTGCAACTGCGTGTTGTCAGCGCAACTTTCACGCCATCGACGCTCGATGTATTTCTCAACAATAGCCTTGTAACAAGCATCTCAATCAACAATCGGGGCGAAGTGATTCGCACTGCCACTTTCTCAACCTCGCTCCTGCAAGCAGGCGAAAACCGCTTAACGCTTCGTCTCACACAAGGCACAGGGAGCAGTGTTCTGGATTTTGATTGGTTCAAAATCACGACCGATTTTCTTTACGCGCTTCCGCCTGCCGACGAACAGTTTGAATTTGCTTCAAGTACCAATGCCGATATTGTGCTCACCAACGCGCAAAGTTCCAACAACTTTATTTACAACCTTTCCGACAGCACGATTCTCACCAATGTTGCACAGTCAGGAAATACGCTTCGATTCAACGCGCAGTCAGGCAAACGCTACATCGCAACCAGCACCTATCTCACGCCTGTTGTGCGTGCGCATCAAAACAGCGACTTGCGCAACTCGAACAACGGCGCAGATTACATCATCATCACGCATCCGCTTTTTCTTTCGCAGGCAAATCGTTTAGCAAATTTTCGCCAAACATCGTTAGGCGGCGGCTACCGCACAAAAGTCGTTACCACCGAAGAAGTCTATGCCGAGTTCAGCGACGGTTTTTTCACGCCGAAGGCGATTCAAGAGTTTCTCAAATATGCTTACAACAACTGGCAACTGCCGCGCCCAAAGTATGTTCTGCTGATGGGAAGCGGCACTTGGGACCCGAAGAATAATTTCGGCTTTGCCGAGCCGCTCCGAAAGTTGCCGTTGATTCCTGTTTATGGCAATCCTGTGAGCGAAATTTGGTTTGTGAGTTTTGAAAATTCGCCGAGCCGTCCGTTTATCAACGTGCCCAAAATGCACATCGGGCGCGTGCCCGCCGTTACGCTCGACGAGGCGACGGTTTATGTCGACAAACTCATTGAAACGGCGAACTTGCCCTTGTCGCAAGCCTGGTATAAGCAATTTCTGTTCATCACGGGCGGCATCGGCAGTTTTGAGCAACAACTCTTTCGCGCCAACGCGCTGAACATCATCAACTCGTCCGTTTTGCCGCCGCCGACGGCAGGCATTGTCGATACGATTTTTAGAGACGACGACAATCCCTTTGTCAGTTCGCTTGCGGCGGAGCGCATTCAGAACCGCATCAATTCAGGAACAGCAGTTATCAACTTTGTTGGACACGCAGGAAGCGAAACTTGGGATTTCACGCTCGGCGACCCGCGCGTGCTTCGCAACGCGGGAAAGTATCCGCTGATTTTCAGTTGGACGTGCCACACGGGACGCTTTGCCGAACCAAATCGGCGCACCTTCGGCGAAACCTTTGTCTTTCTTCCGCAAGCGGGCGCGACGAATTTCATTGGCACGGCGGGCTACGGCTATGTCGGTCCAGACGATGTGCTCAATCGTGCGTCATATCGTGCCATCGCCGATACGCTCCGCGAAGTCGGCTTAATTTGGAACGCGGCGTATCAAACGCTTTTAGCGCAAACGTTTTTCTGGTCGGCGATTAACATCTGCACGCTCGACCAATACAACATTCAAGGCGACCCCGCCCAGCCCATCATCGTGCCGCGCAAACCTGATTTTGACATTCAGCCAACCGACGTCGTCTTTCAATCGCAAACGATTTTCGAGCAAGACGACCAATTCGTTAAAGTGTCGGCGCGCAATTTTGGCATTGCTTCGCCCGATAGCGTGAGCCTGCGCATTTATGAACGCGCACAAGGCGGCGGCGCATTTACAAAAATTGCCGATACGCTCTTCTCCAAAATTTTAGTGCGCGATTCGCTCATCATTCGTTTGAACTTTCGCAACCGCACCGGCGCACGCGAGTTGGAGTTTCGTGTCAATGAAGACGTTACGATTGACGAAGTTAATCCTGCCAACAACACCGCACGCACTACGATTATCGTTTTTCCGAACGATGTGGTCGGCACGATGCCGTATAACTTTTCCGTTTTGCCTGCAAGCAATCCTGCGTTCAGCATCATCAGTAGCAGTGCAGGATTAGGCAACGGCAGAACGTATCAATTTGAGTTAGACACCACGATGTCGTTTGATAGTCCCGCCAAGCGCATCAGCGGCGATTTGCAAGAAGACACGCTCATTACAACTTGGCGACCGCAGTTCAATCCGATTTTGAACATTCCTTACTATTGGCGCGTGCGAATCCGCAATGCAGACGGGAGCACAACGCCATGGCGACTGCAAACGGCTCGCTTTGATACGCTGAACGGCGCAATGCACCAAATTCGTTGGAGTCCGCGTGGCAAACAAATTGGTTTGAACACGCTTGAAAATGTGCGCGTCAATACCGATGGCGTTACGATTGCAAGCGGCGAAGAGCGATTCCGTCTGCGTTCAGTCGGCGCGTTGATGTATGATTATTTCGGACGCTTTTTCTACGAGATTGCCGTCGGCGATTGCGTGCATTTCAATCAAGTGCCGCCCCTCACCGCGCAAATTCGCGGCTTGAACATCTCGATTTTGGACACGGCGAAAAGTTTGTTTCCAACGCCCGTTCAAAATTTTGATTTACTGCGCGCCATCGGCGTAGATGGTCCGCCCGATACAGCCGTTGTGCCCCGCTTGCTCGCGCTCATTGATAGTTTGCCGCAACATGCCGTGTTGATGGTTTCGTTGGTTGATGCCGTGCAGGATATTCCTGATGGATTTGCGTTCTTGCCGTTCGCGCCCGAAGTCCTCAATCGCTTTGTGCAATTAGGCAGTGTGCGATTTGGTTCGCTCCGATTCCGTGAATCGTGGGTGTTTGCAGGTTCAAAAGATAGGCGCGTTTATTTTGAAGATTGGGGACGGCGTTGTTTTCCGAATAGTGGGTGCGATTCCGCGCTTCGTCCGACCGTGATTGATACCGTCATTCGTGTTCCGAGACGAATGGCGACGATTGAAACCGACCCGATTGGACCTGCCGCACAGTGGGGCATGCTCTCATGGCAAGCCTCCTTACCCTCGCCAAACGCCAAAGTGATGATAACGGTTATCGGCGTTCGGCGCGACGGCACGGACGACTCGCTCCTGACCATTTCGTCAGGCAGTCAGTTCAACCTGATGAACGTGTCAGCGGCGCAATATCCGTTCCTCAAATTGCGCGTCAATCTTATGCGCGACGTGCCAAACGGCGTATCGCCTTCGCTTCAATCGCTCTCGCTGAACTTCACCACCACAGGCGACCTTGCGACCTCAAACCGACTTTTCACGGCGGCGCGCGACACCGTGCGTCAAGGCGAGTCGATGCAACTTCAACTTCAACTCCAAAACATTGGCATGGCGGCTGTTTCGCCAATCCGCGTTGATTTATCCGTTCAGTCTCCCGCCTCGCAATCCCGTCGTTTCTTGCAAAGCGTCGTGATTGATAGCGCGCTCGCGCCCAATCAACGTCGCTCGCTCAACTTCACCGTTCCAACTAACGCGCTCAGCGGCGCGCAAATTTTCAGCGCAGAGTTAGACCCCGACAACCGCGTCCAAGAAGTCTCGCGCTTCAACAACCAAGCGTTTCGGCAAACGTTCATCGCGGGCGATTCGCTTTCGCCAAGGCTCGACATTACCTTCAACGGGCAACGCATCACAAGCGGCGCGCTCGTGCCGCGCAAGCCGCGCATTGTTGTTTCGGCAACCGACGATAGCCCGATTCCCATCGCCGATACGTCGCTCTTCTCCATCAAACTGGGTCAAACGCCGATTTACTTCAACGATTCTCGCGTCTCGTTCACGCCCGCGACGGCAACAAACAAAACGGCGACCGTCATCTTCACGCCGGAACTGCCTGACGGACGCGACACGCTCCGCGTTACCGCGCGCGACGCTTCTGGCAACCTCGCCGATAGCGCGCAATCGGTCGTCGCATTCAGCGTCGAGTCCGATTTCAAAATTCAGAACCTCTACAACTATCCAAACCCGTTCCGCGACGAAACCTTCTTTGCATTCCGAATGACGGGCGAACCCGATGACCGACCCACTGAGTTCAAAATTCGCATCTACACCGTCGCAGGCAGAATGATTAAAGAAATTGATGTTATGCCGACACTCAACGAATCGTTCAACGGCAATGGCGAAGGCTTATACCGTGTGCGCTGGGACGGGCGCGACAACGACGGCGATTTAATCGCCAATGGCGTCTACATCTACCGCATCAACATCAAAACGCCAAAAGAGAGCATTACCAAAACAGAAAAACTTGCGGTTATTCGCTAACGATGAAACGAACTCGATTTCAAACGATTCTTGCTTCGCTCCTTTTCATCGCTTTTTTGGCGGACGCAACCAACGCGCTCGCACTTTACGCGCCGTATCGCGTCGCGCTTCATGAAGTCGTCGCGCATTTGGAAGCAAACGATGCTTCTGACGAGTGCGTGAAGCGATCGCCGCTCAAGCATCTAATCAAGTTCACGGACATCGACTCTCCCCTTTTGCAAGCAGACTACAATTCCGACGGCTTTTGCGCAACGTTAACCTACGCTGTCTCGAACGACTGCCCCGCCGCCGCTGTCCTGCCGCCGCTCATCTCAATTCACAAACTCTGCGCCTTGCTCATTTAGGCTTTCGCCGCCCCTTCACATCATTTCAAATTCAGTTGACGGCAAGTATGCCGTCCTCAAAATTTTTCAATTCAATTATTCTTTCAACGCAATGCCAAGAATCTTCTCTCTTTTCGTCAGCTTTTTCTTTTTGAGCGCGTCGCTCCTTGCCCAAGAAAATCGGCTTCCAATGGATTCCATCAAGGCGAAAATTGACGCGCGCAATGAACGCCGCGATTCGCTTTATATCGCACACATCGAGGAACGGCGCGAACCCGATAAAGTGCTTCATGCCGAGCCGCTCTTCATTGACCTCATTCGCGACTTGGGCGCGCGCAAAGGCGAAGCCGAATGGAACGTCGGTCTCGGCTTGACCGACCAAACCTCCTACGATGCCTACACTATGCTCATCGAATACGAATTCGCCCCGATTGACCGATTAGGATTGGAGTTTGAGATTCCCGTTACCATCAATCGGGCTAGACAGCGAAATAATGATAGACCGTCGAGCCGCGTGGAATCCATCAAGTTCGCGACGCAATGGAGTTTCTTCGTCTCACAAGACTTGCAAACCTCTATGGCGTTAGGCTACCTCAACGAATTGGAGTTCAGCGATTTGGACGTGATTCGAAACGCGCCGATTTTCGCGGGCAATCTTTACAATCCATTTTTCGTGGCGGCAAAGCGTTGGGGCAATAATTGGCATACGCTCCTCTACACAGGCTTTAAGTTTTTTCAGGACTTTAAGCAAGGATTCAAAGGGTGGAAGTATGAAGCGAATACAAACTTTCACTACATGATTAGCGGCACGCGCAACTTTATCGGCGTGGAGTTCAACAAGAGCGTTCAGGACGACGGCAAGTTCGATATGGTCATTCGTCCGCAGATGCGCGTCGCCATTTCACAAGATTTGATGATAGGCATTGTGGTTGGCATTCCCATCAATCAAGAGCGCGAGCGGCTCAGCACGTTTTTGCGCTTGATTTACGAACCTGACATTCACTCCTTCTTGCACTTTTGATTCGCATCACAAGATTTGCTTTTATTCGCGCTCGTTGAGGACGCATAAACGACGTGACGCGCGTCAAATCGCGCCGCCGCTTGTTGAAAATGAGCAACCAAAAGGCGATATTGTCAAAAATCGTTCTTTCACGCTCATCTTTCACAATCAAACATCGCAAAACAATGAAACACAGACTTTCGATTCTTTCGTTGCTGCTTCTTGCGCTCGTCTTCTTCAACGAATCGCGCGCCAATGCCCAAACCTATTTCACTGAACCCTTCAATGCGATGACGGATGTCGGTCCGCCTGCCGACTCGCTCGTCGCGCCTGCGGGGTGGACGGCAGAGCGCGTTACGACGGGCATCACCAGCCCGATTGCCACGCCGCCGCGCGTAACGCATCGCACTTCGCCCGCTTCTCCATCTGCCCGCATCACCGGCGATGGCGCGCGCGACTTTGAAATCGCCGAGCGCGTTCTCACGGTTTCTGGGGGCGAGTGGGTCGTCAATCGCCCCAGCCCAAACAATTTTTACGTCAATGACACCGTGCAGACAAACGGCACGAAACCGCCCGCGGCGTTCAGCCCCGCTGGCACCACGGCGCTCTGGTTCAACGACTGGTTCACCGCAGGAACCGGAACAGCAGGGCGCAATGTGCGACGCCTCTATTCGCCTGCGTTTGATTTAAGCGCGTCTGCCACGCCCCGCATACGATTCAAGTATTTTTACAGCACGGGCAGTTTCACGCTACGTATTTTGGCATCGTCAAATGGCGGCACGACGTGGGAAGTCATCGGCACTGCGCCTGCGACGGGCTCGGCAAACTGGCTGTGGAGAGGCGCGGTCATTCCCGCCGCCTACAAAGTTGCCAACGCCCGCATCGCCCTCGAAGCCGTCAATGCGTGGAGCAGCCATGACGCTTGGATCGATAGCCTTATCGTCGATGAAGCCTCGACGATTACTGCAAACGCGCCTGGTGGAAACTGGTCGGCTCCAGCCACGTGGGTGGGCGGACAAGTGCCGTTACCCGGTGACAAAGTTGTGATTTCCTCAGGTGCGGTTGTAACGATTGACGTTCCCGTCGATATCGGCGGGCTAACGCTTTCTTCGCCATCGACTCTTGATTTCAACAACATCACGGGCAACACGCTTACGATTGCAGGCGATTTCACCATCCAATCGGGCGCGACATTCAATCTCTTCAACGGCGCGTCGGGGCGCACGCTCAACTTGGGCGGCAACCTCACGCTGAATGGCACGGCAAACTGCTCGCGCGTGGGCGCGGCTATCGTGATGAACGGCACGTCGCCGCAAACGATTTCAGGCACGGGCAACTTTACGGGCACGCCCGTCGGCGTAGTGCGCCTTTTGGCGATTAACAACCCCGCTGGCGTAACGATTGCGCCTGGAACCAATCCGTTCAACATTTCCTCCACGCTCAACATTGTCAGCGGCACGTTGAACACGAATGGATTGCTCTCGATTGACAATACGATTAACGACGGCGTTACGACCCCAACCTGCGCCCTGCAACGCGGCGTGGGTAGTATCACGGGCGGTCTATCGGTTGGGCTGACGGCAACCTACAACCTTTCATATGTTGTGTTTGCAGGCACAACGCCGCCGCCGTTTATTACTTCAGGAGGCGAAATTCCACCCTCTCGCTCGGTCAATAACCTGACCTATAATACCACATCTGATTTGGTGGTTTTGGGAGGAAACCTACAAGTGCGCGGCACGCTCACGCTTGGAGTGAATGCCCGAACGCTCGTCCTCGCGGGTTCGGACACGCTGACGCTCGGCGTAAGCCCAACAAGCGCGGGAACATTGACACCAGGAACGACGGGACGCATTTTTGGTCGCTTCAGCCGTTGGATTGGCACGACAACGGGCGTGCGCGATTTCCCCGTCGGCGATGGCACGGCTCGAAAAGCGATTTCGGTCAACTACACGGCGGCTCCGACAGCGGGCGGACGGCTCACGGCGCGCTTTATCCCTGCTGACCCTGGAAATACGGGCTTGCCGCTGACCGATGGACCGCTAAACCTTGTCAACCTTGCGCCTGATGGCTATTGGTCGCTTGACGTAAGCAATGGGCTGGCGGGCGGCACGGCATCGGTTACGATTTCGCCGACGGGCTTTGGCGGCATTAGCGACATTACGACCTTGCGCGTCGTGCATCGCCCAAGCGGCTTATCGCCGTGGGGCTTGCTTGGCGCGCCGGGGACGAACAGTGGCACGCCTGCCGCGCCCAATGTGTTGCGCACGGGCATTTCGCTTCCGCCCACGAGCGAATTTGGGCTTGCCAGCGACGCGACGAACCAACTGCCCGTCGAACTCACTGCGTTTGAAGGAATGTTCAAAAACGGCGAAGTTCATCTTTCGTGGCGCACCGCGTCGGAACTCAATAACGCGGGCTTTGAAGTCGAGCGCTCGCTCGATCGCGAGAACTTCGCGCAAATCGGCTTCGTCCGAGGCGCAGGCACCACAAGCGAAGCGCAATCCTACTCTTTTGTCGATCGCGGCTCGTTCAACGCCGAAAAAGTCTACTACCGCTTGAAGCAAGTGGATTTTGACGGTCGCTTTGAATACAGCCCGATTATTGAAGTGAATGTTTCGCTCCCGACGAAGTTCGCTTTGATGCAGAACTATCCGAACCCGTTCAACCCGACGACGACGATTGCCTACGAACTGCCCACGCGCTCAAAGGTTCTGTTAAAAATCTATGATATGCTTGGCAGAGAAGTGGCGACGCTCGTCAATGGCGAACAAGCGGCGGGACGCTATGCGCAATCGTTCAACGCGAGCGGGCTGGCGAGCGGCTTGTATTTCTATCGCTTGCAAGCGGGCAACTTCGTCGAAACGAAGAAGATGATGCTCGTGAAGTAAACCGATTTTCTCTTTTTCGCTGGCTCTGTTCTTTGAGGAAAAGCGGCTCTTCTCTCGGGAGCCGCTTTTTCTTTCGAGTCAGGTTTGAATCACGCCAGGGTTGAACTTTGGAATGTCAGGATTTTCGTTGGCGAGTTCGATGCAATAAGAGACGATGTTGCGCGTATCGACGGGGTTGATGATGCCGTCGACCCACAGCCGCGCCGCCGCGTAAAGCGGATTCATTTGCTTTTCGTATCGCTCCGAAATCTCTTTGAGGAAGGCTTGCTTTTCGCTGTCGCTGATGTGCTTGCCGCCTTTTTCCACTTGGGCGAGTTTGATGCCGAGCAAGGTTTCGGAGGCTTGCTTGCCGCCCATCACGGCGATTTGCGCATGCGGATACGCGAAGATGAATCGCGGGTCATAAGCCTTGCCGCACATCGCGTAATTGCCTGCGCCGTAACTGTTCCCCGTGATGATGGTAATTTTCGGAACAACGGAGTTCGAGACCGCATTGACCATCTTCGCCCCGTCTTTGATGATGCCGCCGTGTTCAGCGCGACTGCCGACCATAAAGCCCGTTACGTCTTGCAAGAAGAGGAGCGGAATTTTCTTTTGATTGCACGTCATAATGAAACGCGCCGCTTTGTCGGAACTGTCAGAATAAATCACGCCGCCGACTTGAATTTCACCTTTGGCATTTTTAACAATCAACCGTTGATTGGCGACAATGCCTACTGCCCAGCCGTCAATGCGTGCGTAGGCACAGAGAATCGTTTTGCCGTAGTTGGCTTTGTATTCGACGAGCGAGCCGTCATCGCAGATGCAGTCGAGCAAGTTTCGCACGTCGTAAGGTTTGGTCAAATCTTGTTGCAGAAGCCCGAGAGTCTCTGATGCGTTGCGTTTGGGCGGCTTTGGCGAGACGCGGTCGAAGCCCGCTTTCGCCGTTGCGCCAAAGGCGGAGACGATTTGTCGGATTCGTTCCAAGCACTCGTCGTCGTTTTTGACCTTGTGGTCGATGATGCCAGAGATTTCGGTTTGCGTCGTCGCGCCGCCAAGCGTTTCGTTGTCAATCACTTCGCCGATGGCGGCTTTGACAAGGTGCGAGGCGGCAAGGAAGATGCTGCCCGTGCCTTCGACGATGAGGCTTTCGTCGCACATAATCGGCAGATACGCGCCGCCTGCGACGCACGCGCCCATCACGGCGGCGATTTGCGGAATGCCCATCGCGCTCATTTTGGCGTTGTTGCGAAACTGCCTGCCGAAATGCTCTTTGTCGGGGAAAATTTCGTCTTGCATCGGCAGAAACACGCCTGCGGAGTCGACAAGGTAAATGACGGGCAAGCGGTTTTCCATCGCGATTTCTTGGGCGCGCAGGTTCTTTTTCGCCGTCATCGGAAACCACGCGCCCGCTTTGACGGTTGCGTCGTTGGCGACAATCATGCAGTTTCGCCCGTGAATCTTCCCGATGCCGACGACCACGCCCGCCGAGGGGCAACCGCCTTCGGCTTCATACATTCCGTACGCGGCAAGTTCGCCGATTTCCAAAAACGGCGAGCCGCTATCGAGCAGTTTGGCGATGCGCTCGCGCGCCGTCAGTTTGCCTTTGGCTTTGTGCTTTTCAATCGCCTTCGCGCCGCCGCCTAATCGGACTTGTTCGGAGAGATGTCGCAGTTTGCGCAGAAGCGTTTTGTATGCGTCTTCGCGCTCGTAAAATTCGGGTGGATGTTCCAAAAGAAGCGTGCTTTCCGTTGTCATTGGCATTGGAATGGTTTTTCTGATAATTTGCGGAACGAAAAAATACAAAGTCTTGCGTCAATATGAAGCGTCTTGTTCTGCTCCTCTCGCTCTTTGCGATTGCGTGCGGCGGAAAAAACTCGCCTGCGAAAATCGATATGACCTACATCGGCGACGATTACCCCGTTCAAGAAACTTGGGACGCGAAAATCACGTTCAGCGACTCAGGGCGCGTCAAAGCGATTTTAGTTACGCCTTACCTTGCGCAGTATTCGCGACAAGGCACGTTGGAGCGACAAATGGATAGCACGTTTCGCGTCGACTTCTTCGATGAATTCGGAAATCACACGTCGTTTATCGTCGCCAATCGCGCCAAAGTTCACCCCAACAACGATATGGAAGCCTTTGAAAACGTGCTCGTCGTCTCCGACGATTGCACCCGCGTAACGACCGAGTATATGAAGTGGACGGCGGCGGATAAAAAAATTCGCTCCGACAAATTCGTTACCATCGCCAAACCCACCGAAACCCTTTCAGGCTACGGCTTCGAGAGCGACCAAAACCTGAAAAACTATCGCATCTTCAAAGCGAGCGGACAAATGAAGGTCAAAGACGACGCGACGTTTTAACGATTTCTTTACAACTCCTTTCTCTCTTTGTGCGTTAATTTTGCGAAGTTTCAATGTAACCTTTTGCCTAACACAAACGCACCGACGACGATGAAAAGAAGTACCGTTTTGTTTTTATTTGTCTGCTTATTGCATTTATCGTTATTGCACTTATCGCGTTCACTTTCCGCTCAAACGATTGACATTGAAAATGCCCCCGAATTCAAGTCGCTCGACGAAGCCTTGAAACAACCCGACAAAGTCTACAAGCTCAACCTTTCCGAACAACAAATCGGCAAACTCTCTGACGACATCGGCAAACTCGCGAACCTGCGCGAACTGTATCTGAACGATAACAAACTCAGCGACCTCCCCGAATCCATCTCGAACCTCAAAGAGTTGGAAATCCTCAATCTCTCCAACAATTATTTTAACAAGATTCCGAAGGTTGTTTTCTCGCTCAAAAAGATCAAGCAACTGCACCTGCGCGTCAATGAAATTTCAAGCGTTCCAAGCGAAATCGGCAATCTGACGGAACTTGAATTTTTAGATTTGCATCACAATAAACTCACTTCGCTTCCTGAAAGCATCGGTAAACTTACCAACCTCAAAAAGTTGAACGTGAGCACTAATCAACTCTCACAACTGCCTGAAACGATGAGCAATCTCACGAAACTCTCCGTGCTCGATGTTCGCAGCAATCAGATTCAAACCATTTCAGAAAAAATTTATCGCCTGCCGAGCCTGACGAAACTCATCATCTCCAACAATCCCATCAAGGAAAGCGAGCGCAACGCGATAGCAAAGTCCGTCGAGAACGTGCAATGACGCGCCGCTTGCTTCCGCGCGGTTCGCTCAATTTGAATTGACGGAGGGAGTTGAATCGCTTGCCGAAGTTTCAGCCCAATTTGACGCGCGGGTCTAAAAGCGCGTAGATGATGTCGACGGCGATGTTGATGAAAATGAAGACGACGGCGGTGAACAGCACCACGCCTTGAATCATCGGGAAGTCCAATTTTTGAATCGCGTCAATCGCAAGCAATCCGATGCCGGGCCAGTTGAAGATGAACTCAATGAAAAATGTGCCTGCGAGCAATCCAGCAAGCCACGCGCTGATGCTGGTTACGACAGGGTTAAGCGCGTTGCGCAAGGCATGGCGCACAATCACGACCCACTCCGAAAGACCTTTGGCTTTTGCAGTGCGAATGTAATCTTGCGAGAGCACCTCGAGCATTGCCGAGCGCGTCAGTCGTGCGTTGATGGAAAGCGGACGAAGCGCGAGCGTGAACATCGGTAAAATCAAGTGTTCCCAGCCTTCGGAGATGTAGCCTGAAATCGGAAACCAATCCAACAAGAAGCCAAAAATCCACGCAATCAATAGTCCTGCAAAAAATCCGGGTGCGGAAATGCCAAGTAGCGCAAGCACCATCACCGCATTGTCCAAAAATGTGTTGCGATAAATTGCGGAGATAACACCAATCGCAACGCCAAGAATCGCCGAAAGCGAGAGCGCAGAAACAGCAAGCAAGGCAGTTGCGGGAAAGCGTTCTAAAATGGTCTCCAAGACGTCGCGATTCGTTGCGTAAGAGCGTCCGAGATTGCCCTGCGCAACCTTGCCAAGAAACGAGAGATACTGTTCGTAAATCGGTTTGTCCAAGCCGAGTTCGGCGCGAATGGCTTCGATGGATTGCACGTCGGCGCGCTGTCCGAGCATCAAGCGCGCGGGGTCGCCGGGCAGGATATACATCAAAAAAAACGTAACGGTCGCCACGCCGAAGACGATGAGCGTCGAGTAAAAAAACCGTTGCAAGAGAAAGTTGGTCATTCGTGCGACGATTGCGTTTTTCAAAAAATCAAAAGGCGACTCGCGCGAATCGCCTTTTGAACGTTGGCGGCGTTAGTTGTGCGAGACGACTTTCTTGAACTCCTCAATCAGTTGCGGCAACACTTCTTCCGCCGTTCCGACGATGCCGTAATCGGCGACTTGAAAAATCGGCGCGTCTTTGTCTTTGTTGATTGCCACGATGACCTTTGACGAGGTCATTCCCGCCAAGTGTTGCACCGCGCCTGAAATGCCGCAAGCGATATAGAGTTTGGGCGAGACGACTTTTCCCGTTTGCCCAACTTGCTCCGAGTGCGGTCGCCAATGCGCATCAACGACGGCTCGGCTTGCGCCGACCGCGCCGCCCAAGACTTGCGCCAAGCGTTCAAGGTTTTCCCAGTTTTGCTTGCCGTCGGCGTTGGGGTCGCGCAGTCCGCGTCCGCCGCTCACGACGATGTCGGCTTCCGCCACGTCCAATTTGCCCGCCGCCGCGACGATTTCTTTGACCACGTCGCGCAAATCCGCCGTTTCGGGATTGTAATCCGAGACGACGACTTCCGCTACGCCGCTATGCGCATCATTTACGGGAAACGAGTTGGGACGAATGGAAAACACTTTGACGTCGCTTTCGAGCGCAACGGTCGCAATCGCCTTGCCCGAATAGGCATATCGCTTGGCGACGAGCGTTCCATTTTCTTCTTTGAGGTCAATCGCGTCGGAAACGACTGCTGCGCCGAGCCGCGCCCCAAGTCGCGGCGCGAGGTCTTTGCCCATCGCCGTCGAAGCCAACAGTGCGACGCTTGCCGATTCTTCCTTGACCGTTTTCGCGAGCAACTTCGCAAACGCGGTCGGTGCGTAGCACGCCAGTTGCGCGTTTTCAAAAACGACGACTTTCGTCGCCCCGTATTTTCCCAAACCCTCGGCTAACTCTTTGACGTCGCTTCCAATCAAAACGGCGATTGCCTTGCCGCCTTTGGCGAGTTCCGCCCCTTTGGAAAGCGATTCAAGCGAGGCGCGCTTGATTTGTCCATTGCGCTGTTCGATAAACGCTAATACGTTTGGCATTGCTGAAAATTTTTGAGTTTAATTGTTGGATTTTGCCATTGACGGTCGCGTTCAAATCACCTTCGCTTCGGCGCGAAGCAACTTGACGAGTTCCGACGCGGACGCAACGATTTTGCCTGCTTGTTTTTGCGGCGGCTTGTCAAGATTGAGCAAGACGGACTTCGGCGCAGAAGGAATCGCAATCTCTTTGGTTTCAATCGGCTTCGTTTTCGCCGCCATAATGCCTTTCATATTCGGAACGCGCGGCAGGTTCAGCCCTTTTTGCGCGGTCAGAACGAAGGGAAACGCCACCTCGATGATTTCCTTTCCGCCCTCGATTTCGCGCTCGAGTTTGGCAGTTTTCCCGTCGGTTTCAAGTCCAACCACAACGCTCACGCAGGGCACATCAAAGCGTTCCGCCAGCATCGGTCCGACTTGTGCATCATTGAAGTCCGTTGATTCTTTCCCAAGAAAAATGGCGTCGGGCGTTCCGCCAAAGTGCGCTTTGATGGCTTCTGAGAGCACAAATGCCACATCGCTGGCATCTTTGACGGGCGATTTAATCAGCACGGCTTTATCTGCGCCCATGGCTAAGGCTTTGCGTATGTTTTGTTGGAACGAGTCGTCGCCTACACTGAACACGCTAACCGTGCCGCCAAATTTCTCTTTAAGTTTCAAGGCTTCCTCGAGGGCGAATTCGTCGTAGGGATTGATGACGTAGGTAACACCTGCTTGGTCAATGCCTTTGCTATCGGGTGCGATTTTAATTCTTGCCGATGTGTCAGGCACTTGATTGAGGCAAACTGCAAAGTTCATAGTGTAATTGGTTTTGTGCTTTGAAAAACTAACGGACCGCAAAATAATAAGGCGTGCGAAGAAATGCGAAGATTGAAGAAATGATGTCGTTCCGAACACCGTGAGAAATCCAAAGCCATGAATAATCAATAGTGAGTAATGAATAGTGAAGAATTGCCTTGTCGTTCCGCAGTTTCCTGCTTCGTTACTCATTAGAAATGTTGTTTCGGCTTTCCACAAAGCCCAAGGCGCGCATTTCCGACCAATAAAAGCCGTGCGCTTGCGCCTCTGTGATAAATCCCAAATGTCCGCCCGATTCAGGCGTTTCCAAGAAAACTACATCGCTTGTCTTGGCTTCATCAAACGGATAGCACGAGGGCGGAAGAAAGACATCGTTCTTTGCATTGAGAATCAAGGTCGGAATTGTGATGCGCGGAATAAATTGCTTCGAACTGCATTTGGCATAATAATCCTCGGCACTCGCGAAGCCGTGCAAAGGTGCGGTGTAGCAGTTGTCGAAGTCGCGTAAGGTTTTGATTTGCTTTTTGAGATAAGGTTCAAGCGAAATTTCGTTTGGGAATAGTTTGGCTTTTTGCTCGATTTTCTCTCGGAGCGATTTCAAGAATCGGCGTTCATAAATGCGATTGGAAAGGCGTGAGAGTCGAGTTGAACTTGCCGCAAGGTCGCACGGCACGGAAAACACAACGGCTTTTTTGACTTTGGGAGAAATCGCTTGTGCTTGTTCGCCCAAGTATTTGAGGGTTAAATTTGCGCCGAGGCTAAACCCAATCAGATAGATTTCGTCATATTGTTTGTTTGCAGTGGCGTGCTCGAGAACGGCGTGCAAATCTTCAGTTGCGCCGCTGTGGTAAGCACGCGGTAAGCGGTTTGGCTCGCCTGAACAGCCGCGAAAGTTCCACGCCAATGCGTCGTAGCCGCAAAGCGAAAACGCACGCGCCATTCCGACCACATTAGGGCGATGCGAATTGCTCTCCAAGCCGTGCGAAATGATAGCAAGTTTGCGCGATGGCGTATTCGTTGTGGCATAGAGCCAATCGAGGTCGAGAAAATCGCCGTCGGGCGTTGTGATGCGCTCGCGCTGATAAGCATCTGACATCACCTTGCGAAACAGTGCGGGAATGATGGTTTGCAAGTGCCCGCCCGAAAGCCACCACGAGGGCGGCTGATATGTGGAGTGTTCAAGTATTGGCATCTTGTTTTTTCTAAAAACGAAACTGCAAAACTAATGAAAATTACTTACAATGCGCCCGTCGTTCTGACCTTCACATTTCTGTGCGTCGGCGTGATGGTTGTCAGTTCAATCACGGGCGGCTGGTTTGCAAAAACCTTCTGCGCGACAATGCCCAATCAAAGTTGGCTCAATCCCCTTACCTACTTGCGTTTGTTTTCACACATTTTCGGGCACGCCGATTGGGCACACTTGATTTCCAATTTTTCTTTCATCCTGCTTTTAGGAGGATTGCTCGAGGAAAAATATGGCTCAGAATCGCTCTTAATTCAAATTCTCATCACGGCATTTGTAACGGCGATTTTGAACAACCTTTTCTTTTCAACAGGATTGATGGGCGCAAGCGGCGTCGTGTTTATGATGATTTTGCTTTCGTCGTTTGTCAATTTCAAACAAGGGGAAATTCCGCTCACCTTTATTCTTATCGTTTTGCTGTATTTGGGGCGCGAGGTCATCAGCAGTTTTGAGAAAAATAACATCTCAGAGTTCGCTCACATTTTAGGCGGTGTTTGCGGCGCGGTATTTGGCTTCTTCCGACCCTTTCAAGATTCGTGAAACATAATTTTAGTAATTGCGCTATACTTTTGTTATCGGAAAATATCGCTTCAATCTCAATATCATTCATAATGAAAAAAAAGTTATACCGCTCGTCTCGTGCAAAGGTTGTCGCTGGGGTTTGCGCAGGTCTCGGCGAATACTTTGAAGTTGACCCCGTTCTCGTTCGCGCACTTTTTGTCGTGGGACTGCTTTCGGGCGGCCTCGGCGCAATGTTTTACATCGTAATGTGGGTAATTATGCCGAATGAAGAAACGGTTCTCACCTCCGAACCGCAGATGGAACATTCTGAAAATGCTGAAATCAACGATCCCGTTTTTTCTGAGAAGCACAAAGGCACGGTTGTTACAGGGCTTATATTGGTCGGGCTGGGTGCATTCTTCTTAATCCGCGAACTTTTTCCTTCGTTCAGCCTCGAATATGTGTTTCCCATCATGCTGATTGCAGTTGGCGCAATCATTGTTTTCAACGCACTTCGTAAAAATTTGACCTCGTCCAACTCATGAAACCGGGGAGCATTTTCTTTGGCTCGTTCTTGATTGTGCTTGGCGGATTATTTTTAGTGAAAAATTTCGGCGTTGAGACCGCAAGCATCGATAGTCTCTCCAAACTCTGGCCTTTGATTCTCATTGCGCTGGGTGTGTCGTATCTGATTGGCAACGAAGTTATTGCTCGCGTGCTTTCAGCAGTCTCGGGCGTGTTGGGTGGCGTGATTGTGTGGACGCTTTTTCAACAATTCACCCCTTCAAAAGTTTTTTCTTTTAATTATCCATCAAGTTCAAGCCAAGCCGACTCTGTCGCCCAAGTGCAAAGCCTTGTCGCCGTTTACGACGGAAAAGCCCCCAAAGCGCGGTGCAAAATTGAAGCGGGCGTGGGCGAATTTATTTTGAACGATACCACCAGTCATCTGCTGAAAGTCGAAGCCAAGTCGAACTTTGGCATTTATGAATTGCGACAAGTGCGCAAAGACGATACGGAAGAAGTCACGATTGAAATGCAAGATGCAGAAGTCGCCTTAGGTCAAAAAATGACCAATAGGTTCACTCTCACCTTGAACCCAAATCCGATTTGGAATATTCAAACCGACATCGGCGCGGCACAAGTTGATTTTGACTTGTCGTTATTTCAAGTCCAACACATTAGCATTGAATCGGGCGCGGCATCTGTGAAATTGAAAATCGGCTCGCGTTGCGACTCTGTCCGACTTGATTTATCCGCCGCCGCTTCAACTTTCAAACTGCTTATGCCAAAAGAATCAGGCTGTCAAATTGTCAGTGAAGATGATTTTTCTTCCAAAATCAACGCAAGCGGATTCACGAAACACGACAAGTCGGTGTTGCGCACCAAAGGCTTTGAAGACGCTCCGAAGAAAATTTATATCGTCTTGGAAAGCGGTCTTTCCAATCTGAACATTGAGCGATACTAACCGCTACAAACTCACATCTAAATAACTTCTCACATTCAACGGCACTTGGTTTGCCCCAGCGTTGCGGAAGCCTGAAATCACCAGCGTGTAGACACCTTGCGAGAAGAAGGTTTGCGGAACGTTGAGCGTTGTGTTATCCGAAAATTGAATCGTGAAGTTGTATGAGCCTGCATCTACGGTGAAGTAAGGCGAGATGCCGCGCCGCTCAAAGTTTGAGACCGACACATTTTCGCCCGCGATGGAAATCGCTCCCGCATTGCTTGAAGCATGAATGAATCGGATAAAGGTTTTGCCTTCGCTTGGGGTAGCAAGCGTATCTTGCGCGATGAGCAACAGGGTATCGACGGCATTTTCGGCGTCGATGGCAAAGGCGGTGAATTTCAAATTGGCATCGAGTGCCGCTACCGTTCGCGCAATGTTGAGCGTGGTGCGTGAAGGAAGCAGTCGGAAATCGCGCTCGCCGGTTTTGAAGAAGTCATATCGATATTGCCGACCGTATTCAGTCTCGCGTTGCACATAGAGAAGCGTTGCGCCGACGGTGTTCATCACCGCAAAATCCAACTGGTTTGCCGTCGCGGCACTGTGAATGAAGCGCACTTGTGCACTTGGCAGCGTATCGTTTGGCTCATTGATGTCGGGTGCGCATGCAGAAGTCAGTGCCAACGTTGGCAAAAGCATCATCGTCCATAAAAACTTGTAGGTCTTCATTTGCGTCATCAAGTTTGGTTAAAATGAATTAACGATTGAATCAAAAAAAAGATAAAACTCTGATGTGCGCCGCGCAACCCCTGCGCCTTTCGCTTTATCTCCATCTTTCCTTATCTTATCAAAAGTTAAACCCTGATAACTGTGAGAAGTATTTTCGTTTTTGCTATGCTGTTCTCATCACTCACGGTTTTAGCACAAAACACACCTGATAAACACATTCTCGAGGTGCTTGATGCACAAGTTCGCGCTTGGAATCAAGGCGATATTCTGGCGTTTATGAGCGGCTATCTCGATTCCGATTCAACCCGTTTCGTTTCTGCAAAAGGCGTTACCGCAGGCTATCAGCGCGTTTTAGCGCGATACCTTTCCGCCTACCCCACGAAAGAAAAAATGGGCGAACTCTCGTTTGGTGATTTGAACGTGCGACTGCTCTCGTCCGAACTTGCGATTGTGATTGGACAATGGAACTTGAAACGGCGCGACACCGACGGCGGAAACACTAGCGGCTATTTCACCTTGATTTTTCAGAAGACTGTGAACGGGTGGAAAATCATTCACGACCATACATCTTGAAATTTTATGCTCAAATTATCCGAAGAACATCTGCGCTCAATGCCGAAAGTGCTTTTGCACGAACACTTGGACGGCGGTGTCAGACCCTCAACGGTCATAGAACTTGCCAAAGAACAAGGCTATACCAAGTTGCCAACAACTGACCCGCACGAGTTGGCGCAATGGTTTTTCAGAGGCGCAAACAAAGGCTCACTCGCCGAATATCTCGAAGGCTTTGCGCACACTTGCGCCGTGATGCAAACGCCCGATGCCTTAGAGCGCGTCGCCTTTGAGATGGTCGAGGATATGAAACACGATGGCGTGTGCTATGTGGAAATTCGTTTCGCGCCCGTTTTCCACACTGAAAAAGGTTTGCATTGGGAAGAAGTCGTTCGAGGCGTATTGCGCGGCTTGGAGCGCGGCGAAAGAGAGTTCGGCGTGAAAGCAAGGCTCATCATTTGCGCGATGCGGCACTTAGACGGACAGCACTCCGAAGATATGGCGAACCTTGCCGTTGACTTTCGTGATAGAGGCGTTGTTGGCTTCGACCTTGCAGGCGAAGAAGGCGGTTATCCGCCCAAAAAACACATCGAGGCGTTTCACTTTTGTCAACGAGCGAATTTTAACATCACCATACACGCGGGCGAAGGCTTCGGCAAGGAATCCATTTGGCAGGCGATTCAATGGTGTGGCGCGCATCGAATCGGGCACGCCACGCGGCTCATCGACGACATGGCAGTGCTTAATGGCGAAGTCATAAAACTGAACCCGCTTTCGCAATACGTGCTCGATAAACGAATCCCGCTTGAAATCTGCCTCTCGTCCAACATTCACACGGGCGCGGCAAAATCGTTTGCCGAACATCCATTCGGAATTTTTTTCAAAAACAAGTTTCGCGTTACGCTCAACACCGATAACCGCTTGATGAGCAACACCTCCATGACGCAGGAATACAAAATCGCTCACGAATTTTTCGGACTCTCGTTCGACGATTTGGAGCGCATTTCCATCAACACCATGAAGAGCGCGTTCATCACCTACAGCGAGCGCGTTGAATTGATTTACAATGTGATTAAACCGCAATTTGCAACGCTAAAAGAAACGCTGCTACAACCGCAATAAGTTATGATTGAATCGAAACTCATCGCCGATGCTCTTCAAGAAAAAGTAACGAATCTGAAACATCAGCTCGCGAAGCCCATGAAAGCCGATGCACGTATCGATACGCTCAATGCGCTTGCGTGGGAACTGCGTTTCGCCGATTCAAAAGAGTCGCTCCGCTATGCGCAGCAAGCCTATCAACTTTGCGAGTTGGAGTTCGAAATCAATCCTAACAGTGGAACGCGCTATCAAATCGCCATCGCCCGAAGCCTGCTCATCATGGGCATTTGCCGCTGGCAACTTTCCGACTACCATACAGCGATTGACGAGTTGCTCGAAGCCTTACGCCTCTACAATGTCATTCGCGAAGCCGACCTCTCCAACGACTATCCCGAAGCCCTTGTCGGCACCGCCGACACCCTAAACACTATTGGAAACATTCACATCAACTTGGGAGACTACCCAAAGGCACTGGATTACTATCAAAACGCGCTTAAAATTTTTGAGCAACTCAACGAGCGCGAAGGGCTTGCAACCTCATTCAACAACATTGGGCTTGTTCACTTCAAACTTGGCGATTACAAAAAAGCCCTTGATTATTACGAACAAAGTTTGAGACATCGTGAGAGCCTTTCTGGCGTCTACGCCGAAGTCATCACGCTCAACAACATCGGCGAAGTCTACTGCGTTATGAAGGAGTATGACAAGGCTCTTTCCTACTTTAACAAGAGTTTGAAGTTGCACAAAGAGTCGGGAAGCAAACACCGCACAGCCGTTCCGATGAATCATATCGGAATGCTCTACTTCGCGATGGGCGATTACGAAAAAGCCCTTGCTTACTTAGGAGAAAGTTTGAGCATTGAAAGCGAATACGGAAATCGTTATAGCGAAGCGGAGGCATTGATTGCGCTTGGCTCTGTGTATGTGAAGATGGGCGATTTCAGCAACGCTTTCAATCATCTTTCTTCTGCACTGAAAATCGGCGAGGCAATTAGCGCGAAGCCCGTTATCTGTAACGCTCATAAAGCACTTAGCGAAATTTATAAGCATCAAGGTCACTTTGACCGCGCTTTGTGGCACTTCGAAAAGTTTCATTATACCAAAGAAGGCATTTTGGGTGATGAACAAAGCAAACTGCTTCGCAGCCTGCAGGTCATTCAAGAAACGGAGCAAGCGCGCAAAGAAGCCGAACTACATCGCATTAAAAACATTGCGCTTGCCGCCGCAAATGAGGAAAAATCCCGACTGCTTGAAAAGTTACAAGAGCAAGCGAAAGTCTTGGAGTTTCAGGCGAAAAACGACATTCTTACAGGTTTAGCGAATCGTCGCAGTTATGATGAACGCGCCGCACAAGAGTATGAGCGCAACCGCCGCCACAAGCATGGCTTTGCCGTTGCCATCGTCGATGTGGATTTCTTCAAAAAAGTCAACGACACATACTCGCACCAAATCGGCGATGAAGTCTTGAAACGCATTGCGATTTTAATGCAGATGAACTGCCGCAAGGAGGACGTCGTTGCACGCTACGGCGGCGAGGAGTTTGTGTTCTTGTTTCCTGAGACCACAACGGAAAAAGCCGTTATCGCTTGCGAAAAAGTGAGAGCGGCGATTGAAAAATTTGATTGGTCTCAAATTCACCCCGACCTCAAAATCACCATCAGCATTGGTGTCTGCGGCGATACCCATCAGCCCAGTTTTGAAAAAATGCTCTCGATTGCCGACCAGCATCTTTACCGCGCAAAGCAAAACGGTCGCAATCAAGTCTGCTATTGACCTCATGCATCAAAATTCAATGCATGCGCTTAATCATAATATCCCACAGCGATTGATTGAGCGGCAAGACGAGAAGCCAATGCTCGAGCCATGCTAAAACCGCCATCATTCCTGTGAGCATGTATCCGACTTTTTTCCAAGTTTCTTTTTCCGAAAACGCTAATTGAATCAATCGGTAAGAAAGAATCGTGCAGAGGGTAATTGAAATGGGGAAGAGCCAATTGATGTGCGCGATGGTCATGTAGGTGGTCATATCAGAAACGGAATCAGGAACAAACTCTTTGCCTGTGTTCATCACGCCGAGAAAGATGTTGAGCTTCGCCGATTGGTGCATCAGCCAAAAGAGCAAAAACGTGTAAAAGCCAAATTTATTTTTCGCTCGCCAAAACACGACGCCCATCACCAGCGCAATGCCGAGCACAAGCCCTTCATGATACGCACTTCGATGCACTGCCTTAAAAAAACTAATCCACGACGGTCCGACGCTGAAAATCGGACGTACCTGCGGTCCCACAATATATCCCGTATAAAAACTCACTTCCACAAATGCCCACACCAGTGAGGCGGCAGTGAAACTCAAATACGCACTCTGAATCGTGCCTACATCTTTGAGCCGAAACAGCAAGAATCCTGACATCAATGCCAGCGCAAGTGCCGACCAAAACACAACGCCGTAGAACTGCGGCTGAAAGTTGAAGTAAATGATAATGCCTGTTGAGAGCCACCAAAACACGAGCGAGTATAGCGCGGGAATCCAAAGTTGCGGAGGTTTTATGTCGTTGTTGTGAGGTTGCTCGACAGTGAGAGAGGACGACTCTTCACGAGCGCGTCGTTCAAGTTCGATAATGTTCATAACACTGCTTCCTTTTTCAATTCTCAAAACACACTGAATCAATTTACGCCTTGCCTGTGCAATTCTCAAACATCACCAAATAAAAACGCCCCGCACGAGCAGGGCTTCGTGATTACTTTTACATTACCTCTTGTCAGCGCGTCAGAGCGATTCGCGAATGATGTGCGTAACGACGCCCAACACCCGAAAATTCATTTCAGGTTTGATTTCAATGCTTTGATAATTCGGATTCGCGGGCACAAGGTAAATTTTGCCGTCGTGCTTAACGAGCCGCTTGACGGTTGTGCCATCATCAATAGCGGCAATGACGATTTTGTTCTCGACGTTGCGTTCAAGCGAATCGACAATTAGCACGTCGCCCGGTGAAATGCCTGCGTTAATCATCGAGTCGCCCGAGACTTTGACGCAGAAAACGCCGCTCGCACGCTTGACGAGCGAGGCATCGAGCGCGAAGTAAGTATCGATGTGTTCATCTGCCCAAGTCGCCGTGCCTGCTTGCACCATCGACGAAAAGAGCGGGACGCGAACTACATTTTCAGACACTTCACAAAAATCAACCTTGCGATAAGAAGAAGCCGCCGTTTTCATGTGTATTTATGTTTTGCGTTATGGAAAATTAGTAACACGGGAGTCGTGTCTTCAAATGGTGTGCAGGCGTGAATCTATGAAACCCGTTCAGACTTCCCAAATTGCTTAGGGTGTCAAAAAAGCGGCGTGGCGACCTTTGCGTCAAGCCACCACGCCCAGACATTACTTTTTCGCTAAGGCATCTTCTACGGCGCGCGTCATGGTTTCGCTCATCGGCTTAACATTGCTTTTGAAGCGTCCAACGATGTTCCCGTTTCGGTCAATCAAGAATTTTTCAAAGTTCCAATCCACTTTGCCCGAAGGTTTGGCGTTTTGTGTGAGGTATTGATAAAGCGGATGTGCCATCGAGATTTTAGAGAACATATCGAACTTGACGCCGAATTGCGATGCGCAAAATTGCTTGATGTCTTTTTCTGAGCCCGGCTCTTGTCCACCGAAGTCGTTGCAAGGGAATCCTAACACTTCAAAGCCTTTGGCGTGGTAAGTTTCATAAAGTTTTTCCAAGTCGCTGTATTGGCGCGTGTAGCCGCACTCTGAGGCAACATTAACGATAAGCAACACTTTGCCTTTGTAATCGGCGAGCGATTTTTCCGCGCCGTCAATGGTTTTCATTTTGAAATCATAGACCGACGTGGCAACAGGTGCCGTCGAGAACCAAAGAGAAAGCAAAGCAAGTGAAAGCATTTTCATGTGCGAAGTAAGTTTGAGTTTAGAACAGTTGAGATGTAGATGACAATAACGCCTGATTAAACGGTGGACGGGGTAAATTCATTTCAAACGAAATCATTTCAACTGAAATAAAAACCGCGCCGCCCTTCCCTCTTGCAAGTTCAGAGCGACGCAGACCGAGCGCGTGCAGTGCTGGTGGTGCAAAAATAGAATCGCGCCCGTGTTTGAAGTTCGTTAGTCGCGCAGTGGAGTTCGTTCCGCGACGGGATTTGCGAGTGATTGAGCTTTGCGAATCATCTCTAAGAAATCTTTGCGGATGCTGTTGTCGTCAGTTCCGAGTGCATGCTTAGCAAGTGCAAAAGTTTTGTCGTAAGTCGCCTCGCCTTTGTGCTCGGAATCGCGCAGGAGCATGCCGAACATGGCGACGGCGGCGGCGAAGCGAAAGTCGTCAGAGGATTTTTCCAACTTCACCACTTGCGATTCAAGCACAGGCACATCGAGGTAGGTGCTGGTTTCCGAATCGGGCTTCTTGTATCGGAACTTCACCGTCATCATCTCGTTGGAGTTTGTCGCATCACTTTTGAGCGCGCTGGTTTGATATTTGAGGTTGTCGATAAGGTTTTCCTCATCGCCGATTCCGACAGGCACAACTTCATAGAGCGCGGTTACGCTATGCCCTGCACCGATTTCTCCCGCATCTTTTTTATCGTCGTTGAAATCTTCCTTGTTCAGTTTGCGATTTTCGTAGCCGATTAAGCGATAGGATTGGACTTTGGCAGGATTGAACTCGACTTGAATTTTGACGTCTTTGGCAATCGTGAAGAGCGTGCCGCCAAATTCGCTCACGAGTGTTTTCTTTGCTTCTTGAAGGTTATCGATGTAGGCGTAATTGCCGTTGCCTTTATCGGCGAGTTGCTCCATTTTGGAATCTTTGTAATTGCCCATGCCATAGCCAAGCACGGTGAGGTAGATGCCCGTTTTGCGTTTTTGTTCGATAAGCCTAACGAGTTCGGCTTCGCTTGAAATGCCGACATTGAAATCACCATCGGTGCATAAAATCACGCGGTTGTTTCCGTTTTTCACAAAGTTTTCTTGTGCGATTTTATAGGCAAGTTCAATGCCTGCGCCGCCTGCGGTTGAGCCGCCGGCTTCTAAGCGGTCGAGCGCGTCGAGAATTTTGCGCTTGTTATCGCCATGCGTTGAAGGAAGCACTAATCCCGCCGCGCCTGCATAAACAGCCATAGCCACGCGGTCTTCTTCGCGCAATTCATTGACAAGAAGTTTGAGCGATTCTTTCACAAGCGGCAGGCGTTCAGGCGTATTCATTGAGCCTGATACATCAATCAAAAATGTGAAATTCGACGGCGGAAGGTTTTTCGTCGCAATCCGCTTGCCTTGCAACCCGATATGCACAAGTTGATGCCTCGGGTTCCAAGGGCACTCTGAAACTTCCGTTGTGATGCTGAAGGGATGCTTGCTGTTCGGTTGTGGATAAGCGTAAGAGAAGTAGTTAATGAGTTCCTCAATGCGCACGGCGTCTTTTTGAGGAAGCGCGCCATAGTTCAAGAATCGGCGCACATTGCTGTAAGAGGCTTTATCGACATCAATCGAGAAAGTCGAGAGCGCGTTTTCTTTGGCGGAGTGAAATCGATTTTCCTCAATGAAATTGTATCCTTCTGTGTTGAAGTTCGGCGCGTATTCATCATAACGGCGAATTGGTGCGCCGCCAATGCGTCGCGCAGTTCCAAGACCCAATTCACTCTGCCTTCCTACGCCGCTGTATGTTCCGCCGATTCCGATTGCAACATTGGATTCATCTGCCAAACCGATTTTGCGGTCTCTTTTCCCAACTTGTGTCGGACGGCGTTCAGCATCGAGCGGCGGTGGCGCGGGCGTTGAATGGTCAAGCATGTCGGGTTGCTCTTGTTTTTCAGGCTTAATTACAATAGGCGTTTTTGATTTCGGTTCAGGCATGCGTTCGTCAGAAGAACAGCCGATTCCGACCGAGAGCGCGAGAAGCACAGCAAGAACGAAGTGCGCGCGAAGCGATGATTGATGTCGTGTTGTCATGGTTGTAGTGCAGTTTAATTGTTGGCGTTAATTGCGTTCATCGGAAAAATTGAACGGCACGGTTACGGTTTGATTGGCTTTGGCTTGAATGGTTGAGAAGCGCATGCGCCGAATGGTAGTGAGCATGCCGCGCTCGAAACTTGGATTATTGAATGATTTGCTTACCGCATTGGCTTCCGTTACAATGCCGTCGGGCGCGATGACAAATTGAATTGTAGCTTTGGCATTACCGATGAAACTGAACTGTGTGTAGAGGTCTTGCAATGCGGACTGATAGCGTTCCAAAACGCGCGCGATGTCGTCGGCAGGGCGCAGATTTTCTTTGGTGATTAAGTTTTGTTTGCGCACGGCAACCTTAATGCCTTGCCGTCCCAAGCCTGTGGCGCGCGATTGGTTTCCGCCGAGATTTGCTTTTTGTGCGTCGCCTAATCCGCCATTTTCGGCAACGCGCTCGATAAGCATGCGCAGGTCGTTTCCGAATTCGCTGTTTCCAAGGTTTGTGTTCAAGCCGACCAATCCGCCCATCTTGCCTTCAAGTCCATCAAGCACGCCTGTATTTCTCGAGCCTGCGGTCGGGGTTGGCAATCCATCGCCGAAGGCTTTATCAATCGCGTTTAAGGCGTTGCTCAGTCCGCTTTCAATGGCGAGCGCAGTTGCCATTTGAACAGCATCTCTTACGGCTTGCTTTGTGAGGGCTTTGTCGCTGGCAAGGTCAGATAAAATTCCTGCCGCGACATCTCTGGTGCTTACCGTTTCAATCGGCTTTGACTCTTGACGCACATCGGGCGGACTTGGCGGCACAATCTCAATCGGATTGATGACGATGGGTTTTCGAGAAGGTGCAAGCGGCAAAGGTCCTGAATTGTGCGTACTGATGAAATACGCTCCTAATACGAGCACGTAAAGCGCAATGGCAATGATAACGCCAACGAGCATGCGCTTTCCCATCTCGTCGCGTTGCTCAAACGCATGTGGCGTAGCGACATACCAGCCTGATGTGTGTTCGGTGCTGAGTGAAAGCGTTGCGGTTTTCATGGGTTGTTTCTCCTGTAAGTTTGATATGTTGTTGGATAAATGATGTTGTTGCTTACAGGTGCAATTATCGGAGAAAGTGAGAGGGCAGTTGTCAAGGCGGGGTCAAAGGATTGTCAAATGTTAGTCAAATCAAAATGCGTATCTTTTCGGTGTTGCAATCCTAACAAAATTGAGGAGTCAAAGCGTCGTAACTTTTGCGCACAGCATTACGAAAGCCTTTGCGAACTCAACACACACATCTATGCGAACCTTATTCTTGTTTTTCCTACCGCTATTTATTTCAGCGAGTTGCTCTTCGATGCTTGCGCAGTTGCCCGAATCGCGCGAAGTGGTTTTTGTAGAAACTTTCTCGTCGGCAGAAGTTTCGCTGAAATCCAAAGGAATTGGCAAAGAAGTCGAAGATGCAGAAAATGACGCGCGCAAAGCCGCCGTTTATTTCGTGCTTTATAGCGGCACTGACCCATTGCTTCAAACCGACGAAGAGAAAGCAAACTTCAGTAAAATTGAGAACGAGTTTTTTAATCTCTCCAACATCAACAATTACATCACATTTTTTGGGAATGAAATGCTTTCGCGCGTGCGGATTCGCGGCGGCGTGAAGGTTGAAAAATTTGTTCGCGTCAATAAAGAAAAACTCTCGCAAGAGCTTGCCAAACGCGGCATCATCGCCTCTCGTGCCGACCTTGCGGAAGCCGTTGGCAATCCTGTCATTATGGTTTTGCCCGAAGTCGCACGCGGACAAAGCCCGATTGAAGCCTTGCAAACCGACTCGGAACTCAAAAAAGGTGCGGAAGTGATTGAATCGTATCTCACCGCACGCAAATACACGGTCGAAGTGCCCGAACAGCGGCAAGTCATTTCCGAACTTGCCGAAGCACAAGCCAATTTGAAAAGCATGGAAACGGACATCGCTTATCAACTCGCACTCACCATCGGTGCCGATATTTACATCACTTACAATGTGCAAATCGAGAAAGGCACATTCGGGAGCAAAGCCAGCGTCGGCTGTCGCGCTTTTGAAACCACCACAGGACGCTTGCTCGGCACAGAAACCGGCTTCAGTCCTGAACGCCCCTCGACCTCAACTGCCGCCCTCATTGAAGAAGCCATGAACTCGGCAATCGATAAAACCCTTTCCCGAATTGATGCCTATTGGAAACAAGACCTTGAGCGCGGACAGCAATACAAACTCATTTTCCGAATCGTCGGCGATTACAAAGACCTCTTCGATATTTCCGACGCAATGGAAGACGTGCTGAAAAAATTTGCTTCAACAACGCGCCAAGTCGCTGTAACCGACCGAACACTCGACTATGTGATTTGGCAAAAAGATTACGATACGCCAACGAAACTCTTTCGTGCGTTGGAAAAAGCCATCAATGCGAATCCGACCATTCGCAAAAACTTCGCGAAACTCAAACGTGTGAGCGTCAATCGTAAGTTGCTCTTGCTGGCGATTGATAACACACAAGAATAATTCTAACAATAGACTACACCATGACGAGTCGCATTTTCATTCTCATTTTCCTTGCAACGCTCTCGGCGTGTGCCTCCAAAGGTATCACCGCTCAAACGCCTGAATGGGTAGAACGCAATCAAGACAAACGATTTCCGCCCGAACTGTATTGGATTGGCGTATCGAGTGCTGTCGGCGGCAACGCCGAAGAGAAAGCCAAAGAAGCCGCCATCAAGCAAATTGCGGCACAGTTCAAAACGACCGTCAGAGCCAAAACGACATTCGCCAAGCGCGAAGAAACCGAAGGCGCAAATTCCGTTTTCACGCAAAGCCTCGACGAAAAAATTGATAACCTTATTGAGAATGTCGAGCTCACAGGTGCGCGCATCGTCGAGACGCACAAGCAAGGCATTCGCGTCTTCGCGCTTGCGGTATTGAGCAAAGATGATTTTCTGCGTCCACTTCGCCGCGAACTTCAAGCGTATCAAACGTCCCTTACCGAGCGGCTCGCTACGGCGGAATCATTTGCAGGAAAAGATGTTGCGACAGCCATCAATGCATATCTCGAAGTCATCAACACGCTCGACGAAGCCGAACCGAAGCGCGAATTTTTCAATCGTATTTCGGGCGAAGTGTTCGAGTTTTCAAAAGCCGTTCAACCCTCGGCAGTGGAAACCGCGATGCGAAACACGCTTGCTGATGTGCGCTTAACGATGGTTTCAGGAAACAATCAAACGGGCAGTTTAGGCAGAGCCTTCGGGCAACCGTTGGTCGTTAAAGCAACAACCAAGAGTGGCGCGCCTTTGCGCGGGCTTTCAATCGTCTTTACCGCAGGCGAAACGGAGTTGGGAAAAGCAACAACGAACAACGAGGGCGTAGCATCGTTTAGCCCAATCGCACAAGCCGACGGCGTGCAAGGTGGAAAAGGAAAAATCGTTGCTTCGCTCGAGCTTAAACAACTTTCGCCACGAATGCGCAACGAAGTTCGTCAAACGGCTTCGGTTTCGTTTGACTTTACGCTGAAGGCATCAAACTTTGTGTGCGAATTGGATTTAAGCGAAATTGAGGACGACCGCGCCCGACGCTCGATTGAGCAAAAACTTTCCGACGCGCTATCCAAGAACGGCGCCACGCTTAAAAGTGGCGCTCCCTTAATTGCCAAAGCCACAGTTTCTGCCCGCGAAGCCGCATCAGTTCAGGGCATGAGCGGCGAGGTGATTGTGAAAGATGTAACGCTCACACTTCAATTTCAGCGGCGCGGGGGCGGCGTGCTGAGCTCGTCCTCATTCACGGCAAAAGGATTAGGCAACGATGCAGAAAGTGCGATTGCCAAAGCGTTGAGCGAGATTCGCATTTCGCCTGCTCGTCTCGCAGAACCAATTGCCATAGCCCAAAGCGCACAAGAGTGATGCGATTAGTTTGTAATCGCATGTCGCATCATTTTTTCATTCGCACTCTAAATCTTTATTTTTATGCGATTGCAATACAGGCAGCCATACCTAACACCGCATTTCATAAACAGCTTTTGAGCGTTTAGACTGATTGCGGGCTTGTAATTATGAAGACCCAAATGAAACAGCAAGCGAGAAGCAACCTGTGTCCCAAGACAAGGTCGAAAGCATCGGTCGGAAAATCAATCTCCCCTGCATCGGGCGACACTACGGAAACGCATCTGCATTTGGCGCAGATGTATTTGAACAGTTTTTGGAACTTGATGGGTTTAGCGATTTGTGCCGTTGATAAAAAGTTTAGAATCATTGAGCGCAACGATGGCTTTTTAGCGTGGACAAAATCAACGCTCAAAAAAAGTCCGCAAGTAGGGTCAATCCTATTTGACGCTCTTCCTCCGAAAGCCCGAGTTATTCTCAAAAAACTTTTCAGAGCCGCCCTAAACGGAGAGCATCACTTAGCCGATGTGCATCTGGATTTGAAAGGTCAGAAAGATAGATGGATTTTCGTGCGTGTCTGCCCGCTCTTCCATTCGAGTGGCGACGTCATAGGCGTTTTAATGACCTTGCGCGACATAACAGAGCAAAAACGCATTGAAGCTGAAAACACCTACAACCGCCAACTCTATTTAACCCTTGCGCGACATATTCCTGATAGCAATATGTTTCTGCTCGATCGAGACGGGCGATTTTTGATTGCCGAAGGCAGTGAAATGCGTAAAGATGGTATTTCGCCTGAATTGTGGACGGGCAAGTTAGTTCAGGAAGTTGATGGGAAGATATTCAACAAAATCACACACTCGCTCAAAAGCGTCTTTTCAGGAAAGACTGCCGAAACCGAAGTTAAAGTCGGAAATAAAGTCTATGCCATTCAATTAGTGCCTGTGCGCGACAAATCCAGAAAAATTTATGCCGCCATGGGCTTAATGCGAAACATTACCGAAGCCAAACAAATTGAGTGGCAACTCACCGAATCGCTCAAAGAAAAAGAACGCGCCCTTGAAGACCTTGCCGATGCCAATGAAGTCAAAACGAAATTACTCGCTGAACTGCGGGTGCAAACGGAAGTTTTAGAAAAGCAAACGCGCGAAGATGCCTTGACAGGCTTATACAACCGTCGCTACTTGAATATGCAGTTGGAGCAAGAGTTCAAGCGTGCTAAACGCTACGGCAATCCGCTCTCGGTGGTTATGTGCGATATTGATTATTTCAAAAAAATCAATGATACATTTTCGCACCAAGTCGGTGATGAAGTCTTAAAAACATTAGGGCGAATTTTCAAAGCCTATTCGCGTTCTGTGGATACTGTGGCGCGTTTCGGCGGCGAAGAGTTTGTATTGGTGCTTCCTGAAACGCCGAAAGATAAAGCCGTTTTGCTGTGCGAGAAACTGCGCGCCGCTGTGGAACATTACCCTTGGTCGGAAATTCATAAGGAACTTTCTGTAACGGTGAGTTTCGGCGTGTCGGATAATGTGCGCGTGAGCCACTATGAAAAACTGCTCGCCGAAGCCGATGAAAAACTCTATGAAGCCAAAAACAGCGGGCGCAATCGCGTGGCGTATTGAACACTAATCTGAACACGCTTTTGCAAGCGCAGTTTGCTTTTGTATCTTCCGCTAAATCCAAATTCCATCTAAATTTTCAACTCAACCTGAATGGAGTAACTCAATGCAAAAAGAGCGATTCAGCATCGGCATTGAAGAGGAGTATCAAATTGTTGACCCTCATACGCGCGAACTCAAAAGCCAAATTCAACAAATTTTAGCCGAAGACGGCTCAAAACTGCTTAAAGAGCGTGTCAAGCCTGAAATGCACCAATCCGTCGTCGAAGTCGGAACAGGCGTTTGTGCTAACATTCAAGAAGCCCGCGAAGATTTGGTTGGGTTGCGCACCGACCTTGCCAAACTTGCCATTCGTAAAGGCTTCCGAATCGTCGCCGCCTCAACACATCCATTCTCGGATTGGAAAGTGCAGGACATCACTGACCACGACCGCTATCACGGCTTGGTCAACGATTTGCAAGACATAGCACGCGCTAATCTTATTTTCGGGTTGCATGTGCACATTGGCATCGCCGATAAAGAAGCGCAAATTGAAGTCATGAATCAAATGCGCTACCTTCTGCCGCATATTCTCGCGCTTACAACAAGTTCCCCTTTCTGGCTTGGCAGACCGACAGGGCTGTTCTCGTGGCGCACCCAAGTCTTCAAAAGTTTTCCGCGCACAGGCATTCCCGACCTGATTCACTCTGCTTCCGACTTCGACGACTACATCAAACTGCTTATCAAAACAGGCTGTATTGATAACGGAAAGAAAATCTGGTGGGATATTCGTCCGCACCCGTTCTTCGACACGATTGAAATTCGAATCTGCGATATTCCGACGCGCGTCGATGAATCTATCGCTGTTGCCGCGCTCATTCAAGCCACCGCAAAAACGCTCTACGACCTTTATCGCCGAAACATGCAGTTCAAAGGTTACAGCCGTGCGTTGATTGAAGAGAATAAATTTTTGGCGGCGCGCTATGGCTTAACCGGGCAACTCATCGATTTCAGCAAGAAGCAAAAAGTGAGCACACCTGATTTGATTCTCGAAATGCTCCGCTTTGTCGATAACGCCGTTGAGGAATTAGGCTCGCGCCATGAAATCAACACCATCTACAAAATCTTGGAGCATGGCACAAGCGCACGCAAACAGTTGGAAGTCTATCACAAAACAGGCGACATTAAAGCCGTCGTTGACTTTCTCATCAAAGAAACCTTAGTCGGTTTGCCTGTTGAATTACCCCAAGAAACCGCGCCGAAAGTCGCGTAGTCCTTATCGCATAGTCCTCGATGTGAAGCGTTAAGAGTTGCAAGGCTCTTAACGCTTTCATTTCTTCTTTTTGATTACCACCCCGATAGCACTTCGTTCACCAGCAAATCCGTGAGTTGATTGCTTGCCGCTTGAATGGCGTTGCTACGCCCCTGCAAACTCCCTACATCGTAATCTTCAAACCCGATCAAGGTTTTCTGAAAAAGTTTCTTGCCTTTGACCAAATCGCGATAAGTAACTTGAACATTGATGGTCAGACGGTTGCGCGTTGCGCGTTCATTCGTGCCGCTTACAACGCTCGGCGCGTCAGTAACAGAGGTAATGACGGCTTCAATGATAGAGTTTGCGGCGGCACGATTTTGCTCAATGATGAGCGGCGTTTGCGCTTGAATTTTCTCCGTTGTCGCTTGTGTCAAGTTTTCACGAAGCAACGGAATCCCACTTCGCGATTCATCGCCGAAAATAGGAATTGCAATCGTTTTGACATGCGGCGGCAACGCATTGCCCGAAAATGAATAGCAACCTGCACAAACGCACGCAACAAGAAGAAACCCGAAAAGGCGTTGCTGAAGACGAAAGTCAGACATCGTTCAAGAGTTTAATAGTTAGCTCTGTCTAATTTGCCAAAGAGTTTTCGGAAAGGATAAGTCAAAAGCAACCATTGGGAGCGAGGTCGACTTAACGCAGAAAGAAAGACTTTTGTTTTGCCATCGCTCCAAGTTGAAGCAAGTTTAACAGCAAGCCCTGCGGCAACGCTCGGCGGCTGTCCAAAAATATCGAGCACTTTCTCAAAAGTTTGCATGCGCTTTTTCAGTTCGGGTGGCGGCGCGTGCAAGCCCAGAATTTCTGTTCGCACCATGCCCGGATTGAGAAGCATAATATCGACACCCGTGCCTTTGTATTCTTCTGAGAGCGACATTGTGAGCCGATAAATCGCCGCCTTCGAAGAGCCATAGCCGCTGATGTAAGGCGTGTTGAAGTGCCCAGTGCCCGCGCCCGCCATGTTGATGATTTTGCCCTTTCCACGTTTGAGAAAATAAGGCAAGACCGCACGACAACCGTGATATGTGCCTTTCAAGTTCGTTTCAATCGGTGCATACCACGCTTCAAGCGGCGCGTTGATAATGCGCTCAAACGGCTCGGCAACGCCCGCATTGTTGATGAGAATATCCAATGCGCCGAATCGCTCAATTGCAAACGTAATCAAGGCTTCGACCTCGCTGTAGCGGCTCACATCGCAAGCCTTTCCCGCCACGTTTGGCGAATTCATTTCAGCAAGCGCTTTTTCAATGTTGGTATCGTGGCGCGATGAAATCACGACCTTTGCGCCCTCGTCTAAAAAGCGTTTGGCTATGGCTTTTCCAATACCTTTCGTCGCGCCTGTGATGATGGCAATTTTTCCATCAAGTTGTTTCATTGAATTGCAAGTGAATCGGGTTTAAAGACATCGTCGAGCGATTTGCCCATCGTTAAAAGCTCGAGCCGCGCTGATGGCACTAAATCGCTTTCGGGATAATCCATCAAAAATTTTTCGTAGGCTTTTCGCGCTTGAATCGT
>JAJUFC010000022.1 GCA_029263855.1 Candidatus Thermochlorobacteriaceae bacterium | reverse complement strand
GATTAACCAAACGGGTCTCACGGGCTTTACCTACGCGCTCACGCTTGACCTCTCTACGCTGGCAGGCGTTCAGAACTTCAGCAACCTGAAAGTCTTGAAGCGCGACAACAGCGCGTCGGCTTGGGTTAATGTAGAAACGCTCCCGGGCGTTACGATGACGCGCAGTGCGCCGTTCATCACCGTCGCAGGATTGACTTCGTTCAGCGACTTCACGATTGCTTCCGACGCAAGCAATCAACTGCCCGTCGAACTCGTGGAATTCACGGGACGCAAGACGCAAGACGGTGTTGAACTCGCGTGGCGCACCGCGTCAGAACTGAACAACTCCGGTTTTGAGATTGAACGCAAGTCGCAAGGCGGCGAGTGGAACACGCTCGGCTTTGTCAGAGGCGCGGGCACGACCACCGAAGCGCAATCCTACTCGTTCCTTGACCGAAGCGCGTCGGGCAAAGTTCAATACCGCTTGAAGCAGATTGACTTCGACGGTCAGTTTGAATACAGCGCTGTGATTGAAGTCGACGCGGGCTTGCCGAAGGTGTTTGCGTTGGAGCAGAACTATCCCAATCCGTTCAACCCGACAACCGTCATTGCGTATCAGTTGCCAACCGCAAGCACGGTCTCGCTGAAAGTTTATGATGTGTTGGGCAAAGAAGTGATGACGCTCGTGAATGGACGGCAAGAGGCGGGTTCATACAACTTCAACTTCAACGCAAGCAATTTGGCAAGCGGCATCTATTTCTATCGCTTGCAGGCAAGCGCGACGAATGGAGCGTCGGGTTCAAACTTTGTGGCGACGAAGAAGATGATGCTGGTCAAATAGTTGAAAGTGGAGAGTGAAAAGTTAAGAGTGATGGCGGATTCAACTTTCAACTCTTAATTCTTAACTCTCAACTATCGGATTTTTTTCTCGCTGTCAAATGTTCTTTGTTTTCTCTTAGGTGAAAGCGTCCTTGCTGGAAACGGCGGGACGCTTTTTTATTTCGTTGTATCAGGCTTAATGCGATACAGCACAGCAGGCGGGTTCGTGAGCGTCATGATTGGCTCTAATTCAGGCAGTGCTTCTTTGATATTGAACAGAAATCGAAATTGCGGACGAAGATTCGCCTCGAAGTAACTGTAAAAGAGATACGATGCGCCAAGTTTTCGCGCTTCGGCAATCAGTTCGTCGTAGGTTTCCGCCATTGGGAATCCGCCCATATTCAGGTTCAAGTAGTAGGCAATATGCGGCTTGCGGGTGATGACGATTTCGTTATAGTGTGTGTTCGGATTGCGTCCTGTAATCTCAAAAAACTTCTCGCGAAGCGCAAGCATTTCTTGCGGACCTGAATCAATGTTCTTGCGATGAAATTGAATGCTTTGAACGAGAACGATGGCAAGGGCAATCGGCAAAGCGTATTGCGCCACTTTCGGAATCGTCTCCCACTTGAAGAACAGCGTCGCCAGAACGGCATACGGCGCAAGGAGATTGAGCGAAAAGCGCGCGCCGTAGAACGTGAGAAGCAATACCCCGAAATGAAGCCCCGCAAAAATGAAATACGCCACTTGAACCCGCGAGAGATTGCGCTGAACGAGCGTTGCGACGATTCCGCCAATCACAAAAATTCCCAAGAACCACGATAAGAGTTCGCTCATATCGCCAATGAAGTGCGAGGGGATATTGGCGAGCGTATTGGTGAAGAACTTGACGGGGTCGGCAAGAATGACATCAACAATCGAGTGGAACGACTGCGATTTGCCATACCAAAACGAGTCCCAATTCGTCTCGCGTCCGAACAAATCTTTGGCGATGTTGAGATAATTCAAACTGTAAAAAAATTTGCCTTTCTCTTGTAAGGTATAAAATCCGTAGGGTGCGTAGAGGGCAAAGACAATTCCCACGAGTGTGAGCGCGGAAATCACTTGTGCTTTGAGCGGTTGCTTTGATGGATTCAGCACAAAGAGAGAGAGCAGAAATCCTGCAATTAGAAAAAACGAATTTTGCCGTGTGAGCAACGCCACGCCCGATACCACACTTGCAACGATGAGCCAACGAAATCCCTCGCCGTTCAGCACGTTCAGAAAGGCATAAACCGCAAGCGTTGCAACAAGGTTAAAGAACATATCGGTGCCTGCCGAGTAACTGTATTGAATGAAAATGCTGTTTGTGGCAAGTATCAACAGCACAAATAGGGCTTCAACTTTGCCGAAGAATTTCAGCACGAGTTGGTGCGTGAGGAAAAGTGTCGCGCCAGCACAAAGGATTCCGAAGATGACACCAGCGGCGAAGAAGTCTTGAACGATGAACGCCACAATCGATAGGACAAGTGCATACATCGGACCGCGAAAGCCGTCAATCGGAAATGCGCCGCCTTCACCTTTGAGAATGGCTTGAATCGTGCGCGCATCGGGGGCATAGTTCCAAAAGAAATCTGTCTCGACGCCGTAATCGCCAACACGGTGATAAACATGTGCGGCTATCAGCAATATCACGGTATAAACTGCCGATAGGGCTAATGCTACGCGCCAATCGCCTGCTCGCTCAACCAGCCATTCGAAGGCAAGAAACGAGATGCTCTGTTGCTTTTGAGCACTCTTGTTGGATTTTTTTTGTGCTTTTGTTGTTGTCGCCACAAGAAGTGATGAATTGAGTGTGAATCGCAAAGGTAAGAAAAAACCTTTTCTGACAGATTTCGCGAATCCTTCTTAAAAACACTATTTTGCGTCTGCTTTAATGAAACCAATGAAACCAAACCACGATTCATTATGCAAAAGTTAAACATTAATCTCTCCGAATCGCTTACCCAAGAGCAAAAGGTTGAGGCGTATTTTGATACGGTCAATCAAAAGTTGGTTGTCGCGCTTGCTGTTAATCCAAAGTTTTTTGAGGAGCTTAAAGTGCAAGTCGGCGAATTGGTGAAGTCGAATCCCGACGCACTTTTTGCTGACAATGCCAATGCGCTTACCTTTGATGGCATTCAAATCTTCATCAAAGACATGCGCGACGATTTCAAAATCATCAATTCAGAAGAGGAGTTCAAGATTGTTGTCAAGGAAGAGCGTTAAGCGATTCTTCCAATGTCGGAAGCGTAAAAGGCAAAACCGAATGCAGTTTCTTGGAGTTCAGGCTTACGTCTTTCGGTCGCGGCGGGTGCGACAACACTTCATCGGACGCAATGCTTTCAATCAACGATGGATTTATGTTCCATCGTGCTGTAATTTTTCTTCCCAAACTTTCGCGCGACAGTCGCTCTATGCCACCCGAATGGAAAAGCCCCGTTACCTCCGAAAGCGTGCCAATCGCAAATTCTTCAATGACTCTTGCAAGCACATCGGCAAAAATTGGCGTGCGAAATTCATCGACAAAAAGCCTAACCGTTTTCCCCGCTTCAAAGTCTTTTACCAAGCGTTCATTAACGCTGCGCATACCTCGCGGCGAACTGCCCAGCAAGAGCGGACTTCGAAGAATGACGTGATTTCCAACAAGATTTTTTATTTGCAGTTCGGCTTCAAATTTAGTTTCGGCGTAGTAGCTGAGTGGGTTAGGCGCGTCGTGCTCGTCATAATTGCCTTTTGTGCCATCGAAGACCAAATCAGTCGAGATGAAGATGAAACGAGCGTTGAACATTTCAGAGAGGGTTGCAAGGGTTTTCGTTGCATCGATGTTTAAGGCTTTTGCTTCCTTGCGATTCCATTCGCAAAATGCGGTTTCGGTATATGCCGCTGTGTGAATGATAAGGTCGGGTTGAAGCGTTGAGATGATGTTCCAAACGGCGGTTTCGTCAGTCAAATCAAGCGTGAAGGCATCTTGTCCATTTGTAAATCTTTGAGGAATAACGAAAGACGTGTCGTGATGTGTGGCGAAGAGTTGCACGTTTGGATTGCAGGCGAATCGTGCGAAGCAATTTCCCCCGAGTAAGCCACTTGCGCCTGTAAGCAGGAGTTTCATGCGCGAAGATGTTCAAGCAAGGCACGTGCCGCACGAATTCCTGAAACTGCCGCACCCTCGACGCGCGGCGCAACAAATCCATCGCCCACAAATACAATCGGCGCAGGCGAATCAACCATGACGAATGGCTTATCTAAAACCGACTTTGCAAAGCCATATCGCCAGCGATGCACTTGTGAGTGTTTAATCGGGGCTTTAATCCAATCTTTCAGATGCGCGCACATGGTCTCAACAATTATCGAGTCGGTTGTCTGCCAATGCTCGGCACTGAACATCGGTCCTGCGTGAATCGTCAAGGTTGGCAGTGGCGAAATACCTTTGCGTAAGTTATCGCTCACCCACGCAATTGGTTCTCCTTGAAACCATATTCCAGAGGCAGGCAAAATCGGGTCAATACTATCAAAGAGCAAAAGCGTAGCAATGCACGGGTGGTAGTCAATCGTGGCGAGCTCGGTTGCGGCGTCAGGCGAAAGCGGAATGTTGGACTTTTTAAGGATCTCGAGCGATTGCGGCACGGGTGGCGAAAGGACAAGCGCGTCGGCGGTAAAGGTCTTTCCTTTGTCGGTTTCAACCGTCCATTGTTTTTCAAAGCAAAGTTTATCGACACGTTCCGAGAAGAAGACGCGAAGCGAATCGGCAAGATACTTCGTTGAGGCATTCATGCCGGTTGCGCCGATGTAGCGCGTTTCACTGCTCAAATAAGGCTCGCCGTTTTGGCGAACGAGTTTCCCGTCGAGCGGTTTGATAATGCCCAGCGCAAGCCACCGCTCAACAAACTGGGCAAAGTCGCCATCGCTGACGGTGAAGTATTGCGCGCCATGGTCAAAGTAAGCGCAGGTGTTATCAAGGTCGAGGCGTCGGGTTGACATTCTGCCGCCTGCGCCGCGCCCTTTGTCGAGAACTGTTACTTCAACGCCGTTTTCTTTCAGCACGGTTGCGGCTAATAAGCCCGATATGCCCGCGCCTACCACCAGCACCGACTTTGGCAAACGTTCAGACGCCATGCTTGTTGAACTGCTTTGGGTTGTAAGCCATCATCTATCGGTTTGTTTGTTAAGTTGTTGGACTTGGTTCAGCACGCGAATCGGATTGGAAAAAATCCATGCCTTTTGATTGAGGTAGCACTCCACGCGATAAACGCCTGCTTGGCTGGTTTCTACATCAAGTTGATTGCCTGCTTGTTCCGCAATGCACTTGCCGTTGTGCATCAAGCGAATCGTGCAGGCTTTTGGTGCAATTACATAAAAGTGAGTTTTCTCGTTGGAAAATACATTATCGCCTATTTCAATCGTTGTGTCGCCTTGTGTCGCCCAAAATCGGAAGCCTTTGGCAGAGCCGAGATAGGAGTTTGAAATGAACGAATGTCCTTCGCGAAGAGAGGCATAAATTTTCGTGCGTTCTGATTCAATCGGCTGTGAAACATCAATCGGCGACTCGAGAAGCACGTGCATGTGAATGGAGCGAAAGCACACTTTGTATGGAAAAATTTTGAGCGTCAGCCCAAGCAAGTTGATTTTATGCGCGTGTGCATCGACGCCGCCTGTGGCAACCACCTTGCGCTCGATATTGACTTTATCCCAGAGTTCGAGCGTTTCGCGTGGCGGTGCTGTAACCGAAGCAAGCGGATGAAAGGCGCGGCGGAATCGGTTTTCAGGTTTTAAGCCTTCCATCCATTCCGACATTTGATTCCAGATTTCAATGCCGTCGAAACTGGCGCGCCACTCTGTCCAAGGAAACGGGGGATATTTCTCAAATGTGTCGCGCTGTTCGTGTGGGTGCGCAATCACACCAAACCCGCCGACTTCGCGCACGGCTTCAACATATTCCGAGGCAAGTTTTCGCTTATGCACCGTTTTTGAGACGCCCAGCGCGAGATAATGATTTTGGTCGTAAAGGTCGTTGGCTTCGTAGGAAATCAGGCACAGCGTTGGGCGTCCGTTTGCGTTGAAGTAATAGCCTTCGTAGCCATCGGCGCGCGATTTGAGCGTGTTGTGGTCGGTGATGATGGCAAAGTCGAGCTCGAGTTCGGTTGCGGCTTGCATGATTTCTTCAATCGTGCCGCTTCCGTCCGAGTAGACTGAATGAATATGAACCACGCCTTCGTATTCGTGTGCTCGCATTATGTTTTGTTTTGTCGTTATGCTTGCTGAAAATACGGTAAACGCAGTTAGAATCAATACGTTGTGAGCGAAAGCAGGAGAATTGCCAGCATAATGCCGAGCAGGTCGGCGGCAAGGTCTTTGAGGCTGAAGATGTTGTTGGGGTTAAGGTCGTCGATAACTTCTTTGGCGAAGCCAATCAGCAACGCTGAACCAACGGCACTCGTGCTCGAGGCGGCGCGGTCAAATTTCAAGAGTTCCTTTGAGCCAATTTTTCCCATCACCACAAGCAAAAACGACGCGCTGAAATGCTTGACCTTGTCGGAAGCAAACCATTTATCCGCTTGATAAATATGCTCTTTTGAAGTGTGGTTGTGGCTCATGGCGGTATGGCGAGCCGAAGCGGAAATCGGCAGAAGCGACTTGCGATATTGAGCATGGAGCGTCTCTGCATCTAACCCAAGTCCAACAAGCGTGCTAATTAGCACAAACAGAGAGATGAGTTTCATGTCGATATTGAAGCGAAAAATAGTTGACGTTGAAGATAATTCGATTTATGCGATTTCGTCGCTATCTTCCTTCAACTTCTCACAACGCACAATGAAAGACGAACGCCAAGACTCCTATCTTCAAGGTTTAACGGACGAACAGCGCGAGGCAGTAATGCATCTCAACGGAGGGTTGCTTGTGCTCGCGCCTGTTGGCACAGGCAAAACCGAAACCATGGCGCGGCGCGCGGCACATGCGATTGCGCAAGGCATTGCTGCTGAAAGAATGCTCTGCCTTTCCTTCACCAATCGCGCGGCGGGCGAAATGAAATCGCGCATTCAAAAACTGCTCGGCGGATTCGGCTTGGCTGACCAAGCACGCGCTCTTACCGTTTGCACATTTCACAGCCTTTGCGCACGCATCTTGCGACGCGAAGCCGACGCAGTAGGCATTTCACCCGATTTTTCCATTTACGACGAAGAAGACTCCATCGGAATTGTGGCGGGATTGCGCACACAATTCAACCTCAAAGTCGAGCCCAAATCTGCACGCAAGCTCGACCGTGCCCTTCACAACTTTATTGCGCAAGCCAAAATCTCGCCGTATCAAACTAAATCGCCTGAGCCGCTGGAAAAAATTTTTTATCGCTATCTCAACACTTCTGCCATAAAAGAAGGTGGAATTGATTTGCGGCAGAATTTTTTCCTATCGGAAATTCTTGCCGGCTACAATGCGACGCTTCGCGAAAGCAACGCGCTCGACTTCACGGACTTACAAACAATCCTCATCGATCTTTTCAAAACGAATCATGAAGTGCTTGAACGCTGGCAATCGGCTTATCAATGGATTCAAGTCGATGAAGTTCAAGACACTTCCGTTCCCGAATACTGGATTCTTTCCTTACTTGCAGGCACGCATAAAAATCTTGCATTTTTCGGCGACACGCATCAAACCATTTTCGAGTGGCGCGATTCAAAGCCCGCCTCCATCATTCCGCGATTTGAAACCGATTTCGCGCCCGTGAGCAAAGTTGTTCTTTACCAACATCATCGCTCTACGCCAAACCTAATCGAAGCCGCACTCTCGCTCTTCGACGCTAATGTCGCACAACTTCTCAACGATATTTCCGACCACGAAATCAAGCGGCGCGGTGAAAAAGTCAAGATGCATGAAGCACAGTCGCTCGCCGATGAAGCCTTTTGGATTGCCACCGAAATTCGCCGTCTGCACGAGCAAGAGCAACTACCGTATCACGACATTGCAATTATCACACGACGGCACGACCTCAACGAAAAAATCGCTGGTCACTTGCGCTTCTGCGGCGTGCCGATTTACCTCGTCGAAGATTCCAAGTTTTTTCAGCGTGCTGAAATCAAAGATGCGCTTGCGTATCTGCGCTTGTTAGTCAATCCGTTGGATATGCAGGCGTTTCGCCGTGCGGTACTCGCCGTTCCAAGTGAACTTTCTGCATCACAACTTGATGAAATGTCTAGGACGATACGCGAAAGCGGACTGCGCCTCTACGACTTTCTCAATCCACTTGCGCAAAATGGTGATGTGTTTAAGCCGTTGCTCGAAGCGTTTGAGCACGACGCTTTAATTGCCATTGACACTGAATCAACAGGCTTAAATCCGTATCAAGACGATGTGATTGAAGTGGCGGCGGTCAAGTTCGGGCGGTCGGGCAAAGTGGCGGAATTTCATCGATACATCAAACCCACGAAGCCTGTCGGCGACTCCGAGCGGGTTCACGGCATTTCCGATGCTTACTTGCAGGAACACGGACGCGACGCGAAAATCGTCTTCGGGGCATTTTTAGATTTTATCGACGGCGCTGTTCTGGTCGGGCATAATGTTCGTTTTGATTTGGAACTACTGAAAGAAAACTTGCGTCGCCATGAACTCGACTTATTTGACCTCACTGCATTTGATACGCTTGACCTTTCGCGCCGCTATGCGACACTTCGCGATTACAAACTGCTCTCCCTTTGCCAGCACTATGGCATTTCGCTTCCGACGCATCGCGCAATGGACGACGCGATTGCCGTTGCTGAACTCGTGAAGATTCTGATTCCAAAATTAACGGCAGGCTCTGCGCTTCGTGCGCAACATGCCTTCGAGTATGGCGTGTATTTCAAAACCTTTGCCGCCCAATTTGAAAAGTGGCGCAAAAAATTGGACGACGCACGCCCACAAGTCATTTTAGAGCATGTGCTTGAAGACAGTGGATTGCGGGAACATTGGCACAAACAAAAAGACGGCAATGAACGTGTTGCGCATTTGAAAGACCTTTCTCAACGCTTTTCTGCTTCGGAACTTGACCGCAAAGATAATGCGCGAGAATCGTTGCAATTCTTGCTCGAGCAAGCCTCGCTCGGATTCGGTGGCTTGAAAATCGATGATGAAAAAGTGCCGATAATTACGGCTCATCAAGCCAAAGGATTGGAGTTTGCGGCGGTTTTCGTTGCAGGTGCAACCGACAGCGAGTTTCCGCATTGGCTGATTAAAGATGAAACGGGGATTGAACAAGAACGAAAACTTTTGTATGTTGCAATAACAAGAGCAAAAAAGTATCTCTACATTTCCTTCTTCACTCGAGACGAAAAAGATGTTAAGAAAAAGCCGTCTCGTTTCATACAGCAGATTCCACCCAAACTTTTAGTGTGGAGTTAAGTTGTTTCTCGCCTGCGACCAGCACAACGACAGTCGGCTGATAGAAGTTTTTTATCAACTTAATGTGTGTGCGCATTCATAATTTCTTCTTGGTATGACTCAATCTATCAACATCGATTACGTATTATATCTTGCCATTTTTTTTCTGCTCATCGCTCTTTTGGCTTCATTTAAGCAGCTTTGGTCGTTCGCTTGGAAAAGCACCATTGGCAGAATGACACGGCTCGTTATCCGTCCGACCACTGAAAACGGTTCTGGAAAAACGAAATATCAAGTTGAACTTCAGTATGAATTTGAAGTTGACGGAAAAATAGAAACAGGCTCGTCATATGTCAGCGGCGAGACTGTCCACTTCGTTGAGAGCGAGGCAGAAGCGAGGCGGTTTACCGTCGATTACGCACCCGACTCTCGCGTCGTGGTTTATTATAACCCGCTTCTCTACACAGATAGTGCACTGAAACGCGGAAAGAAGTTGAGCAAAGCCTCTTGGGTGTTTGTCGCGTTGAGCGTCGTCGGATTTTATGGCTACTACATTTTGTGGCAAAAAGACAACAGCCCAGAAGCCGTCAAAATCTACCGCTCAACAGTGAATTACTCGATTGAAGTTGCCAGTCGCAAACGCGAGCGAGCCTACCAAATAGACCAATCGTGGCGAACACTTCAAACCATTCCGAAAGAGTTGGAAGTGTTTCCGAATCTTGAACTGCTCAATTTGAGCAACAACTCGATTTCCGAAATTCCCAAAGGGTTCAAATTTCCTGAATCCTTGTTGCGGCTCAATCTATCCCAAAATAAATTCACGCGCATTCCGTCTGGTCTGGAAAAGCACCCCTCGCTTTATCATCTCGATCTTTCAAACAATCAAATTGAGACCGACAGCGGTGCGATTCTTCCTCGCTCGCTCGGTGTGTTAGATTTAAGCAACAACAAGCTCAAGACCTTGAGCGAATACTTGGTGCGTAGCCCTCATTTGGAAACGCTCTATGTTCGCAACAATCAAATTGAATTTTTACCCGACCGTCTTTATTACGACTCGTACTACGATAAAGAACCGCCCGCGCTCAAAGTGCTTGACCTTCGCGGAAATCCGATTCCGCCCAAAGAGCACAAACGTATTCTTTCGCAAATGCCACAAGTGCTTGTAGTAATGGACGAACTGCCCGAAGAGCCTCAGCCCGTTCAACCTCAACAGAAGGCGCAGAACAAGACCCGAAGAGTCATACCCAAACGCTGGGGCTTGTAAGCCTGCGCGTCGGTCTGCTCAACAACTTCTCAACGCTTTTGAGACGCCTCCTTACCTTGTTTTTCAAGTTTTTTTTCCTTACTATTGCCGTCCGTTTCTCGAGACGGGGTCGCTTTTCGAGACTTCACACATGGATTCTGGACACAGAGAATCAATCATAATCCTTGATTTTTCAATCCTTAAAACATAAAACCTTAATGGGAGGAATAAACCCAAATGAAATGTTTGTTCTCTTTTCTTGGTAGAACGGCTGTGATTGTGGCGATTGCGCTCGGTCCGATTTTGATGAGCGCGTGTGGCAGTGCACGCGACCCGCTCGTTGCCGAAATGAAACAAGGCGACTGGCGCGAGACGATTTCGCTCTCCGAATTTGAGCAACGATACACCGAAAATAACCGCACGATTGAATCGGCAAAACAAGATTCGCTCGCGCAATACAAGGAGTTCTTGGAGCGTTACATTGACTTTCGATTGAAGGTCAAAGACGCTCGCGACTTAGGATTGGATAAATCGCCCGAAGTTAAAAACGAATTGGAACAATATCGCATGTCAATGGCGCCGGCATATCTCACCGAGAAAGCCGTTATGGAAGAAGCCATTCGCGCGCTTTACAACCGCCGTCAAGAAGAAATCAACGCCTCTCACTTGCTCATTCGCTTGGCGAACAACAAACCCGAAGATACCCTTGTCGCCTACAAGAAAATTATGGACATCAAAAATGAAATCCTCTCGAAGAAGATTTCGTTTGATTCCGCCGCTGTTAAATACTCCGAAGACCCCAGCGCGCAACAAAATCGTGGCAATTTGAGCTACTTCACGGCAGGCATGATGGTGCATCAATTTGAAGATGCGTGCTACGAGGCAAAGAAAGGCGAGTTGGTTGGACCGGTGCGCACCCGTTTCGGCTATCATCTCATCGACATCAAAGATAGGCGACCGAGAGAGCAAATTTTCGTCTCGCATATCATGGCGTTCTGCACGCCCGAGTCTTCGCCCGACGACACGCTCAACGCTTACAACAAAATTCTTGACGCTCAAACCCAACTCATGAATGGCACCCCGTTTGCAGAAGTCGCACGTAATGTTTCCGACGACCGACAAAGCGGCGCAAATGGCGGTGATTTAGGACCGATTGGCAAGGGTCAAATTCCCGCCCCTGAATTTGAAGAAGCGGCATTTGCGTTGAAAAAGAAAGGCGATATTTCGCCGATTGTTCGCACGCGCTTTGGCTACCACCTGATTCAACTCACTCACAAAGGGTTCAAATCGCTCGATGAAGACCGCGAAACGCTCAAGTCGCTTCTCAAACGCAATCCCGAAAAGATGAACGCCGAAGACGAAAAACTCATTTCGCGTTTGAAGAAGGATTACCTTTATACAGAAACAATGCCCAATGCGCTGGTGCTGGCATCCAAAGCCGCCGAAGGAACAACTTTCTTGCAACTCGACAGCCTTAACCTCTCTTCACCTGAAAAATCTGCTGTTGTTTTTGCTTTTGCCAATCAGAAATACACGCTCGATAGTTTGATGGGCTACATCAAAGCAAACAATATTGGCGTGCCGATTACAAAAGAAAGCATAACCGACCAAGTCAATGCCTACGCTAAGCAAGCATTGAAGAACTACGAAATCTCGCAATTAGAATCGCGCTCACCTGAATTTGCGCGTTTAATGAACGACTATCGCGATGGCATTTTGCTTTTCAGCATTTCAGAGAAGAAAGTCTGGTCGCCTGCATTGCCTAACGATACGGTCGCAAAACCTTATTATGACGCTCATCGCGAGCGGTATCAATTCGGAGAGCGCGTCGCTATTTCTCAAATCGTGGTGAGCAATAAAGACCTCGCCGATAAACTTTACACTGAACTCACACAAGGCAAGCGCACGCTCGATGTCGTTACGGCGCAAGATGTCAAAAAACAAATGGCGGCTTTGCGAAAGCAATTAGCACGGCTCAAGCGTAAGGATAAAAACTACGAGAGCGACCGACGCGACCTTCAAGCGAAAATCGCCGCCATCAAAGTCGATGACCAAGTGCGCACATTTGAAACCCTTTCGCAACGCTATGGGCAACGTTTCGCCGAAGAGGACACGTTGAAAACAGGCTTCGTCGGTCTGTTCCAGAAAGGCGAGAATAAATCGGCTGATGCCGTGTTTACTCAATCCAAAGGATTTATCAACCCGCCGACACAAATCGATGGTGCGTTTGTCGTCATTCGTGTTGATGGTAAAGAAGCCCCTCGTCCGAAAACGTTTGAAGAGGCACGCCCCGAAGTGTATTCGCAGTATCAAGAAGAAACGTCGAAGCGATTGGAGTCGCAGTGGAACGCCTCGCTTCGCGCAAAGACGGAAATCAAGATAGACGACGAAACGCTCTCAAAGGCGTTCCGATTTGTTGAGCCGAAGACGAGTGCGCCTGCAAACGCGAATGCGACGGCGACTCTCGACGTCAAAAATTAAGCGTGCATCACCGTTGATGTTCTTCGCTCCATATTTTTCACGAAAGGTTTCACGATGTTGTTCAATCGCGGCAAGTTCAAGGCAAAGTCTTTGGCTTGCCGCGTTATTTTTTTTTATGGGGTGCGCTCAATCCAATACGAGCGAAAAAGAAACGCCGTTGCTTAAAATCGGCGGCAGTGTGCTCCTGCCGAGCGAACTTGCGCGCAACATCAGGCAGAGCGCGCCGAGCGACAGCGCAACCCAAGCCGCCTTGTTCATCGAAGATTGGCGGCACACAGCGTCGCTTTACGAGCAAGCAATCCAAGATGGCGAAGATAATGATGAAGAAACCCGACACCTTGTTGAAAAATCGCGCCGACGCATCATCGCCGATCGATTTGTAGAACGCAAACTGCAAGAGGCTTTGAAGGACGGGCTCTTCCGTGTTGACTCTGCCGAAGTCAAAGCCTACTACGAGCAGATGAGTTCTACATTAGTGTTTCACGACGCGATGTTCAAATTGCTTCGCATTTACACCCATAGTGCCGATACCGCGCTTCGCCTACGTCAAGCTCTGGTTGCTAACATTGGCGCGGATTCTCTCTTCAATCTTGCAATGTTGCGTGCGCCCGAAACAGCCGAACTCAACCAACTTGCATTTGAAGGCGCAACCCAATTCAAAACCTTGCCCCAACTTCATTTAGAATCTGAAAACTTGCGTGCGATTCTTGAACGCATGAAACCCAAAGACATCTCACCCGTCATGAAACTTTCCGATTCGCTTTTTGTGGTGATGCGTTTGGAAGAAATCGTCGCCCAAAGACAACCGAAAACATTCGTGCAAGCCTTTCCTGAAGTTTTAGAACGCTTGCGTATGATGAAGCAAAAACGCTTCGTCGATAGTTTGGCTTCTCGATTGAAAAACTCACTTTGAGAAAACTTCATTTTGATATGACACATCGCATTGTTTTTCTCGCGCTCTTTGTTTGCTCAATGCCGATAAAGGCACAAGTGCTCGATGGCGTCGTGGCTGTTGTCGGCGATGAAATCGTGCTCAAATCTGAAATCGATGAGCAACTAAAATTCGTTGCTTATCAAAATCGAATTCCGCCCGACGATGAACGCTTGCCGATGATGTGGCGGCAGATATTGGAGGAAGCCGTCAATCTCAAAGTGCTTTTCACAAAAGCGAAAATCGACAGCATATCCGTTCCGAACGAAGAAGTCGATGGGCAAGTGGAACGGCGTATGGAATTTATCCGACAGCGCATTGGAAGCGATGAGGCGATTAGCGAATACTTTGGCAAGTCCATTCCACAACTGCGCGCCGATATGCGCGAAGAAATCCGTGCTGGGTTAATGGTCGAACAACTGCGTCGTAAAAAATTCAGTGGGCTTTCCATTTCCAACGAAGACGTGCAAAAATTTTATGTAGCCTATAAAGATTCGCTTCCTGAACTGCCCGCCGAATTTGAAGCCGCGTTCATCGCTATTCGCCCAAAGGTGGACTCGCTCGCTAAAAAAATCGCCTATGAAAAAATCGCGGAGATTCAACGCAAGTTGAAAGAGGGCGGCAATTTCGCCGAACTCGCCAAAGCCTATTCCGAAGACGGTTCGGCGCAAAACGGCGGCGATTTGGGCTTCGCCAAGCGCGGCGAGTTCGTCAAGCCGTTTGAAGAGGCGGCGTTTGCGTTGAGAGAAGGACAAATCTCAAAAATCGTCGAGACCATTTTCGGCTATCACATTATTCAGTTGCTTGAACGACGCGGCGAGTCCGTTCATACGCGCCACATTCTCATCAAGTTTGATAGAACCAACTTGAACGCCAGCGACGCTATCGCCCAACTCAACGCGATTCGCGAGCGCGTTCAAACAGGCAAGTCAAGTTTTGGATTGGAGGCGCGTCTCTACTCCGAAGACGAAGAATCGGCGCAGAACGGGGGCGACATTATCTCGCCGCAAACAGGCTCGAATCGCGTTGCCTTCGATGAAATTAAAGGAGATGCTGATCTCAAACGCCTGCTCGAGTCGCTCAATGTCGGAGAAATTTCAGAACCGCAACGCTATCAAGTTTCCGGAGGAGAATCCGCCTATCGCATTGTTTGGCTCAAATACCGCGCCGATGCCCACAAGATGAACCTGACACAAGATTACGCACGCATTCGCAACCTCGCCTTACAGAAGCGACAAAATGAATTGTATCAGGAATGGATCAATGAACTGCGCAAGCAGGTTTATTGGAAAATTTCTCTGTAAAAATTTCTCTGTAAAGTTAGACGGCGACTTTTTCATGCATCTTGAAGTCGACACAGAGCCACTGCCCTTCAAAGTAGGCTTCGTCGGATTTCATGCCTGCAAGGAAGACGGGAAGCGTGATGGTCTTTTGATTATCGCCGATGCGAATGGTCATATCGTCGCCTTGCTGTTGAAGCGCGATGCTCATATTCGCGTCGTGCAAGAACGGCAGTTTGACGCGCATTTGGAAGTAGCCTTCGGGGACTTTCTTGATTTCAATCGGATTTTCCTTGAAGAAAATATCGAGCGGATTTTGCTCACCGTAGACTTCATTCGCCATTAAGCGAAGCATATCTAATCCCACGACTTCGTTTGAAAAATACGGCACTTTTGAAATCGGAATCGGCGCAAAGGCGTGATGAATTTCATCGATGTATTTGTGTTGCACTTTCTTCCATTCATTGAGATAGCCTGAATCTTTATCTTCGGCAAGCACGCGATTGATGACAATCCGATCGACCGTGATGCCGTAGAGATTGAGGTAGGTAAGCGCACGCATGGATTCTTTGATGACCATTTTTTCGGGGTTCATCACAAGGCGCACGGTGGTTTTGGAGTTGTCTCCAAGCAAATCGATGATGCCTTCCGTCGCCGTGAAAAGGTTATCAATCGCGTTGAAGACTTCGGGCGAGGCGACCATTTTTTCGGTCTTGTTGGAAATTTTCGAGAGCGGGCGAATAAGCGGCTTGACGGCATACTTTTCCACGTTGCGTAGCATTTTCATCACCCAGCCAAATGTTTCAGGCAAGGAGAGGAGGCGCAAGGTTTCGCCTGTCGGGGCGCAGTCAACGACGAGCAAGTCGTATTTATTTGATTCGTTATACTGCTTGATGTAGGAAAGCGAGAAGAGTTCTTCCATGCCTGGCAGAATCCCGATTTCTTCGGCATAGACACCGTCGACGCCTTTGTTGCGCATCAATTCAGCGAAGTGCGCACGCACAACTTCCCAATTATTGTTCAAGTCGCTGAACACGCTAACCTCTTGGGCATCTAAATTCGGCGCGATGTTAATCGGCGAGGGCGAGAGTTCTTTATCCAACGAATCACCCAAACTGTGCGCGGGGTCGGTGGACATAATCAAAGTGCGGTAGCCCATTTCAGCGGCGCGTAGGGCTGTGGACGCGGCGACGGACGTTTTTCCAACGCCACCTTTGCCTGTGAAGACGAGAATTCTCATTTTTTTAATGTTTTAGAACTTCAATATCAACATCACAATCTCGCGCTTTCGCACGATTCATTTCGATTGCTTTTTCGAATTTACAAAGAACAACAATGAAATTCCATTCTTGGCAGTTGCTTTTTATGGACGCATTCGCGGCTTTGAAGATGTTCTGGGTTTTCCATCGTTCGCACTTCGCTGACCGCCGACCGAATTTTGTCCGCCTGTTCGTCGCATTGGGCGTTGTTGTCGCATTGTTTTAATGCAGTGCGGCAGTGCCGTGAGCACCGATTCCAGTGCCATGCGTGCGTTCTCAGGATTGCCCGGAAGATTGAATACAAGCGTTTGATTGCGGATTCCGCTCACGCCACGCGAGAGAATCATGTTTGGATTTTTCTCGCGGTTGGCAAGGCGAATCACTTCCGAAATACCAACAACCTCGCGTTGAATGACGTTGCGCGTTGCCTCAGGCGTTACATCACGCATTGAGCAACCCGTGCCGCCAGTTGTTACCACGATGTCGACGCGCTCCATTTCTACACATCGAATAATCTCGTTGGAAATGGCGAAAATTTCATCGGGCACAATCTTCGTTACAGCCACGTCATACTGTTCGGTAGGGAAAGTCGCCGCAACGATTGGTCCGGATTCATCTTTGTAAATGCCTTGATAGGCTCTATCGCTCACGGTAATAATCGCAACACGAATCAGTCGTTTTTCTTGTGTTGAATTCGGTTGAGGGGCGGGTGCATTTGTTGCTTGAACACTCACTGGTGGCGTTGGTTTTATACTACGTTTCAAGAGTTACCTTACTTCTCAACACAGACTTGAATTGAATATACAATTCCGTTTGCACTTGGCGACGAGGATTTATCACGATGCGACTTCTCACTACGAACTAACTTGCAAACGCACGCATTTTTGTTGGAATCCCAAAAAGAGAAAGCACCTTTTCTTTCATCTCTTCTATCCATCGGCGTTCTGAAGTTTCATGGTCAGTAATGATTTCACAAGGCACATCGTCGCTTTCAAGTTCAATGCGCTTCAACGGTTGGGCGATATTGGCATGCGCGAGATGCGTCGATGCTTCGTGCTTTTGAGCAATGCGCACGGTGATTTCTGCTTGATTCACGCGCGTCGCGATTGGCTCTGCCGACATGTCGTCTTCGACCAGATGAACACGTTTGAACGGCTTCTCTATACGTGCTGATGCTGTTTTCATGCGTTCGGCTTGCGCGTCTTGTTCGTCTTTGCGATACTTCACCAAGCGATACAGCACGGCTTTTGCGTAAGGCTCGCGCACCCATGCCGCATCGTCAAGCGAAAGCGTATTATCGGGCAAAATCGGTGCGCCATGTGCTTTGAGCACATTCACGTCGTCAGGCGTGAGCATTTCAAAGCGAAGCCGCCTCGCCAACCGAGCAAATGCGTCTTCGCTGAAATCAAACGCTTCGCGCGAAGTCGGGATTAGAAATTTTGATCTAACAGACACCAAAGCACGGCATTCTGGATTGGCATCGAGCCACGCCGATTCAACATTTGAAAGGCGAATCGGCTTATTGAGCTGATGTGCTTTGAAAAACTTCTTCGCGATTTTTTTACGAACGGCGATTCCGTCCAAGAGTTCTTGGGCTTTTTTAAGAGCAACGGATTGATAGCGGATTCTGGCGCGGTGAGATTTTTCGTCGTTGGTTAGCGTCAGCCAATAATTCTTGGTGAGGCGAGTGAGCAACGGCGCAAGGGCTTCATGCCTCCTCAGAAAATCAACCGTTGACTTGCTGACACGTGTCGCACGAAGTTCTGCAAGATTTTTGAGGATAGCGCGTGTGTCGGATAGTGCAGCGAAGTATAAGGATTTTTCCAAGGTGCATTCAAGAACCGTCGGCGCGAGTGCGGAGAATTGACGTCGGTCAACTTGATTCGATTCAAACAATGCTGATGAAACGGAAGTCGGCACATGCGCATCGGCGCGTGCTGAAAGCGTTTTTACCATGTTGATCTCCAATATGTGATGCTTATGATTGCGATGATAATTCACAACGCGAATGTGCTTCTATGAGAAGTTAGTAAATAAGTTTGTTAATTTCATACTCGAAGATGCCCTCTGCGCCAGCGCGTTTCAAGTCAGGAATGAGGCGACGCACTTGCTTTTCCTCGATGATAATTTCCACAGCAACCCATTCTTCCGACGAGAGCGGCGACACGGTTGGATTGCGAAGGGCAGGCAGTTGCGGGGCAATTACATTCAAGTCGCTTCGCTTAATGTTGAACTTCAACCCAACCTTCCCCATCGCGTTGATTGCGCCTTGCAGAAGCATTGCCATGTTTTCAATTTTCTCTCGCTTCCACTTATCGCTCCACGCTTGTGCATTCGCAATAAACTTGGTGTTGGATTCTAAAATCGTTTCGACGATTCGAAGTTTATTAGCACGAAGCGAATTGCCTGTTTCCGTAACTTCCACGATGGCATCAGCAAGTTCGGGCGGTTTAACTTCGGTTGCGCCCCAACTGTATTCCACATCGGCACTAACATCGTGCTTTTTCAAATAAGCCTTTGTGATGTTGACCACTTCAGTCGCAATGCGCTTGCCTTGTAAATCTTTGGGCGATGTAATGTTTGACGATTCAGGCACGGCAAGCACCCAACGCACCGGACGCATAGAGGCTTTGGAATAAACAAGGTCAGCGACTTCAATCACGTTTGCGCCCGTTTCAATAATCCAATCTTTGCCCGTCAAGCCGCAGTCAAATGCGCCTTGCTCAACATAGCGCGCCATTTCTTGCGCCCGAATCAAAATGGCGGAAATTTCGTCGTCATCAATCGATGGAAAATAGGAGCGTTCGCGCACGATAAAGTGAAAGCCCGCCTTTGCGAACAAATCGAGCGTTGCTTCTTGTAAAGAACCTTTTGGGAGACCAAGTTTGAGCAGTTGTGTCATTGCGATTAGAACCAATTGATTTTAAGTGTTGATGAACAAGAAAGATAACTTGTGCGCCGAACCTACAAAAACAAAAAAGCGTCCCGCCGTTTCCAGCAAGGACGCTTTCACCTAAACAAAGAACAAGCCAACAAGAAAAGTCTGATAGTTGATAATTGAGAGTTAAGAGTTGAAAGTTGAAGCCATTGCTCCTCTCATTCCACCCTCTTCAAGCGAGAACGCGGATTAGGCAGATTAAATAGGTCGCCACTGATTCCTCTCAATTATCTGCGCAAACCCGCGTCATCTGTTCAATCCGTGTTCCAACCTTTCAACTCTTAACTTTTGACTATTTGACGAGCAACATCTTCTTCGTAGAGACGAAGTTTTGCCCTGACGCTCCATTCGTCGCGCTCGCTTGCAAGCGATAGAAGTAAATTCCACTTGAAAGACCGCTCGCATTTAGCATCGCGTTGTATTGCCCCGCTTCCTGCCGTCCATTCACGAGCGTCATCACTTCCTTGCCCAACACATCATAGACTTTGAGCGATACATTGCTTGCCACAGGCAGTTGATAACGAATCACGGTCGTTGGGTTGAACGGGTTCGGATAGTTCTGCGAGAGTTCAAAGGTTTTCGGCAATCCCGCGTCGACTTCAATGACGGGCGAGTATTCAAATTGTCCGTCAAAGTCAATCTGCTTCAAGCGGTATTGAACCTTTCCTGATGCGGAGTTATCCAAGAACGAGTAGGATTGCGCTTCGGTGGCCGTGCCCACGCCGCGGACGAAACCTAAAATAATTGCCTTTTATGGATACTTGACTAAGAAGTTGAGAATTAAACTTTTGTGGTATACGATGCAGGTTAAATAAAAAAAGCGCGCCGAGAATTTCTCCCGACGCACACGGTTCATCATCTTACTTCACGAGCAACATCTTTTTTGTTTGCACAAAGTTTCCGGCTTGCAATCGGTAAAAATAAATTCCGCTCGATACATTCCAACTCTGATTGATGTATTGCCTACGATTACTTGATACGGCGGTGTGTGTGCGAGTTATCATGGTCGTAAGCGGATTATGTTGTGGAAAACGCCCGCCTTCGTTTTGGATAAAAGGTATGAATCGGAGTTGCGGGCGAAAGAACGGGGTAAATCTTAAAGCAATATAAAGTTGTCATCAAGAAAAACAAAGCAAAATTTTTTGAACGGCAAAGTGCGAAGGGAAAAGTGCGAAGGAATTATCCGTGAGTACCTATTCAATCCGTTTTATCTGCGTTCTATGACCTCACCCTAACCCGCACCGACAAAGAGAGAGAACTTCAAGAGAACACGGGTTGGACGGATTTAGCGGATAGAGCGCGGATTTTCGGAGCGCGGATTTTCGGAGCGCGGATTTACGATGTGGCGGCAGGCTCGCGCTTCAAGCGTTCAACGGCGCGATGAATGCGGCGCAAAACCGCCTCTTTGCCGATGATTTCAAGCAAGTGAAACAAACTCGGTCCGAAACTCGCGCCTGAAACCGCAAGGCGAATCGGGTGAACCATTTCTGCCGTCTTGACGCCTTTCGCTTCGCAGAAGGTTTTGAGTTCGGCTTCAATCGCACTCGCCGTGAAGTCGGAAAGCGTTTCCAACCGCGCCGCAAACTCCGAGAGTAGCGCGTTGGTGTGGTCCTTCCAACGCTTTTTGACCGCGTCTTCCTCGTAGGTCTCAGGCTCAAAGAAGAAGTAGGAACTGAACGTAACGAACTCTTTGATGAAACGCGCGCGCTCTTTCATTTCTTTGGCGACGGCGCGGAGATACTCATCGCTCGTGATTTTTTCAATCGGCATTTCGGTTTTGCGCGACTTCAATTCTTCTTCAAGAATCGGGCGAATCGCTTGGGCGAGTTCCGCGTCGCTTTTGCGGCGAATGTGCTGTTCTTCAATCCATTGAAGTTTGTCGAGATTGAAAATCGCGCCCGATTTGCCGACGTGCTCGAGCGAAAACTGCTCGCGCAGTTCGTCGAGGGTGAAAATTTCTTGTTCGCTCCCGCTTCCCGGATTCCACCCCAAGAGCGCGACGAAGTTCAGGAGCGCGTCGCGGCTGAATCCTTTTTTGATGTAATCTTCCACCGCCACGTCGCCCTGACGCTTGGAGAGTTTGGTGCGGTCGGGGTTCAAGAGAAGCGGCACGTGCGCAAAGACGGGCTTTTCCCACCCGAAAAAGTCGTAGAGCAAGACGTGCTTCGGCGTTGAAGAGAGCCACTCTTCGCCGCGAATGACGTGCGTAATCTGCATCAAGTGGTCATCGACGACGACGGCGAGGTGATAGGTTGGAAATCCATCGGCTTTGAGCAAGACTTGGTCATCAACGACGGCAGAATCGAACTCGACCACGCCGCGAATGACGTCGTCAATTTTTATCGTGATGCCGTCAGGCACTTTCATTCGCACCACTTTCGGAATGCCTGATTCCAATGCCTCTTTGATTTTGCTTTCAGGCATCGAGCCGCCCATTGATTCAGGAAGCCACTTGCGATTATACTTCGGTTGCAAGCCTTGTTTTTGTTGGAGTTTTCGGACTTCCTCCAATTCTTCGGGCGTGGAGAAGCAGTAGTAGGCTTTTTTTTCGGCGATGAGTTGTTCGCAGTAGCGTTTGTAGAGATGCAAGCGTTGCGATTGCGTGTAGGGACCGAAGTCGCCGCCGCGCAAGGGGCTTTCGTCGGGAGCGAGTCCCGCCCATTCTAATACTTTCTCGATGTTTTCTGCCGCGCCTTCGACGAGCCGCGTTTGGTCGGTGTCTTCAATGCGAAGAATGAACTTGCCGCCGCATTTTTTGGCGAAGAGGTAGTTGTAGAGCGCGGTGCGAAGTCCGCCCACGTGCACATAGCCCGTCGGCGACGGCGCGAAGCGCGTTCTGACGATGTCTGAAATTGCCATTTGAAGTGAATGTGTCTGAAATTCAACAAGAAATACAAAGATAACAAACAACGCGCGTGAGCGAACGTTTCAGATGCAACGTGATGAGCGCGCATTAAAGGTGATAGGCGATGTTCGACCCTGTCCAATTCTGCACCTTGTTAAACATCGTGTTGATGAGTTTGCCTCGGCTCATTCGAACAAGATTATTCACAAGCGTTGGTTTTTCATCGCCCTCGCGCCAAAAGAACATCATTCGAACTTCGACCTTCGTGCCGCCTTCGGGCGTTTGAATCGCAGGCGCGTAATTGACCTTGCGCTGCAAAAGGTAATTGGCGCGGTCTTCAATCTTGTCCAAGTCCTCCTTCGTTACATCGACCATCACGCCGCCGCCCGAAAACGAAAAGAGCGGCTTGGCGACGTAGTTCTCCAAATCGTCGGGATACTTCTCCAACTCCGAAAGGAAGTAAGCCTTCGGCGCGTATTTGCTTTGAAAGAGCGGCAAGCAATACTTCGAGATTTTCAAAAACCAATTCGGGTGATTGAGCCACTTGACATCGAGGTCGTCTTGAAAAGAAAACTCAAACGCGAGATTTTTTTTGTCTAACTCGTCGAAAATGACGCGGTTGTAGATGCGCTCAATCGGAATTTCTTTGCCGTTTTTGCGATAGAAAAGTTTTTTGCCGCGCTTTTTGACGTCGGTCAGGCAAACGGGCGCGATGCCGAAGTAATCTTCGGTGGCGTAAAAATCGATGCGCGTCTTTTGCTTTTCGGGTTCGATTTCCAAGAGAATCGTTTGTTCGGGGGCGCAATCGCCGAGCAAAATTTCTTTGAGCATAGCAAGGTAACGCTCGCGCGAAAGCCCGCTGAAATACGAGGTAAGCGGGGCGGGAATATCGTAGTGACGGCGCGCCGTTTCGTCGAGCAACGCTTGAAAGGCGAAGACCGTCGGAAAGCCTTGCAGTTCGATAAGTTGCGGAAGCGGGTTGCCGTTTTGGTCTTCGCAGACGGCAAAGTCGATTTGAAGAAATTGCGGATGCGCGTCTTCGTTTGGCGCGGCAAGGTTCAGCGGAATGGCGCGATGAAGGCGCGACCAAATGCGCTCCGAGCGCAATTCATCGGCGATGCCCTGCGCCGCCGCGACAAGTTCCTGCGTGAGTTCTCTTGACGGAAAAAACGGCGTTTCGCTCACGCGAAAATCCAGCGCGTTTCTGCCGCGCGCCTTGAGGTCGGCGATGAAGGCTTCGTAAACTTCGGGCTTAAAGGAGGCGTTGAACGTGTGTCGGAAATCGCTCTCGAGCATAATGGAAAGATGTTGATACAGTTTGCGAGAAGATACGGGAAAAGCCGAAAAGTTTTCAGCCGAGTTTCATCGCCTCGCGCGCTTCCGACATCGTTTGCATAGCAACGGCGCGGGCGCGCGATTCGCCTTCGACCAAGATGGCGCGAACGTGGTCGGAATGTCGTTCCAACTGCGCGCGGCGTTCAAGCATCGGCGCGAGAAATTCTGAAATGCTTGCCGCGCATCGCTTTTTGCAGTCGACGCACCCCAACGCGCCGCTTCGGCAATCCGCGTCAATCTGCTGCGTCTCCTCCGTTTTCGTGAAACGTTGATGATACTTGAACACCGTGCAGACGTCGGGATTGCCGGGGTCGTTCTTGCGAATTTTCGCCGTGTCGGTAACGGCGGTGCGCACTTTCTTCATCACCTCGTCGGGCGGGTCAGAAAGCAAAATCGCGTTGCCGAGCGACTTGGACATTTTCGCTTTGCCATCAAGCCCGACGAGCCGCGCAAACTTCGTGATTTTGCCTTCGGGTTCGGGAAACACCGCTTCGCCATTTGGCTTCGGGTAAGTTTGATTGAATCGGCGGGCGATTTCGCGGGTGATTTCAATGTGCGGCAGTTGGTCTTCGCCGACAGGCACGACCGAGCCTTTGTAGAGCAAAATGTCCGCCGCCTGCAACACGGGGTAGCCGAGATGCGCGTAGGAAATCGTGTCTAATTCCAAATCTCGCACTTGCTCTTTGAGCGACGGATTTCGTTCAAGCCGCGAGGTCGTGATGAGGAGCGAGAAAATCAAAAAGAGTTCCGCATGCTCCTTGATTTGCGATTGGCGAAAGATGGGACTTTGTTCGGGATTAACGCCCGCCGCGAGCCAATCGAGCGCCATCTCGATGGAGTTTTGATAAATGTGGCTCGAATCCAAATTCGTGGTGAGCGCGTGGTAATCGGCGATGAGAAAATACGTTTCGTAGTCGCCGTCGTTTTGAAGGGCGACCCAATTTTCGAGCGCGCCGACGTAATGCCCTAAATGCAATTTGCCCGTCGGGCGCATTCCGCTTAAAATTCGTTTCATTGTTGCGCGTCGTGAGTTGGCGCGAGGGTTGCGCCGTTGCGTTGAGGCAGAACGAAAATCATAAAGCCGTGTTCCAGCAAGATGTTTGTTTCAAGTTCTGAAACGAAATCCATTAAGGCTAATTCGCGCTCATCGGAAGCGGGCGCGGTAACTTCTATCAAAACGCTGTTCTCGCTTTCGGGATTGTCGCGATAGCGTATGAACGCGACGTCAGGAAATTTCGCTTGGACTTGACGAAGCAGTTCAGCCGCCAAGTCCATCAGTTTTGGATTTTTCATCGCTTGCATTTCCGTTCAATTTCTTCTAAAAACTCTTTGGCTTTCTTCAACTGCCGTTCAGCCACGACGCGACTAATCCCAACAGAAGAGTAATCAGCGTTTAAGCGAACTTTCATCAATTCAGGAAGGTAAGATTTGAATTTGTTTTGAAAAATCTTTTTGCGGTGAATCGCTTCTCCCGCAAACGTCCGCTGAACCCATTCGTGCGCGTTTTGTTCATCGGTAAAGCCATTCAACGCCAACGCGAAAATCGCGGCGTGATAGGCGGCGTAGTAGGCTCGGTTGGCTGATGCGTTAAGCAAATTGTTCGAGAAACAAAGTTCAGCCGCGTTGATGTTTTCTTGCGCTTTGGCAAAAAATTCAGAGTTCATTGTGAACGACGCAAATCGTTATCGCGCGAACTGCCCAAAGGTGAAGATAAAGTTCCACCCTTGATTCGGACGACCGGGATTGGACGGCACGGGGTCGAAGCCGTAGCCGTAATCCAGACCGATAAGCCCAACAATCGGCAAGAACACGCGCACGCCCACGCCTGCCGAGCGTTTGAGGTCGGCAAAGTTTGCCCGTCCCGCGTTTGCGTAAATGTTGCCCGCTTCGGCAAAGAGCAACGCATAAACGGTCGCTTGCGGGTTCAGGCTAATTGGGTAGCGCAGTTCGGTTTGAAATTTCGAGTAGAAATTGCCCGTGAAGATGCGCAGGTTCGGGTCGAACACGCCAAGCCCTTGGTCAGGATAGCCGCGCAACGGGACGGTAGGCAGAAACGAGATGCCGCTTCCGCCCATGTAGAAAAAGTTGATGGCGGGAATGTTGCTGTTTTGATTACCAATGCGTTCAAGCGAGCCGAAGTCGGCGTTGGTGGTGAGCACCAAGTCGCCGGCAATTTGAGAGAACCACCCCGCGCGAAGCGTGAATTTGAGAAAGTCGACCGTGCCTGGAAGCGGTCCGCCCGAAAGTTGCGTGGCGAATGAAAAATCGCTACCGCGTCGCGGATAGATGGGATTGTCGGTGCTGTTGCGCGAAATGGTTTGAATGATGCTGTATTCGTCGGCGGTAACGAAGAACAGCCCTTGCTGGAAACCGCTCGTTGCCCCGCCTACGCGGTTGCGCTGAAAGCGGAAGGTGTAATCAATGCGGAAATAGTCGTCGGGAAATGTTAATCGACGACCGACGGAAACCGAGACACCGGTTTGTTGAAGTTCTTGTCCGAAGTTTTGGCGCGTATCGAAGATGCTGAAGCCGAGCGAGGTCGGCGTGCCGAACGCCCAAGGCTCGGTGAAGGAGAGCGAGAGCGTTTGGAAGTTGAATCGTCCGAACTGCCATTGGAAGTCGAGCCGTTGTCCGTCGCCGTGCGGAAGCGGGGTGTAGGCGTCGCGCTTGGTGACGTCTTGAATGGAGAAGTTGTTGAACGTGAGACCCAGTGCGCCTGTGAAGCCAATCGCGCCGCTGTATCCTGCGGAGGCGTTGAAAGTATCGGTAGATTTTTCGCTGACGTTGTAGGTGATGTCGACTTCTTCTTCGCTTTTGGGTTGAATGTCGGGCGTAATTTTTTCTTGGTCGAAGTAATTGAGCTGCGCGATTTGTCGGATTGAGCGAATGATATTTTCGCGGCTGTAAAGGTCGCCGGGAACGGTGTAGAGTTCGCGGCGAATGACGCGGTCTTTGGTTTTCGTGTTGCCTGCAATGCCGACATTGCGAATGCGAAACTGTTTGCCTTCGGTGATGAAAATTTTGAGGTCAATCGAGTCGCCTTCAACGACGGTTTCTTCTTTATCGGCGCGAAAGGTTAGGTAGCCACGGTCTTGATAAAGCGAGCCGACATCGCCGCCTTCGGCGGAATAGGTCAGGCGTTCCATGATTTTTTTCTCGTTATAGACATCGCCTTTTTTGTAGCCAAAAACGGCATCTAACTCGGCTTTGGAATAAAGCGTGTTGCCTTCCCATTGCACATTGCGCAAAACATATTTCGGACCTTCGTAAAGGAAAATCGTCAGGTGCAATCCGCGTTTATCGGGGGTGTAATAAATTGAATCGCGTTTGAAATACGCATCGCGGTAGCCGTTCTCGCGGTAGAAGGTAACGAGTTTGTCTTTATCATCGTCGTATTTCTTGCGGTCGAGCGTCGGCTTGGAGAAAATGCGCCGCCAGAAGTTGAGTTGTTTGGTTTCTTCGAGCGTGCCGAGCAGTTCGCCTTTGTCAAAGGCTTTGTTGCCAACGAAGTTAATGCGCTCGATGATGACGCGGTCATTTTCTTTGATTTTGAAGAAGAGCGTCGCACGTCCTTTTTTGGTTTCGCGCAGTTCGTAATCAATTTCGCAAAGCAGGTAGCCTTCTTCTTCATAGAATTTCAAAAGCCGTTGGCGGGCGAGGTAAATCATTTGGTCGGTGATGGTCGCGCCGCGTGTGAGCTCGACTTTTTTGAGCAGGTCTTCCTCATCGTATTCATTGTTTCCTTCAAACGTGATTTGCGTGAGCACGGGATATTCTTTGACCTTGATAGAAAGGAAAACGCCTTCAAATGTTTTGCGGTCAATCTCAACGCGAATGTCGCTGAAAAGTTTTTGCTTCCAAAGTCGCTTCATCGCGTCGGCAAGTTCGCTACTGGGAATGGTAATTTCTTGACCGACTTGAATTGGGAAGCGAGCGAGAATGTCTTTTTCTGAAATGCTGGAATTGCCGACGACAGAAATGCCAAGCACTTTGTATTTGGCGGGTTCGGAGAAATCGAGTTGAAGTTTGGTGTTGTCGTCGCGCTCTGGCGTGTCTTGGGCAAAAAGTGTAGAAGTTGAGACGATGAAAAAAGCGCACAAGAAGTGCAATAGGCGGCGCGGCGTCATGCGGTTCAAAATTGATGCAAGATGAATAGTTGAGCCAAAGGTGTCTCCGAATTTCACGGCTAATGCGTTTGATGCAGTGGGTTAGTGAGCGCGGCAAGTTGCTCGCTTGTCATGCCGAAGCGGCGTTCGCGGTGTTGAAAGTCGCGAATGGCATCGTAGAGTTTATCGCGTCGGAAGTCGGGCCAATAGCAATCAGTGATATGAATTTCGGTGTAAGCCAGTTGCCACAAAAGAAAGTTACTGATTCGAAATTCGCCGCTGGTGCGAATGAGCAAGTCGGGGTGCGGCATGCCGTAGGTAACGAGGTATCGCTCAAAGACTTCATCGGTAATGTCGTCGGGGTCTAATCGTCCGGCTTTAACTTCTTCGGCGATGCGTTTCGTGGCTTGCATGATTTCCCATCGTCCGCTGTATGAAAGTGCGAGTGAGAGCGTCATGCGTTTGTTGTGGCGCGTCAGTTCCATGCCTTCCTCGAGTTCTTCGCGCACATTGGGCGGAAGGGCGAAGATATTGCCAATCGCGTTGAGCTTGATGTCGTTTTCGTGAAGCGTTTTAGTCTCTTTGCGAAGGGCTTGAATCAAGAGATGCATGAGCGCAGAGACTTCGTTTTTCGGGCGTTTCCAATTTTCGGTCGAGAACGCATAGAGCGTCAAATAACCAACGCCGAGTTGAGCACAAGCCTCGACGGTATCGCGCACAGATTTCACGCCAGCATTATGTCCAGAGACGCGCATTTCCCCACGTCGCGCCGCCCAGCGTCCGTTGCCGTCCATGATAATCGCGATGTGTTGCGGAATCGGTCCGCTTGCTTTGAGCAAGTCTTGCGCTTGTGCGTCGTCGGAAGGCGAGTCGGGCGTTTGGTTCTTGCCGGTAAGTGCGTTTTTTATGCGAATGACGTTCGATTTCGTAAGCGTCTCCATTTCCTTCGTTAAGCCCTTTGTTGAAATAAAATGTGCAGAATTTACCGTTTCGTGCTTCAAATTTCAAACCGCATTTTTTGGGCGAGCTATCATCAAAGATACCTGAAATGACACAAAGAACGGTGCGCAGTTTAACTTTCCGTGACGGCAGGCTCAAGCACTAACCGCTTGGAGTGGTCGTTGAGCGTTTGCGCCAATTTGTCGAATGTGCCCTCTACAAAGTGCTGTTCGCACTCGTGTTCGTATTCGAGCAAGCGGTCAATGATATTCTGCCACTGCTCTTCCCGCACCAAAAAGTCGCGCACTTTGCTCACGTTCGGCATGCCTTTGAGATACGAAGCGTAATGGCGTCGCATTTCCAGCACGCCATACTTTTCGCCTTTCCATTCGAGCGACATTTTCAAATGCTCAATCGCCACGTGAATTTTTTCGTGGAAGGTCGGCGTCCGCAATTCGATGCCCTGCATCAGGGCTTTGGCTTCGCGGAAAATGAAGGGATTGCCGATCGCGCCGCGTCCAATCATCGCGCCATCGGCTTTGGTGATGTCGAAAATTTTGACCGCGTCTTTCGCCGACCAAATGTCGCCATTGGCGATGATGGGAATGGTCGCGATTTCTTTGGCACGTTTGATCCAAGTCCAATCCGCTGAACCTTTGAACATTTGCGCGCGTGTGCGCCCGTGAATCGTGAGGGCTTGAATGCCTGCGCCTTCAAGGCGTTTGACGGTATCAAGAATCGAGATAGAATTTTCGTCCCAACCGATGCGGGTTTTGGCGGTAACGGGAAGCTTGACGGCTTTGACGATTGCCGCCGTGATGTCTTCCATCAGGGTTGGATTGCAGAGCAAACCCGAACCTGCGCCGCGCCCCGCGACCTTCTTCGCGGGGCAACCGTAATTGATGTCGATGAAATCCGGATTCGCGGCTTCGGCAATTAACGCCGCCTCGACCATTGCCTCAACCTCGTTGCCGAAAATTTGAATGGCGACGGGTCGCTCATCATCAAAGACTTTGAGTTTGCGACAAGAACGCGCCGCGCCGCGTAGCAAGCCTTCCGAACTGATGAACTCGGTGTAGACGATGTCTGCGCCGAATCGCTTGCACAGTCGGCGAAACGACGGGTCGGTTACGTCTTCCATTGGCGCAAGCGCGATGGGTTTATGTATCTCAATCGCTCCGATTTTCATTTCTTCAAATCAAGTTGAGGCGCGAAGTTACGAAATTTTGAATTAAGGCGTGAGGGAAAATCATAGACAGGTTCGGAAGTTTTCAAAGAAATTCGTTTCTTGAACCTCTGATGTGCCTTTCACACCACTTCAAATACAACAGGAGGATAGACGATGCGAAGTATTTTTATTGCTCTCTGCTGGCTCTCTGCAACGGTGCTCCACGCACAAACTTGGACATGGCAAAACCCTCTTCCGCACGGCAACAGTTCCAACGATATTCGCTTCATTAACGCGAACAGAGGAATCTATGTCGCTTACGCGGGCTACATCGCGCTGACAAGCAACGGCGGCGCGACTTGGACGCAAGTCCCGACCACCTTCAACGCGGATTTGTTCGGGGTTCAATTTCTCAACGACAGTTTGGGGTTCGTTTGTGGCTCCGATGGCTTCGTCGCCAAAACGACCGATGGCGGCGCCACTTGGCAACCCTTGACCGCAACGGGAACGACCGACCTTTACGGCATATCGTTCATCAGCCCGACGCTCGGATACGTTGGCGGACCGAGCGGCAACATTTTCAAAACGACGGACGGCGGAACATCGTGGACGCAAGTGGGAACGGTTGCGCCGATTGGAACGACCGCGATTTGGGAAGTGACGTTTTCATCGGCAACCACAGGCATTGCGATGGGTTCATCGGGGCGAGTGTTTCGCACCACCGACGGCGGCACGAGTTGGACGCTCACCACGATTGGCACAAGCCTTTTCTATTCGTCTTTTTTTCTTGGCTCGAAAGGTTACATCGTCGGGAGCTCAAGTTCCATTCAATTCACCACCGATGGCGGCGTAACTTGGTCGTCGCAAACCGCGCCAATTACGGGCAGAACTTTGCGCGGCGTGGCATTCGCTGACGAAAACAACGGCGTAATCGTCGGACTCGGCGGCACGATTTTTCGCACGACCAACGGCGGCACAACTTGGACGGATGTCTCGCCAACCCCGAGCGTTGGCGATTTGTATTGGGCATCATTTGCAACGCCAACCACCGTTTGCGCCGTCGGGCTGGGCGGCACGGTGCTTCGCTCAACCAATGGCGGCGAGACTTGGACGAACCAACTCGTCTCCGCGACAACTTCCACCCAAACGCTCTTCGCGATTGATTGTGCCGATGCGACGATAGCCGTCGCCGTCGGCACAGGCGGCAGAATCGTTCGTACCACAAATGCAGGCGCGACTTGGGACAGCATTCCAAATTCCCAAAACAATCTTCTTTACGACGTCAAATTTATGAGCGACGATAACCTCATTGCCGTAGGCACTTCGGGCACGACGCTTCGTTCGACCAACAAAGGCGCGACATGGTTTGCAGGCGGCGCGGCAGGCACAGGCACGCTCTACGCCACCGCTCGCGTGAGCGACCTTACTGCACTCGTGAGCGCATCGAGCGGGAACATTTTTCGCACGACCGATGGCGGCGCGACTTGGACATCGCTCGGCTCTTTGGGCACAATGGCTTTCTGGGATATTCAAATGCTTGACGCAGACATTGGGTATGTCGTTGGAAGTTCAGCCTCCGTATTCTTGACGACCAATGGCGGCGCGACTTGGACGGCGCGCAACGCGGGCATAACGTCAGGGACGATTCTTTACGGGATTCAATTCCTAAACAGAAACGTCGGATACGCAGTTGGCTCGTCAGGACGGATTTTCAAGACGACCGATGGCGGCGCGACTTGGACGGCGCTCACAAGCGGCACGACCTTTACTTTGCGCGAGATTTACATGCGCGACGAAAATGTGGGTCTCGTCGTTGGCGCATCAGGAACAGTCTTGCGCACCAATGATGGCGGCGTGACTTGGCAACGCCTTCAAGCCTATTGTCAAAATGAACTTCAAGACATTAAGTTTCTCGATGCGATGACGGGCTATGTCGTGGGCGCGCGCGGCTCGATTCTCAAAACGACCGACGCGATGCTGAATGTCGTCGAAGTCAAATCGAACGTCCCGAAAGGATTTTCTTTGGAGCAGAATTATCCCAATCCGTTTAACCCCACGACAGTTATCCGCTATCAACTTCCCACTGCAAGCACCGTGAAATTGGAAGTCTATGATGTGCTCGGCAGAAAGGTCGCCACATTGGTGAACGCGAGGCAATCAGCAGGGACGCATGAGGCAACCTTTAACGCGATGAGTTTGTCAAGTGGGATTTACTTCTATCGCTTGCAAACAGGGGACTTCGTGGCTACGAAGAAAATGCTCTTGGTGAAGTAAGTTGTCTTCAACCATAAACAGTTTGGGCGGGCGTTGGCTCGCCCTTTTGTTTTCAAGACGATGAAGCGCAGTTTGTTGATTTTGGCGTATCTTGTTGGCTTAATCCTAATTTTTGAGTAGCACGACCATGTCCTCGACCGCACCGCAAACCGCCAACGGCATTTTCATCAAGGGCGCAAAGACGCACAACCTCAAAAACATTGACGTCTTCATTCCGCGCCGCAAACTCGTGGTGATTACGGGCGTTTCGGGGTCGGGCAAATCGAGCCTTGCGTTTGACACGCTGTATGCCGAAGGGCATCGGCGGTATGTGGAGTCGATGTCCGCCTACATTCGCCAATTTTTGGAGCGCATTCCGAAGCCTGACGTGGAGTATGTTTCAGGCATCGCGCCCGCGATTGCAATCGAGCAAAAAACGATTTCCAAAAATCCGCGCTCGACCGTCGGCACGGTTACGGAGATTTACGATTACCTTCGATTGCTCTTTGCGCGCATCGGAAAAACCTACGCGCCCGACACGGGCGAAATGGTCTTGAAACATTCGCCCGAAGACGTGGTCTATCAAATGAAATTGCTCGATGAGGGAAGCAAACTCTACATCGGATTTCCGATGCCGCATCATACCGACGAGAACGCCAAAGCCCGCTCGCTCAAAGAGGAACTGCAAACGCTCAAACAAAAAGGATTTTTTCGAATCGCGCTCGGCGAAACGCTCTACGATTTGAACGACCCTGACGCTGAAAAAAAACTTTCCGCGCTCTCCAAAAAAGAACAAGCGAAATTGATGGCGTTGGTCGACCGCCTTGTCTTGCGCAACGACGATGAGACGACGCAACGCATTGCCGAAGCGGCGGAAGTGGCGTTTGCGGAATCAAACGGATACTGCATCGCGCGCGTCTTGGGCGGAAGAGAATTTCAATTCAGCGACAAGTTTGAACTAAACGGCGTGGAGTATGAAGAGCCATCGCCGCAGATGTTCGCGTTCAATTCGCCTGCGGGCGCGTGTCCGACGTGTCAGGGCTTTGGGCGCGTAACGGGCATCGATGAAAACGCCGTCGTGCCAAATCGCGCGCTCTCGCTCAGAGATGGCGCAATCGTTTGTTGGAACAGCGACAAGCACTCGAAACACTTCCGCGATTTGATTCGCATCGCCTCGAAGCATAACATTCCGCTCGACGTGCCTTACGGCAAACTTCCCGCCGCCACGCGCAAACTCTTATGGGACGGCATTCCGAAAGATGGATTCATCGGCATCACGAATTTTTTCAAAGAAGTAGAGCGCGAAGGGCAATACAAAATGCACTATCGTGTTTTGCTCGCGAAGTATCGCGGATATAGCGTTTGTCCTGAATGCAATGGCTCGCGACTAAAAAAAGCCGCGTTGAACGTGAAAGTCGATGGCAAAACCATTCACGACATCGTTCAAATGACCATCGGCGACGCGCATCGATTTTTCAAGACGATGGAGATTTCGCGTTTCGATAAAGATGTCGCCAACACGATTTTAACGGAGTTGGACAAGCGGCTCGGATACCTCGTCGAAGTCGGTCTCGATTACCTCACGCTCGACCGCACCGCCACGACGCTTTCGGGCGGCGAGTCGCAACGCATCAACCTTGCCACGTCGCTCGGCTCGTCGCTGATGGGGTCGATTTACATTTTAGATGAACCCTCCATCGGCTTGCATCAACGCGACTCGGCGCGGCTCATCAAGATTCTCAAAAAACTACGCGACATCGGAAACACCGTCATCGTTGTTGAGCATGACCGCGAAATCATGGAAGCTGCCGATGTGATTATCGATATGGGATTGGGTGCAGGCAGAAACGGCGGCGAAATTATCGTTCAAGGTTCGCTTGCGGAAGTTCTCGCGCACCCGAAATCGCTCACGGGAAAATACCTCCGCGAAAAAAACGCGATTCCCGTTCCGCAAAAACGCCGCAAGGTCAATCTTAACAACGCGATTGAAATCATTGGCGCGTTGGAAAACAATCTCAAAAACATTGACGTCAAATTTCCGCTCGGCGTAATGACTTGCGTAACGGGCGTGAGCGGAAGCGGCAAGTCGACGCTCGTTAATGATATTCTCTATCTCGGCATCTTGAAGCAAAAAGTCGGCACGTCGGAAAAAGTCGGCACGCACAAAGCCTTGAAGGGCATTGACCGCATTGAGAAAGTCGAACTCGTCGACCAATCGCCCATCGGCAGAACGAGTCGAAGCAATCCCGCGACCTATCTCAAAATTTTCGATGACATTCGCGCGCTCTTCGCGCAAACCCAAGTCGCCAAACTCAAAGGGTGGGATGCAGGCTATTTCTCGTTCAACATTCCGGGCGGACGGTGCGAAACCTGCGCGGGCGAAGGCGTTATCACGGTTGAAATGCAGTTCCTCGCCGATATCGAAACGCCTTGCGAAGATTGCAACGGCAAACGCTATAAACCCGCAACGCTTGAAGCCACCTACAACGGCAAATCTATCGCCGACGTGCTCGAGATGACCGTCGACGAAGCGATGGAGTTTTTCAAAGACCACAAAAACATCGTGAAAAAAATGAAGGTCTTGGTCGATGTCGGGCTTGGCTATTTGCAGTTGGGACAATCGGGAAGCACGCTTTCGGGCGGCGAGGCGCAACGGCTCAAATTGGCGTATCACATTTCAAGCGCCGACGCGCAAAACGCGCTCTTCATTTTTGACGAACCGACCACAGGGCTTCACTTCGACGACATTCAAAAACTCATCAAGTGCTTCAACCGCTTGATTGAAAACGCAAACACGCTCGTCATCATCGAGCATAATCTTGACGTGATAAAACAGGCGGATTGGATTATCGATTTGGGTCCCGAAGCGGGCGAGCGCGGCGGAGAGATTGTCGCCGTGGGCACGCCCGAAGAGGTCGCGAAAAATGAACGCTCGCTCACGGCGAAGCATCTGCGCGAGTATTTGAATCAGGAATGAAAGAAAGAAGAGAGAGCGAACAGATGCGACGCGATTTTTTGAGGAAAACCGTGAAAGCCCGCCCCATCTGTTGCGACAGCGTTTCAATTCTAATCATAACAAAACGGGGCGAGTTCCTCGCTCGCCCCAACCGCTGATTATGCCGAACATTCCACGTTATCACTCCCGCGCAGGCGGGAATCCACCTTTGCCCGTTACTTCACCAGCATCATCTTCTTTGTCTCTACAAAACTCTGACCTGTCGCTCCATTCGTCGCGCTTGCCTGCAAGCGATAAAAGTAAGTTCCGCTTGACAAACTCGCCGCGTTGAACGGCACTTCGTAAATGCCCGCGTCTCGTCGTTCATTGACGAGCGTCGTTACCGCTCTGCCGAGCACATCAAAGACTTGAAGTTTAACGACGCTCGCCGTTGGCAGTTCGTAGCGAATGACGGTAACGGGATTGAACGGATTGGGATAGTTTTGATGTAACGCGAACTTCGTCGGCACGCTTCCAACCGCTGTCGCATTTTGATTGCCTGCGCGGTTCGCAACGGCGTTTGCGCCGCTTGCATTCACGAGTTCAATCGTATTGAGCGCGCTCGCTTTGTGCGAAGGTTGAATTGCGAAG
>JAJUFC010000014.1 GCA_029263855.1 Candidatus Thermochlorobacteriaceae bacterium | reverse complement strand
GGCACGAGTTGGAACAGCGTCGGCTCTGGCTCTAACAACAGCGTAAATGCCCTTGCGGTCTATAACGGGGAACTCTATGTCGGGGGGTATTTCAATTCGGCGGGCGGCGCAAGCGCCAATCGCATTGCACGATGGAACGGCACGAGTTGGAACAGCGTCGGCTCTGGCTCTAACAACAGCGTAAATGCCCTTGCGGTCTATAACGGGGAACTCTATGTCGGGGGGTATTTCAATTCGGCGGGCGGCGCAAGCGCCAACTATATTGCGCGCTGGAACGGCACGAGTTGGAACACGCTCGGCTCTGGCTCAACCAACGGGGTGAACAGTTTTGTCTTCGCCCTTGCGGTCTATAACGGGGAGCTCTATGTCGGTGGTCAATTCAATTCGGCGGGCGGCGTAAGCGCCAACTACATCGCCCGATGGAACGGCACGAGTTGGAGCGCGCTCGGCACGGGGTCAGGAAACGGCTTGAATGGCACTGTCTATGCCCTTGCGGTCTATAACGGGGAACTGTATGTCGGTGGTCAATTCACTTCGGCGGGCGGCGCAAGCGCCAATCGCATTGCGCGATGGAACGGCACGAGTTGGAACACGCTCGGCACAGGCTCAACCAACGGGGTGAACAGTTTTGTCTATGCCCTTGCGGTGTATAACGGGGAACTCTATGTCGGTGGTCAATTCACTTCGGCGGGCGGCGCAAGCGCCAATCGCATTGCGCGATGGAACGGCGCGAGTTGGAACGCGCTCAGCACAGGGTCAGGAAACGGCGTGAATGGCGGTGTCTCTGCCCTTGCGGCGTATAACAACAGCCTGTTTTTAGGCGGTGGCTTCACGCAGGTCAATGTCGGAGACAATCCGATTCCGTCTTCGCGCATTGCGCAATGGACAGCCTCTCCGTCCAGCGTCCAAGACCCCATAATCCAACCCAAAGGCTATGCGCTCGCACAGAACTATCCCAACCCGTTCAACCCGACGACGACCATCAGTTACGAGTTGCCCGTCGCAAGTGAGGTGAGTTTGACGTTGTATGATGTGTTGGGCAAGGAAGTGATGACGCTGGTGAAGGCGCGTCAGGCGGCGGGTTCATACCGCGTGAATGTGAATGCGAGTGGCTTGTCAAGCGGGGTGTATTTTTATCGGTTGGAGGCGGGGAGTTTCGTTGCGACGAAGAAGATGATGCTGGTGAAGTAAGACGAGAGGTTGGAGGTGAGAGGTTAGAGGTGAGGAGCGAGAAGCGAGGAGTGAGGAGTGAGAGTGAAGGGTGAAGAGTTGGGGCGGGCGTTGTGGCTCGCCCCATTTGTTTTTGGAGAATGTTATGCCAATGCGATGTCAGTAACTTGTTCGCAACGCGCGACAATCGCGCGAAGAGAGGTACTATCGCACTTTTTCCAAGAAGGCTTGGGGCGGGCGAGCGGGCTTGCCGTTTTTATTAACGAAGGCGTGAATCGTATATCCCGAAAAGAGTTTTTGGCGGGAAGATTTTTCAAACGCTATGTAAGCGAGGGTAACGCGGACGTTCTCGAGTTTTTCGATGCGAGTGTGAATTTCAATCTCGTCGTCGTAACGGGCGGGAGCGAAATAATCAAGATGCGCGGAAACGACGGGAAGCATAATGCCGAGCGATTCAAGTTCTTTGTAGGTGAAGCCACATTCGCGTAAGAGTTCGTTGCGCGCGGCTTCAATGAACTCGAAGTATCGTCCGTAATAGACGACGCCCATTTGGTCGGTGTGCGCGTAAATGACGCGAATCGCGTGCGTGAAAGTTCGAGGCGACATCATCAGCGCGTTAAGTAGCCGAGCATTTCCTTCACGACGCGGTCGGCGTCTTCGGCTTTGACTTTCGTGCTACCGACGGCTTTGTGTCCGCCGCCGCCGTATTTCTTCATCAGTTCGCCGATGTTGATGTTTGCCGTTTTGTTGAAGATGTTGTAGCCAACGCCGATGGAGACATAGCCTGGACGCTCGCGGTCGTTGGTGATGCGCATCGAGAGGTTGGTTGCGGCTTGAAAGGCATAGACATAGTAACGGTTGCCGTTGGGCAGGTCGCCGTAGTTACGAAGGTCGGTAATGAGCACGTTCTTCTCGACGCGGGAGTAATCTTGAACGGCTTGTCGGAAAAGAAAATCTTGCTCTTTGAACTTGGCGACTTTATCCTTGACCATTGGGTCGTTCATAATGTCGGGCAAAGATTTGTCTTTGAGCAAGTTCACGAGATGTTGCCAGTAGGGTTCGTCTTCGTGGAACTTGCCGTCGATGGTCATTGAAAGAAGCAAGTAACCTTCGGGTTCAAGGACTTCGTTGTAAGTGAGTTGAGCGGAATCGATTTTGTCGGTTTCTCGCATCAGTTCATCATACTTCGAGAGGGCGGGAAAGTTGGGGAGGTAGTAGTCATAGACGACGCGGGCGGCAGAGGGTGCGACTTTGAACGCGCCTTTGAAGTCTTTGGGCTTGACGTTGGCGATGTGATGATCGAACCACATTCCGCATCGTTTGTCGTAGGGAAGGTTGGTGATGATGTCGTTTGATGAAATTTCCACTTCGCCGTCTTGAACAAACTTGGGTTCAACGAATCGGATTTTATCAATGTCTTCGGTGTTTTTGAGAATCACTGCGCAGACAATGCCGTCAAGGTCGGCGCGGGTAAGAACATTCCATTTCATTCGGCTTGCGGGTTCTCCAGTTGCTTATTGATACTCGTAGTTAAGAACTTGAATTTCGCTGACGGATTTGTCAAGCTCTTCGTTGATAATCATCTCTTGGAAGACGCGCATCAAGTTCGGATCCCATTTGTGCTCTTGGGTTTCTTTGCTCATAATCTCCAACGCTTGTTTGACGTCCATTGCGCGTTTGTAAGGGCGCACGGTCATCAGCGCGTCGTAGAAGTCAACGATGGCAATCACGCGCGCGGTGATGGGAATGTTGGTGGCGGAGAGTTTATCGGGATAGCCCGTGCCGTCCCAACGTTCTTGGTGTCCGCGAATGATGGGCAGAACGGGCGCGAGCGATTTGAGAGGTTTGCAGATGTTTTCGCCCGCTTCGGGGTGAATTTTCATAATGTCGTATTCTTCGGGGGTCAATTTTCCTGGCTTCAAAAGAATGTTGTCGGGAACGGCGATTTTGCCGATGTCGTGAATCACGCCGCCTTTGCGCACGGCATCAACTTCAAATTCGGGAAGCCCGATTTTGCGGGCGAGTTTCGTGCCGTAATCTGAAAGGCGATGACAATGCCCGTTGGTGTAGGGGTCTCTGCCTTCAATCGCCAGCGCCAGCGAGAAGATGACGGTTTCGGCGTTTTCGAGTTGGTCGATGTAGGTTTTGGTTTTAAGAAGCGCGCGGACTTTGGTAATCAGCTCGATGCGGTTGAAGGGTTTGCCGAGAAAATCATCGACGCCGATTTCAAGCGCGCGCACTTTGTTTTCAAAATCAAACAGCCCCGTGAGCATAATGACGGGGAGCAGGCGCGTATCGGCGGCTTCTTTAAGCTTCGCCACCATATCGTTGCCGTTCATTTTCGGCATCAGCATATCGGTGATGATGAGGTCGGGCTTTTGCTTCTGCACTTCATCGAGCGCGTCTAATCCGTTGTAGGCGACGCGAACCGCGTATCCCTCGCTTCGCAAAGTTTCTTCAAGCAACTTCAAGATGATTTCTTGGTCGTCGACGATGAGAATATCCGCCAAAGGTTTTGTATCAAGCTTGTTCATACTCCAGTGGTTAATTTCGTTCTCGAAATTCAAATCTAACTTGTTCAATGTTTCTGCCTTTTGCTTTTTCTGCGTTTTGCTGTTTGGCGAGAGGTGACGGTCAAATACAACATTTTGAGAATTTAACAAAAGTTATGCAGTTGCATGACTTTTTTCTTCCTTTTTGTCGTCTTTATTGCTACTGTGCCCAGGAAAGAACGATGCATGCGGGTCGATGACAGTTTTAGCGTGATTGACGGCAATCGCCGCTTCGCCGAAGCCTGTGGCGATGAGTTTTAATTTGGCAGAATGTGAAGCAATATCCCCTGCCGCATAAACGCCCTTGATGTTCGTTTCCATCGCATGATTGACGCGAATCCCGTTGCCCTCAATGTCCAAGCCCCAATCTTTGATGGAGCCAAGATTCGTCAAGAATCCGAGATTGCAAAGCACGGCATCGACTTTGAGCGTTTCTTCTTCTTTGGTTTTGTTGTTAAAGATGACGACGTGGTCAATGACTCCATTTTCGCCGTGAATGGATTTGAGTTCCCAGAAGGTTCGAATCGGAACGCCCATCGCGCGAACTTTATTGACGCTATCTTCGTGAGCGACGAACTTGTCGCGCCGATGAATGAGGAGCATTTGAGACTTATCGCCGAGCGCCATTGCCCAGTCCATCGCGCTGTCCCCGCCGCCAACGACGAGCAATTTCTTGCCGTAGAAAATCGTCGGGTCTTTGACGAAGTAGTAAAGCCCTTTGCCTTCCCAATCTTCCATTCCTTCGCGTTCCAACTTGCGCGGCGTAAACGCGCCGACGCCCGCGGCGATAAGCACGGTTTTGGAATGCATCACGCGCCCATCTGCCGAAGTGAGTTTAAGCAACTCGCCCTCGCGCTCGAGCTTTTCGATTTTCGTATCGGTGAGAATTTCAGGGTTGTATTGCTTGCATTGATCGTAGAGGCTTTTGACCAAATCTTCGGCAAGCACGGCAGGATAGCCTGCGACGTCGTAAATGTTCTTCTTCGGATACAGCGCGGTAAGTTGACCGCCGATTTCAGAAAGGCTATCGACGATGCGCACTTGCATCGTGCGAAGTCCCGCGTAAAAGGCGGCGTAAAGCCCGGTCGGACCTGCGCCGATAATCGTAATATCAGGCGTTCCTGCAATCACTGACATATAAATCCCTCAATTCTCGATGGTTGCGTTGAATAAGTGATGAAGATAAAAGTTTTCGCATAAACGCGAAAATATTGCGAAAACGAATCGTTGAATTTGAATTACTGTAAAATCTCGGAACGCGCTTTGAACTCTTTGTAGCTTAAAGTCTCTGTGCCTTTGCGCGACCAGCTCGACGCGCGCTCAATCATTTGGAGCAAGTTCGTCGCGGCGCGCAATCGCGGCATCAGCACATAGTCCGCGCCCGCCTCGTAGAGCGCAATCGTTGTGGCTATGTCTTCTGAAATCAAAATCGTTTTGGCGTTGGGCGCGTGCGCTTTGACCGCTTTCAAAATGTTCATATTGCTCGTGCCTTTGAGCAAAGAATCGGGAATCGTGGAAACGACCACTTCGGCGCGATGAATCCCCAAATGATGAAGCGTTTCGATGTGCGCGATGTCGCCGTATTGCGCGTCAATCCCTTTGGCTTTCAACTTCTGCAACACTTCTGGGTTAAAGTCAATCACCCGCAACGTGTTGCGAATCGGCGTTTGAGAGGATTCAATTTCAAAGACGAGCGAACTGGCGATTTTGTAAAAGCCTAAAATGAAGATTTGTTTATCGGAGCGTTCCGAAACCTCCTCGTCTGAAAGGGCTTCCCGCAGTCCGAGTTGAGACAAGAGGCGATTGATGACCAAAAAACTATCGTGCGATTTTTCAATCCAAAATGTTGAAAGAACCGCCGTAATGACAAGCGTGAAGACAACATAAGAAACCGTTACTTCGGAAATGTGATGATAAGCAACGCCAAGCGAGCTGATGACCAACGCAAACTCGGAAATTTGCGAAAGGTTAATAGACGAGAGAATCGAAACCCGATTGCCAAGCTTGAGCGTGTAAAGAATCGGAAAAACGGAAAGAAAGCGCGTCAGAATCAAGAGAACCGAGAGAAGCGCGCCCATCAAGATAACATTGAGCGTCGGCATCGGGATTTTCATTCCGAGCGCGACCAAAAACAGCGTGATGAAAAAATCGCGAATGTTAATCACCTTCGCCACGACGTCAAGGTTGTAAGGAAACGTCGAGATGCTCACGCCCGCGATCAGCGCGCCCATCTCTTTGGAAAGCCCCGCTAATTGCGCCAACCCGCATACCGCAAAACACCACGCCAGCGACGCGACGAGCATAAACTCTGGAAGTTTGGCAATCGCATGAAAAAACTTCGGAAGCGCGTAGCGGCTCAAAAGCAAACACACCCCAACAAGCCCAACGCCTTTGGCAAATGAAAGCGCAATCGCCTGAACTTCGGGATTGTTCAAGTTCGGCTGAATCGCCAAAAAGAGAATCGCCCAAATGTCTTGAAACACCAACGCGCCAAGCGTGATTCTGCCTGCAAGCGTATCGATTTCGTGTTTGTCGTAAAGCATTTTCACGACAATCATCGTCGAACTAAGCGAAAGGCAAAACGCGAGGTAGAGCAAATCGTATCCGCCCGCGATTCCAACAAGCCCAATCGTTCCAAAAGAAAGCGCGAAGCAAATCGGAACTTGCAAGCCGCCCGTGAGCAAAACCGCCTTGCCCGCTCTCAAAAGTTTTTTGAGATCGATTTCAAGCCCGATGATGAAAAGCAAAAGAATCAATCCGATTTCCGAAACATGCTCGATTTGCTCTTCGCTCTGAATCCAACCAAAGCCGATTTTGTTGCCGATGACCACGCCCGCAACGATGTAAGCGATGAGAAGTGGCAAGCGAATGAAGCGCGCAATGAACGCAACGATGGTTGCGGCGATGACGGAAATCGCAATCGCGGAAAGCAGATCGGTTTCGTGCATTTAAGCGTTAGCGTAGCAAGCGTGAATTAGAAGAAAAGCGAGAACAAAATAGCAATTAACGAGGAATTGGTTTGATGGAAATCGCATAACCGCCGCCCGGCGCGAGTTGAATCGTGAGCGCGTCGGAGGCGGTCGCAAATTGTTTCTTGATTTGATAGGCTTTCGGGTTTCGCTCCCAATGCGCGTCGGGCGCGTCGCCGTAAATCGTCGCTTCGTATCGCAAGTTCGGGTTCAAAAAGTCGAGCTTGATGTTGGAAACGCGCGCGTTCTCGTCGGTGATGCCGCCGATGAACCACTCTTCTTTGCCTTTGGCTTTGCGCGCTATCGTGAGGTAGTCGCCAATTTCCGCTTCGAGAATTTTCGTCTCGTCCCAATCGAGCGCGACATCTTTGATGAATTGAAACGCATCTACATATCGCTCATAATTTTCGGGCAAATCCGCCGCCATTTGAAGCGGGCTATAAAGGGTAACATAGAGCGCGAGTTGTTTGGCGAGCGTGGTATGTACTTGCTCGGTTTTCTTCGGGTCGTAAAAAGACATTTTGATTTCAAAAATGCCGGGCGTGTAATCCATTCCGCCGCCCAACAGGCGCGTGAAGGGCAAGATGGTTTCGTGTTCGGGCGGATTGCCTTTGCTCCACGCATTGAACTCGTTGCCGCGCGCGGCTTCGCAGGCAATCCAATTCGGGTAGGTGCGTCCCAATCCTGTCGGTCTCACGGGCTCATGCGCATTGACCATAATTTGATATTCGGCGGCTTTTTCGGCGACGCGCGCGTAGTGATTGACCATCCATTGTCCGTCGTGATGCTCGCCGCGCGGCAAGATGTTTCCAACATAGCCCGTCTTGACGGCGGGGTAATCGTATTTCTTCATCAAGCGAAACGCCTCGTCCATTCGGCGTTCATAGTTCGAGACCGACGCGCTCGTTTCGTGATGCATAATCAGTTTCACGCCTTTGGACTTCGCGTAGCGCGCCACTTCCTCGATGTTGAAGTCGGGATACGGCGTAACGAAATCGAAAACTTCTTCTTTCATTTTGCCGAACCATTCTTCCCAACCAATGTTCCAACCTTCGATAAGCACGCCGTCGAAGCCGTGTTTGGCGGCGAAGTCGATGTATTCTTTCGCGCGTTTGGTTGTCGCGCCGTGTCTGCCGTTAGGTCGCAACGATTTCCAATCGGTTTCTTTGAGTTTGACGTTGTCGACGTCAGCGTAATTCCACGATGATTTTCCGACGTGCATTTCCCACCAAATTCCGACATACTTCATCGGTTTAATCCAACTCACGTCTTTGAGTTTTGACGGTTCGTTGAGGTTGAGCGTGATTCGCGATTCCAAAATGCCTGCCGCCGTTTCGCTCGCGATAATCGTGCGCCACGCGCTTTTGCACGGCGTTTGCAAATAGGCTTTGTTGCCGAAAGCGTCGGGAACGAGATGCGCAGAGAGCGAAAAAGTCGATTGATTGATGATGAGATTGAGCGCGGGGTAATCAATCAGCGCGGCTTCGAAAAGGTTGATATAAAGTCCATCAGACGTTTTGAGCATGAGCGGCGTTTGAACGGCGTTGCGCGCGATGAGCGAGCGCGTTCCGATTTCGTTGGATTTCTTGCCTTCGAAGGCATCGACCTCGCTCAGTCGCGTCGCGTGATACACGTGTTCGTTGGAATCGTAATCTCCCGGAATCCAATATGCCACGTGGTCGCCCGTAAGGTTGAACTCGGTCAGTTCGTCCAAAAGCGTGAAGTGTTTGAGTTCGGGTTGATTTGGAAATTCGTAGCGAAAGCCAAGCCCGTCGTTGAAGAGCCGAAAGCGCAAGAGCAAGGCGCGATTTTTTTCGGCAGGCTGTTCAAGGCGCACAAGCAGTTCGTTGCAATAGTTTCGGATTGACTTTTCTTCGCCGAGAACGGGCGACCAAGTCTCGTCGATTTTGCGCGTCTTCGCGTCGGCGATTCGGAATCCGCGTTCAAAGTGCGGCGCATCTTTGAGTTTGAGTCCCAACGCACTGGGTTTGATGACGATTTTATCGCCGAATGAAAGTTGATAGCGCGGCTCGCCTTGCTCGGTCAGTTCGAGCGTGAGCGCGAGTTTGCCGTTTGGCGATTTGAGCGTTTGCGAGCGTTGTTGCGAAAAGGCGGGAGCGACAAAAAGAAGAGCGAAAATCAGACCGACAATTTTCATTGCGAGAAAGTTGAATTGGAAAACAACTCGAAAATAGGGTTTTATTTGAAAAGCGCGGCAAAGCCAATAAATTGAAAATAAAACGCCAATGCTCGTTTATCTGTATTGCGTCGCCGAACCAACCCCGAAAACGCTTCCTGAACAAGTCTATGAAATCAAGTTCGATGCGTTGAGCGCCATCGTCTCCGATGCGTCCGAAGAAGAGTTCGGCGAAGAGAATCTGAAAAAGAATCTCTCGCGATTGGAGTGGGTTGAATCGACCGTCCGACACCACGAGAGCGTCATGGAAGCGATGCGCGCGCAAACGACCATCGTTCCGTTCCGATTTCCGACGCTCTTTCACTCGCAAACGTCGTTGCGTGAATTTTTGAGAGCGCGCGAGAGCGAGTTAATAAACTTGTTGGAAAAATTGAAAGGCAAAGAAGAATGGGGCATCAAAGCCTACATCGGCTCTGAACAGTTGCAAGCATTTCTTGCGGAAAGCAAAGAGATTCAAGAAATTGACGAGGCGTTGAAAACAGCGTCGGCAGGAAAAGCCTACTTGCTCAAAAAAAAGCGGGAATCGCTTGCAGGTCAAAACGCGAGCGCGTCGCTACAAGAAGCGTTAGACGCGCTTTATGGGCGGTTGAGCGCGATTTCCGTCCAAGCCAAACGCAATCCCACGTTGCCCAAAACCGTAACGGAGCGCGACGACGAGATGATTTTGAACGCCGCTTTTTTAATCGAAGCCACAGCGCGCGAGCAGTTTCTTGATGAAGTAGAATCGTTGAAAAAAACTTTTTCTCATCTGACCCTTGAAGTTTCGGGCGCGTGGGCGGCATACAACTTTTGCGACTTCAACTATCAACCCAAACAATAAGCCTAATGGAACCAGAGCAAAACGATAGAGAACGACTGCTTCGCAAGTATATCGAGCTCAAACGCCAAGCCGGCGCGATAGAAGAAGAGATTGAATCGCTCAAAAGCGCGGTGTTCGTCGCCGTCAGCGATATGATGAGCGAGACGGGCGAGAAAGAAATCGCCTTTGAAGACGCGCTCTTCACGGTGAGTTATCGCAAGACATTTGACTATCCTGCCGACATCAAGAAAAAAGAAGACGAGTTGAAAACGGCGAAAAAAGAAGCGGAAGTTTCGGGAGCGGCGCGGCTAAAATCCGAAACGGGGTTCGTGGTTTTGAAGAAAAACAACAATCAATGACGATTTGGTTTAAAACTTTTTGGTTGAACGCAAGTTTTTCCTAATTTCGTAAGGCAAATTTTTCTTCAAGATAAACAACTCTTTCCGCGTCAATGTCGTGGCACATCGATAAAATCGACCTCAAACTCCTTGAATTGTTGAGCGAGCGCGGCAGAATGCGCCGCAACGAACTTGCCGAAGCCGTCGGGCTTTCAATTCCTTCCGTCAGCGAGCGATTAGAGAAACTGCAAAATCGAGGCATCATCAAAGGCTACACGGTCTTGATTGATGAAAAGAAAATCGGCTACGATATTAAAGCCTTCATTCGCGTTACGATGGAATCATCGAAGTATTACGCGCCCTTTGTCGCCCATGTCCAAAAAGAAGATGAGATTCTGGAATGTTACTCCATTACGGGCGATGGCTCTCACATTCTTAAAGTTCTCGTTGCAAACACAGCCGCACTCGAAGCCCTGCTGGCAAAGATTCAATCATGGCAAGGGGTTACAGGCACATCGACAAGCGTCGTTTTGAGCGAACACAAAAAAACGAATCGGATTAATTCCGTGAAGGCGTTGAAACTCACGGAGAACGGTAAAGAGCACCATTAACCGATAAGAACGAAAGTGCATAAAACCTTCTTTTCAGTCCTTTAACAAATCATCATTAAACCTAACCAACATCGTTAATTCAACTCTAACATGGCAAACAACACGCTTTCCGAAAACGCCGCAATGTTCGGCAAACACACCTTCAACAATGCCGTGATGAAAGAGCGGCTTCCAAAAGAAGTGTATGACTCTTTAATGAAAACGCTCAAAGAAGGGCACGATTTAGATGATAGCCTTGCTGAAACGGTTGCGAATGCGATGAAAGAATGGGCGATAGAAAACGGCGCGACGCACTACTGCCACTGGTTTCAACCCATGACGGGCGCGACCGCTGAAAAGCACGATGCCTTTATTGCGTTTGATAAAGAAGGAAATTTAATCGAGAAATTTTCAGGCTCGCAACTCAGCCAAGGCGAGCCCGACGCCTCAAGCTTTCCATCAGGCGGCATGCGCTCCACCTTTGAGGCGCGTGGCTACACGGCTTGGGACCCCAGCACGCCTGCGTTCTTAATGAAAGGCTCGGAAGGCACAACGCTTTGCATTCCCTCCGTTTTTATTTCGTATCACGGTGAAGCGTTGGACGAAAAAACGCCGCTCTTGCGTTCAGCCCGCGCCCTTTCAAAATCAGCCGTAGCCATGTTGAGACTCTTAGGCAATACGAAAGTCACGCGCGTAACAACCTATCTCGGTGCAGAACAAGAATACTTTTTGATTGACCGTAACCTTTACGAACAACGCCCTGACCTCATCATGACGGGCAGAACGCTTTTGGGCACGCTTCCGCCGCGCAATCAACAGCTTGAAGACCACTACTTCGGCTCAATTCCCGATAGAGTGTTAGAGTTCATGCAAGAGTTAGAGCAAGAGCTTTACTTGCTCGGTGTTCCCGCGAAAACGCGCCACAATGAAGTCGCGCCGCATCAATTTGAAATTGCGCCGATTCACGAAGAAACGCCCCTTGCCGCCGACCACAACCTGCTCGTGATGGAAATGCTCCGCCGCGTCGCCGAGCGCAAAGGGCTTGCGCTTCTCATTCACGAAAAGCCGTTTGCGGGCATTAATGGAAATGGAAAGCACAACAACTGGTCAATGGGCGCGGATGTGGGCGGAAACTTGCTCGACCCCGGAGAAACGCCTGAATCAAATTTGAGTTTTCTCGTCTTTCTCGTCGCGACGCTTAAAGGCGTTCATAAACGTGCCGCCGTGCTTCGCGCCGCCATCGCAAATCCGGGCAACGACCACCGGCTCGGCGCAAACGAAGCTCCGCCCGCGATTATCTCCGTTTTCTTGGGCTATCAACTCAACGCCATTCTCGATGCGATTGAATCAGGCGACATTAAAAAAGTCAGCGAAAAGCAGTTCATTGATTTAGACATTTCGCATATCCCGACGCTCAACAAAGACAACACCGACCGCAACCGCACCTCGCCCTTTGCTTTCACCGGCAATAAGTTCGAGTTCCGCGCCGTGCCGTCGTCTATGCCGATTGCGATTCCCAATATGGCGCTTAATACGATTATGGCGGAAGCGATTGACGAAATGCGCGAAGCGATTGAATCCGAAATGAAATCGGGCAAAGACCTGCAAGCCGCCGTTTTCGCCGTGCTTCGCAAAGAAATCAAAGCCACGAAACCCATTCGTTTCGAAGGCGACGGATACAGCGAAGCGTGGCACAAAGAAGCCAAAAAGCGCGGATTGCCAAACAACAAAAACCTGCCCGAAGCGATGAAAGCGTGGAAAGACAAATCCGTCCGCGAGGCTTTCGTCAAGTATGGCGTTCTGACCGAAGAAGAGATTGAGTCGCGCTACAACGTGCGTTTAGAGCGTTATGTTAAAGCCATTGACATTGAAGCCAAAACGCTTGCCATGATGATTCGCACAATGGTTCTACCCGCCGCTATCCGCTATCAAGGTGAAATCGCAGAGTCATATTCCAAATTACTTCAAGCCTCAAAAGGCATTAAACTTTCTGCATCAGCAAAAGCCAAGCAAGCCAAGCAACTTGAAACATTTGCAAACGGAATCGGGGAGCTCATTGCTAAAACTGAAGCCCTTGAAAAGTTGATTGAAGGATTACATCACACAAAAGGCGGCGTTGAAGGACACGCGAAGTATTGCGCCGAAACGCTTATGCCCGCGATGACCGCCGTGCGCGAAGTTGCCGACGAACTCGAGGGACACTTGGATAAATCGCTCTATCCAATGCCAAACTACCTCGAGCTGCTTTTCATGCACTAAACAAAATTTCCCAAGAACGCTGAATGCAACGCCGATGATGAAAGTCGTCGGCGTTTTCCGTTACATTGAAAACCGCCGTTGCAAATCAATTAAGGCATCTTCGGTCAGGCGATAAGGAAGCCATGTGTGTTGGTGGGTTGCGCCAAGTTTTTCGTAAAAGTCAATCGCGAGTTGATTCCAATTCAAGACTTGCCACTCCATTCGCCCACACCCGCGCTCGATGGCGAGCGCAATCAAAAATTTGAACAGTCCGAATCCAACTTTTTGCTTGCGTGCAGAAGGCAAAACGAATAAATCTTCCAAATACAAAGTCGGCTTTGCAAGGAAGCTCGAGTAAGTCTCGAAAATAATTGCATACCCAACAGGCTCACCGTTTAGAAGCGCAAGGTAGGCTTCAAATTTCGGGCGGTCTGAAAAAGCGTCGTGCTTCAAGCGGGCTTTGGCATCGAGGTCGGGCGGCGCAAGATGCTCGTAATCGGCAAGCGCAACGATAAGCGAGAAAAAGGCTTCAAAATCCTCTTCCGAAAGTTTTTTGATAGCGAGAGACATGCAAGTTCAATTTGAATTGAAAATGCAAAAACGACGAGAACCCTTGAAGATTCGCGCCGTTTTTGTAAGGTGAAGATAACCAGCCGCTCCTTTTGCGAAGGAAAAATATCGTCGCGTTAGGCTTTAATCCGATAGCCAACGCCTTTGATGGTTTCAAGATTTTCTTGCCCAAACTCGCCTAAGCGCTGACGAATTTTGCAGATATGCACATCGACCGTGCGGTCGGTTACATACACGCTTTCGCCCCAAACGCGACGGAGCAAAATTTCGCGCGAAAAGACTTTGCCTTTGTTGGCGACAAGAAGCCACAACAGTTCAAACTCTTTGCGCGGCAAGAAAATCTCTTTGCCTTTCAGCGAAACCGCGTGCATTTGACGATTCACGACAAGGTCGCCGAGTTTGATTTCAGAGGCGGAGTCTTCGGCGAAATCGGGTTCTGAAGCGGCATTGCGCTTCAAGACATTGCGAAGACGAGCGGAAAGCACGCGATTGCTCACGGATTTATGAATGTAATCGTCGGCGCCGACTTCCAAGCCTGTGGCTTCGTCGGAATCTTCGCGTTTGCGGGTCAGCATGATGATGGGAAGGTGTTTGAATTCAGGGAGGTTACGAAGTTCGCGGCAGAGGTCGAGACCGACGGATTGTCCACGCATAAAATCGACGATAACAGCGGTCGGTTTCGTGCTGATTTTGGACATAACTTCCGACGCATTTTGCGCCCAAACAACGCTGTATCCCTCTTTTTCGAGCATGGCGCGAAGCCAATTCACATACTGAAAATCGTCATCGCCAATGAGAATCGTTTTTGCTTTAGCATTCTGCATATAGAGTAATTTTTTGGTTGTAGTGGTGTTACAGTTTTGAATCAATGTTTTCGTGCAACCAAAAGAACATAAACTTCTCAACTCCCGCACCGTTACGGTTTCTTTGCTTATGCCTGACCTGCAAGACTTAATCGATTCAAACCCAACGACTTGGCACAACTATCCCCAATTCCGTGAAGTGTGCTTGAAAATTTCTTTAATGCGAGATGATAGTGTTAAAAGAGTATTAAATGCCGTTCTTTCGAGCTCTGCTGACTGGAGAGCCAATGCGCTACTTTGCTGAATGGAAAATAGACGCATTTCAGTGTTAATGCCGATTCTGTTTTGGCGAAGCACGTTAGCATTGCGCTTGGCGGTTGCAAAGATAGCGAGCCGAGCACGATATTTCCAAAATGTTAAGCACATTTTTGCGCGGTCGAGTCAAAAATTTTTAGTCAGTTGGCGATTTTGAGCAAATTTCGCCTAAAATGAGACCTGAAAGTTGACTCGCATGCCGTCAGGAAGCGGCGAAGCGGCGCGGTGCTCTGGAAGGAAATAAAGCGAGGTTTCAAGGTCATCGTTGGAAAAGCCGTGCGTTTCGTTGAAGGTGTTAATGCCGCGCACGGCGTTAATCATGCTTAACACTCTGTTGATGCCCATCGCGGCAAGGAAGTAGTAAATGGATTGATAGGCTTTATCACTTTGGATTCTTAAATCGCGGAATTGCCTACGGTCGGCTTCGCTGTTCCATTGCCAGAAGTGCGTTTGTGGGTTGTAGAGTCGTCCGAAGTCGCGGTTGCGCAGGCGGTCGGCGTTGAAGTCGTCGATACTGCTGAACGAGGAAATATCGCGCCAAAATTGTTCGTCTTTATCCCCCGAAACGCCGGCGTTGGTGCGCGCTAAAACTTTGTAGTCGGATTCAAAGCTTGACCCGCGAACATACTGCGTTCCAATACCCAAGAGCATTGCAATCTCCGCTCCAAGAAAGTATCGCCCCGATTGGAAATTGCCTGCATAAACTTCGCCCATTCCCGGAAGCAAGAGCGAAAGCGCCGCGCCAACCAGAGCCGACTTCGGCTGAACGGAGGTTTGAACCAAAGAATGATTCAAAGGATTAGTAACCACAGAACGTGGCTCTAAACGCGATTGAGCAAAAAGCGAAACGCTCGAAAAAAGCAAGACCAATAGCAAGAAAAAAGTGAAGCGCATTGCCATTCAAATTGAAGTCGTTCAAATTGAGTTAAAAACGAAGTTACGAAACGCGCTTTGGCGTCAAAGGGCGCAATCGCGCCACAACGGTTACTCGGCAATCCATTCCGTTAATTTTTTTTCGTACTCGGAGACAAGGCGCGTGGCGCGGCTCTTGGAGGGCGATTCAGCGTTGATGTGGAAGATGTCTCGCTCGCGGTCGGGCAAGAGCAAAAGCGAGGTTTCGTTATCGTAAATGATTTTTACGCCGTCAATCAAAACGCGATAGTTACCTGATGTGTCTTCCATGATTTTGCGCATCATTTTGCCTTTCAAGTCGCGCGGGCAAGCCACATTGCGCTTGATGATGAAATAGCGTTCAGGATAGCGTGCGTCAAGTTCAGCAATGCGCAACTTGGATTTTGCCATTAGCTCCATGATTTTAACTGCGGAGAACATGCCATCGACGGCGAAGAGAAATTTCGGGAAAATAAAGCCGCCTTTCGTGCCGCCAACAAAGGCGATTTCAGGGTCGGAAAGCACCACGCGCATTAAATCCAAGTGATTGTCGCCCGTGCGAACCACGCTCACATTGCGCTCGCGGCAGATGTCATCGACTTGTTGCGATGCCGTGATGGGAACAGCGATTTTCTTCGTGTCAGGGTGCGTTTCGAGATAAAGCAGTGTTACGAGCGTGAGCAATCGCTGATGCTCCAAAAATTTGCCGCGCTCATCGACGACGAAAATCCGCTCTGCGCCGCCGTCAAGTATAAAGCCAATATCGTAGCCGAGTTGCAAAACCACGCCCGAGAGTTTATCGGCGGCTTCGAAAAATTCTTCTGCACTGCGAGTGAACTTCGAGGAATCCAAATACGCATTCAGCGAGATGATGTCCAATCCCAAACTGCCGATAATGCTTGGGAAGAGCGTTGCCGCCGCGCCGTTGGAGTAATCAATCGCCACGCGAAGTCGTGCTTTGCGAATTGCGTCGGCATCGATGTTGTTGAGGAAAGCATCAGTATAACTTTCAAGCGTGCGTTCGGGAAAGTTGAGATTGCCGACGTTCTCGTAATTGGCTCTGCGGTAATCTTCGCCGAAAAAGGTGCGCTCAACGCTCTTGGATTTGGCGACGGAAAGGTCTTGTCCGCCTTTGTCAAAAAAGATAATGTCGCACAGTCGTTTATCGAACGGCGATTTACGCACGTGCACGCCGCCCATTTCCGTGCCGTTTTTAAGGCGATGGCGCGCAATCGGAATCGGAGTGGCTTGCAAATCATTGACGGAAATGCCTGCCGAGAGCAAGCCGGAAATCAAGGCGCGGTTAATCATTCGAGAGACTTTATCGACGTCGCGGCTGACTGTTACACTCGAGCCTTCGGGAAGAATCGTGCCGTAAGCCGCGCCAAGTTTGGCGGCAAATTCAGGATTGATTTCGATATTCGCCAAGCCTGTAATGCGCGAGCCTGCAAAAAGTTCGCGCGTCCAACGCGATTCCCAAATCAAACTTTGCGTGAGAATGGCGCCGGATTCAATGTCTTTTTCAGGCCATATTTTAATGTTGGAGCGAATCGATGCGCCGTTGCCGACCGTGCATTTATCGGCGATAAAGACTTGCTCTTCAATTTTAACTTCGTCGCCGATTTTGGCATTGGCGCAAATGACGGTAAGCGTAATTTTACACCCCTCACCAATGCGCGTATTTTCCCAAACGACAGTTTTATCGAGCCGAGAGCCATCGCCGATATGAACATTGTCGCCCACAACCGAGTTGTGAAGCACGACGCCATCGCCAATTTTGCAATTCTTGCCAATCAAAACCGTGCCCGAAAGTTTACATTTGGCGAGGTCGACTTTGGCGGATTTGTGCGCATAAATGCCCGTCCCCAATTTTTCATAGCCTTCATAAAAATCAATCGCAACGCGCCCGTGCAAGCAATCCAAATGCGCCTCTTGATACTCGGCGAGTGTGCCGACATCGCGCCAATAGCCATCGGCGATGTAGCCGTAAAGCCCTAAGTTTTCGCGAAGCATTTTCGGGAACAAGTCTTTTGAAAAATCATAATCTTCGCGATAGGGAATTAAATCCAACACCTCACGCTCTAAAATGTAGACGCCTGTGTTAATCGTGTCGCTGAAGACTTCGCCCCACGAAGGTTTCTCGAGAAAGCGCGTAACCTTGCCGTCTTTGTCCGTAATCACAACGCCGAATTGAAGCGGATTTTTGACGCGCGTGAGCACCATCGTGGCTTTTGCGCCGCGCTCTTGGTGATAGGCGACGGCTTTGGCAAGGTCGAAATCGGTGAGCACATCGCCGCTAATGACGATAAAGCGACCGTTGATGAAATCATATGCGTTGCGCACGCTACCGGCTGTGCCGTAATCGGCATCGGCTTGAATGTAGTTCATCTTGAAGCCGAACTTCTTGCCGTCGCCGAAGTAGTTGCGAATATGTTCAGGTTGATAGTAAAGAAGCGAGGTAATTTCTTTAACGCCGTAATTTTTGAGCAGGTTGGCGATGTGATGCATCATTGGGCGATTCATCATCGGAACGAGCGGCTTGGGAATGTTGATGGTGAGTGGGCGCAAGCGCGTTCCGAATCCACCTGCCATTAAAATTGCTTTGCGAATCCCCGAATCTTTGAAGTCAGACATTGGTGAAAATGTTAAACAAGTTGGTGAGATGTGTAAAGTAAAATACGCATTTGCGCCGAATCACAAAGCCCGACCGTAGCCCGAAAAAAGAAGGTATATTTCACAAACTCAAAAATGGTCGGTCATAATTGATGGCGAAATTGTGAAACTCAGCATTATCATTCCCGCCTATAACGAAGCCAAAACGATAGCGCGGCTCATCGAGAGCATTCACCAAGTTGCCCTTCCACTTGAAAAAGAACTCATCGTGATTGATGATGCCTCAACCGATGGCACCGCCGACATTGCGCTTGAATTGCTCCGCGACCATAAAATCCAACATTTGCACAGACATTCAACCAATCAAGGCAAAGGGCGAGCCGTGCGCGAAGGATTGCATTTCGCGTCAGGAGAAATTGTGCTGATTCAAGACGCAGACCTTGAATACTCGCCGAGCGATTACGGCAAAATGATTGCTCCAATTTTGAACAACCAAGCCGATATTGTCTTTGGCTCTCGCTTCAAACAAACTCAACGCGAGGAACGAAGCGGCGCATACTTTTTCAACACGCTGGCAAATCGCCTGCTCACATTTCTTTCTAACCAATGTTCGGGATTGCGCCTTTCCGACATCGCCGCCTGCTACAAAGCATTTCGGCGAGAGGTGCTCACGTGCCTGACGATTGAAGAGCCGCGTTTCAGCATCGATGCCGAACTCGTGATGAAGTGCGCTAAACTCATGCGTGAAAAGGATATAAAAATTGCAGAAGTAGAAATCGAGTATCGCGCTCGAAGTTTTAAGGAAGGAAAAAAAATTCGATGGCACGACGCTTTCAGTGTGCTTCGTGCGATTTGGAAGTATCGCTCATAAAAAATGCTGAACGCTTGTTTGGAGCGTCAGTATGGCTCAATTAGCTCGTTACTTTCTTGAAGAAGGTAATCACGCCGTCTAAGACCGTTGCTGGAATTTTTGAAACGATGCGCACGGCATCGTAAGCGTCGTCAATCGCGGGCGGCGTGCCGAAGGTTGACGCGAGACCATCGCCGTAGCCGTAGCGTTCTCCGTTTGGATTTTTTTCCAGTTTGCCAGTGGTCATTTTGGGCACGGTCGATGCACCTTCAACTTTTGGTGCAGGCTTCGCAACTGCCGTTACGGGCTTTGCCGCAGCAGCGGGCGCAGGTTTCGGAGCGGGTGCGGGTTTCGGAGCGGCGGCAGGCGTTTCAGCGGGCGTATCCGCTTTGGCTTCCGTCGTTGCACCTTTGGCTTGCTGCTCAGCAAGTTTCTTTTGCATCATCGGGGAAAGTTTCTTTGGCTCTGCCATAATTCGAATCTCCTTTTTGAACAGCCGTTAAGTGTGATTGTGTATCTAAACTGCTTTATTCAAAGTTACGCCGCACAAAAAGGTTTTCAAACTTGAACTGCGTTTCATTCGGACGATTTAGCCTTTTTGCCGTTGAGGAAATAGGTGTTCATATTGCCTTTGCCTTTGACTTCAATCGTGCCGCGTGGCTCGATGAGAAAATTTTCTTGCAAAAGTTGAGCGGTGACTTCTGAAAGATGAATCCGCCCGACTTCGCCGTGCGACTCCATTCTCGAGGCGGTATTGACGGTATCGCCCCACACGTCGTAAGCCAATTTCTTTTTGCCAATCACGCCCGCCACGACTTGCCCCGAATGCATTCCGATTCGCAAGTTGAGCACGTCAGTTTGCGAAAACTTCATTGAGCGAAGCACTTGCATCATATCCAAAGCCATATTGGCGACGGCTTCGGCGTGGGCGGCTCTTGAAAGCGGAACGCCGCCAACGACCATATAAGCGTCGCCAATCGTTTTGATTTTTTCCAAGCCATAATGCTCGGCGAGTTCGTCGAACGCCAAGAAGATGCGATTAAGCATTTTGACGAGTTCGGTCGCGGAAACGCGAGCGGAAAGTTTGGTGAATCCAACGATGTCGGCGAAAAGAACGGTAACGTCGTTTGCGCTGTCGGCAATCGCGCTCTCGCCTTTTTTGAGCCGCGCCGCAATCGGTTCGGGAAGCATATTGAAGAGCAATCGCTCGGTCAAATCTTGTTCGCGTTGGAGCGTTTGAAGCGCGTGCGTGATTTCCAAATTGTGCAATCGGCTACGGCTTGATTCGTTCATCAAGGCTTTATCGACTTCATAGAACTGTTTGAAGTAATCAAGGGCGGCGGCGTTCTCGCCCGTTTGCTCCTTCAAGCGAGAAAGGCTTTTGAGCGCTTCTGAAAGAACGTCTTTTGTTCCCAAGCGTTCAGCAAGGCGTTTGGCTTCGAGCAAATCGGCTTCGGCTCGTTCAGGGGCGTTGAGAAAGGCGGAGAGTTCGGCGCGATTTTGAAGCGCGTAGACTTTGAGCAAATCGTCGTTTATGTCGTCGCTCAGTCGCAGGGCTTCGTCGTAATGAAGAAGAGCGTCGTCGTAGCGTTGTAGGTTTTGAAGCGTCATTGCGAGACTGATTTTGGCAGAGCCTTCAAGAAATTTGTTTCCGCGCGTTTGAGCGTGTTCAATGGCAAGACGAAGCCATTTGAGCGCGTCATCGAAGCGTTGAAGTCTGAGCGAGGCTCCGCCTAAGTTCGTCATCGTTGACGCAACGGCATCGAGATTCCCAAGTTCTTGTTGAAGGGCGAGGCTTTTCTCGGAATGTTCAACGCTCTTTTCAAAGTTGCCGATTCGCAGATAAAGCAAGCCGATGTTGTTGAGCGAAATGGCTTCGCCGTATCGGTCGCCGACGCTTTGTCGGAGCGTGAGGGCTTTGAGGGCGTAATCGAGAGCGGTGGCGTAGTCGCCCAATTGTTCGTAGCACAAGCCGATGTTGCTCAGCGAAGCGGCTTGCCCTTGTTTGTCGTCAAATCGCTCGCGAATGGCGTTGGCTTTGAAGTAGTATTTGAGCGGTTCTTCGAATTGATTTTTGCTGACGAGAAGATTGCCGATGAAGTGTAACGCCGACGCTTCGCGCGCTTTGCTTCCCGCGCGTTCAAGATAATCGGCGGCGCGGTGGAGCGTCTCTATTGCCTCATCAATCGCGCCTTGTCGGCTTTGCGCCCAACCGAGCGCGAAGAACGCTTCGCCAAACGGCGCGTCGTCATCAAGTCCTTGTTCGTTCAAGAGGCGCAAGGCTTCTTGGGCGAGTTCAACGGCGCGGGCAGGCTCGCTCTCGCGAAGCGACCACGCAAGGCGATTTAGCGCGTCAATTTTTTCAATGGCGGTTTCCGCCGAAGCGATGGATTCTTCCAACTCGGAATGCGTCATTGGGCGATTTCATCAGAGTAATTTCAATGCGTGCGATTAAGGCGATAAAGGAACGTCTTTCAACGCAAATCTGTATAATTGCACAATTCAATTTGATGCACGATTCAATTTGAACAAACCAACGAATGAATCCAAATCACGCCGCTTCTCCAACGGAAGCCCTTCGCATTGAGAGAGAAAAAATTTCGCTCGCGAATTTCATTTCAAAAATTTCACACTCTTCCTTACTGCTTGCACTTCTCGATAAACTACAACTTCCAACAAGAAAACTAACTGTTTCAGGATTTCAAGGCTCGCTCTCGTCGTTGGTAATTGCCGAAGTGTTTAAGCAAGAACAAGCCTCAATGCTACTCATCTGCAACGACGAAGACATCGAGCGATATGAAAACGACCTTCCGATTTTTTTAGCCAAGAACGCGCTGATTGATTTTACCGCCGAAACCTCGCTGGCACTCTCGTCGCTACTTTCCAACGAAAAGAAATTGATTCTGAGCACGCCCGCGGAATTGTGCCGAAAAGTCTTGCCGAAAACGGCATCTCAAACAAGAAAACTCACTATCAAGCAAGGTGAAACGATTGGTTACGCGCGTTTGGAAGAGTTTCTCATCAAAAACGGATTCAATCGCAAAGACTTCATCGAGGAGGAAGGCGATTTTGCGGTGCGCGGCTCTATCGTTGATGTATTTTCGTTTGATGCAAAAGAGGCAATTCGCATTGAATTTTTCGGCGATGAAGTGGACTCCATTCGCACCATTGATGTCGAATCTCAACTCTCAAAAGAAAAAATTTCGGAAGCGGAACTTGTCGCCAATCTCGCGCAAGCCGCGCCCGAATCCGAATCACTCTTGGATTATCTCCGCCCGCAAAGCCTTGTCATTACAGATAACACGCTCGACTACGGTGCCGATGTTGAAGAATCTGACTTCTTCAAAAGAGATGAAATCGTGGCGAAACTGGGAGCGTTTCGACAAATTGAAATTCAAAAAATCGGAAAAGGTGAAATTGAGTTTGGCGCACGCTCACAACAAAAATTTAATTCGAACTTTTCCGAGTTTAGCAAAGCGATTCGGCGCGACCTTGAGCGCGGCGCAAGCGTGGTGTTCGCCTCAACTTCGCAAAAAGAGGCAAAAGAAATTATCGAGTTTTTAGAAGCTGAAACCGAAAGAGACGCCGAGCAAGAGAGCGAAGCAAGAGAGTTGGTTATTAACACGATTGCTGAAAATTTCTACGAAGGCTTTGTTTTTGAAGGCATATCGCTCTACACTGAATCCGATGTGTTCGGAAAACTCCATTCGCGTAAGCGGCACAAAAAGCGCAAGCGTCGTCAAATTTCATTGCGCGAATTGCGTGCGCTCAAAGTTGGCGATTACATCGTGCATGAAGATTACGGCATCGGCGTGTTTATGGGCATGGAACGCATTTCGGCGGGCAATTCCGAGCAAGAGTCTGTGCTGGTGCAATACGACAAAGGCGACCGTCTTTATGTGAATCTTCAAAACTTACATCTGCTCTCGAAGTATTCTTCGGCGGAAGGCGCAAAGCCTGTGCTCTCGCGGCTTGGCTCAGAGAAGTGGAACGCGCAAAAGGAAAAAATCAAGAAGCGGCTCAAAGATATTGCGCGGAACTTGATTCAACTTTACGCCAAGCGCAAAGCTACGCAAGGCTTCGCACATAAGCCCGATAGCATTTGGCAACGCGAATTTGAAGCATCATTTATTTTCGAAGAAACCCCCGACCAGCTCGCCGCCATTGAAGCCGTCAAAGCCGATATGATGTTGCCTTCGCCAATGGACAGGCTCATTTGCGGTGATGCAGGATTTGGAAAAACGGAAGTCGCTATGCGAGCCGCTTTCAAAGCTGTTGAATCGGGAAAGCAAGTCGCTGTGCTTGTGCCGACAACTATTCTCGCGCATCAACATTTCAATAGTTTCAAGTTGCGCTTCCAGAATTTCCCAATGCGCATTGAAGTGCTTTCGCGTTTTATCTCTGCAAAAGAAGCCAAACGAATTGCTGAACGAATTAAATCGGGCGAAGTCGATATCGTCATCGGAACGCATCGCATCATTTCAAAAGATATTCAGTTCAAAGATTTGGGCTTGTTTATCATCGATGAAGAACAGCACTTTGGCGTTGCGGCGAAAGAAAAACTGCGCGAACAATTTCCGACCGTTGATACGCTCATACTCACCGCCACACCGATTCCGCGCACCTTGCAGTTTTCAATGATGGGCGCACGCGACCTTTCGATTATTTCAACGCCGCCGAAAAATCGACAGCCGATTGAAACCATCGTGCACGAGTATGACGAAGATCTGCTTCAAGAAGCCGTATCACGCGAGTTGGGGCGCGGCGGGCAAGTCTTCATTCTCAACAATCGCATTAACACGCTCGGCGATATGCTCGACACGGTCAAACGCCTTGTGCCAAAAGCGCGTATCGGAATCGGACACGGACAAATGCCGACTAAAGAACTCGAGCAAGTGATGCTCGAGTTTCTGCAAAAAGAACTCAACGTGCTGATATGCACCACGATTATTGAATCGGGGTTGGATATTTCCAATGTCAATACCATCATCATCAACCGCGCCGATATGTTCGGGCTTTCGGATTTGTATCAACTGCGCGGGCGCGTTGGACGAAGCGACCGGAAAGCCTATTGCTATCTCTTTACGCCGCCGCCTTCAACACTCACGCAAGACGCGCTCCAACGCCTTGCCGCTATTGAAGAATTCACTGAACTGGGGTCGGGCTTCAACGTCGCGCTGAGAGATTTAGATATTCGCGGTGCAGGCAATTTGCTCGGCGCAGAACAATCGGGATTTGTCTTTGATTTGGGATTCGATTTGTATCAAAAAATTCTCGAGGAAGCCGTCGCTGAAATCAAATCAACGGAGTTTCAAAACCTCTTCAAAGAAGCAGAGAAGCGAAAAGAATCGGCAGAGAAGCCGTGTGAAGTTACCTTCTTTTTCAACGCGCTCATTCCGAGTTTTTATGTTGAATCGGCATCGGAACGCTTCGCGCTCTACGAAAAACTTGCCAAAGCCACTACGCACGAAGAGATTGAGCAATTCAAGAACGAACTCCAAGACCGATTTGGAAAACTGCCTAACGATGTCAAAAACTTGATTGCCGTTAGCACATTGCGCGTTGAAGCAATGCGACTCTCGTTGTCGCGAATCGAAATCGCTGAAAAAAAATGTGTCTTCATTTTCCCCGACGGCGATGTCAATACAGAATACTACCAAAGCGAAATTTTTGGCAAAGTGCTCGATGCGATTCAATCCAACGAAATGAAGAAGTATCACCCCGTCTTCAAAAATGAAAAGCGATTGAAACTCGACATCACCTTTGAACATAATTACAAAGATTCGCCAATGCGCGCCATTCAAGCCGTCAGAGAGATTTTGGGCTTAATGCTACGGTAGCGAGAATGTATCTTCAAGCCTCGCTAAGCTGAACATAACTGAACATGAAATTTTTTCTTGCTCTATCTTGGATTCTGCTAATTGAGATAACGGCAACAGGATTGGCTCAATCACGGCAGGTTGCAAAAAGCGTGCTAATGGTGAAGTTCAAATCGAGCAACGCGCTTCGCACTGAAACTCCAACAAGACTACTCAAAAGCATCTCGGAAGAAATTCAACTTTCGCCAATTTGGACTGCCGCGCATCTACACGCATTGGAAAAAACTGCCGCACGAAACGCACCAAATCAAATCGAGTCGAAAAGTCTGCAATCCATCTCGCGCATTTACACGCTTACTTTTCCTGAACATCTTGATGAATCGCTTATCGCATCGCGCCTTCAAAAACTTGATCTCTTCGAGTGGGTTGAGCCAAAATACATTCACACATTTCATGTTGTGCCTAACGACCCACTCATCGGCACATCGTTCTCTTCGCAAAATTACCTCGACTATCACAGGCTCTTTCAAGCGTGGGATATTTCACAAGGAAATCGTGATGTGATTATCGCCATTATCGACAGCGGTGTCGACTACCTTCACCCCGACCTTGCAAACAAGATGTGGATAAACACAGGCGAAATTCCAAACAACAACCTCGACGACGACGGCAACGGCTTCATCGATGATGTGATGGGCTGGGACTTTTGGCAAGATGGGACAGTAGCAAATCCTGTGCAGGATAACGACCCGCGCGGAGACTTTTTCGTTCACGGCACACACGTGGCAGGCATTGCAACGGCGGAAACCAACAACGGCATTGGCATAGCAGGCATGGGCTATAATTGCCGATATATGAATCTCAAAGCAGGGGGCACACAAGCAGAGCCAACCGCCGTCGGCTTCGGATTTGAAGCGATGCTTTATGCGGTTGCAAACGGCGCCTCGGTGGTGAATTGCAGTTGGGGCGCAAGTGGCTTTTCATCGTTTGAAAATGAAGTGGTCAATTTTGCCACAGCGCAAGGCGTGGTCGTAATTGCTTCGGCGGGAAACAACGGCGGCACAACGGCGGAGACCGACCTCATTTATCCTGCTTCATATCAAAATGTGCTTTCAGTTGGCTCGGTTAATCACTTTGGCGGGTTAATCAATCAACGCTCGTCATTTTCAAGTTACGGCATTGCGCTCGATGTGCTCACTGCGGGTAACGGCATTTTGAGCACAGTGTTTCAGAATGAATATGGATTGCTGACGGGCACTTCAATGTCGGCACCGATTGCTGCTGGTGTGGCGGGGCTGTTGAAATCGCTTCGTCCGAATTGGTCGGCGGCGCGGATTCGCACACAACTTCGCGCAACCGCAGAGCCGATTGATGCGCTCATTCCTGCAAATGCGAATCTTTTGGGTAAAGGTCGGCTCAACGCCTTTCAAGCCTTAACGCGCACCACGCCCGGCTTGGAAGTTGTGCAATACGATTACGAAAGCCTGACGCAGTCGCTTGTCGTTACGCTCGTCAATCACAATGCGCCGACCTCGAGCACAATTTCGTTTGAATTGCAATCGCTTAACGGCGGCGTTACAATTACCAATCCGTTTCAATCCTCGCCACGCCTAAACACAAACGATACGCTTCGGCTCGTATTTCGGCTCACGATTCGCACGCCCGATTCCTCGCCTCGCTTGCTCAAACTCTCGTTCAGCGATGCTGTTACAGGCTACAACGATTTTTCAGGGCTTCGCATATCCAATTCCACATGGGAATTTCTCTCGTCTGTATCCATGCGCGCTCGTGCAATGAGTCTTGCAAGTGATAAAACGCTTTGGTTGGTTGGCGAAAGTGGAAGTGTGTTTCGCTCAACAGATGACGGCACTTCATTTCAGCAATGCGTTACGCCGACAGGGCAAAACCTTGATGCAGTTTCAGCAATCGATTCGGTAACAGCGATTGTCGGCGAAGGCGAAAGTTCAACATCAGGCGCAATCGCCGCACGATTGTTCAAAACTGTTGATGGCGGAAAAAGTTGGAGCGTGGTGTATCAAGGCGATTTAGGCGCGTGGTGGAACGGAATTGCAATGACAAACCGCGACACAGGCTATGCCATAAGCGATGCGCCACAAAACCGCACACGCTTTCTCATCGTCAAGACAACCGACGGCGGCAACACTTGGAACGAACTGCCGAACGCTCCTTTGACCAACGGCGACTTCGGCTGGACGCGCTCAATCAATTTTGTTAATTCTCTTGTTGGATTTTTTGGTGGTGCAATAAACGGCAACCTTTACGCCACAAGCGATGGGGGAACTTCATGGCGGAAAGAATCAACAGGCGGCGGCTATGTCGGCGCAATTTTCTTTCGCGATGAACAGAACGGAGTTCGCGCCTCCAACAATCCGCCTTACTTGCAACGATTTTCCGAAGGCATGTGGCGCGACGTTTCAACCATCAATGCGCCGCTGGAAACCGCAACAGGAATCCGTGAGACGGCTCGTGTGTGGGTTGGCGGAAATCAACAAGTATGGAACTCAACTGACGGCGGAACAACCTTTCGCGAAGAAACCTTGCCGATTGAAGGCGAAGATAAACTCATTCAACTCTTGGCAACAAAAGAAGGGCGCAACGCTCGTGCCTTAGCACTCACACAAGGCGGTCAACTCTACGAGCAATTAACAGACTTGCAAAGCGGGAAACCTGTTTCGTCTGAACCCCAGATTTTAGAACTCTCGCAAAACTATCCGAATCCGTTCAATCCCATCACTACGATTGAATACCGTGTGCTTGAAGCAGGATTTGTCTCGCTCAAAGTCTATGATGTGTTGGGCAGGGAAGTGGCGACGTTAGTGAGTGGATTTCAAGAAATAGAAGCCTACCGCGTGGACTTCAACGCAAGTCGATTAGCAAGTGGCGTGTATTTTTATCGGCTTCAAATCGGGCGTGCGTCGGCAACGAAAAAAATGATAGTCGTGAAGTAAAAAGTGAAAATTTCGGTTTCCTTTTTACAAAGATTAGTTACTGAAAATTAAGCCCTTTCAAGCGTAATCAAAGCAATTTCGGCTTGAACCGTGCGAAGCGGCGTCGCTGTAATGCCAATGCCAAGATTGACGTAAAGTTTCTGCGATTGATGGTTGCCTTCTTCAAACAGCCCACGCGGATATTTGTAGAAAAGGTCAATCGGATAAAATTCAAATCCTGCGAAATCGAGTGCGATTTGTCCGCCGTGCGTGTGTCCTGCGAGCATCAAGTCAATTCCGAAAGTTTTGGCGTGCGTGAAGAAATCGGGGTGATGGCACAAAAGCAGATTGAATCCTTCTTTATCGGCGTTAGTAAGTGCGCGTTCAAGGTAGTATTTTTTTTCGCGCGTGAAGTCCATTCCAATCACGTTGAGTTTTGCGCCGTCAATCGTGAGCGTTTCGGTGCGATTGCGCAGAAGGTTCAATTTTTTCTCGTTCAGTGCCGATTCAATCGCGCGAATCCCTGCCCATTCGTCGTGGTTGCCTGCACACGAAAACGTGCCGAAGGTGGATTTCAAACCCTGAAAGCCTTTTGCAAACGGTTCAATTTCTTCGGGAAAGCTTGAGACGAAATCGCCTGTGAGCGCGATTAAATCAGGCGACTGTGCATTAACAACTTCGGTAATCTCTTCCATCTTGCGTTGCGGCATATACAAGCCCGAATGAATGTCGCTAATCTGCGCGATTTTCAGTCCACGAAGTTCGTTTGGCAAATTCGGAAAACGAAGCGTCATGGAATTGACGATGTAATCGGAACGGTTGTTGACAAGGCTATAAGCGGTAATCACGCTGGGGAATCCAAAGCCAACGGCAAGCGGGGCAAGGGCAGTTGTTTTGCTTAAAAAATTGCGCCGTGAAAGGTTTATCTCGTCGTCAGATGCGCTTGCAAGTTCTGGCTGTTTAATCAAGCGTTCAAAGAATCTTTTGACCGCACGGAAAGCATCTATCGGAACGAAAACGATAATCATTCCAACGACCCAAATAAACCAAATGCTCGAGAGCGTGAAGAGCGCATACATTGCGCCGTGTTCGCGCAAATCCATTTCTGAACGCAAAAAGAGTGTGAGGGCAGGCGTTGCCATCAGCGCGCAAAGCACAACAGCAGACGAAACCTGAACTGGTTTAGGATTTTTGAGATTCAGCGTTGCGATGAGTTTGAGCAGTTTTGAATACACATAAAGTCCCACAAGAAGCGAGAGAACAAGAATTAGCGCAATGCGTGCAACGGTTAATGGTGGCATAGTGAAACTTTTGGGAAAATGTTAAGTCGGCGTTGGGTTAAACGAACTACTGTGGATAAAAGTTATCAGCAATGTTTAGACAAGATTCCTAATGAAAAAAATACGAGTAAAGTTTCTGAATTGGCTCTTGCGCGTTGCAGGAAATCACCAATCGGCGCGTAAAGCCGTTACGGGGTTATTGGTTGCGGAAACGCTCGGCATCAGTTGGTATAACCCGCTATGGCATTTGAGAAATTCAACCGTGATTTTCCAACGCGCATGGACGACACTCAAGCGCGAAATGCGAGGCTACCGAAAACCCATTCCGCACCCGAACCCAAATGTAAGAATCTGCGAAGACTTTCTGTGCCGTTGGCACGAAGAGCGAGGCTGTCAGAAGGGCAACTACACGCCCGACTGTTACCTGAACTGTTTCGGAATCCGAAAAGAAGAAAACGGCAAAATCGCACCCGCTTGGCTTGACTATGAAGGCAAACCTGATTGGGTTGAACTCGGATGCCGTGACTGCAAATTTTATCTCTCTTCGTGCAAAGGCATTGCGCCACAGAAACTCGTTGCGTATCAAGTCGTTGAAAAAGAATAAACGGTTCGGAACGAAAAACGCTCCTAAAAACTTTAACCCGTAAAACTTTTATGATAGACATTATAGAACAAACACCTGATGCCAAAGAAATTTGGCAAGCACCAAGCAAACAACGCGAAATCAATAAAGTGCTCTCCAAACCGCGCAAGGTTTATGTAACGCGCAAAGTCCACTTTAACGCCGCGCATCGCCTCTTCAATCCGACATTCTCAGACGAGAAAAACTGCGAGGTCTACGACATTTGCAACAACTTTTACGGACACGGGCATAATTACGATTTAGAAGTAACTTTGACGGGAATCGTGGAAAAGGAAACGGGCTATCTCTTTGACTTGAAAATCTTGAAAAAAATTCTTGAAGAAGAAATCATTTCCAAAGTCGACCACAAGCACCTCAACTTTGACGTTGAAATGTTCCGTGACACGGTGCCGACAGCGGAAGTCATTGCAGTTGTGTTTTGGGAAGTAATCAACGAAAAACTCAAACAACTTAATTTGAAAGGAATCGACTTGTATGAAATCAAAGTCTTCGAATCCGAGCGCAATTTCGTCGTCTATCGTGGCGAATAAGATAAACGGCAACGGCTTTCACGATGAAGATGAAATCATCGTCATCAGTGGCTCAAGTCCTGACCTGTATTTGGACGATGAACCGATTCGGCGAAGCCAAAAGACCGACCCCGAACTTGGCAAACGTGTCGCGCAGTTCTTGATTGAAAAAGGGGTTGCGACGCCTCAAATCGATACCGGTTTGAGCGACGACGAAAAACGCACCATCATTGCGCGCAACTTCGCCGAAATCATGCGCACACTCGGCTTGGATTTATCCGACGATAGCCTCTCTGATACACCAAAGCGCGTAGCGCAAATGTATGTCGACGAAATTTTCTTCGGATTGGATTGGCGCAATTTTCCAAAATGCACGACGGTTGAAAACAAGATGGGCTATAGCTCAATGGTCATCGAGCGAAACATCAATGTGCAAAGCAACTGCGAGCATCACTTCGTCATCATTGATGGGCGCGCGCATGTGGCTTACATTCCCAAAAAGAAAGTTTTAGGGCTTTCCAAAATCAACCGCATTGTCGAGTACTTCGCCAAGCGTCCGCAAATTCAAGAGCGACTGACGGAACAAATTTTTTACGCACTCTCCTACATTTTGGACACGGAAGATATTGCGGTGCTTATTCACGCCAAGCATTATTGCGTCAAATCGCGTGGCGTTGAAGATGTCAATTCCGATACCGTTACGAGCAAACTTGGCGGCGTGTTCCTACTCAACAGCGCAACCCGTTCCGAATTTATGCGCGCCGTGAATAGCATTGTGAATCCATAAATCCATAGCAGGCATAGAAAATAAAGCCCTTCCGAGTGAAGGGCTTTTGTATTTGAATCAAAGTTGAGCCGAAACCTTACGCTTCAAAAATCAAAACGCCCATAGCAATTAAGAGAAGATTAAAAAGTGCAAGCGGCAAAAGTTTTCTCCAACCCAAATCCATCAGCTGGTTGTATTTGAAACGTGGAATCGTCCAGCGCACCCAAATGAAGACAAACATCATAAAAAGCGTCTTGGTAACAAACGCGCCGACTTGCAACCACCAAGGTGCGTCGCTCCAAAATGGCACTTGATAGCCGCCGAGAAAGAGCGTGGCAATGACAGTAGATGCAACAATCATATTTGCATATTCGGCAAGGAAAAAGAGCGCGAATTTCATTGAGCCGTATTCCGTATTGTATCCACCGACGAGTTCTTGTTCGGCTTCAGGTAAATCGAACGGCGCACGATTGCACTCGGCAAACGAAGCGACGACGAAACAAATGAATCCGAGAAAATTTCGGAAGCAATTCCAATAAAGCGGGTTGGCGGTTTGTGATTCGACAATCTTTGTCATTGAAAGCGAATCGGCAATCACGACCACGCTCACGACGGAAAGCCCCATCGCGATTTCGTAACTAATCATTTGCGCCGACGAGCGCAATCCGCCCAAGAGCGAATACTTCGAGTTCGATGCCCAACCTGCAAGTGTCAGCCCATAAACGCCCAGCGAGGTAATCGCAAGAATGTAGAGCACGCCAATATCAACATCAGCAATGACAAGCCCCGCCGCCACAGGCACGACGGCAATCGTCGTGAGTGCGGCAAAAAGCGAAATCATCGGTGCGAGAAGATGATAAAATCCGTTTGAGGCGCTGGGGACAACGTCTTCTTTGAAAAGAAGTTTGAGTACATCGGCAATCGGCTGTCCAAGTCCTGCTAAGCCTTTGAGAAAGCCGAGTTGCGGAATGAGGTCAAAGCCGACGCGGTTCGGTCCGATGCGATTTTGAATGGCGGCGGCGATTTTGCGTTCAGCATAAACGGTATAAGCCACGCTCGTTAAAAGCACAAAGAGCACGACGCCCATCAAGGCGAGACGCTCTCCAAGTGTGAGCGAAAGTAAGAGCGGTAGTTGCAAGAGGTCGGTCATACTACGAGTGATTTCTGCGAAGTGAATTTTAGGAATCGAAGATACGCAATTCTCTTTTCAAATTCTGCCCCATCAATGAAGATTGGAGAACGTTCAAAAAAGCGATAAACTTGTTCAAGCTGAAAACCACTAAACTTCACGAATATGAAAGCGATTATTCTTTACGATGCTCTTTCCACAGGCGGCTCGACCGACCGCATTATTGATTCCATCGGCGAACACTTGGTTAAAAACGGTTTCTATGTCGAAAAAGCCAAAACGCCGCCGCGCGCCGATTACGGCTTCTTGGAAGAATTTGACCTCGTCTTGCTTGGCTCGCCCATCTACAACCTTCAACTCTCGCCAAATCTTTCAGGCGCGCTCAATCAAAGCAACTTGCTCAAAACGCTTGCCGGGAAAAAAGTCGCCACATTCATCATTTGCGGCGGACCTGAATTTTCGGCGGCGTTGCTCTATATGCCGCAACTGAAATTGCGACTGCTTCGCTCGGAAGTGATTGCCGAAAAAATCTTCGGACTTGCGGAGAAGAACAATCCGCAAAGCCCGATTGATTTCGCCAACGAGATTTTATCGAAGATGCCAGTAGTCGCGCCGTGAAGAACTTCTACTTTGTTGAAGTAAAAATGCTAATTATAGTATGTTGCGATCGCTTCGCTAATGCAATAGTTTTGCATACTAAAATTAGCAAAAATGCCAAAGCGAAGCATACTTGTCAAGTTCGGCGACAGAGTCAGAAAGTTCCGAAAAGAGAAAAATCTTTCGCAAGAGCAACTGTCTTTTAGAGCGAACTTGCATCGAACATACATCGGCATGATAGAGCGAGCGGAAAAAAACATCACGCTTCTCAACATCGAGAAAATTGCGAACGGGCTCGGCATTAGCGTCAACGATTTAATGAATCTCGATGGGAAGTAGCGCGAACAGACTGCGCCGGAAATGGCAACATAGTGTGCTATGCGCAATGCCGATGAGGCTGAAAAAGATTTTTTCGAAAGTTTCAACGAGTTATTTAAAGGAACTGAGTATCGCATAAGAAAACAACCCAACGAGTTTAGCAAGGTTTATATCGGCGTGCAGTTGGACAAGCAAGCGCTCGAAGAAATTTACACGCCAAACAAACCGATTACCCGACACGGCATATTCCCTGACTACGCGATTGATAACGCTGAAACGAAAAAGACGATTTATGTGGAAGTCAAACGGCAAGATGGTTGGGTAGAGGGAAAATCGCGCTCCGCAGGGCGAGGAAACGCTCATGAACGCTCATGTAAATTTTTTACGCCAGGACTCCTGAAAATTTTACGGCAGAAAGGCAACATCGGCAATGACGTGCTTCCATTTTGGACAGTCTTCTTAGGAGACATAACCAGAGATCCATGTAGGGTAAGAGAAATCACGCTTTGGTATGACATTTACGCAGATCACTACTTTTTTTGGAGAAACGCAAAAAACGCCGACCCGTTGGTTGAACATTTCATTGCGAAGATAAAGCCCCTACTTGATTAGGCCCGTTTGGTTCTTCAAATTCTTCTCTCACGTCTAATCCCCATACATCCCAACCATCAGACTTGCGACAGGCAAAAAGTTCGATCTTGTCTTGAGTCGGAAACATAAGCTCGATTGACTTTAAAACTTCAATAGGTTTTTCGCTATGCTCGCCTCTTGGCACGCGGATAAGTTGTTTGACGTTTCTTGCTCCACGCGGTCTGGGGATTCGACCACGCTTGAATACCAAACACAATTCGCAGTAAGACATCGTGTATTGACCCGGGTTATGATTCATCTTATCCCAAACAAATGCAACGGTTCGGTATTCAAAACCCCATGCTTTTCCCAGTTCAATCCCTTGTTCCAAGTGCGGATTGGTAACCCACATAAACAATAAGCAATCGTCTTTTGCTATTTCATGAATTGGTATTCTCATCATTTCTTCAGTTTTGAGAGTGGGATACTTGAAATTAGCGGCACTGATGAAAATGTTATTTTGCCAGTTGATATTCACATCTTTCTTGCCACTTTTGTCAAACTGCATTTTACCGCCATAGTCCCAAGGCGGATCAGCGTAAATAATATCATACTTCTTTTCTGGAAGGTCGGGATAAAGACTTGGGAGGTCGTTTCTGACTGTTCGGCGTTTTTGCTCTGCGTCGTAAATCCTATATCCTGACACGACTTTTTCGCGACCATTTTGTGGCATAAGATTGCCAAATAAATCTGTTTGCTCCATTTTAAAGAATGCTAATCAAATGCTAATTATAGTATGCAAATCTAAAAGATGCTTTTCAGACATGCAAACAACGGACGAAATGCTGATAAAACGTTTCAGCCCTTCAAGCGATTGATGCCGTTGCGCGAAATCTCGACGAGCAAAGGCGCGTAGGTTTTGTCGTCTTGGGTATAGCGAATGGAGTCGGTGTTTTTAAGGGCGCGCAAGTGCTTCTGCGCGTCTTCTTTTGAAAGTTCGACTTGCGAGCAGAGCAGTTCAAACGGCATATGCGCGCCGTTGTTGGAATCTTGATACGCTTTAACCGCTCGAAGAATGTTCATTTGAATTTCGCGTTCCGTCATAGTCAAAAAGTTTGAGAGGTTGAACTACTGATTGGATTTCCATTCTTCATACCACGCCATTTGAATCGCCTCGAGCTTCGGTTCGTTTGAGGCTTTTGGGTCGTCGCTGAATCCTTCCAATCCGATGACATATTGATGCAAATCCGTGAAGCGCACGGTGAGCGGGTCGATGTTGGGATATTTTTCTTGCAAGGCGATGCCGATGTCTTCGGCATCGTTCCAAGTCAATTTCATGATGCGTATAAAGTTGAATTTGAATGAAGGTTTATCTCTGAAAAAGTTGCGTCAAAATTAAGCATTGCGAGGGTTATTTGTGCAGGCAAATTCGAGAGAGTAAAATTCCTGCTGAAACGGCGGCGTTGAGCGATTCGACCTTATTGCGATTGCCCGTAATGGTAATTTCTTTGTGAAGATACTGACAAACGTGTTCGGAAATGCCGTTGGCTTCGTTGCCGATAACGAGAGCCGTTTTTGCCGAAAAAGAGGTCGTGAGAAAATCTTCCCCTGCCATAGCCGCGCCGTAAATCGTGAATCCGATTTTTTGTAGACTGGCGAGGTCGCCCTTCAAAGACGCGCTCCGATAAAGCGAAAGCGCAAAAAGACTGCCTGCCGTTGAACGCACGACTTTGGGATTGAAAAAATCTGCCGTTCCGCCGCTTGCAATCACGGCGTCCACATCGAACCACGCCGCTGTGCGAATCAGTGTGCCAAGATTCCCCGGGTCTTGCACATCATCGAGAACGAGCACGACCGACGAGGCTTTTGCTTCAAGCGTCTTGAAAAGAGTTTGAGGCGAAACAGTCGGTTGCTCAAAAATGCCAATCACGCCTTGTGAATGTTCGGTATCGCAGAGCGCGGAAAATTGCTTTGAAGAAGCGATGAAAACTTTTTCGCTTGGAACTGTTGGAAAGTCAGAATGTTCAGTTTGAATAAGCGCGAGAAGCGATTGTGGAGTGGCTGTAAGTAATTCCGAGATGGTGCGTGTGCCTTCAGCGATGAAAAGCCGTTCAGCGTCGCGTACTTTTTTTTCGCGACGAACTCGCACATAAAATTTATGTTGAGCAAGCGAAAGGTTTTTCGGCATCAGAGAAAATTTTTACCGAAAGGTGCTTACCGAAAGGCTTGATATGCCACATTCGCCGTCCACCCGTCGCAAACGTCATTGTGCTCGACTTCCAATCCGATTTTTGTGCAGAGCATAGCGTTGGTTTGGTAGAATTGGCAAGTATCGCACTTTCTCACGCCGCCGCCTTTATGAACGCCACGCATTCTGACCATCGCACGTAAAGAATTGCCCTCAATCGTTGCCGAGGCTTGCTCTAAAATTTCCATTCCTGTAATCGTCGGTGCTTCGCGCTTGGATTCCATGTCGTTGCCCGACATACAGCGTTTAATGTAGTCGTAAAAATCAACCGTGTTGAGCGACGTCGTTATACGATAAACCTCTTTACTGCGGTCAGATTCAGCAGGCGCAGCTTCACCTTTGATAATTTCAGCCACGATGATGCGCACTTCCGATGCGCTTATGTCTTTGTAGCCAAACTGCTTGAGCATTTTAAGGACTTTCGCGTCGTCTGTTTTTTCAAGCATCGCCGCGAGTTTTTCAATGCCGCCGAACATCGGTGATTGCGCGATTAAGCCCTCTTTCAATTTTTGTTGCGGTGTCTTTTCATGAACAGGGTTGGTGTCTGCAACAGGCGAAGAGCCAAGCGGTGCAGTATATTTTTCTCGATGTTGTGAAAATTCAAAACGGTTTTTCTTCAAGAACTCACCGTCAATTTGGTAGCCTTCGCTGAGCATTTTTTCTTGTTCGGCTTTGGGGCGTTCAGCGCGGCGCATCGAAACGCTTTCTACGACGGGGCGACCGATTGAAATTTCACCGACCATCATCACTACGACGACACTGGCGATAAACACGCCGAGCGAAATTAAAATCAACTCCAAATCTTTGCCGACGGTCGCAAGCAAAACGGCTTGAGAGATGATGTAGAGCAGGGCAAGCGCGAGCAGAATTTGTTGCTTATTCATTGTATAAACTCCTTCCTTGAAGTGAAAACTTGACATCGGTAAAATACCCTCGATGCCCCGAATCTCCTTGTGTTTACAAGCCTTTTTGAGAAAAGTGAAGTCGCCCAAAACGGCTTTTGGAATCAAAAATCAAGCAAGAAAAAACTTTTTTGTTGAATAAAGTTTCCAAAACATTTTGGCTTGAATGAAGAAGCCTTCTTCGCTTATTTTGAAAATGCAAACAATTTGCAATTCTTAAAAATCACAATTACCTTTCGGAAAAGTGCAAAAAAATTTGCCCAAATGGCTAAGAAAATCACACACATAAAGAAGCTACCAGTAACGATTTTGTCAGGATTTTTGGGCGCGGGCAAAACGACGCTTCTCAATCACATTCTTGCCAATCGCGAAGGCAAAAAGGTTGCCGTGATTGTCGCCGATATGAGCGAAGTCAACATTTGATGCGGCGTTGATTAAGCAAGGCGGAGCAAAACTTTCGCGCACCGATGAAAAACTTGTTGAGATGCAGAACGGCTGTATTTGTTGCACCTTGCGCGAGGACTTGCTTATCGAAAGGCTACACGCCAACCGAAGTCGACTCCGCACTCTACAAAACCGTGCGACAAAATTTCATCGGCAAAGACGCTCGACTGCGTGCGCGTGAGTTGTTGGACGAACTGCTCAAAAAATGAAATCGGAAAAGCGTAAATTTGAGGCAGTAAAACTGCACATCAATGACTGCCGAACCATCATCAAGAAGTTCAAATCCTGTTTATGCCTTAGCCTTTGGCGCGCACCCCGACGATGTTGAACTGGCGTGCGCCGCAACCATGCTTAAACTGCATCACGAAAAAAAATCCGTCGCCATTTGCGACCTTACCGAAGGCGAAAAAGGCACGCGCGGCACAAGAGAAATTCGCCAACGCGAAGCTCAAGAAGCCGCATCACGGCTTGGCATCACCGAAAGAATCAACTTGAACTTAGGCGATACAACCTTTGAAAACACCCTCGAGAACCGCAACAAAATTATTTCTGTCATTCGATACTTTCAGCCGACGGTTGTCTTTGCCACACAGCCCGAAGAGCGACACCCCGACCACATACGCGCCTCGCACATGATTACAGAAGCCTGTTTTTATGCGGGCTTACAAAAGATTGAAACGCATTGGAACAATCAACCCCAAACGCCACACCGCCCAAAGCATTTGCTTTACTACATTCAAGACCGTTTTGCCGAGCCTGATGTGATTCTCGACGTCAGCCAAACTTATGAAGAATCCCGAAAGGCGATTTTGGCTTACAAGTCGCAATTCTTCAACCCTGATTCAAAAGAGCCCGAAACCTTCATCAGCCGCAAGGAATTTTTGGAAGGATTAGATGCAAAGGCAAGAGTATTCGGCGAAATGATTGGCGCAAAATACGGTGAAGGATTTTTAGTGTATCGCCATCTTGGCATCGCGACATTTTCGGATGTGTTTCGGTAAATTTCAATCTCTGCTCAACAATCCAACAAGAATGGTTAAGGTCAAAATTTGCGGAATTACGAATTTAGATGACGCGCTTCTGGCGGCGGAACTCGGCGCGGACGCACTCGGATTCAACTTCTATGAACGCTCCTTGCGATACATCTCGCCACGAAAAGCCCGACAAATCATCGATAAACTTCCATCGTTTATTCAAACCGTTGGCATTTTCGTTGACGATTCTCCCAAAGAAATCAACGAGATTTGCGACTACGCCAGCATTACCACCGCGCAACTGCACGACGAAAACATGTCGCTCAAAGATACGCTCAAAGTTGTGCCAAGAATCGTCAAGACCTTTCGCGTTCGTTCCAAATTTCAAGTCTCGGAAGTCAAATGGTTTTATGAAAAAACAGGCATCAATACTTTTCTCTTTGATGCGTATCACGAAAAAATGCTCGGCGGCACAGGCAAGCAAATTCAAATCGAGCTTGCAAAAAAACTCACGGCGTCAGTTGAAAAATATGGCTATGTGGTGATTGCGGGCGGATTAAACGAAAAGAACGTTCAAGAAGTCGTCCGAGCCGTCAGACCTTACGCGATTGATGTTGCCAGCGGCATTGAATCCGACATCGGCAAAAAAGACCCCAAAAAAATGAAGCAGTTTATTGAGCGCGCAAAGTCGGCGTAGCGTTAAGCGTGTGGCAGTTCCTTGCTCAAGAATTGAGCCGTTGCCGAGCGGTTGTGGGTTGCAATCGCTTCGGGTGTGCCTTCGGCGATAATCATTCCACCTTCTGCGCCGCCTTCGTAGCCCATATCGATAATCCAGTCGGCTTGTTTAATCACATCTAAATTGTGCTCAATCACGACCACCGTATTGCCTTTATCGACCAATCGTTGAAGCACATCGAGCAAGTGCTGAATGTCTTGAAAGTGCAGTCCTGTTGTGGGTTCGTCCAAGATGTAGAGCGTTTTGCCGGTTTGAACTTTGGCAAGTTCGGTAGAAAGTTTAATGCGTTGCGCTTCGCCACCTGAAAGCGTCGTCGAGGATTGACCCAGCCGCAAATAGCCCAAGCCAACGCTTTGCATGGTTTCAAGAATGCGCCGCATGCGTGGAAAGTCTTGAAAGAAAGTGGTGGCTTCGTCGATGGACATGGCGAGCACATCGGTAATGTTTTTGCCGCGATAATGCACCTGAAGCGTTTCGCGGTTGTAGCGTTTGCCTTTGCATGCGTCGCAGAGCACATACACATCGGCAAGGAAGTTCATCTCGATGCGTTTCATGCCGTCGCCTTCGCACACTTCGCAGCGTCCGCCTTTGACATTAAAACTAAATCGTCCTGCCTTGTAGCCACGAATTTGCGATTCAGGAAGCGACGCGAAAAAATCACGAATCAACGTAAACAAGCCTGTGTAAGTAGCGGGGTTCGAGCGTGGCGTTCTGCCAATCGGTGATTGGTCGATATCGATAACTTTGTCGATATGCTCAATGCCTGAAATGCTTTTGTAGGGAAGCGTGAGCAACTTCGAGCGATAAAAGTGATTGGCTAAAATCGGATAGAGCGTTTCGTTGATAAGCGACGATTTGCCCGAACCTGAAACGCCTGTAACACAAACAAACTTTCCGAGTGGCAGTTTGAGCGTAACATTTTTAAGGTTGTGCCCAGTGCAACCTTCCATCACAATGAATTTGCCATTGCCTTCGCGTCGCGAAGAAGGAACTGAAATGAAGTGTTCGCCTGAAAGATACTTGCCCGTAATAGACGAGGCGGTTAAATCGCTTGCTGTGCCTTGCGCAATGGCTTGTCCGCCAAATTCGCCCGCGCCCGGTCCCATGTCGATGATGTAATCGGCTTTTTCCATCGTCTCTTTATCGTGCTCGACGACGATAACTGTATTGCCCAAGTCGCGCAGTTGGAGCAAGGAGTCGATGAGTTTAGCATTATCGCGTTGATGAAGTCCAATTGAGGGTTCATCGAGAATGTAGAGCACGCCTGTAAGTTGCGACCCGAGTTGTGCGGCAAGACGTATGCGTTGGGCTTCGCCGCCTGAAAGGGTATCGGCACTGCGCGCAAGCGTGAGATATCCTAGCCCCACATTGATGAGGAAGCCCAGTCGCTTGATGATTTCGTTGAGAATCGGCGTAGCAACGGCGAGGTCTCTGCCTGAAAGTTTCGAAGGTAGCGATTCAAAAAATTTCTTTGCGTTTTCAACCGAGTAGTTCGAAACTTCGGCGATGTTTTTGTCATTGATTTTAACGAAGAGGCTTTCCTCGCGGAGTCGTGCGCCTTTGCAAGTGGGGCAGGGTTGTTTCTGCATAAAGCCTTCAGCCCATTCGCGCACGGAGGTCGACTGTGTGCTTTCATAAATCGATTTCACATACTCGACAACGCCGCCAAATGGTGCGTCGTAGGTGTAGGCGCGCGACGCAAAGCCATATTGAATCGGAAAGGTTTCATCTTTTGAGCCGTAGAGCAGAAGGTCATAGACTTTTTTCGGAAGGTCTTCGAGGGGCGTCTCGAGCGAGAATTTATATTTTTTTGCAATGGCTTTAATGACTTGCCAAGTGTTGTTGTTGCCTTCTTTGCCAAGCGGAAGCAAACCACCTTCGGCGATGGAGAGCGAGAGGTTGGGCGTCATGAGGTCGGCGGAAAATTCGGAGATTTCGCCTAAACCGTTGCAGGTTGGGCATGCGCCGTAGGGCGAGTTAAACGAAAAGTTGTTCGGAGCGAGGTCTTGCAGTGCGCTTGTGCCGTCGGAGTAGGCGTAATTCTTGCTGAAATAAAGGTCGCGCTTTTTATTGCCTTCTTGCACTTCGCATATCATCGAGGCTTTGTTGTCGGAAAGTTTAAGCGCAAGTTCGATTGCTGTTTTCAGGCGGTCTTTGACTTCGGGAGAAATGACGAAGCGGTCAATAACGAGTTCAATATCGTGCAGTTCATAGCGCGAAAGTTTCATGCCGTGTTTCATCTCTACGGTTTCGCCATCGACGCGCACGCGCACAAAGCCGCGTTTCATGAGGTCTTCGAAGAGTTCGCGATAATGCCCTTTGCGTCCGACAACGAGCGGCGAGAGAATCTGAACTTTCGCGCTCGTCGGAAGTGCCATCACAGCGTTGAGAATATCCTCTTCGGATTGCTTTTCAAGTTTGCGATTGGTTTTAGGGTCGTAGCGGATTCCGACTTTCGTCCACAAGAGCCGCATAAAGTCATAAATCTCGGTAATCGTGCCGACGGTCGAGCGTGGCGAGCGTGAAGTCGTTTTTTGTTCAATCGAGATAACGGGCGAAAGTCCATCGATGAAATCGACATCGGGGCGTACCATTGAGCCTGCGAATTGCCTTGCGTAAGAGGAAAGCGTTTCCATAAATCGACGTTGACCTTCGGCGTAAATCGTATCAAAGGCGAGGCTCGATTTGCCTGATCCTGAAAGCCCTGTAATCACCACAAGTTTGCCACGTGGAATATCGACATCAATGTTTTTGAGATTGTGGACTTTTGCGCCACGCACCACGATGCACGCAAGTTCTGAAGCGGCAAGGTCAGATGAGGCGGTATCGACTTCTTTGAGCATGGATTTAACGGGCGGAAAAAATTGAAAAAACCAATATAACGCAATGCGATGTTTACTTCAACGAGCGAAGGCAAACTGTTGAGAAAGAAATGAAGTCGAGAACAAATTTTTTAGCAAGGGGCTTGACAAATCGTCGTAAACCGCTATCTTTGCAGTTACCTTTGGCACAATGCGGGAATAGCTCAGCTGGTAGAGCGACACCTTGCCAAGGTGTAGGTCGCGAGTTCGAACCTCGTTTCCCGCTCAAAATAAATCCAAGAGCCTCAACAGAGAGGCTCTCTTTATTTTTCATATTCGGAGAGGTGCGAGAGTGGTTGAATCGGTCGGTCTCGAAAACCGAAGTAGTCGCAAGGCTACCGTGGGTTCGAATCCCACCCTCTCCGCGTTACCTTTCGTAATGTTCTCCCTCTTTTCCGCAGCGCAAACGAAACGAAATAATCCCACAAAGTTCTAAAAATAAAGCATTTTTTGCTACGGTTTCCGCTGTATTTCGGCAAGGTAATTTCGATAAGCCATTTTGAGTGAAAAATCCAGTGCTAACGGGGAATGAGCAGCGGAGAGGAGAGGAGCGGAGACGATGCGACACAGAGGGCATCAGCGGTTATCTGCAAAATCTATTCAATCGGTGTGTCATCTGAAAAATGGATTCCTCGTTTGCACTCGAGATGACGGGTAGGGAATGTCGCGGCATGATATTTGCGGTCGCCTACTTAAAGCGTTCAAGCAGACTTTCAAGTTCCTGTTTGATTTCCAAGAGCAATTTTCGTTCTCGCTGAACGATGGTAGAAGCGCGCGTCGACTTAGGCGGCGGCTGATACGCTTTGAGTGCATCATGAGATTGCGTTTCAATCTCTTGTTTCGGCTCATTGAGCATCAACGATTTTGCGCGCTCGGCGGTGTAGCCTTGCTCATAAACGAGGTTTTTGATGGAAAGAATCGTTGCAATATCTTTGTTCATATAGATGCGGTTACCTTTTGAATTGCGGCTCGGCGCAAGTTGCGGGAACTCATCTTCCCACGCTCGAAGCAGGTAGGCGGGAAGTCCAACAATTTTGCTCACTTCACCGATGGAGTAGTAAAGTTTTTTCGTCTCAAAGGTTTTCATGTTGAGGTGAGTGTTGATGTTTGATGGAAAATAAGAATTTATGTGCGATAGTTGTGGAGAGATTTATTAGTTTTCATGCTGTAATGAAAACCGCGAAAACTTAAAATGATTTTCCAAATGCTCTTTTTGCTTTCTGCCTTTACAAATGGCGCGCATCAACAAACGCCAGAGCCTCCAATTGCGAAAGTTGTTCCCAAAATCACAGAACTTCACGGAGAGAAAATTCTTGACCATTATGCATGGCTTCGCGAGAAAGAAAACCCCCAGACGATTGAATATCTCAAAGCGGAAAATGCCTACACCGAAGCGATGACGGCACATCTGAAAGGCTTCGAGGAATCGCTCTACAAAGAAATGCTCGCGCGCATCAAAGAGACCGACATGAGCGCGCCGACCAAGCAAGGCGATTATGACTACTACACACGCACCGAAGCGGGCAAACAGTATGCTTACTTCTGCCGCAAACGCCGCACGCCCAACGCCCACGAAGAAATGCTGCTTGATGAAAACGCCCTCGCCGAAGGCAAAGACTATCTCGATGTCGGATTGATTCAAGTGAGCGACGACCACAACCTGCTCGCCTATTCGGTCGATGAAACGGGCTATCGGCAATACAAACTTTACTTCAAGGATTTAAGGACAGGTGAACTGCTCAAAGACGATGTCGGATTTGTGGTCTCGTTTCAATGGACTTCGGATAACAAAACCTTTTTTTACACGGTGGAAGACGAGGCGAAACGCTCGTATCGCCTTTATCGACGGACAATCGGCGACGAATCGGGCGAACTCGTCTACGAAGAGCCTGACGCGCTCTATAGCGTTTATGTATCGCGCTCGCACGATAGGCAGTTTATTTTTCTCAACATCAAAAGCAAAACGACAAGCGAGGTCAGGTTCGTCAAGAGCGAGACGTCAAAGGGCGACTTTCAACTCATTCACCCGCGCGAAACGGAGCACAAGTATAGCGTCGAGCATCGAGGGGGCGAGTTTTACATTCTCTCCAACAAGAATGCTAAAAATTTCCGACTGCTCACGGCACCTGTGTCAAATCCGTCTGAAAAAAATTGGAAAGAACGAATCGCGCATCGAGCAACGGTGCTCATTGAAGATGTAGAAGTATTTACGCAACACATGGTGCTGGTGGTGCGAGAAAATGGCTTGGCGCAGTTTGAGGTGTTGAACTTTGCGACAGGGGAAACAAAGCGAATCGGCTTTCCTGAACCGACTTACGCGGCATACAGCGCGAGCAATCCCGAATTTGAGACGACGAAATTTCGCTACAACTATCAATCGCTGGTGTCGCCGTCTTCGGTTTATGAATACGACATGAATACAGGCGAATCGCTCTTACTCAAACAGCAAGAGGTTGTAGGCGGCTACGACGCATCGGCATATCAATCCGAGCGCATTTGGGCAACGGCGCAAGACGGCACGAAAATTCCAATTTCAATTGTCTACAAAAAAGGCTTTCAGCGAGATGGCAACGCGCCGCTCTTGCTTTATGGCTACGGTTCATATGGAATTGCGATTGATGCCTCGTTTAGCAGTTCGCGGCTTTCATTGCTTAATCGTGGCGTGGCATTTGCGATTGCACACATTCGCGGCGGAAACGAACTCGGCGAAGCATGGCACGACGGCGGCAAAATGATGAACAAGAAAAACACCTTCACCGACTTTATCGCGTGTGCCGAGCATCTCTTCAAAGGAAAATACACGTCGCCAAGTCGATTGGCAATTCAAGGGGCAAGTGCAGGCGGCTTGCTCATCGGTGCAGTCTTGAACATGCGACCTGATATTTGCCACATCGCGCACCTTGCCGTTCCGTTTGTCGATGTCGTCAATACGATGCTTGATGAATCGTTGCCGCTAACGGTCGGCGAATTTTTGGAGTGGGGCAATCCGAAAGTCAAGGCGGAGTATAATTACATCAAATCTTATTGTCCTTACACGAACCTTGCGCGAAAACATTATCCAAACATTTTAGTAACCACATCACTGAACGATAGCCAAGTTGGCTATTGGGAGCCTGCCAAATACACGGCAAAACTGCGCGCGCTGAAAACCGATAACAACAAAGTGCTCTTCAAAATCAATATGGACGCAGGGCATAGCGGCGCAAGTGGTCGCTACGATTACCTCAAAGAAGTGGCATTTGAGTATTGCGTGATGCTCTCGATGTTGGGGATTGAGAAGTGACAAGTTGTGTCGTTCTGAACGAAGCGAAGAATCCACATTGGAATGGATTGCGCGCTTGTGCTCGGAATAGTGAACTAACGAGTAATGAAGTAACGCGAAGATTATAGCCCGCTGATTCCTACTGTTATCCGAAGGAAATTTCCAACCGAATTTTTTGCAAACGATTTCGTAGTATCCGCCGTTATTCTCGTCTTCAATCCAACCGCTAACTATTTTAGTCATGAGTGCCATAGCATCAAACAAAACCACTGTTCTCCTTCAAGTTATTAAGCGCGATAAAAGCGTCGCGCCGTTTGCGCAAAGCAAAATCACGAATGCCATTTTCAAGGCAGGGCAGGCTACCGGCGAATTTGGCGCGGAAGTCGCCCAACACCTTTCCGACGAGGTCGTCAAAATTCTCGAGCAAAAGTTTGAGTCTGAACTGCCATCGGTCGAGCAGATTCAAGACCTTGTAGAGACGGTGCTCATCAAGGAAAATTGGGCGAAGACCGCCAAAGCCTATATTCTTTACCGAAACGAGCGTGCGAAAATTCGCAATCAAAAAAAGCCCGTTCCGATTGAAGTCAAAAAACTTGCCGACGAGAGCAAAGGCTTCTTCCGCAATCCGCTTTCAGAGCTCATCTACTACCGCACTTATTCGCGATGGCTTCCTGAAAAAGGTCGGCGCGAAACATGGGTGGAAACCGTTGACCGCTACATTGCTTTTATGCGTGAGAATTTGGGCGAGAAACTCACCGATGCCGAATACGCCGAAGTGCGAGACGCGATTTTGAAGCAAGAAGTCATGCCGTCGATGCGGCTCTTGTGGAGTGCAGGCGAAGCGGCGCGCAAGACCAATGTGGCGGCTTACAACTGCTCGTTCATCGCCCCTGAATCCTTGCAAGATTTCGGCGAGATTATGTATATCCTGATGTGCGGCACGGGCGTTGGCTTTTCGGTCGAGCAACAATCGATTCACAAGTTGCCGCAAATCAAAAAGCAAACAGGAAAAAAATTGCCGACGCATGTGGTCGAGGATAGCAAAGAAGGTTGGGCAGATGCGTTCGTCTTTGGCTTGAAAACATGGTTCAACGGCGAAGATGTGGCGTTTGATTATTCAAGAGTTCGACCACAAGGGGCGCGATTGAAAACGATGGGCGGCAGAGCGTCAGGACCAGAGCCGCTTCGCGCGTTGATGGAGTTCAGCCGTGAAAGAATTTTGCAGCGTCAAGGGCGGCGACTCAACACGCTCGATGTGCATGACATTATTTGCAAAATCGGGGAAGTCGTTGTAATGGGCGGCGTGCGGCGCAGTGCTTTGATTTCGCTTTCCGATTTGGACGATGTCGATATGCGCCACGCCAAAGACGGCGCGTTCTACGTTTCACACCCAGAGCGAAGCATGGCAAATAACTCTGCCATTTACAACGAAAAGCCTACGGTTTCGGAATTTCTCGATGAGTGGCTCTCGCTCATTAAGTCGGGTAGCGGCGAGCGCGGCATCTTCAATCGTTCAACCCTTATGGAGCAACTGCCTGAACGCCGACGCGAAAGTTTTGCCAATTACCTTGCGACTTGCGGCACAAATCCGTGCGGCGAAATCATCTTGCGCTCAAAGCAGTTCTGCAATCTTTCCGAAGTCGTCGCTCGCGCCGAAGACACGCCTGAAACCTTGCGCCGCAAAATTCGCCTTGCAACCATTCTCGGCACATATCAATCAACGCTCACGAACTTCCCCTATCTCTCGCCCGAATGGAAAAAGAACTGCGAAGAAGAACGCTTGCTCGGCGTTTCAATCACTGGACAGTGGGATTCGCCTGCGGTCCGAAACCCTGAAACGCTACGTGCCTTGAAAGCCGAAGCGGTCAAGGTCAACGAAGAATATGCGAAGCGATTCGGCGTGAATCGTTCAACGTGCATTACTTGTGTGAAGCCATCGGGAACGGTGTCGCAACTCGTCGATGCCGCGTCGGGCATGCACACGCGCCACGCGCCGTATTACATTCGCCGCATTCGAATTTCGGCAAGCGACCCGCTCTTCAAAATGCTTAAAGACCAAAAATTTCCATACAAGCCCGAAGTTGGACAAACCGATGCCGATGCCACAACCTACGTGCTCGAGTTCCCTGTAAAAGCACCTGACGGCGCAATCTATCGCGACGACCTTTCCGCAATCGAGCAGTTGGAGTATTGGAAACAAGTCAAAGTCAATTTCACCGAACATAATCCATCGGTTACGGTCAGCGTGAGCGACGACGAATGGTTGGAAGTCGGTAATTGGCTTTACAAAAATTGGGAAATAATCGGTGGCTTATCGTTCTTGCCGCGCACCAATCATGTTTATGCGCTCGCGCCTTACGAAGCTATCAGCAAAGAAAAGTATGAGCAACTTGCAAACGCATTGCCTAAAATTGACTTTGCAGAAATCGTCTGCTATGAAGAATCCGATGAAACACAAGGCGCGAAAGAACTCGCATGCGTTGCAGGCAGCTGCGAACTCTAAAACGCGCTGATGAACGAAACGCAGTTGAAGAAGGCGGAGCAAACATCTCCGCCTTTTTGTTTTGATTCGCTCGTTTGATTCGTCAAGTGTTTTTTGTTTCTTGAAAGAAATTCAATCAAATGCACAACGATGTCCGAAGTTGCAAAGAAGATTTATTCGCTTGAAGAATACCTTGCGCTTGAAGCCACAAGCGAAGAGAAGCACGAGTATTACAACGGCGAAATTTTCGCAATGGCAGGCGGCACATTCCGACACGCGCAAATCGTCGAGAATGTATTTGTCGCGCTACGCCAACGCCTGAAAGGAAAATCATGTCAGCCAAAAGTAGCGACATGCGCATTGCGACGCCGAGCGGGCTTTATACTTATCCTGACGCGTCGGTGTATTGTGGCAAGCCAGAGTTGAGCGAAGCACAAACGGAGTTGAAAAATCCTGTGGTGATTGTCGAGGTGCTATCGGCAAGCACAAGGAACTACGACCGAGGCGAGAAGTTTCGGCTGTATCGGACGATAGAATCGTTTCGTGAATGTGTGTTGGTGGAGTCGGAAGGCGTGTTGGTAGAGCATTATTCCAAGCGCGAGACGGGGGAGTGGGTGTTGCGCGAGTATGCAGGTCTGACGGACGAAGTAGAACTTCACGGGATTAAAGAGCGGCTCGCCCTACACGAGATTTACGAAGACATCACGTTCGAGACAAAATGATATTGAAGAATTAGTTTTGCAAAGATTGTTTTTGGAGCGATTGAATCGTTTGGTCTTGTTCGGCGATGCGAGCGTTCAGTTTTTGAATGGTGGCATCGCGCTGTGAAATGGCAGTGTTGAGGGAGCGAACAGTTGCATCGCGCGATGAAACGGCTTGATTGAGCGATTCGTTTTGCTCGTCTTTTTGTTTGAGTTGGGCTTGTTGCTGTTTGATGAGAGATTCCTGTTGTTTGATGAACGATTCTTGTTTAGCAAGGTCGCGTTGAAGCGATTGAAGTTCGCCTTCGCGAAGTTTAATCGTGTTCAGAAGTGTGTCGATGCGCTTGTTACGTTCTTCGATGATGGCTTGTTTATTGACGAGTTCAGCTTCGAGGCGACGATTTTCGTCTAATCGTTCTTGCAGTTTGTTTGCCGATTCCCCGAAGTCCCGAATCACATTGCTTTTGAATTCATTGACCTTGTCGTATTCACGTTTGAGCGAATCGAGCGAGGTTTGTTTTTGTGCGGCATCGCGTTTCAATCGCTCTAATTCTTCTTGATTGCAGGCTGAAAGCAGAAAGAAAAGTGAAAAAAGTGCGACTTGTTTCATGGTTTAATCAGTAAGAAACTTGAAGCGTTAAAAGGTTTGCCGTTCCGAGTTCATTGGAGAAGGGAACGAAGGCATAATCAAAGTTAAAATTTGCATAGCGAATGCCGATGCCGCCTGAAAGAGAGCGTGAGGCGTTTCCAAAGACATAGCCGAATCGAACCCAAAACTGATTGCGAAACTCGAATTCGCCGCCCAAATTCACAAACGCGTTTCCCGAAAAAACACTCTCGAGATTGCTTTCAAGCAAGAGTGTGCCACCAAGCGAAGCGAGTGGAATAGGGTAAGCGGCACCTGCGCGAAACAAGGTGGGTAGTGCGGTGGATTCATTGCGCAGGGCGTTCATAGAGCCAAGATTTTGAATCGTTGCCGCCAGTGTGAGCGGATTTTTTTCAAAGCGATAGACGGCGGAAAGGTCGGCAGCGTAGCCACTGGCTTCATCGATGAAAAGTTTTTCGTAAATGAATTTTCCAGTGAGCGCGAGCGAGAGTTGTTTTCCGAAAGAGCGGGCGTAAGAGACGGCAAACGCGGCGTTTTGCGAATCGAACAATCCGTCAGGCTCAGTGGTGGCGCGGGTGCGAATGGGAATATCACGAACAGAAAGCCATGTGAGCGAAACGCCCCACGATGCCGTTTCACCTTTGAACTTTGCCGCAACGAAACTGCTATATGTGTCAAAGATGTAAAGATTTTGTGAGAAGAGAATAGACGATGTTTCGCCGTCGGTCAAACGGGCGGGGTTGTAATAGTTTGCCGCCGCGCCTGTGGCTGATGCTGTTCCGACATTTGCCATCGCTTGTTCGCGTGCGGTCGTGCCAATTCTTAAAAAGGTTAAGCCCGTTTCTTGTGCAAAGAGGCTTGCACTGCTCAAAGAGAGAAGCAATCCGAGAAAAAATCGCATGAAGTTGAAGTGAGTTGATAAAAAAGTAGGTGAAGATACAAGAAAAGCCGCCGCAAAGGCAAGGCATAACTTGTGCCGTAATGATTGTAAAGCGTTTAGTATAAAATTTGTAGGCAAAAATAAAACTTTTTATATTCGCAACCTTTTTGGATTAGCCGTAATCGGTTCTTTTTGTTTGGTTCTTGTTTTAAAGCCGAAGAGTAAATCAGATTCTCGCCGCGAGTAACGCATTCAATCTAATCTTAACCACCGCAACAGTTGCACATGAGATTATCGGAATTTCGCTACAACCTTCCCAAAAATTTGATTGCTTCAGTTCCCAAAGAGCCTCGCGACAAGTGCAAGATGATGGTGATTGACCGTCGCAAAAAAGAAATTACTGACCACAAGTTTTCCGACATCACCCAGTTTCTCAAAAAAGGTGATGTGTTGGTGCTCAACGATACGAAAGTATTTCCTGCACGGCTTTATGGGCACAAAGAAAAGACCTCCGCGAAAATTGAAGTCTTCTTGCTTCGCGAACTCAATAAGCAAATGGGACTTTGGGACGTGCTCGTAGAGCCAGCGCGCAAGGTTCGCGTCGGAAACAAAATTTACTTCCCACAAGATTTGGTGGCGGAAGTCGTCGATAACACCACATCACGCGGCAGAACCATTCGCTTCCTCAATCCCGAAATTGATATTTACGAGATGGTAGAAAAAATTGGCTACATGCCAATTCCAGACTATATCAAGCGCGAGCCTGACGAAAAAGATAAAGTGCGTTACCAAACTGTTTATGCGCGCGTGCCCGGCGCAGTCGTTGCACCCGCCGCAGGGCTCCACTTCACGACGGAGTTGCTCACGAAAATCAAACGCATGGGCGTTGAAATTATCTCAATCACACTTCACCCTGGACGGAGCGTTTTCAGTCCGATTGAAGTCGAAGACATCTCAAAGCACAAGATGGATTCAGAATATGTGAATGTGCCTTACTCGACGACGCAGAAAATCAACGAAGTGAAGTCAAAGAAGTCGGGGCGTGTAGTTGCCGTCGGCACAACGGTTTGTCGCGCTCTGGAAGCGCACGCCACTGTCGAGGGACGCATTAAATTCGGCGAAGGTTGGACGGACAAGTTCATTTACCCGCCTTACGAGTTCAAGGTCGTGGATATGCTCATTACAAATTTTCAACTTCCTGAAACAACGCCGATGATACTTGTTTCCGCTTTTGCGGGACACGACACTCTGATGAAGGCTTACAAACAAGCCATGAAAACCGGCTATCGCTTTTTAGCATATGGCGATGCCATGTTGATTTACTAACGCTACTTCGGACGTCTCGCACGTGTCGCTTCGCCGCTTTTCAACCGCCGCAACGGTCTACACTGCCGTCAGCACGCTCGGAAAAGCGATGAACTTTTTGCTTGTGCCGTTTTACACGCACGTCGTTCCGCCCGATGAATTTGGCGTCTACAGCGCGCTCTTTCCGTTTTATGCCGTGATGCTCATGATTTTTCAATACGGCATGCCTTCCGCCATCATCAAGTTTTACGCCGAAGCCAAAACCCACACCGAGAAGCAAAACTTCGTCTCTACACTCTTTGCGATGCAGACGGCGAGCGCATTTGTGATGTCGCTGTTGATGATTGCACTTGCGACGCCGATTTCGCTCCTCTTCATCGGCAGTTCCAATTATGCCGATTCCATCGTCTTGATTGCCATTAGCCTTTTTGTTGAAACGCTCGGATTTAATTTGCTCTGGCTGATTCGCTCCGACAATCGGCTGGTGCTGTTTGCATTTATTTCGCTCTCATCGCTCGCGCTCAACATCGGTGTTGCGGTTTGGCTTGTGCCGAAAGGGAATTATGTCTTCAACTTGTTTTTGGCGCAGGTCGTTGCCGTTGTGTTCACCTTTGGTATTGCATTTCTTGTAAATGCCAATCTGTTCAAACGCTATTTCAACAAAGACCTTGCAAAGAAACTTTGGCGGTTCGGCTATCCGCTTTTGGGCTACGGCATTTTAGCGGTCTTGCTCGATTCGCTCGATAAAGTTTTGGTAACGCGATTCATCTCAAAAGAAGCTGGCGGAATTTACAGCGTAGGCTATCGCTTGGGAATGGTGATGGCGATTTTGAACGTGTCGTTTCGCACGGCACTCTTGCCGTTTTTTGCACAGCGCGTTGAGTCGCATTCGCCGAAAGAAAACGAGATGCTTTTTGTGCAAATTTTTTCGCTTTACACAACAGGACTTGCGGCGGTCTTTTTGGTGCTATCGTTTTTCGTGCGCGACTTTATGACGATAGAAGTTTTCGGCTACTCGCTCTTCAAACAAACCTATTTGCCATCGGCGACGCTCGCGCCCGTCGTATTGCTAGCATATTTGATTGCCGCACCAACAGAGTTCAGCAAAGCCGCGCTGACGAAATCAGGCGATACGAAAGCCCTCTTCAATGCGGCACTGTTTAGTCTGCTCATCAACCTTGCTTTGCTTGCGCTGGTCTTATCTTTTCCGCCGAATGACACCGCTCTAACACTACAACTTGTAGCAGCGACAACCGTTGCCGCCTATCTCTTCAATGTGTTTTATTTCCATTACAAAAGACGAGCGATTGACTCAACGCCTTATCCAATGGTGCGATTCTTCATCATGGTTTTGATTGTTGTTGCCGCTGTCGCCATGAACGAACTCATCTTCGCCGAAAAGCCTTTCGGGTTGCGCGTCGTAATGTGCCTTATATTTGTTAGTGTGGTTGTTGGAATTGGACTGATGCCGGTTTGGAAATTGAGGCGAGCGGGAGCGCGTCGTGATTGATTTGTTAAAAATCTCGTCTATATTATTTTAGCCTCTCTTAAACACACAAACTTGCTATGGAGACCTACTACAACCCCGCAGACCTTGCCAAGTTTGCCCAAGTCGGCGAAGGCAATAAAGAATTGATGGATAAATTTTTTGCGTGGTATGGCGCAGTCTTTGCCGAAGGCGCGCTAAGCGAACGCGAAAAAGCCTTGATTGCGCTTGCCGTTGCGCACGCCGTTCAGTGCCCTTATTGCATCGATGCCTACACGCAAGAGTCCCTCTCCAAAGGCGCAACGCTTGAACAAATGACCGAAGCCGTTCACGTTTCGGCGGCGATAAAAGGCGGCGCGGCACTCGTTCACGGCGTTCAAATGAAAAACGTCTATCAAAAACTTTCAATGTAAGCACATGGCGACCGCAACGAAAAGTTTGAAATCAATTCATCACCCGCTTGCCTCGGCAGAAGAACAGTTAAGCATCATAGATGAGCGATTGAAATTGCCCGCCTTTGATAAACTCTTCAAACAAACGGGCGAAGCAGAACTGCGTGCCACAGGAATTGAGATTTTTCAAATCAATGTCGGCAAACTTTGTAATCAAGTCTGCAAGCACTGCCACGTCGATGCCGGACCCGACCGCCGTGAAATCATGACGCGCGAAACCTTTGAACTGTGTTTGGAGGCGTTAGCAAAAACAAACATTCCAAAGGTTGACATCACGGGCGGCGCACCTGAAATGAATCCACACTTCCGTTGGTTCGTCGGCGAAGTCAAAAAACTTAATCGCCATGTGATGGTGCGCTCAAACCTTACAATCTTGCTTGCAAACGGATTTACCGACCTGCCTGAATTTTTCGCTGAACACGGCATCGAGGTGATTTCATCGCTCCCGCACTACACGCCATCGGTAACGGATAAACAGCGCGGCGAAGATGTTTTTTCGCGCTCCATTGAAGCCATCAAACGCTTGAACGCATTAGGCTACGGCAAAGAGGAAAGTGGCTTAATCTTCAATCTCGTCTACAATCCTGTTGGTGCGTTCTTGCCGCCAAATCAAAGTTCGCTCGAGAAAGATTACAAGCGCGAACTCTCGAAGCATCACGGCGTTGTGTTCAATCGCCTTTACACAATTACCAACATGCCGATTAGCCGCTTCTTAGATTATTTGCTCGTGTCGGGAAATTATGAAGCATATATGACGAAACTCGTCTCGCTGTTCAATCCTGCCGCCGCCAAAGGCGTGATGTGTCGGAACACGATTTCAATCGGTTGGGACGGCTACCTTTACGATTGCGACTTCAACCAAATGCTCGACTTAAAAGTGGGCTATGGCGCGCCGATTCACATCAAAGATTTTGACGTAGAAAAACTTAATACACGAAGAATTGTAACACGACAACATTGCTACGGATGCACAGCAGGCGCAGGGTCAAGTTGTGGCGGAACAACAGCATAACTTCGGTTAAGCATGATTCAAATCGTTGCGTTGCAGTCCTCGCATAAAGAGCCAATTCGCAAACTGCTTTGGGAAACGAATGCCTTTCGAAGCGACGAAGTCGAAGTCGCGCTCGAACTCATCGACGAGTGCCTTGCTTACACAAGCTTCAATCCTGAAAATTATCAAATTTACTCGGCGATTGAAGGCAGTGCGGTTTTAGGCTACATCTGCTTCGGCAAAACGTCCATGACGCTTTCGACTTACGACCTTTATTGGATTGCTGTCGCACGCGAAGCACAAGGCAAGGGCATCGGCAAGAAACTGTTTGAGTTTGCTTGCAAAGAAGTTCAAAGGCAAAGCGGGAAACTCATTGTGATTGAAACATCATCTCAACCGCACTACGAAAACACGCGCCGCTTTTACGAGAAAATCGGTTGCCAATTAGAAGCGCGCATCAAAAATTTTTATCGCGTGGGCGACGACAAACTCATCTACACCAAACATTTCTGAAATTCCGTGCCGCATCAATCCGCGATTTCATCTCACTCCCCGATTGGCGTGTTTGATTCAGGCGTCGGCGGCTTAACGGTCGTGCGCCAACTGCGCCAACTGCTTCCAAACGAACACATCATCTACTTTGGCGACACGGCGCGCGTGCCTTACGGAACAAAGTCTGAACCGACCGTGCGCAAATACGCTGCCGAAGATACAGCGCTGCTTCTTCGCTACGAGCCGAAACTTATTGTGATTGCCTGCAATACCGTTTCTGCACTCGCACTCGATACCGTTCAAGAAACGGCGAAGGAACTTGGGGTTTTAGGCGTCATCAAAGCCGGTGCGAAATTGGCGATTGAGAAAAGTGAGCATAAGCGCATCGGCGTCATCGGCACACAAGCCACGATTGCCTCTTACGCCTACCAACGCGAACTGCATCGCTTGAACAAGGACGTGCAAGTTTTTGCAAAAGCATGTCCGCTCTTTGTGCCGCTTGTCGAGGAAGGATTTGCGACGCACGAAGCGTCAAAGTTGATTGCGAAAGAATATCTCGCCGAACTGCTCGACTCACGCATCGACGCGCTCATCTTGGGGTGCACGCATTATCCATTGCTTAAAGCAACCATTCAAGACGTGATAGGGAAAAGCGTTGAACTCATTGATTCTGCCGAATCTGTTGCGCGTGAAGTCAAAATCTATCTTGCACAACAGCAGCTGCTTTCCGACACAACGCCCGAATCGCCGCGCGTGCTCGTCAGCGATATGCCCCAACGATTCCGAACCGTCGCCGAACGCTTTTTGGGAATGGAGTTGGGAGAAATCGAACTAGTTGCGCTTTAAGCATAAATCGCCTTACAACGCTTCTAAAATTTTAGACTTTACCATCACCTTTTTCGCACGCACCTGAATTGCCTTGTCAAGACGGGCGCAGACGGGCACAAGTGCCTTTTTTTGGTCGGTGAAAACTTCAGCAATCACTTCGCCTTTCTTCACTTTATCGCCGACTTTTTTTCGGAAAAGAATCCCTGCTTTTGGCTCAATCGCGTCTTCCTTTTTCATGCGTCCTGCGCCCAGCGTGATGGCGGAAAGACCAACTTCCAGCGCGTTGATGTCGGAAATGTAGCCGTCCGTGCTTGCCGTTACCTGTTCAGTGAATTTTGATGTTGGATATTTTGAAAAATCTTTGAGCGGCGAGATGTTTGCGCCTTGTGCTTTGGCGACGTCTAAAAATTTTTGAAAAGCCTGTCCGTTTTCAATCTGACATTTTGAGCGTTCAATGCCGTCTTGAATCGAGTCGGCTTTCTTTGCGAGCCAAAGCATCGCGCCTGAAAGCGTGAGCGAGACTTCGAGCGTATCCTTTACGAGTGCGTCGTTTCGTCCTTGTAAACATTCCATACACTCTTTGACTTCGAGCCAGTTTCCGACGGCGTAGCCAAGTGGCTCCTCCATTGATGTGATGAACGCTTGAACGCGCTTGCCGTAACTTTCGCCGATTTGAATCAAGGTTTGGGCTAATTCTTTTGAGCGCGAGTAGTCTTGCATGAACGCGCCTTTACCGGTTTTGACATCGAGCACGAGCGCGTCAAGCCCTGACGCGATTTTCTTCGACATAATGCTGGAAGCAATGAGCGGAATGGATTCAACGGTGGCGGTTACATCGCGAAGGGCGTAGAGCAGTTTATCGAGCGGCGCGATTTCCTTTGTTTGTCCAATCAAAGCGCAGTGATGTGTTTGGAGCAGGCGAAGAAATTTTTTTTCGGAAAGGTGGACATTGAACTGCGGAATGGACTCGAGTTTATCGAGCGTGCCGCCTGTGTGTCCAAGTCCGCGCCCTGAAACCATCGGCACGGCAACGCCAAAGCTGGCGACAATCGGCGCAAGAATGAGCGAAGCTTTATCGCCCACGCCGCCTGTGGAGTGTTTATCGACCTTCGGCGCGCGAATCGCGGAAAGATTGGCAACCTTGCCGCTTTCAATCATCGTTTTGCAGAGGGCAGTCATTTCGGCTTTTGAAAGCGAGCGAAAAAAAATTGCCATTAGCATTGCCGAAACTTGATAGTCAGGAATTTTGCCTGCTTGATAGGACGAAAAGAAAAAGCGAATTTCTTCTTCAGTGAGCGTGTAGCCGTCTCGCTTTTTGCGAATGAGTTCGACAGGATTCATGCAGTTTTGGAAAAATTAAACGCGGCGCAGAAGCATTAAATCTTGAAGGGTTTTCACTCCAATTTTATCGAACTGCTTGAAGACGCGTGCAGCAATTTGAGCCGTTACGAACGCATCGCCGAGTGCGTGATGGCGTGTTTCGTTTGGAATGTGATATTTCTCGCAGAGTTTATCCAATTCATATTCTTCCATGCGGTGCGGATTTAGCAAGAGGTATTGCGAAGATTGTTCAGCAGAGTCAACGGCGTGGGCAAGTTCAACTGTATCGGTGAAGTAATTGATGAGCGGTCGTCCGTAAAGACGTTTCATTTCAGAGCCGATGAAGCCAATATCAAAAAGCGCGTGGTGCGCCACCAAGACATCGGCTTTAATGAAGTCCAAAAATTTCGGTAAGACTTCTTCAATCGAGGGTGCGGCAACGGTTTCAGACGGCGTGATGAAATGCACTTTCACGGTCTCGGCAGGCGCGCAGTGATTATCAGGATTGACGACGGCGTAGAACGTGTCGTTCAAATCAACCCGACAGCCTTTCATGCCAACAGCGCCAATCGAGAGCAGCCGGTCTCCTTTCTTTTCTTCAAGTCCGGTCGTTTCGGTGTCGAAGACAACGAAGCGCAAATCGCAAATCGGCGTTTTTTTGTTCGGAAGAGGCTGAAGAAAATAGGCATGAACGGATTCGTCTAAATTGGTGGGAAGCGCGGGCGTTTTACGAAATAAAGTATCGAGCCACATGAGTTGTCGTCAAGTTGATTGGAAACAAGTTGATTGGAAATGATTAGGGAAAAGTAAGACGATTTATGATGTTGTGCAAAACAGTTCATGGACTGCTTGCACTGTTCGGAATGACAAACTAATGAATAATGAGTAACGAGTAATGATGAACGAGAAGCAAGCAATTCTTCACTATTCATTAACTCCACCGCCATTATATCGCGAAAAATCCACAAACTTGCGTTGTTGTTGCCTTAAACATTCATTGGACGAAACGCTGGCGTTCTGTATCTTCGCCCTTCATTTTTGAATCAAATTTTTCGAATGCCAATTTCTTCGTTCATTAAGCACTGCTTGGTTTTTGCGTTTATCTTTTCACCGCTTACCGGGTTGGCTCAAGACGTGCTTCAACAGTTTCGTGACCAGACCGATGCCTCACAAGCGACGGGTGAAAGCCGTTCATCACTGCTCAAAAATTATTTCTCAGGATTTTCACAAGAGCAAAATTTCTTAGACAAAACTTCGGTGTCGCCGCAGACGTCGGCGTCGTTACAAGCCATTCCGTTGGAAGAGACGATTGATGCGGAGAAATATGTGTTGGGTGCAGGCGATATCATTGAAATTAGCATTTTTACGCTCACACCGATTACATTTCGGGCGACGGTTTCTGCCGATGGCGCGCTCACGCTTCCGAATGTTGGCGCGATTGAGGTAAGCGGCAAAACATTGGCTTCTGTTAAGCCTGAACTTTTGTCACAACTTTCTAGGCAGTATAAAAGCAGTTCGGTTTCGATTACGCTGCAGCGTCCGCGCACGTTTTTGGTAACGGTTACAGGTGCGATTCGCACGCCGGGCAAGCATGTGGTGGCATCGGTTGACCGCGTCGATAAAGCGGTTCTTCTTGCAAACGCGCCGCCGATTGAAAACAACACGCTCGCGCCAACGCTTCAAACAGAAAAACTCAACAGCGATAGGCTTTCCGTGCGTCTTTATCCCAACTACGCGCCGCAGATTCGTCCGTCGCTTCGGCGAATCAAAGTGCATCGCAAAAGTGGAGAGATTTTGGAGTGCGATTTAATTCGATTTTTTATGGCGGGCGATAAAACGATGAATCCTTTCTTGCAAGAAGGCGATGTTGTTAGTGTTCCGAATCTTGCGGTGGAGCAAGTTGAAAAGGTTGGTATTTACGGCGCGGTTCAGATTCCTGCGCTCTACGAGTATTCATCTTTTGACAGCCTCACAACGCTTTTCAAAATTGCACAGGGCGCAACGCCGAACGCCGATTTGGAAAATGTTCAACTGGTTCGCAAAACTGCATCAGGGTTTCAAACACAGCGCATCAATATGACGGAAATTTTAGAAGGACGCGCCCAAGATATTCCGCTTCTTCCCAACGATAGAATCCAAGTGCCTGAAAAAAATGTCCCACGAATTGGCAATGTAACGCTGAAAGGCGAAGTGAGATTCCCTGGATACTTTGCGATTGAAGAAGAAAAAACGACCTTGAAAGAAATCATAAAATTGGCGGGCGGCTTCACGGAAAAAGCCTTGATAAGCAGTGCAAGAATTTATCGCAAGCCGCGCCCCGAAGACCCCAACGCCAAAGAGCCAATTTCCGTCACAGACCCAGACTTCGAACGTGCGCGCATTCTTCGCGGCAGCAATTTGAACCCCGAAGAAGCCCAAACCTTCGATATCGATTATAGCGCGCGGCGAAATTACGTTTCTATCAATTTCAAGGACATGTTTGAGCAGGGAAGCGCAAAAGACCTTTCTCTCAAAGATGGCGACTTGATTCTGATTCCAAAAGATGAACAAACAATCTATGTTTTCGGGCAAGTTCAGCGTCCGGGATATGTGAAGTATGTCAAAGGTTGGAAGATTGAAGATTATCTGAACGCGGTTGGCGGACAAACAACAGAGTCGACCGGCGACGTGAAAGTGCTCAAAGCCAATGGCGACGAGTGGAAAACGCCGAGCGAGACGGAAATCGAATCAGGCGATTGGATTATCGCGCCGAAAAAAGTCCGCAAAACCTTTGCGCAGAACGTCTCTGAATACGCGCCCATCATTTCGCTTTTCACTACCATCGTAACGTTGGGCGTGTTGATTTTCCAAGTAACACGATAGAGCGATGCAAGAAACTCAAGTTCAAACATCAGCATCTGCAAAAGAAAACAGATATACAGCCGAAGAAACACTGCCGCAGTGGTTGTTATATTTGGAAATCATTGTCGAGTGGCGCAAGTTTATCAGCATCACAACCATTGGTGCGACCATTATTGCGGTGGCTGTGAGTTTTCTCCTTCCCGTCTGGTATCAAGCCTCGTCTGTAATTTTACTTTCCAATTCAAGCGACTTATTTGGAATCTCAAAACTCTTAGGCGGAGGTGGCGCATTCGAGGGGCTTTTGGGCAAAGGCAAAGCCGATGACGCAGAGCGATATGAAGCGATTTTCAAAAGCGAACGACTTCGCCTTGCCGTTATTGAGAAGTTCAATCTCATTCATGAATACGAATTTGATGAAGAAGATGCCCGTGAGCCAATTAAAAATACCCTCAAAGAACTCGACCAAAATATTTCTTTCAAAGAAAACAAAGATGGCTCAATTACGATTACGGCTTGGTATAAGCAAGATTCCGTCAAAGCGGCGGAAATGGCAAATTTTATCGTCCACATGTTGGATTCCACGAATCGGCTACTGGCGACCGAATCCGCCCGCAATCAACGCATCTTCATCGAGAAGCGATACCAACAGGCTTTGCAAGATTTAAGAGAGGCAGAAGAGCGGCTGAATCAGTTTCAGAAAGAATACAAAGTCGCCGAAGTCAAAGACCAAGTGCGCGCCAGTTTGGAAGCCTCTGCGCAACTTGAAGCCAGTGCGGTGCAAAGCGAGGTCGAGTATAACGTGCTACGGAAGACGCTCGGAGAGTCAAATCCACAGGTAGAAGTGGCGAAAAGCCGTATTGAAGAATTACGACGACAAGCAAAAAAATTCGAGATAGGCGGATTACCCTCCGACATCATTATTCCCTTCAACAAAATGCCTGATGTGGCAATGGCGTATTTGCGTTTGTATCGCGATGTGTTGCTTCAAACAAAAATCGTAGAATTTTTGGTACCGCAATATGAACAAGCCAAAATTCAAGAAGCCAAAGATACACCAAGCCTGATCGTTTTAGATAAAGCGCGCGTTCCTGAATGGAAATCAAAACCAAAGCGACTGTTTATCATTGCAGGCACGTTTATCGGCGCGCTTGTGCTTGCCATTTTGATTGCAATCTCGATTGAATTTTTCAGCGAAATGCAATCCGATTCTCCTCAAATAACGCTTCGACTGAAACGAATCTGGCAAACGCTTCGCAATGGAAAATCTCAAACGCTGTGAGAAACCTTTCTCGTTGCCCTGAAAGGAAACTGAACTGAATGGATAACATCACGACGCAATCGCTCTCTCCGTCTCGCGCTAAACAGTCGGTTGCAAGCCTGTTGTTTCTTGGCATAAGTGCAGGGATTGTGTTTCTGTGGGTAATGCTTGAGCCTCATGTCTTCTTCATGTTTCTCTTTGCGGGCGTGTGTGTCGGGTTGTGCTTTTTCTGGGAAAAGACACCGTTCAATGCCGTTTATTTTTTATTGGTGATGGCTTTTCTTCTGCCGTCTTATTATCTCACGCTCATTTTAGTTGATGTTATTGGGCTTTGTGGGGTGATTATTGCATTTTTCTTTTTTAGATACTTGCGAAAGCCTAAGTGGATTGAGCAGTTGAGCATAGTCGAGAAAACGGTTCTGATTTACTTCACGCTCGCAACAGTTGCGACGCTTGCTCACCCGTCTATTCTCTCTCTCGGAATTTGGATTCAAGCCGTATTTCCGAGCCTCGCCGTTTTTGGTATCACGCGCTATCACTTTTCAAAACAATCACCAAACGATTTCCTTCCGCTTTTTCGCTTGATTGCAACCCTATGCGGAATTGTAGGCGTGGTGTGTTTGTATCAATTTTTCTTCGGCGATTTACCGTTCTTCGGCGATTTCTTTTATGAACGCGGACGATTTCACTTTGGGTGGTATGCTTCTCCGAAGTTCTCGCGCACATATGGATTTCAAGGACATCCTGTGCCGAATGGATTTCTTTTAGCGGTTGCGTTTCCAATTACAATTCTCGCGCTCTCAACAGCGAAAGATAAAGTCCAACGCTTTGGATTGCTAATTGCGCTTGCTTTTCATGTGATAGGCTTGATTTTAAGTTTCTCGCGTGGTGCGTGGCTCTCGACCTTGCTTGCGTTTTCTTTTTTAGCCTTGCGCCGCCCCAAGTATCTTGTGCTGACGAGCGTTTTCCTATTGAGTGCGTTTTTAATTCTAACCACGCTACTTTCATTTCTCCCCGAACTGCAAGCGCGACTAACAACCTTTTCGCTCGAGTTTATCTTAAACGACCCCTCGTTTCTGCACCGACTCGCGATGTATGATAGTGTTTATCGAATCATACAAGACTATCCCATTTTTGGTGCCTCGCACATCGATATTGCTGTGCTTTACAAGCAATATAAAAATCCATTAGACCCGATGAACGTGGCAGTAATCGACAACTCTTATCTCTTTGCAAGTGCAATGTTCGGAGCCTTAACAGGTATCGTTTATTTGAGCATTTTTGTTCTGATTTTAGTCAAACTCTTTACACTTCAACGTCAGAAAGAACAGTTGCTCATTCGCGATATTGCCACATATCTCTCGATGTCAATTTTCATTTTGTTCGTCAATAGTTTCAACTTTGACGTTCAAACTTGGACAACAACGGCTGTGATGATTTGGCTCGTTATCGGGTGCGCTGTTTCGCTTCTTCATCAAGCAAATTTGCCTACGACAAAGAAAATATTTGCAGAGACATAATGGCAACATTTGGAGATTTTTTGCGCGAGTATCGAGGGATATGGCGAAACTTTTTCTCGCTTGGTGCAGTGCAAGCCACGCAGTTGCTTTTGCCGCTTGTCGTCTTTCCATTTTTAACACGTGCATTAGGAATGGAGCAGTTGGGAAAGTTGGCGTTTTGCACGGCGTTTGTGCAGTATTTCTCAACGCTTGTGATTTACGGGTTTAATTTAGACATCACAAAAGAGATTGCGATTTCGCGAAATAATCCTACCGAAATATCCGTGCTGATTCGCTCTACACTAGCAGCGCGACTTTTGCTTCTGGCTTTGGCATTCTTGTTGATAATTTCAGTAACACTTCTTGTTGGAGAACTGCGCACAAACGTCTGGCTTGTTTGCGTTGTCAGTCTTCAGGTGGTTGGAGAAAGCCTGCTGCCGATGTGGTATTTTCAAGGCATGGAATCAATGCAGTGGATCAGCCTCGTGCAGATTGGGCTTCGGGTGAGTGCCGCGCTGGGCACTATTGCCTTTGTCAGAAACGAAGACGACCTTTTGCTTGCCGGTGCGTTTCAAGCGATGCCTGTGTTTCTGGGCGGGTGGATTGGGCTTTTGAAAATGTATCATCTTCAACACCTCCGACTGGAATTTTCCTCAATGCGTGAAGCGATTGAACGGCTTAAAAACAGTTGGACGATTTTTTTATCCATGCTCTCGGCAACGCTTTACACGAACACGAATATGTTTTTATTGGGCTTATTTGCGCCGATGGAAAGCGTTGGCTATTTCACAGTGGCAGAAAAAGTGATTCGTGCGGCAATGTCGCTTCCATTGGTTGCGGCACAGGCGATATATCCTCGTGTAAGTGCGTTATTTTCTGCCTCGATTGAAGAAGCGAAATTCTTCTTGCGACGCATCGCATTGCTCGGAACGATAACACTGCTCTTGCTTGGAATTTTTCTGGTGCTCATCGCGCCGTTTATCTGTGAAGTGATTGCCCCACGCTCGCTCCCAACATCTGCATTTCTAATTCAACTCATGGCGTTCTTGCCGCTCGTGCTCTTTTGGGATAATATTTACGGTATGCAAATTTTGCTGAACTTCAATCGTAAGCGCGAGTTTTCTGTGGCTGTTTTTACGAGCGGCGTCGTGTCGATTATCGTCGGACTTCTAACACTGGGCACCCTCAAAGAAGTTGGAGCAACACTCGCATTTATTGCTTCTCAACTGACGCTATTGCTGATGATGTTTTTGTTTGCACGCCGAATCGGATTTCGTCTTTTTCAAACCTGACCTGATTAAGCAAAGCCGTGAAGCACGTCTACATCATTCTGGTCAATTACAAACGATGGCAAGACACAATGGCGTGTTTAGAAAGTTTATTCAAACACGCTTATCCCTCCTTTACGGTGATTGTCGTCGATAACGATTCGCAAAATCAATCGATAGAGCATCTGCAAGCATGGGCGTTGGGAAAAGAGAGGTTGAGCGAAACGCCGATTGCGCATCTTGTTCATCTTGTAATGCCGCCCGTTCCGAAACCGATAGCCTTCAAACTGTATTCCGAACGCGAAGCCGAACTGACTTTTGGAAAAATAGATGACGAGCGACTCATCTTCATTCAATCCTCTCACAATCGCGGCTTTGCGGCGGGCAACAACATCGCACTACGCTATGCTCTTCAAAAACTAAATTGCGATTACCTTTGGATTTTGAACAATGATACGCTTGTGATGCCCGATACGCTCCGCATGCTTGTAGAGCACTTGGAAAAGCGCGACGAGAAAATCGGAATGCTCGGCGCGAAAATCCGATACTATCACATGCCAAGCCGATTACAATGCGCAGGTGGCGCAACCTATAATCGTTGGACGGCTCACGCCCAAATGCGCGGCAATGGCGAACTCGACAGCGGACAATACGATTGCCCTCAACCCGATTTAGACCTCATTATTGGCGCATCAATCTTTTTACCAAAAGCCTTCGTGCAAGATGTCGGATTGATGAACGAAGATTACTTCATCTACTTTGAAGAACAAGACTGGGCGGAACGGGGACGGCGAAAAGGCTGGCTCTTGGATTACGAGTGGAAAGCTCTCATCTATCACAAAGAGGGCGCAACGATTGGCGCAAATGCACATACACAATCATCATTCTTCTCCCAATTCTATTGGCTTCGCAATAAACTGCTCTTCACGCGCAAATTTGGCTCACCGCTTAACATTGTCTTCATTTACATCGGATTTCTACTCAACCTTGCCAAACGACTATTCAAAGGTGAGTTCTATCGATTCAAAGTTCTGTCATGTTTGCTCTTTAATCCTTCAATGACATTCCCGCATGAAAAGACTGTTAGTTAACTTGTCGTACTACAACCCTAACGAATCAGGATTAGAAGTTTATGCTAAAAATCTTCTCCCGTATCTCAAACCGCTGAATCCAATTTTGCTAACCGCAGTCAAGTTTCCTGACTTTGAGTGTTACCCTATTTCTGAATCGCTCTCTTCCTTATATCAGTGGAAAGGTCATGTTCGGCGATTGCGATGGACGCAGTTAGAGTTGCCGCGAGTCTACAAGCATTTAGGTGCATCGCTTCTTTTTTCGCCGGTGATTGAAGCCCCAATCGCGCCGAGCGTGCGCAGTGTAATCACGATTCACGATTCTATTCCTTTGCGATTCGGAAAACCGTTGAAATTTTCGCCGTCGTATCACAAGTTTGTTTTGCCGCTCGTGGCAAAGCGCGCGATTCATATTTTCTGTAACTCACATTCAACGGCGCAAGATGCAGTGAAATTTTACGGCGTGAATAAATCTAAAATCACTGTTACGCACTTAGGCTTTGACCATGAACACTTTCGACCGATGCCGAAAGAAAGCGACGCGAAGTATTTTCTCTATCTTGGTCGCCCTGACGTCAATAAAAATTTGTTTCGCGTGATTGATGCCTTCTGCATGATTGATGGGGAAGAGCCGATTGAACTATGGCTTGTTGGCAAGAAAGATTCCGTTTATTATCCGCCGCTTCAAGCATTTGCCAACTCCAAGCCGCAGGCGTCGCGGATTCGCTTTCTGGATTATGTTCCATATCAAGAGTTGCCAAAAATCATCAGTGGGGCGAGTGCAATGGTGTTCCCAAGTTTATGGGAAGGATTCGGCTTGCCTGTTTTGGAAGCAATGGCGTGCGGAACGCCAGTAATTACATCAAATTTATCTTCGCTCCCTGAAATTGTCGGCGAAGCGGCGTTGCTCGTTAATCCTTATCAAACCGAGGAAATTGCGAAAGCCATGAAGCAACTTCTTCAAGATTCATCAATAGCATTATCGCTCTCTCAAAAAGGAATCAACCGAGCACAACAATTTCGTTGGCAATTCACAGGTGAGGCGACATTCAACAAACTCAAAGAACTGCTGTGAACGCCCAATCATACAAACTTGCCCTCGTCCACGAATGGCTTTCTATCATTGCTGGCTCGGAAAAAGTCGTTGGCGAGTTGCTCGCGCTTTATCCAAACGCCGACCTCTTCACGCTCGTGGATTTTTTCAACGACGACGAGCGCGCGCTCGTTCACGGCAAACGCGCCAAAACAAGTTTCATTCAGAAGTTGCCTTTCGCCAAAACCTCGTTCCGAAGTTATTTGCCCCTAATGCCGCTTGCGATTGAGCAATTTGATTTGTCGCAATACGATGTCGTGATTTCAAGCCATCACGCCGTCGCCAAAGGCGTGCTCACGCACCAGAATCAACTGCACATTTGCTACTGCCATTCGCCGATGCGCTATGCGTGGGATTTTTATCACGAGTATCTGCGCGAGGCAAAGTTGGACAAGGGCTTGAAAGGACTGATTGCCAAAGCGATGCTTCACTACTTGCGACTGTGGGACGTCTCGAGCGTCAATCGCGTCGATGCGTTCATTGCCAATTCGCATTACATCGCGCGGCGCGTCAAGCGCATTTACAATCGCGACGCGAGCGTGATTTACCCGCCCGTTGATGTCGAGAAATTTTCGCTTCGCGAGAAGAAGGATTCGTTTTATCTCGCAGTTGCGCGCTTCGTGCCATACAAAAAAGTCGATGTGATTATTGAAGCCTTCTCGCAAATGCCCGACAAAAAACTCGTGCTTATCGGCGAGGGCGACAAATCCATTTTGAAGAACGCGACGCGCAACATTGAGGTAATTGGATTTCAACCGTTTGAATCGCTCAAAAGTTACCTTGAATCCGCCAAAGCCTTTGTTTATGCGGCAGAAGAGGATTTCGGAATCACCATCGTTGAAGCGCAAGCATGCGGCACGCCTGTCATCGCGTTTGGAAAAGGCGGCGCGAGCGAAACGGTCATTGATGGCAAAACCGGCGTTCTGTTTGAGCGACAAACCGCCCAAAGTTTGATTCAAGCCGTCAAAGAATTTGAGACGATGGAATTAGATTGCGCCGAGATTCGCCGAAACGCCGAGCGATTCAGCCGCGCCATTTTCGCGGAAAGCATCAAAACATTCATCGATGAAAAATACAGCGACTTTCTTGAAGCGACTTGCGCTCGTTAGCCTGTGGTGGCTCTCGTCGCTCGACCTTTTGGCGCAAGTGGAAACCGTGCCGCTCAACGCGAACTTTCACGCGCAAAACATCTACGAGTTTCTCAAAGAAATGCGCGTCAAAAAAATTCTGCTCGATTATCGCGACGACGTTTTGACCCTCTCTCGCGCCGAAATCATCAGACATCTCAAAACGATTGAATCGCGTTGGAGCGACCTTTCCGAAACCGAAAAGAAATTGACCAAACGCTTTCAACGCACCTTCGAGAATCCCGAAGAGCATAGCGAAAGTTATACATACTTTTTCGGGACGACGGATTCGCCGCCTATGCACTTTCGCGAAGCCTTCGGCGACAAAGAAAAAACGCTCTTCTACGCGCGCGACGGCGAGAACCGCTTGTTCATTGAATTGTTTGGAGAATTGGATTTCACCGCAGACCGCTCGCGCAACGATGCCTTCATCGCGCAAGGCGGATTTCGCTTTCGCGGAACGCTCTTCGAGTATTTCGGTTACAGCCTCTCTTTCGTCAAAGGCGCGACGCTTGGCAATCGACAAACGATGCTTCTCACGCGCCCCGACTTCCGCTACAACTTCAAATACCTTGAAAACATCGACGGCACGCCAAGCATCGACTTCACCGACGGCTTCTTGCGCTATCAATTTGAACCAAAAGAAGACGTGATGATTTACGCACAACTCGGACGCGAAAAACTGCGCTACGGTTTGGGTTACAGCGCGAGCCTTACCCTATCGGGCAATCATCAAGACCTTGACGCGATTCGTTTCGGCATCAATTACAAACGCATTTCCTTTACCTCCATTCACGCTTCGACGTCGGGCAATTTTTTGGATACTCTTGGGCGAATCGTTCCGCGCCAAGAGCGATACACGAAGTATTTTTCGGCGCAACGCCTGCGCGTGCTCGTGCCTGATTGGTTCGCCGTCGGAATCGGCGTAGTGGCGGTCTATCACGGACGCTTCGACCTCGCTTATCTCAATCCGTTTCAATTCTACAAGTTCGCCGAACATTCGCTTCAAGACCGAGACAACGCGGCGATGTTCTTCGACATTCAAACGCACTTTCTCAAAAACATCGAGTTTCAAGCCTCGTTTTTCCTCGATGAAAATTTGGACTTCTCAAACTTGAACTCGGAACGAAACAAGTATGCGTTTCAAGTGGGAATGTTTTGGTATGAATTTTTGACGCTGAAAAACCTTTCGTTTGTCGCTGAATACTCGCGGGTTCGTCCTTATACCTATACGCACTTCGATTCGCGCAATTCGTATTCGGCGTGGGGCGTTGGGCTTGGGCATCCGATTGGCGCGAATGCCGACGAGATATTTCTCAAACTGGCTTACAACCCGACGGATTGGCTACGCCCAAGCATCGAGTATCGCAAAATTCGCAGAGGCAACAACATCGTCGATGAAAACGGAATTTTGATTCGCAATGTCGGCGGCGATTTGCTTCGCCCTTACGAGATTTTTCAGGTCAGCCCAATCGCGCCGTTCCTTGATGGAGAGCGCGTCGATAGCGACGTGTTCGCGCTCAACGTGCGCGTCGAGCCGATTCGGAATTTGAGCTTCGAAGCGCGTTACGGCTATCAACGGCAAACCTTCGTTACGCGCGGCGGAAGCGCGTCGCAAAGTTTTTTCACGGCGCGCTTTTTGGTGGAATACTAATCCTAAAATCAAAACCATTCTTCGCTATCTTTGTCATCATCTTCAAAAACATTCTTTCCGAATTATCACTATGACGATTCAACAAATCGCCGTCATCGGCGGCGGAACGATGGGCAACGGCATCGCGCACGTCTTCGCGCAATATGGATTTCCCGTAACGCTCATCGATATCAAACAAGAATTTTTGGACAAAGCGATGCAAACCATTTCCGCGAACTTGGAGCGGCAGGTCAAGAAGGGCGTTTTGACGGACGCGCAAAAAGCGGAAACGCTCAAACACATCACGCCGACAACTGATTTAAGTGGTTCAGTCAAGGATGTTGATTTAGTCGTTGAAGCCGTCAATGAAAATCTCGAACTCAAAAAATCCATTTTCAAAACGCTTGACGAACAGTGCAAGCCGTCGGCGATTCTCGCCTCGAACACGAGCTCGATTTCGCTCACGAAACTTGCCGCAACGACCAAGCGTCCTGCACAAGTTATCGGCATGCATTTCATGAACCCTGTTCCCGTGATGAAGTTGGTCGAGGTGATTCGCGCCTTGCAAACGTCGGACGAGACGTTTCAAACGATTGAATCGACGGCGAAAGCGATTGGCAAAACGCCCGTCAGTTGCAACGATTATCCGGGATTTGTCTCGAACCGCGTTTTGATGCCGATGATTAACGAGGCGATTCAATGCGTCTATGAACAAGTCGCCACGCCCGAAGCGATTGACGAAATTATGAAACTCGGAATGGCACACCCGATGGGTCCGCTCACGCTCGCCGATTTCATCGGGCTTGACGTCTGCCTTGCGATTATGGAAGTGCTTTACGAAGGTTTCAACGACTCGAAGTATCGTCCGTCGCCGTTGCTCAAAAATATGGTGGCGGCGGGTTACTTGGGGCGCAAGTCGGGACGCGGATTTTACAAGTATGATTAACCTTCTCGTTTGAACCAATGAAACAGCCTTCGCCGCGATTGCGCGTGTGCGGCATCTTCATTCAAGATGAAAAAGCGTTGCTCGTCAAGCATCGGCGATTCGCAAACAGCGTTCACTTTCCCGAAGAGTCGTGGATATTGCCCGGTGGCGGAGTGGATTACGGCGAAACCCTCACACAAGCCCTTGAACGCGAGGTGATGGAAGAAACAGGCTACGCTTGCGAAGTCGGACGATTGGCGTTCATCAAAGAGTTGATTTTTCCGTTTGGCGCGCCCAAAGAATCCGCGTTGCATCACTCCGTCACGATTTGCTTTTATGGCGCGATTACGGGCGGAACGCTCAAAACGGGACGCGACCCCGAATTTGGCGAACATCAACTCATCGTTGAATCCAACTGGCTTCCGCTGGCGCGTTTGAGCGATTACGTGCTCTATCCCCCGTTTCTTTCAGAATTTTTGAAGACAGGATTTGAAAAAGAATTTCCTCAAACCGTTTCACTCTTTGAAAGTCATCAATAACCGAAATGAAAGCGATTGTTCTCATCAGCGGCGGCATGGATAGCCTCATTTCAACAGCGATTGCCAAGCGCGATGGATACGACCTCGCCGCCCTGCATCTCAACTACGGACAGCGCACCGAGCGCAAAGAGTTGGAATGTTTTGAGCGCATCGCGGCGCACTACGGCATCACAGAAAAACTCGTCGTCGATGTTACGCACCTTTCGCGCATTGGCGGCTCGTCGCTCACCGACAAAGCGATTGAAGTCAGCAAAGCCAACATTCATTCAAAAGAGATTCCGACGAGTTACGTGCCGTTCCGAAACGCGAACATTCTCTCGATAGCGGTCAGTTGGGCGGAAGTGATTGGCGCGAATCGAATTTTCATCGGTGCGGTCGAAGAGGATTCGTCAGGCTATCCTGATTGCCGAAAAGAATTTTACGCCGCGTTCAATCAAATGATAAAACTTGGCACGAAGCCGACGACGGACATTCAAATCATCACGCCCGTGATTGAAATGAAAAAATCGGCGATTGTCAAACTTGGTCTGGAACTTGGCGCGCCGTTTGAACTCTCGTGGTCGTGTTATCAAAAGAACGACGTCGCGTGCGGCGTCTGCGACAGTTGCGCGTTGCGATTGCGCGCCTTTCAGACCGTCGGAATCGAAGACCCAATTCCTTATCGTGCGCGCCCTCATTACGACTAAACGGCGCGCGAATCTTTCCTTCGCGATTTGACGCTTGCTTAACGACAGTTTAACGCTCCCTTAATGTTGCCAATCTAATTTCAAGCTTCGTAGTTAAACTGTCAATTCTTAAAACCAAAACTCCATTATGAAACTTCGCAACATCATCTTGGGCGCGTTGCTAACTTTGCTGGCAAGCGGCGCGATGGCGCAACTGCGCTTGTCGCCGATTAGCACGTATCGAACGGGCATTTATGACGCAGGCGGCGCGGAAATCGCCGCGCACGACCCAGCGACGCAACGCTTGTTTTTTATTGAAGCGCAAAACGGCAGAGTCGTCGTCTTGAACATTTCCAATCCCTACAATCCTGTTTTAGAATCCTTTTCGCCAATTAGCATTCCTGATGGCTTCTTGCCAAACAGCGTCGCTGTTCGAAACGGAATCGTAGCCGTCGCGGCTGAAGCGCCCGTGAAGCAGAATCCCGGACGGGTATATTTCTTCAACGCGGGTGGGCAACTACAAGGCTTCGTTACCGTCGGCGCGCTTCCTGATATGGTTACCTTCAACGGAGATGGAACGAAGGTTTTGACCGCAAACGAGGGAGAACCAAACAACTACCTGCCGGGCAACAACGACCCCGAAGGTTCGGTCAGCATCGTTACGCTCAATCTCTCCAATTTGTCCAACAGCCAAGTTCAGACCGTTGGCTTTTCCGATTTCAACGTCGGCGGACCGCGCAATGGCGAACTGCCCGCAAACGTGAGAATCTACGGACCAGGAGCGACGGTCGCGAAAGATTTGGAGCCAGAATACATCAGCGTGCTTGGCGATACGGCGTTTGTCGCTTGCCAAGAAAACAACGCGCTTGTTTTGATTCGCATCAGCACGGCATCGGTGATTGCGATAAAAGGATTGGGATTCAAAGATCATAGCGTTGCGGGCAATGGGTTGGACGCGAGCGACCAAAATGGCGGCAACATCAACATCGCCACTTGGCCCGTGCGCGGCTTGTATCAACCCGACGGCATTGCAACATTTACGCAAGGCGGACAAAAGTATGTCATTTCCGCCAACGAAGGCGACGCGAGAGAGTATGACGGCTTTGCGGAGTTGATTCGTTTGGGCAATGCGAATTATCGTTTGGATACGACGGTGTTTCCCAACGCCTCAACGCTCAAAAACAACAACAATCTCGGACGGCTCAACGTAACGACGGCAATCGGCGACACCAACGCCAGCGGCGCGCGCACCGCAATCTATACGATAGGCTCTCGCTCATTTACAATTTGGAGCGATAACGGCACGCTCGTGTGGGATAGCGGCGACCAATTTGAGCAAATCACTGCCCAACGCTTCCCGCAAAATTTCAACGCGAGCAATTCCAACAACACCAAAAAGAATCGTAGCGATGACAAGGGACCCGAACCCGAAGACGTCAAAGTGGCGCGCATCGGCGATAGCCTTTATGCGTTCATCGGCTTGGAGCGCATCGGCGGCGTGATGACTTACAACATCACCAACCCAACCGCGCCTTACTTCGTGGATTATGTCAATAACCGCAACTTTTCAATCACGCCCAGTCAGGCGAACGTGAACGCCGTTGGCGATTTAGGACCCGAAGGAGTGCTATGGATTCCCGCGTCTCAAAGCCCAAGTGGCAAGGGCTTGGTGGTCTTGACCAACGAAATCAGCGGCACGGTTACGATTTTTGAAGCGAATGGATTTGCGGCGAGCGCGTCGCTCAATATGAACGCCAATGGTTCATACAACTTCGCGCAAACGGCGGCGACGCTGGTCGCAAGCGGCGTAACGGGAACGAATCCGACGACGGTCGTTCGCTACACCGACGCGCCTCAAAATGCGACGGGCATTGTCGGAAACGTGTCTCAATATCGATGGTTTGTGCGCGTTCAAAATGCGCAACTGACGTCTTTCACGCTTCAAATCAATACGTCGCAAATTCCCGTGTCGGGCATCGTCAATCCTGCTAACGTCGGAATTTTCACGCGAGCCACGCTGGGTTCGGGAACCTTTGTGGCGCGCGCCACGACGGCGTTGGGCAATCTGCTTTCAGCGACGATTCCCGTGCCAACGACTGAAAACGACTTCACGCTTGAAATCGCGCTCGGCTCTACGACCGAATCCCTGCCCGTCGAGCTGACTTCTTTTGTTGGAACGGCGAAAGGAAGTAATGTCGAACTTGTCTGGAAAACCGCGTCGGAACGAAACAATGACCGCTTTGAAATTGAGCGAAGCAGAGACAATGTCAATTTCAGCAAAATCGGATTCGTGCGCGGAAGCGGCACCACGACCGAAGCCAAAGAATATCGCTTCGTCGATGAAGGCGTTTCGGGCACGCTCTACTACCGTTTGAAGCAAGTGGACTTTGACGGCGCGTTTGCCTATTCGCCCGTCGTTGAAGTGCGCGTCGCGCCGCCTGCTGAATTTGCGCTCGAGCAAAATTACCCGAACCCATTCAACCCGACGACGACGATTCGCTACCAACTTCCAGTCGCCAGCAATGTGAAGTTGGAAGTCTTCGACGTGCTCGGCAAGAAAGTCGCAACACTCGTCGACGCGCGACAAGAAGCGGGGATTTACAATTACGCGCTGAACGCAAGCAACCTTTCAAGCGGAATGTATTTCTATCGCTTGCAAGCGGGCAGTTTTGTTCAGACGAAGAAGATGATGTTGGTTAAATAATTGGGAAAGATGAGCGTTGAAATGAAGGGCGGATATGCAATCCGCCCTTTTTCGTTTTGCTACTCGACGGCGGTGCGGCGCACACGCGGCGAAACGGAGCAAAGTAGTTCATAGACAATCGTGCCTTCTTTGTCGGTCAATAGATTCGCGCCGCAACCTTCTTCCCAACCAAAAAGCACGGCTGTGTCGCCGACTTGAACCGACGTATCGTTTCCCAAATTCACCATAATCGCGTCCATCGTAACCGCGCCAACCTGCTCAAAAAACTTGCCGTTGATGAGCACCTTCGCTTTGTTGGAAAGGTTGCGATGATAGCCGTCGTAATAGCCAATGGCAATCGTAGCAATGCGCGAGCGTTTGCGTGCAGTCCATTTGCGACCGTAACTAATGCTCGTGCCACGCTCAACAGTTTTGATGAAAACAACCTTTGCTTGTAACTGCATCACAGGTTTGAGCGAGAGCGGGGACTTTAAGCCCGTTCTCGGCGTGTACCCGTAGAGCAAAACGCCCGGACGCACCATATCGAGATAAGCGTCTTTTTCGGTGATGACCGCGCCGCTGTTCGCCGCGTGTTTCAAAACGCTTCGCCCAAGACTGTGCTCGAGTTCGCTCACCAATGCCATGTAGGTTGAAAGTTGCTTTTGAGTGAAGGCTTTATCGGAATCGCTCGAGGCAAAGTGCGTGAAAACGGCTTTGAGGTTCAAGTGTTCGGAGCGTTCAACGGCTTGGGCGAGTGAAAGCGCATGTTGAGGCAGAACGCCTAAGCGTCCCATGCCTGTATCAATTTTCAAATGCACGTCGATGGGCTTTCCGAATTTTTGAGCAAGGGCTTCGGCAAGGCGCAAGGTTTCGAAGTCGCCAAGGCAGAGCGCAACTTCGTACTTGATGTAAAGTTCAATCTGTGAAAGAAGCGGAGAAGCAAAGGCTAAAATTTGCGCAGGAAATCCATTGAGAAGTTCGCGAAGGTGAACGGCTTCGTTGATATTTGCCACGCCAAAATCGCTGATGCCTTCTTCGACGAGCGCAGGCGCAATTAAATCAATGCCGTGAGAATACGCATTGGCTTTCACGATTGCCATAATGCGGCGCAACTTTCCAACAAGTTTTTGCACTTCGCGAACATTATGCCGCAAATTGCGAAGCGAAATCAACGCTTCGGAGAGCGGCGGCGCAAGGCTTGAAGAATCAACGCTCGATATTGGCTCTGGAACAGGCGCAATCATGTGCGAAAAATTCTGAAAGGTTGAGATTAAGACAAGTGATAGTGTCGCTCAAACGAGAGCATTGTGTTCGATAGAAGCATCGCTATCGTCATCGGTCCGACGCCCCCGGGCACAGGCGTTATGGCTGATGCAAGTTTTGAAACGCCGTCAAAATCAACATCGCCGACAAGTCGCTTGCCGGATTTTTTCGTAGCGTCGTCAATTTGATTAATTCCCACATCAATCACAACCGCGCCTGGCTTCACCATATCGGCAGAAATAAAATTTGCTTTGCCGATGGCGGCAATCAAAATGTCGGCTTGCCGCGTGAAGTCTGAAATATTCGGCGTGGCGGAGTGGCACACCGTTACCGTCGCGTTCATTCCTTTCAACTTTTGAATCATCAAATTCGCCATCGGTTTGCCGACGATGTTGCTTCGTCCAACAATAACGCAGTGTTTGCCTTCGGTTTGAATTTGATAGCGTTTGAAAAGTTCAATCACGCCAAACGGAGTGCACGAAACGAAGCACTCGTCCAAGCGACCGATGCACAGTTTGCCGACATTTTCAGGGTGAAAGCCGTCGACATCTTTTTCAGGTTTAATGGCAAGCGTAACCGCAAAGTCGTCGATGTGTTTCGGGAGCGGCTGTTGAACCAAGATGCCGTGAACTTCGGGATTGCGATTAAGTTCGTCGATGTTTTTAAGAAGGTCGGTTTGCGCAATCGTGGCGGGCAGTTCGATGACTTCGGAGCGCATGCCAATTTCAACGCACGATTTGGCTTTGTTGCGCACATAAACTTGCGAGGCGGGATTTTCGCCAACGATGATGACCGATAAGCCCGCGACTTTGCCTGTGCGCTGTTTGTAAGTCTCAACTTTCGTTTTGAGTTCGGATTTGATTTGTTCGGAAATGGCTTTGCCGTCGATGAGAAGCATTGATTTTTTTTCGGAATGAATTAAGAGACTTTGACGAGCGAAAGGATATCGAGGTTTGGCAATTTTTCGCGCCCGTTGAGAAACGAAAGCTCGATAAGAAAGCATGCGCCAACGAGTTTTCCGCCGAGGCGTTCAACGAGTTTAGCGGTGGCTTGTGCCGTGCCGCCTGTTGCCAAGACATCGTCGTGAATCAAGACCTTTTCGCCTTTTTTAATGGCGTCGAGGTGAATTTCGAGCGCGTCGGTGCCGTATTCGAGCGCGTATTCTTCGCGCAGTTTTTCAGCGGGGAGTTTGTTCGGTTTGCGCACTGGCACAAAGCCTGCACCGAGTTGATAAGCAAGTGCCGCGCCGAAGATAAATCCACGTGATTCAACGGAAACAATTTTATCAATCTTTTTACCTTTATATTGTTTGGCAAGTTGTTCGACCGTTTCGCTGAAAAGTTTTTTGTTTTTGAGAACGGTTGTAATGTCTTTGAACAAGATGCCGGACTTTGGGAAGTTGGGAACGTTGCGCACTTGCTTTTCGAAGCGTTTGGTGAAGGCAAGAAATTCTTTTCCGGAAGCGGAAAGTTTTTTTGTCGGCATATTTGTGTATGCAAAGCGTTATTTTTTTGTAAGTGTGTGCGAATTAAGCATGTTCAAAAGTAGCGAAAAATACTGAAGCGTTCACAGCGTTGAGGTTGGAAATACATTTAATCACTTTTTAATTGCAGTTAATCATTTTCACAAAGCCAATGTATCGAGTTGCCATTCTGGGTGCGACGGGGCTGGTGGGTCGCACGATGATTCAAGTTCTTGAAGCGCGCCAGTTTCCTGTGAGCGACCTTGTGTTGCTTGCCTCTGAAAAATCGGCAGGCGAGCAAATCATGTTCAAAAACAAAGCCTATACGGTTCAAACCCCGTCCAAAGAAATTTTTGAGAGCGTCGACATCGCGCTTTTTTCGGCGGGTGCGAGCGTGAGCAAAGTGTGGGCGAAAGTTGCAACTGACGCGGGCGCAATCGTCATTGATAATTCCTCCGCCTTCCGAATGGATTCCGACGTGCCGCTCGTCGTTCCCGAAGTCAATCCCGAAAAAATTTTTACATCGGAAGGAAGCGTTTCGCCGCTCATCGCCAATCCAAACTGCTCGACGATTCAAATGGTCGTGGTCTTGAAGCCGCTTCACGATGCGTTTCGCATTAAGCGCGTTGTGGTGTCGACCTATCAATCCGTTACGGGCAAAGGCAAAAAAGGACTGCAAGCGTTAGAAGACGAAATCGCGGGAAAAAAAGTCGAAACTTACGCGCACTTTCACCCGATTGCCTTCAATGTGGTGCCGCAAGTTGACGAGTTCACCGAGAACGGCTACACGAAAGAGGAAATGAAGATGATAAACGAGACGAAGAAAATCATGGGCGATGCGTCGATTGAAGTTTCACCGACGACGGTGCGCGTGCCTGTTTATGGCGGACACAGCGAGGCGGTTAATATCGAGTTTGAAAAACCGTTTGAACTTGCCGATGTGTTCCGATTGCTTGAACAAGCCGAAGGAGTAACGGTGGTGGATAATCCTTCGGAACGCAAGTATCCGTTGCCGATTGAAGCCTACGGCAAAGACGATGTGTTCGTGGGCAGAATTCGACGAGATTTTTCGCGAGAAAACGCCTTGAATTTGTGGATTGTGTCGGATAACTTACGCAAAGGTGCGGCGACAAACGCCGTGCAAATTGCCGAAAAGTTGGTCGGCAAACTTGAACCAAAAACCCTTTCTGTTTAGACTCAACTTCGGTTGAGTGAAATTATCGCGGCTGGATTTTTTGAGAAGCATCGGAACGTTGTTTCAAAAAATTCAAAAACACTTTTCAAAGGTAAACCCACGTGCTTCACACACGGTTCAAAGAAAGAACGCAGGAACTGCTCGAGAGTGTACGCACCGATTTGGTTTTGCGTCGCTACGAGGTTCGCTTGGTAAAAATTAATTCTCCCGTTACGCGCCTCAAACTCATCGCGCAGTTCGCCCAATTAGCCGAATCGCAAGGCGTAAAGGTCAGAGAACTGTATCTCAGCCCGCGTTTGGCGGTAATGCCGCAGCTGGAACGAGAACTTCAACGCGCCAAAGAAAAAGTCGATGTGATTTGCGTGAATGTGTTTGACACGGTTGGGCAAGAGCCGCCGACCCTTGACCACATTATCGTGCTGTTAGACCAATTCGCCAAAGACATCGTGCGCTTGCCCGTCCCCGTCGTGTTTTGGCTTCCAAATTACATTGTCGACCTTGCCTACGACAAAATTCCGACCTTTTGGAAACTCGTCGCATCGAACGTGTTTGAGTTTCGATTAGAACAACATTTCTTTGAACTTGAAGTTGAACATGCCGCATCGGGCTTTCAAGAAACGTCGGACTCGCGCAAAAAGCGCATCGCGCGATTGGAGGAGCAGGTCGAGGAAATTCGCGAACTGGCGGGGCGCACCTCGCCTGAACACGCGCCGATTCTGCTTGTGCTCGCGCATAGTTACTTCGACGACAAGCAGTATGAAAAAGCCTACGAAGTCTATGCCGAAGTGCTTGCGCATCTCGAACACGCAAGCAACGCCGCAAGTCGCGCAGCGGTTCTTTACAGCATCGGTTGTATTTATCACACTTGGGGCGTGTATGATAAAGCCCTCAATCACTACCGCGAAAGCCTCGCTGTGCGCCGTAAAGTCTCCGACATTCAAGGCATGGCGCAAACCATGCACCGACTTGGAATGCTCTATCAAGATTTGGGAGAATTCGATAAAGCGATTGACTTCTTTAATCAAAGCATCGAAGAGTGCAAACTGCTGAATAGCACGAGCGGAATTGCTGACAATCTTCTGCGTCTCGGAATGATTCACGAAGAGGTGGGATTGCACTCAAAAGCCGTTGAAAAATATCGCGAAGCCTTCGAACTCTATCGTAAGAAAAATCAATCGCGCAACATGGCAATCGCACTATTCTACACAGGACGCGTTTATTATGAGCGCGATTTGCCCAAAGAAGCCGTCAAGTTTTTCATCACCGCAAAAGCCATCTTCGAGTCAATCCACTCCGATTATGATCATATCGTTGCACAATACTTGGAAAATATCAAACAGGGCATTGGTGAAGGCGATTACGAACGGCTCTACGAAGAAGCACGGCGACCCGCGCTGAAAAAAAATCATCATTAAAGCCCGTGTGAAGAAAGTCAATCGTTCAAAAAACTAAACAACGATGAAGCGAGCGATTTATCCCGGAACCTTCGACCCCTTTACCAACGGACACATCGACATTTTAGAGCGAGCCAGCAACATTTTTGATGAAATCATCATCGCCGTTGCGGTCAATTCGCAAAAGAAGCCCATGTTTTCTGCCGAAGAGCGCGCCGAAATGATTAAAGAATGTGTAGCAGAATATCCATCGGTCAAGGTCGATACGCTTCAATCGGGATTGCTGATTGATTATGCACGAGAAAAAGAGGCGGTTGCGATTATTCGCGGCTTGCGACAGGTGGCGGATTTTGAGTACGAGTTTCAAATTGCATTGATGAATCGGCATCTTTGCCCCGACATTACGACGGTCTTTTTAATGCCGAATGAAAAATACACATACCTCACATCGTCCATCATTCGTGAAGTTGCGGCGTTGGGCGGCGACGTTTCCGACTTTGTGCCCAAACCCGTCTTAAAGCGATTGAAGGCGCGCATCGGCGCGTAGAATTCGCAATACTTCGCGCTCAAACCTCAAACCACTCGGCACGGAACACTTCATCAAGGGCTTTGACACAATCATGCATCTCCGACTCTGTGAGCGTGAGCGGCGGCAAAAGCCGAATGACGTTCGTATTGGTTGCGTTAACGATAATCCCTTTTTCAAGCATCTTCGGCACGTAATAACTCGCGTCGCGCGAAGTGGAAATGCCAATCATCAAGCCATATTGACGCACAGCACGAATTTGAATATGCTTGCGCGAAAGTGTGAGCAGTTCGGCTTTGAATTGTGCGCCCAGTTCGCTTGCGTGTTGAAGTAGATTTTTTTCTTCGAGTTCCTCGATGAGCGCAAGTCCTGCCGCGCATGCGACGGGGTTGCCGCCGAAAGTGGTGCCGTGAATGCCTTTGGTGAAAGCCTCCGCAACACGCGCATTTCCGATAATCGCGCCAAGTGGCAAGCCGCCGCCAATTGGCTTTGCGGCACATATCACATCAGGCAAAACGGCGAAATGTTCATAACTGAAAAACTTTCCTGTTCTGCCAACGCCCGCCTGCACTTCATCGGCAACAATGAGAAAATTATGTTTCGCACGAAGCTCGTTCAAGCGATTGAGAAACGCCTCTGAAAGTCCGCAAATGCCGCCCTCGCCTTGCACATATTCAACAAATACGGCGGCGGTTTTATCCGAGACTTTCCGCTCTAAATCGTCAGCATCGTTGAACGAGATGTAGCCTGTTTCGGGAAGAAGTGGCTCAAAGCCTTCGTGATATTTGGCTTTTGCAGTCAGCGTTACCGCGCCGTAGGTTCTGCCGTGAAAGCCATTCGTCAGTGAAAGCAGTTGTTTTTTTTCAGATGAAAATTGCGATGCCCATTTGCGAGCTAGTTTCATTGCGCCTTCGTTGGCTTCTGCGCCACTGTTGCAAAAAAAGACCTTTGAAAATCCTGTGAGCGCGAGCAGTTTCTCGGCAAGTTTGAACTGCGGCTCGAGCATGAAGAGGTTCGAGGTGTGAATGACTTTTTTGGCTTGTTCGGTGATGGCGTTCAGAACGCGCAAGTTGCCGTAGCCAAGCGCATTGACGCCGATGCCCGCAATCATATCGAGAAATTTGCGACCATCTTTGGCGAAAAGGTAGTTGCCTTCGCCGTGAGAAATTTCAATCGGAAGACGCGAATAAGTGTGAAAGAAAAGTTCAGATTCTTTTTCAAGTGTGAGCGGCGGCGCAAGAAGCGTATCGTTCATGATGCGAAGATTTGCGAATTAAGTTGAAAAAATGAAAATACAAGAACGAAATTTTTGTGAGAAAATTCAAAGAGGCAAACTCACTTGTTTTGACGCAGGAGACGCTGCCACTTGGCAAGTTGTTTTTTGACTTCTTTCGGCGAAGTGCTTCCTGCCGATTTTTTGCGCAAAGGTGATTTTTCAGGATTGAGAAACTCAAACACATCGTCGTCAAAGACGGGCGAAAAATTGTGCAAAACTTTCAGATGCAAATCGGGCAAGAGAAGATGATTGTCGGCGCAATAAGCCACGACTTTCCCAATAATCTCGTGTGCTTCGCGAAACGCAATACCTTTTCTGACCAGATAATCGGCAAGTTCAGTTGCGGTGGAGTAATCGCGGAAGACTGCGTTACGCATCTCGGTGGTGTTAAATTCAGTCGCACGAATCATTGAGGCGAAGATTTCTAAACACTGCTTTGTGGTATCAAAGGCATCAAACATTGGCGATTTATCTTCTTGCATATCGCGATTGTAGGCAAGCGGCAAGCCTTTCATCGTCGTGAGAATGTTCATCAAAGCACCATAGACTTTGCCCGTTTTTCCGCGCACGAGTTCCGCCATGTCGGGATTTTTCTTTTGCGGCATGATGCTGCTGCCCGTTGTGAAAGCGTCGCCAATCGTAATGAAACTAAACTCTTGCGACGACCAAAACACCCACTCTTCGGCAAGGCGGGAAAGATGCATGGATGTAATCGCACAAGCGGAAATAAACTCGATGATGTAGTCGCGGTCGCTGACGGCATCAATGCTGTTGGCGAGAATGTCGGAAAAGCCTAATGTTTTTGCGGTTTTACGGCGGTCAATCGGAATGGGCGTTCCGCCAAGTGCCGCCGCACCGAGCGGCGAGACGTTCATTCGCGAAAGCGCGTCCTGAAAGCGAGATTTATCGCGTTCAAACATCTCGATGTAAGCAAGAAGATGATGCGAAAGCAAAATCGGCTGTGCGCGTTGCAAATGGGTGTAGCCGGGCATTACAACCCCAAAATGTGTTTGACTTTGCGCGAGCAGACTGCATTGAAGTTGGCGCAACTGTTCTGAAAGGGTTTGAATAGCGGAGCGAAGCCATAGCCGCTCGTCCGTAGCGACTTGGTCGTTGCGACTGCGTGCCGTGTGCAATTTGCCCGCCACGCTTCCGATTTTTTCATGAAGCCGCTGTTCAATCGCCATGTGAATGTCTTCCTGACCGTTCTCGAAATTGAAAATGCCTTCGTCGATTTCCTTTTCAATTTCGCGCAAACCGCGTCCAATTTGATTGGCTTCTGACGGCGCAATGATGCCTTGTTGCGCCAACATTTCCACATGCGCTAAACTGCCTGCAATATCTTCGTGATAGAGTCGCTTATCGAGGTCAATAGACTTGGAGAAGTCAAAGGCGAGTGCGTTCAATTCTTCTTTGAACCTCCCACCCCAAAGTTTTTGATTGGCTTTCTGTTTGGAGGTGTGTTTTTTGGTTTTGCTCATGTGAACTGCAGATTGAGTTTGAGCGAAAATACATCTTCAAGTCAAACTTCGCCGAATCCGTCTTCAAAGAGTTTGGTAATCTCGCGCGCGGCATCTTCTTCATCAACGCCGTTAAAACGGAGTTTAAGCTTCGTGCCTTTCGGTGCGGCGAGCATCATCACGCTGATGATAGACTTTGCGTTTACTTCAATGCCGTCTTTCTCAATGAAAAAGTCGGATTTGAATTTTGCGGCAAGTTTGACGAGGGCGGCGGCAGGGCGCGTATGCAACCCTGCTTTATTGACGATGGTAACTTCGCGAGTAATCATGTGGCTTCATGGATTTTTTCCCACAACAGCATTTTGAGCGCGTCTAATCCTTGCTGGGCAACGCTTGAAATTGCGACGATTTTCACGCCACGAAACTTCGGCAATACAAAACCCTCAGGTGCGATGTCCATTTTTGAAATCACCACGACTTTCGGCTTTTCGGCTAAGATGGGACTAAATTTTTTGAGTTCAGTTGTGAGAATTTTGTATTCGCCTTTAAGGTCGGCACTGTTTGCAGGGAGCAGAATCGCTAAAACTTTTGTGCGCTCGATGTGTTTGAGAAATTTCAAGCCTAAGCCTTTGCCTTCGGACGCTCCTTCGATGATTCCGGGAATATCCGCCATAACGAAAGACTTGTATTCTTGATAGCGCACAATGCCGAGATTAGGTTCGAGCGTGGTGAAAGGATAGTCCGCGATTTTGGGTTTGGCGGCACTCAAAACCGAAATCAAGGTCGATTTGCCTGCGTTGGGAAATCCGACAAGCCCAACATCGGCGAGAAGTTTGAGCTCGAGCTCGAGCGTGCGTTCTTCGCCGGGCTGACCATGTTCGGCGTGGCGCGGAGCGCGATTGGTAGGCGTGGCGAAGTGTTGATTTCCTCTGCCGCCTTTGCCGCCTTTGGCGACGAGGGCGTTTGCGCCGTGCTTGGTTAAGTCGGCAATCACTTCGCCTGTTTCTGCATCTTTGATAAGTGTGCCACAAGGCACTTTAATGATGATGTCGTTTCCCGATAAGCCCGATTTGCGTGAGCCTTGTCCGTGTGCGCCGCGCTCGGCTTTGTAGTGATGCGCGTAGCGAAAATCGAGCAAGGTTGCTAAGTTGCTATCGGCGACGATATAAACGCTTCCGCCGTCGCCGCCGTCGCCGCCATCGGGTCCGCCTTTGGGAACATACTTTTCTCTGCGAAACGAAATCACGCCATTGCCGCCATCGCCTGCCTTGACGTGAATTTTTGCGCTATCTATGAACACGAGTGTAACGTTGAAAATGAACGAGCCATTAGAACCATTAGGTTATGGTAACATTTTTGTTTCTGAATTTCCGATGCGTTGAACGCTTGTGCAAAGCGCAGAACGCGAACCTCTCCCCCCGATTCTGACTGTGTCAGAATCGTCCCCCTCTCCTTTGTCAAAGGAGAGGGTGTAGGAGCGAGGTTGAATCCCTTGCGGAGCGGCAATGACCATAGTCTCACGGCGACAAGCCAATTCTGAACGATTGATGCGGGGCGACCCAATTTGTCAACATAGCAGAAGATAATCACCTGAGCGATTTCAGAGCCGCTCGATGACGCGCTTGAAAATCGCCGTCATTTTGGGCTCGGCTTCGCTTGCGACCGCGAGAATCTCTTTGATGTCCACAGGCTTCAAACTCTCTGGAAAACACTCGTCCGTGATGATGGAAATGCCCAAGACTTCCGTGCCTTGATGCACTGCGGCAATCACTTCGGGAACGGTCGACATGCCAACCACATCAGCCCCTAACACGCGCGCCATTCGATACTCCGCGCGCGTTTCCAGCATCGAGCCTTGCATCGCGATATACACGCCTTTTTGAACTTTGATTTTCAGTTCCAACGCGGCTTCTTCGGCAAGTTTGATGAGGCGTTGCGAATAGGGCTGGCTCATATCGGGGAAGCGCGGTCCGAGCGTGTCGTCATTCGGTCCAATCAGCGGATTGGAGCCGAGAAAGTTGATGTGGTCGTCGATAATCATAATGTCGCCCTTGCGATACATCGGATTGACGCATCCGCACGCATTGGAAATGCAGAGCGTTTTCACGCCGAGAAATTTCATCGCGCGCACGGGAAAGGTGATTTGCTTCATCGAGTAGCCTTCGTAGTAGTGAAAGCGTCCTTGCATCGCGACGACCTTTTTCCCCCCAAGCGTTCCGAAGATGAGTTTGCCGTGATGCGACTCGACGGTTGAGACGGGAAAGTGCGGAATCGCGTCGTAGTCGAGCGTGAGTTCGGCGTTGATTTCTTTTCCCAATCCGCCCAAGCCCGTTCCGAGAATGACACCGATGGGATAATCGTCGTTGGTTTTTTGGCGAATGAAGCCAATGGCTTCGTCGAGTTGTTGTCGGAGTGAACTCATAATGCGTGAAATGAAGTTAGATGAAACCTATTTTGCTTCTTGCAAAGTCGACGCTTGATACTTTCTTTTCCAACTGTAAAGCGATTCTTCCGAGAGGCTTTCCAAAGCGCCGCTGATGGCTTTCGTTGCCTTTTGGACGCGCCCTATCGCATTGGAAGCCGCCATATCTTTGGAAGCGGACAACGAAATGATGGTAAGTTGGTTGTTGACGATGTCTCTAAGCATCTGCGAAATTTCGCGAATGGTCTCCTCTCTCACTTGCCTTTGACGATGACGAATGACGAAGAAAATAATTCCATGCAAAACGCCAACGATTGACGCGGTAATCGCGCGCGAAGCGACAAGGTTCGCGTCGTCAGAAATCACTGATGGGAAAAACGCAATGACTAACAATCCCGCCGCAGTCAAGATTAGCTCGATGTATTTGAGAAAAAAGCGCATAGCGAGTGTTGAGTTTGAAGGTTAGCAGAGATTATGAAAGTTTGTTCAAACGCTCTTGCAAGAAAGTCAGTTGGCTGTTGACCGCCTTGCCGTTGAGCGAAACGAACTCGTAGCGACGGTCCGATTTGAGCCGTCGGGCTTTGAGGTTGTCTTTGAGCATCAGTTCCAACTCTCGTTTAATTTGTTTGCGATGATTGGCATCGAGAATCGGGAAAAGAATCTCGACGCGGCGGTCGAGGTTGCGGCGCATCATATCGGCGCTGGATAGGTAGATTTCTTCGTCGCCGTTGTTGAAGAAGTAGTAGGCGCGGCTGTGTTCCAAAAATCGCCCGACGATGCTAATGACGCGAATGTTCTCGCTCACGCCTGCGACTTCGGGGCGAAGTGCGCAAATGCCGCGCACGATGAGGTCGATTTTAACGCCCGCCTGCGAGGCGCGATACAGAGTTTTGATGATTTGCTCATCGACGAGCGCGTTCATTTTCATCACGATGCGCCCGTTTTGATGCGCTTGATGTTGTTCGATTTCGCGCTCGATGAGCGAGAGCATTTTTTGCCGAATGCCAAACGGCGCGACGAAAATTTTGCGATAGGACTTTTGGCGCGAGTAGCCCGTCAGATAATTGAACACCTCCGAGACGTCTGCCCCGATTTCCTTGTCGCACGTGAAAAGGCTGTAGTCGGTATAAACTTTCGCCGTTGAGGGATTGTAATTGCCCGTGCCGAGATGGACGTAGCGGCGCATTTCGCCATTTTCGTTGCGCACGATGAGCAAGACCTTCGCGTGCGTCTTCAAACCAATCAAGCCATAGACGACGTGCGCGCCCGCTTTTTCCAACGCTTTCGCCCAAATGATGTTGTTCTCCTCGTCGAAGCGCGCTTTGAGCTCGACGAGCACGGCGACCTGCTTGCCGCGCTCCGCCGCTTCAATCAAGGCTTGCACGATGGGCGATTTGCTTCCGACGCGATAGAGCGTTTGCTTAATCGCTAGCACGTTGGGGTCGTGCGCCGCTTCGTGAATTAAATCAACGACGGGCTGAAACGAGTCAAAGGGGTGATAAAGAAGCACATCGTATTTGCGAATCGTGGTGAAGATATCGTCGCCATCATCGTTCAGGAACGGATTGCGGGGAATGAACGGAGTATCTTTAAGGTCGGGACGCTCGAGGCTCATCACTTCCATCAAACTGGCTAAGCCCAAGATGCCGGGGATTTCATAAACCTTGCGCTCGCTGACGCCTAAGTTTTCAAGGAGCACATTCTTGATATACTGCGGCATGCCGGGATTGACATCAAGCCGAACCACGTTGCCGTATCGGCGTTGGCGTAAGCCTTCTTCAATCGTCTCGAGCAAATCGCCGGCTTCGTCTTCTTCGATTTCAATATCAGCGTCGCGAATCACGCGGAATGCATAGACGGCTTGAATTTCGACTTCGGGGAAAAGTTTTTGAATGTTGGTGGCAATCACGTCTTCGAGCCAAACAAAAACCGTTTCGCCGCTCGTGGGTTTAATGCCGATTTTATCAAGGCGAATGAGACGCGGAATCGTGTCGGGAACTTTGACACGTGCGAAGCGTGGCTCGTCGTCGATGTCGGCTTTAAGTTGAACTGCAAGCGAAAGCGAAAGGTTGGAGACGTGCGGAAAGGGATGGCCAGGATCAAACGCTAAGGGCGTGAGAATCGGGAAAATGTTGTTCTCGAAGTATTGGTCTAAAATCGCGCGCTCGTTTTCAGAAAGTTCCGAACAGGCTTTGAAATAAATTTTCGCTTGCGCGAGTTTCGGAAGAATATCGTTGTAAAAGCAATCGTTGCGCTCGTAAAGCATCGCCTCGACATGCTTTCGAACCTCTATGAGTTGCTCGAGCGGTTTCAGTCCATCGAGCGACGGCGTTTGAATGCCTGCCTCAACTTGCTCTTCAACAGCAGAAACGCGAATCATAAAAAATTCGTCTAAGTTCGAGCTGAAAATCGCGATAAATTTTAAGCGTTCTAAAAGCGGGTGCGATTCACAGCGCGCTTCATCAAGAACGCGCAAGTTGAACTCTATCCAGCTTAGCTCGCGATTGATATAAAGGCTCGGATTGTTAAAATTGAAATCGACTATCGGCGTGGCGACTTCGGAAGTAAGTGCGTCGCCGAGATGCGGCTTGCGCTTTGGTTTGCGGGCTTTGGTTGTCATGTGTCAGTGAAAGGGTTAGATGAAAAGCGTTATGGAATGAGCTTATTCGGCACTTGTTTTTTCTTGATATCGCGCGATTGAGGGTTCAACTCACTATCAAGGCGTTTCTGAATGTTGCGAATCGTCCAAACGAACATGCCGATGGCGGTTGCGTCGTCGAAAAGCCCAAAGATGCCGAAAATGGCTTCGGGAATGAAATCAATCGGCGTTAAAACATAAAGCGGCGATAAAATCAGCGTCAATTTCTCCATCAGCGTTGCCGCGCGCCAAAGGTCTCGGAGTTTTTTCATAGCAACAAGTTAGATAGTTTTTCAGGAAAGCATTTTTTTGCGATATTCATTCAACTGAATTTCATTCAGATTCAGGTTAACTTCTCGTTGCGCAAAATAGGCTTTTTGAACGGACTTTTTGATTCAGTGCGCAAATTCAATTCACATCTTAATCTTCATTCCTATAAATGAGCATTGAAGGCGGTTATTTTGAAAACGATGGCGGAGAACATCTCCAACCCGAAAAATCGCGTCAATGGCGCAAAGTGAAAAAAATCGTCGATAGCGGCGAACTCTTCACGATTTACGATGGTGAAACCCTCGAGGAAATGCTCCAAACGCTCCTCGAGGAAAACGACTACATTCGTGCGCTTCGTGTTTCCGAGCATTTAATTACGCTCGCGCCTTACAACGCGGAAGGCTGGTTCAAAAAAGGCGTCGCGCTTATCAATTTGGGCAAATATAAAGAGGCGATTGAAGCCTTTGAGAAAGTGGCGGTGCTCAACCCCGCTGATACGGATACGCTCTTGCATCTTGGTGTCTGCTATGAAAATTTGGGCAATCCCGCCGAAGCCCTCGATGCCTATAACCGCGCCATTGAACTTTACCCCAACGACGACGAAGTGCATTTTTGCAAAGCCATTACGCTCGAGCACCTCGACCAATATCGCGATGCAGAAGCGGAACTGGAACTCTGCCTTAAACTCAACCCCGAACACCCCGAAGCATGGTATGAACTCGGCTACTGCAAAGACATGCTCGACAAGTGGGAAGAAAGTTTGCACTGCTACGATAAGCACCTCGAGTTAGACCCATACAGTAGCAACACTTGGTATAATCGTGGCATTATTTTGAACAAGATTGGCAGATATGAAGAATCCGTTTTGAGTTACGACCTCGCGCTTGCCATTCGCGAAAACTTTTCGTCGGCGTGGTATAATCGTGGCAATGTGCTTGCCAATATGGGCAGACTTGAAGAAGCGATTGAAAGTTACAAACGCACGCTCGAGTATGAACCAGAAGATGTAGCAACGCTCTTCAATATTGCAACTGCGTTTGAAGAAATCAACGATTTTCATCAAAGCATTTACTACCTCGAGCGATGTGTCGCCATTGAGCCAAACTATGCCGATGCGTGGTATGCGCTTGCGTGTTGTTACGATACAACCGATTCGCCGCTTTTCGCGCTCAATGCTATCAACAAGGCTTGTGCGCTCGCGCCTGATTGCGCCGATTATCTGCAAGCCAAAGCGGGCATTGAGTTCCAACTCGGCTATATCGACGACGCACTAAGGCTCTATCGCGAAGCCCTCTCGCTCGACCCGCATAATCCGTATCTCTTATTTGATTATGGAACGGCTCTGATTGATGCGCAGTTGCCAAATCAAGCGATTATGGCGCTCGAAAAACTCTTGAAGTTAGATGCAAATTTCGTAGATGCGCACTACGAACTCGCCCTCGCCTATTATGCGCTCGGCGATAAAGAAAATACCATTCGCATGCTCGCCGAAGCCTTTAAATTTGATGCAAAAAAAAAGCAAGCCTTTCCAAAAGCGTTTCCTGAACTCTACGCTGAAAAAAGCGTGTGCGCAAAGCTTGGCGTAACCAAACGCTAAAAACCCACAGGAATTTGACATGAACAGGATAAAAAAAGTACTTGGGCTGATAGGAAGCGAAATTTCCTATACGCTCTCGCCACTCATGCACAACACGGCGGCAGAAGCCTTGGGGCTGGGCTATGTCTACAACGTCTTTGAAGTAAGCACACCCGACGATTTGCCATCCGCCATCGAGGGCATTCGTGCGTTGAACATCACGGGCGTTAATGTTACCATTCCCTACAAAGAGCGCGTGGTCAAGTATCTCGATTCGCTTTCCGCCGAAGCCAGCGAAGTGCAAGCCGTCAATACCATTCTCAATCAAGACGGAACGCTGATTGGATACAACACTGATATTTTCGGATTTGCGGAGCCGCTCAAAGCCTTTAAATCGGAACTCGAGAAGGAACACATCGCCATTCTTGGAAGCGGCGGCGCGGCGCGTGCAGCAATTCAAGCCCTCAAAGTTGAGTTCAAACCGTCAAGCATCACCATCGTCGCTCGCAATGAATCCAAAGCCGACGCGCTTAAAGACGACTTCAAGCGGCGAACCAAAAGCCTCAAACTCAAAACGCTCAACATCGCTGACGCTGAAACCGTCGAGAAACTGCGCGATTGCAAACTCATCATTAACGCTACGCCCGTCGGTTCAGCCAAACTTTCCGCCAGCAAAGAAGACCTCCTGCCCGCAGAAAAACTTTGGACAAAAGACCATATCGCCTACGACCTCGTCTATAAACCGCTTCAAACGCCCTTCCTCAAAGGCGCAGAAGCCGCTGGCGCAAAAACGATTTCAGGCTTAGAAATGCTCCTCTTTCAAGGCGCAAAGTCGTTTGAAATTTGGACGGGGAAACCAATGCCGATTGACCTCGCTCGCCAAACGCTTCAAGATGCGCTAACCCGCGAAGAAAAAACCGATTAAAGCGAAAGTTGTGTTTTCTCTCGTGAGCAAATTGTTCAAAAACTCTTAAACCATAACCTGAAAGATTTGCAGAGAAAATGCGTTTAACCCTTGTTTTCTTGCTCTGGCTGTTTTCAGCCTCAATGCTTGCACAGGAAGTAAAACGCGGTGCGATTACGGGGCGCGTGTTAGACAAAACCACCAAAGAGCCCATCGTGGGCGCAACAGCGAAGGTCGTCGGAACGGAGTTCGGAGCCGTTGCCGATTTGGACGGAAAATTCACCATTCAGAACATTCCCGTCGGAACATATCAAGTAAAACTATCGGCGGTCGGATATGAAAGCACAATTCGCGCCGATGTTGTGGTGGCAACCGCACGCCCATACATTTTGGTCGTTGAGTTAGCCGAAAAAAGCGTAGAGGGTCAGGAAGTCGAAGTTGTGGCGGATTACTTCAAACGCCGAAAGGCGGATTCCCCGACGAGCGAGCAAAGTTTTACTTACGAAGAAATTCGCCGATTGCCCGGCGGCTTTGAAGATGTGGTGAGAGCGGTCTCGACCTTGCCCGGCGTTTCGGTTGCAAGCGCGGGGCGCAACGATTTGCTCGTCAGAGGCGGCGCACCATCTGAAAACCTTTTCCTCATCGACGGAATTGAAGTGCCGAACATCAATCACTTTGGCACACAAGGCTTCGGCGGCGGTCCGATTTCCTTCGTCAATCTCGATTATGTGCGCGAAGTGAATTTTTCAACAGGCGGCTTCGGGGTGAAATATGGCGACAAAATTTCAAGCGTTGTATCGCTCGATTTGCGAAACGGACGCGAAGACCGAACGGGCGGCAAACTCAACCTTTCCGCCTCACAATTCGGCTTCAACATCGAAGCCCCGCTTTCGCGCGATGGGCAGTATCTCTTTTCCGCGCGCCGTAGCTACCTCGACCTCATCTTCAAGGCGGCAGGATTTTCTTTCGTCCCTGAATACTATGACTTTCTCGGCAAGGTTACTTACAACCTCGGCGGAGGAAACGAGATTTCCGCGCTTGGTATCGGCGTCATCAACAATGTGCGGCTCTTCAACGACACGCCCGACCAACGCTTCGATAACTCGCGCTTGCTCGATAACACACAGTATCAATTCATCGGCGGGGTTACGTGGAGAAAAGTTTTTAAAGGCGGATTGGTTTCCACTACGCTCGGACGCACGCGCATCGACTACCGATTCCAGCAACGCGATTCGCTTCAAAATCCATTCTTCCGCAATAACTCGATTGAAGATGAATTCAACCTCCGTAGCGACGTAACGCTCGCCCTAAGCAAAGCGACGGAACTCTCGTTTGGCGTTCAAGCCAAAACCATTGGCTTCGACGCCGATGTTTTTCTCAAAGCGCAGGGAACAGATTCGCTCATCGTCGATAGGCAACTCAAAGACCGATTCGCAAAAGGCGCAACCTATTTTCAACTCTTGCAACGATTTGGGCGGCTCACGGCAACGCTTGGCGGCAGAGTGGATTACTTCGACGGCATCAATCAAAAATTTTATCCTGCACCACGCGGCTCGCTTTCCTACGCGCTTACGGACAAAATCACGCTCAGTGCGTCGGCGGGGCGATACACGCAATCGCCTTCATACATCTGGCTCGTTGCGGAAGAATCCAACCGAAATCTTAAAAACATTCAAACCAATGTGGGCATTGCCGGCTTTGAATACATTTTGCAACCGGACTTAAAGTTCAGCATTGAAGGCTACTACAAGCAGTATGGCAACTATCCTGCAAGTTTGAATCGTCCCTTCTTCGTGATTGCCAACACAGGCGCAGGCTTCGGCGGCGATGAAGACGGCTTTGCCTCGTTTGGCTTAGAGCCATTGGTCAGTTTAGGCAAAGGACGCGCCTACGGCGTTGAATTTTTCGTTCAGAAAAAACTTTCTGAAACGCCTTACTACGGCATTGCCTCGCTCACGATTGGCAAGTCGGAATTTCAAGGCGTTGATGGCGTGTTCAGACCGAGCAACTTTGACCAGCGCATCATTTTTAGTTTGAGCGGTGGCTATCGGTTCGATGAAAAATGGGAGGTTGGCGTGAAGTTTCGATATGCGTCGGGGCGACCGTTCACGCCCGTCGGCGCAGATGGCGACCCAACTTTCGCATTTCAACGGACGAACATCGACCCGAACTTGTTCAACTCGCAACGCCTGCCCGATTTTCACGCACTCGATGTGCGAGTAGACCGACGTTGGCAGTTCAGCACTTGGACGCTCATTACCTACCTCGACATTCAAAACGTCTATAATCGACAAAACGCCGAGCCTCCTCGTTGGAATGTGCGCGAGAACCGAATCGGCGACGTCGGCGGACAAATCGGACTGCTTCCTTCCATCGGCATCAACGCTGAATTTTAAGCGCGAAAAACGAATCAAAGGCAGTGCGGGTTTAAGGGCAAAATCATAGCCAAATACAAATGTCTAAAACGGTTGCCTTAACGGGGGGAACAGGTTTAATTGGAAAAGCCCTTGTTAGCGCCTTAACACAACGCGGCGATAAGGTTCTTTTACTGGTTCGCAATCTTGAAAAAGCCAAATCGGAACTGCCAAATCTTGCGGGCTACTACAAGTGGGACGCGATGAGCGAAAGCGGCGAATGGACGTGCGCACTTGCGTCAGCCGATGCGGTCATTCACCTTGCGGGAGTGCCCGTCGCCGCACGCTGGAACGACGATTACAAAAAAGAGATTTACGACAGCCGAATCGTCAGCACGCGCAATCTCGTTCGTGCTATCGCGCAATCAGGGACGAAGCCGAAAGTTTTTATCACGGCGTCGGGCGTTGGCTACTACGGCAATCAAGGCTATGACATGAACGTGCCGATATTGGACGAAAACGCGCCGCCTGCAAACGATTTCCTTGCAAAAGTTTGTATTGATTGGGAAAATGAAGCCTTTGCGGCAGAAAAAGCGGGCGCGCGCGCCGTTGCTGTAAGAACGGGCGTGGTGCTCTCGACCAAAGGCGGCGCATTGGAGAAAATGCTTACGCCGTTCAAACTCTTTGCCGGCGGTCCGATTGGAAGCGGCAAGCAGTGGGTTTCGTGGATTCACATCGACGACCAAGTGGGGCTTTATCTTTTTGCCATTGATAACGAAAAGGCAACAGGCGCGCTGAACGCGGTCGCGCCAAATCCTGTTCAAATGCAAGAATTTGCGCAAACGCTTGGAAAAATTCTTTCTCGTCCGTCGTTATTTCCTGTGCCGAAAGCCGCGCTCGAACTTCTTTTCGGAGAAGCGGCGGGCGTGATTGCAGAAGGACAGCGCGTTGTGCCGAAACGCACGTTGGAGTTAGGATTCTCGTTCAAATATCCGACGCTGGAAGGCGCATTGAGAGACGTGCTCGCCAAAAACAAGTGAGATAAGCCGATGGAAACGCTTAACAGCGCAATGACAATTTCTTTACATGTCGCATATTGAATCAAATATGTGAAGTTGCTTATATTCGCTGAAATTCTTGCAACTGCTGACACCCTCCAACTCGTTGCAATTTGTGTTTTCCGAAAGTTGTCCTGTTTCAGGCTTGCCAGTTTAGGCGTGTGAAGAATTGAAATGTTGATTCAAACTCAATTTGACTGACCTGAACTTAAAACATAACAAAACACACTTGCGATAATTATGGCTGAAAACAAAACAAAAGAACAACAGGCGGGGTTTCGCTTTGTCGAACTGATTGTTTTTGGAACGATATTTCTTGCCCTCGTCGCTTCCGTCTTCGTGCTTAACATCATCATTTCTCGCGATAGCCAGCGCGATTCCGAACAGGTTTTCTGCGCAACAAAGCAATCTGAGTATTGGCAACGCGCTTACCGCAACCTAATCCGAACGCAAGAGCGATTAGCAGAACTTTCTATCATTGACTCCATCCAAGTCGAACAAATTGCTGAAAAATCTGCTCAACTCGATACCGCGTTCTTTAATTACAAAAAAGCCATCTCTATTTTCGATTCAACGATTGCCGCGCTCAATAAAGGCGGCGTGATTATGTTAGAAGGCTCGGAGTTTGAAATCGCGCCTGTTACAAATCCAAGAGCGCGCGCGACGATTGAAAAGGAAATTCAAAAATGGACAGAATCGCGCGGCGTGCTGATTGACCTTGCCGAAAAAACGCAAAACCCCAGACAAATTGACCCGACGCAACTCGAAAAAGCCATTGACTTCGCCATTCAAAACGATGAACTGATTCTTGCCAGCAACCGCGACTTCATCGTGCGCTTGGGCGAACTTTCAACCGAAAAAATTAAGAACCTGCAATTCGCACAAGTCGCCGCACTCGTTGTGAGCATTCTCGTTTTTATCGGCATGGCTGTCCGTTTGACGATTTCACTTCGAAAACAGGCTAAAATTATTCAAGAGTCGCAAGGGCAGTTGATTCAGAACGAGAAAATGGCGTCGCTTGGTCAAATGGTCGCGGGACTTGCGCATGAAATGAACACGCCGCTTGGGTTTGTGAGAAACAACATCGAGATTATCCGCGAAAACGACCGCGAGTTTCAAGATGCTGTTGTTGCAAGCGCAACCGTCTTGAAAAGTTTAGTTGCAGGAAATTACAGCGAGGTCGAGAGGCAAATTCCGCAGACGCTTGAAAAATTGAAGAGCATTGAGAAAATCGGTCTCGTCGATGAAAACGCGATGATGATTACGAACTCGCTTGAAGGATTAGACCGAATTCAAGAGTTGATTGTCAACTTGCGCAACTTCTCACGCTTAGACCAAACTGCAACGCAACTTGCCAACCTCAATCAATGCTTAGATTCCACATTGGTGATTGCCAATCACATTTTGAAGCGACACATGACGGTCGTGAAGGATTACGGAAAAATTCCCGATATTGTCTGTGCGCCCGCTCAGCTCAATCAAGTATTTTTGAATATCATCACAAACGCGGCACACGCTTGCGAAGAAAAAGGCGAGGGCACTTTGCGGCTGAAAACATTTGTTGAAAAAAATGAAGCCGTCGTTCAAATTTCCGATAACGGTAAAGGCATTCCACAGGAAGTCATTAATAAAATTTTTGACCCGTTCTTTACAACCAAGCCCGTCGGCAAAGGCACAGGACTGGGACTTTCCATCTCCAAGAAAATTATCGAAGAAGGACACAACGGCAGAATCACCGTTAAAAGCAAAGTAGGACACGGAACAGATTTCTTTATTTATTTACCGATGCAAGGTAAACAAGAAAAAGCAGATAAAGTGTTCAGCGAAAGCGCACCCGCATTGAACTAAACCGAATCCCAAAACAAACTGAATTTCAACGAATTATGGCGACTGAATCCAACATCAACATCTTGCTCGTTGACGACGAACCGCTTGTGCTTCAATCACTTTCGGCAACATTTCGTCGGCAATACAATATCTTCACCGCGACAAACGGCAAAGACGCGATTGAAATTGTCCGACAAAACCACATTCACGTAGTTCTTTCCGACCAACGCATGCCTGGCATGCTCGGTCACGAAGTTCTGCGCGTCATTAAAACCATCAGCCCAAGCACCATTCGCATTTTGCTGACAGGATACAGCGACCTTGACGCGATTATGAACTCCGTCAACTCGGGCGAAGTTTTCCGATTTCTCACAAAGCCGTGGAAAATTGACCAACTTCGCGATACGGTCGGTGCCGCCGTCGATATCGCGCAGAAAGTCGGGCAACTTTATCCGAGCAAAGCCGACATCATGCGCACAAGCGGCGCAGAGCCTGCCGAAATTGTTGAGCAAGAGGAAGAGGTCGCACCGCCTGTTGCAGGCAATCAAAAAGAAGGCTTGCTCATTGTCGAGTTCAACAAAGAGCAACTCAATACGATGATGCAGGTTTTCGGAAAAAAATATCAAACCTATCCCGCGTCTTCTATCACAGAAGCCTTCGACCAACTTTCAAAGCACGAAGTTTATGTGATGCTCACCGACCTGAATTTGAACAGCGAAGACGGTATTGACTTTTTACACGCCGTCAAACAAGAGTATCCGAATATCGTCATCATTTTGCTCACCCAAGTGCGCGACGCGCTTTTAGCAATTAAATCTATCAACGAGTTTCAAGTCTATCGCTATCACGTTAAACCGTGCGCCGTTGAAGATTTAGATAAAACCATTCAGTCGGCAATGAATCGCGCCCGCACTTATCGCACGCAACCGCTGAAAAATGTGGCTTACGTGGCAAAAGAAGTCGCGCCGCAACTTGTAGAAAAAGAAGTAAGCGAAAAAACGAACTGGTGGCGCGATAAACTCCGCTCCGCTAAAAAACTTTTCGGCGGATAATCATCTTAATTTTTAGCTCTAAATGTATCGAATTTCTTTGAGCGAATTTGAAGGTCCGCTAGACCTTCTTTTGTTTTTTATTAAGCGCGACGAACTCGACATCTATGATATTCCCATCGCCCACATCACGAAAAATTTTATGGAATATCTCGACGCGATGCAGGAATTAAATCTTGAAGTGGCGGCAGATTTTATTTACATGGCATCGGTTTTAATGAGCATTAAAGCCAAGATGCTCCTTCCTCGCCCTGAAATGCCCGCAGGAGAATTAGATGAATTTGACCCGCGCACCGAACTCGTTCAGAAACTCTTAGAGTATAAACGATTCAAGGAAGTTTCGCTCGGCATGCAACTCTTGGAAGAAGACCGCAGGCAACTCTTTCCTCGACTTACGTTTGAACATATCGAAGCAACTGAAATTGAAGATGAAACTAAACGCCCAACCCTCTTCGATTTAATTCGTGCCTACCAACTGGCAATGAAAAATATGCCGAAAATTACCGTTCACGAAATCAAAAAAATTCCCGTTACGATTGAACAGCAAACCGAATTTCTGCTCAAAAAATTAGACGAGCAGATTCAAGTTTCGTTTATTAAAACCGTTGCAGAGTTCACCGAACGTATTACGATAGTGGTTACCTTTTTAGCGATTTTAGAAATGGCAAAAATGCGATTGGTGAATATCATTGTTCGAGAAGATTACAGCGATTTTTGGCTCACGAAAGCCAATACATAGAAATTAGAGCGTATTTCCTTTCTTGAAAAAACTGCTTGTCATTACATATTACTTTCCACCGTCAGGCGGGGCGGGTGTTCAGCGCGTTTTGAAGTTCGTCAAATATCTTCGTGAATTTGATATTGAACCCGTCGTATTGACCGTTCAAGATGGAGACTTTCCAACGCGCGATGAATCGCTGATGAGCGATGTGCCTGCTACGACAAAAGTCTATCGCACCAAAATTTTTGAGCCTTACGCGCTCTATCGTAAACTCACAGGCAAGCCGCCCGACGCGCCCGTCGACGTCAATAACATTCCAAAGCCGGGCGAAAAACGAACCTTATCCGAACACGCGGCGGAATTTGTTAGAAGTAATTTCTTTATCCCTGATGCGCGAATTGGCTGGCTTCCCGTTGCAAGAGCGCAAGCACTAAAAATTATCGCCGAAGAAAAAATAGATTGCCTTTATTCCTCCTCGCCGCCTTATACAACCGCGCTTATCGCAAAATCGCTTGCAAAAAAAACACGCCTTCCATGGATTGCGGGCTTTCGCGACCCTTGGACGGGATTTCTCTCAACGCCTGTTCGCTACGGATTAGCAAAGAAAATAGATACCTATTTGGAACGAAGCGTCTATGAACAATGCGACAAGATGGAAGTCGCTTGGAAAGGCATCGGAAAAGATTTTCAAAAAAAATATCCCGATATTGACGCCTCTAAAATCATTCATATCGAAAACGGATTCGATGACGCCGATATTCCCCTGCTCACATTTCCGAGAAACGACCGATTTACGATTACCTATACAGGCTCAATGTATGGAAAACGCTCGCCGAAACCGTTTCTTGATGCAGTTAAATCGCTGATTGCGCAAGGGAAAGTCGACCCGAGAAAAATTAAATTAAAATTTATCGGACGCTTCGGCGCAAATTTGCTTCCGCTCTTTGAAGATGAAGGGCTTTACGGCACAGTAGAAGTGAAATCGTATATGCCGCATGCTGAAAGTGTGAAGGAACTCCTAAAATCGGACGCGCTTCTCTTAGTGGTTGATGATGCAGAAGGAAGTGAAGAAATTGTGCCGGGAAAAGTCTATGAATATATCGGCACTTCACGCCCGATTATTACATTAGCATTAGAAGGGGCGATTGCCTCGCTCATTCGCGAAACCAATGCGGGAATTGTCGCAAGTTTTCGCAATCTCTCTGAAATAGAATCGGCAGTGCTTCATTACTATCAGACGTTCTGGAACAGCGAAAAACTCTGGCAGGGAAATGCGGATGCCATAAAAAAATATACACGTCGAGAAGCCGCTAACAAACTCGCCGAAGTGGTGAAAATGCTTTGCGATAGAAATGCGTGATAGAGTATCTAATTAAAAAAATGCTCGCCCCAAAAATGCTTACCCATTCACCAAAAGAAAATCAATCGTGCGGCGGCGCGTATCAACGCTGTGGACTTTGATTTTCACGCGCTTGCCGAGTTGCAACTTGCGATGCGTGCGTTTGCCGATTAAGGCGTAGCTACGCTCGTCAAATTCATAGTAATCGTCTTGCAAGTTCTTGATATGAACTAATCCTTCCACGTTCAAGTCATCAATGCGCACATAGATTCCAAATTCGGTTACGCCTGAAATCACGCCGCCATAGATGTTGCCAATATGTTCGGAAATGTATTCGACTTGTTTGAGTTTGATGGAATCGCGCTCGGCTTCGGTTGCCATGCGTTCTTGCGAGCTGGCGTGGTCGCAAATGGCAGGAATGAGGGTTGAAAGTTTTTTGAGTCGCGTTTGACGCATTTTTTTGTTTTGAGCACGCAAATTTTCATACTCAAAAAGCAAACGGTGCGTGATGAGGTCGGGGTAGCGACGAATCGGCGATGTAAAATGCAAATAGTAGTCAAACGCCAATCCGTAGTGCCCGATATTTTTGTCGGAATAAACGGCTTTCGCCATGGAGCGCAAGGCAATCTCGCTGACGAGCACTTCGGCGGGCGAGCCTTTCACATCTTGAAGCAATTTTTTGAGCGCGTGCGAGGAAGCGGTGTCGTTGTTGAGCGCATTCTTTTTCAGTTCCAACTTGAAGCCCAATTTTCTGACAAACTCTGAAAGCAATTTGATTTTTTCAGGCAAGGGCGAATCGTGAACGCGATAAATGCTCGGATAGCCTAATTCTTCCGTTTGAAAATGCGTTGCGATATGTTTGGCGACGGTTTTATTGGCGAGAAGCATGAACTCTTCAATCAAGCGGTGGCTATCAAGACGAAGTTTTTTGATGACCTGAATCGGCTTGCCATTTGCATCGAGTTTGAACTTAACTTCTTCGGTATCGAAATCAATCGCGCCATTGTTCATGCGGGCTTTGGTGAGGTGTTTGGCTAATTGATTGAGCGTTAAAATTTCTTCGCTGTAATCACCTTTGCCTGTTTCAATAACGGTTTGCGCCTCTTCGTAAGTGAATCGGCGGTGAGAGTGAATGACGGTCTTCGCGATTTGATAATCCTGCACTTCGGCAAGTTCGTTGAGCCTGAAAATGACCGAGTAAGCGAGACGGTCGACATTTGGGTTCAAACTGCAAATGTTTTCGGAGAGATTGGAGGGAAGCATTGGAATCACACGATCGACGAGATAGACCGATGTAGAACGCTTCTGCGCTTCTTCATCGAGATTTGTGCCTTCGCGGACGAAGTGCGAGACGTCGGCAATGTGAACACCGACGATGAAATCCCCATTGTCGATGCGTTCAATCGAGAGCGCGTCGTCAAAATCTTTTGCATCGAAGGGGTCAATCGTGAAGACGACCTTCTGCCGAAAATCAAGACGCGATGCTAATTCTTCCCTTGAGATTTTTTCAGAAAAGCGATTGGCTTCTTCGACAACGGCTTTCGGAAAGGTGGCGTCAATACCGTGTGAGCGAGCAATCGCCGCGATTTCGGCACGCGAGTCGCCTGCTTTTCCGAGAACTTCTTTCACCTTCGCCGAAAGCGAGGTATCAGAATCGAATTTGAGTTTGTGAATGACGACCTTATCGCCTTCGCTTGCCTTGCCGATGTCTTTTTGCTTAATCGTGATGTCGGGCAAGATGTTGGATTCATCGGGAATGAATTTGAAAGTGCGATTTGTGCGCTTGAGCGTGCCAACGAGTTCCGTGCGCGTGCGCTCGACAACCTCTGTGATTTTGCCTTCAAAGCGTTTCGACCAAGTGTTGCGCGGCTTGGAGTCGTCGTAAGGCGAATTTGTAATCTGAATCGTAACGACATCGCCGTCAAGAGCTTGTTTGATGTGCTCGGCTTGAATGAACACATCGTCGTCGTAGCCTTCAACCGTAACAAAGCCAAAGCCGTTAGGGTGCGTGCGAAGTTTGCCAGTGTAGGATTTGCCGAGTTCGTATTTCGGCTTTTTTTGTTCGGCTTTGAAATGCTCAACGGCATCGCGCTTGGGATAAACAGCAGTTTGAACGCGCCGCTCAATGATTTCAGAGGGCGGAGTATCGGCAGAAGGGGCGAAGTAATTTCGGTCGTTATCCTTATCAACGCTTCCTGCTTCGTGGAGGCGATGCAAAACATACCAAAAGCCGGGCACATCGTCGTCGCTTTCGTAGCCAAGTGCGCTGGCAAGGGCGCGAGAGCGATAGCGATTGCCTTCGTTCTCCGAAAGAAAATTGAGAATTTCCGCCGCGACAGATTTTTCACCTTGACGGATTAAAAACTCCGTTACGCGCTCCATATCGTCAGGACGGGGAAAATCGCGTCTACGCCTCGAGCCTCGATGGTGATTTTTCTCATGATGCTTCTTTTTAGACATGGCTGATAAATTGAATAGGAAGGACGGTTATAGGAGTGAGCATGAAAATGAACACAGTCGTTTCAGGAAAGTATTTTTTTTGTGGGCTTGAATGCTTCGATACAAAGTCGAGTTGTGCAGTGAGCGATTTCATCGTGGTCGTTGCTTGCAATCACGATAACGGTTTGCGAGATAAGTTGATTGAGTTTATTCCAAAATAAAGATTTTCCATCATCGTCGAGCGTTGCGGTCGGCTCATCAAGAAAAAGAAACTTTGGGTTTGATGCAAAGGCTTGAATGAATCGAAGTCGCTGAATCATGCCCGAAGAGTAGGCTTTGACGCGCTTCAATTTTGCCTCGGACAAGCGAAAGTAATCAAAAAGTTCATCAAGTTCACGCTTCAAAAGAGGCAATCCTTTTGCACGCAACGCAAACGAGACATTTTCAATTCCTGAAAGTTCATCGTAAAAGTTAAGGTAAGGCGAAACAAAGCCAATATGTGGGCGTGTTTGTTCAGGTGTAGAAGTCGCACCGTCAAGTGTGTAAGTAACCGTGCCAGAAGTTGCAGACGCCTGTGCGGCGAGAATTTTCAGAAGCGTCGATTTCCCACTTCCGTTCGCGCCTGTAATCGCCAACCACTCCTGCGGTGCAAGCGAAAACGAAACATTCTGAAAAATGATTTTACGGTCGTAGACTTTTTTGAGCACGTCGGCGCGAAGCGATGGCATTGATTTTGGATTGAAACTTATCTCGTTATGTGCGTATCTTAACGAAATTTCTTTGAAAGGAGCAACACGATGAAAAAGTTAATTCTTGTTGGAATTGCGTTGATGGCGGCGACAACGCTCTTTGCACAAGTCGATTTATTCGGCGGAAAGGCAACGAAAAAAAATGCCACCGAAACCGTTACAAACTCCGCCGCGCCCCAACTCCTACAAGGCGAACGAAAAATATCAAGTTCAAACGAAAGCACCACGAGCAACTCCCAACTTGAATCGCGCGAGCAATCCGCACCAACCTTCCTGCGCGGTTCAGGTTCAGGAAGAACATCAGGCTTTACCTTCATGCAAGCCACAGGCTACGGCTTCGGCGCGCTCTTCGGGTTTAGTGCCGCGCCACGTGTGGGCTACATCTTTGAAAACGGTTTGTATCTCGGCGGCTCGTATCAAATCAGCATTAGTCCGACATTTTTCAATCCGCAATCCCCAACCTTTGGCACAAACCCTACGGCGATGAGCGCCCTCATACAATCGGGAAATGTTGAAATTGGCTATGAAACCAACTTCAAATTGCTTGGGCTAACTTTTTATAACCGTCCTTATCTTGCGATTGGGTTCGCAGACGTTGGTTTCATCGAAGAAGATGTCCGCTCATTCGGCGTTCAGAACCGCAATAACGTGGCTCTTCCGCAACCAGGAATGAACCTATTCGGAACGGCGGGCAACGTGCTTTACTATCGATTTGACAATCTGAACATCGTGCGCGGTTTAACCTTCGGTCTCGATGCGCGATATATGATGCTCAACAACGCCAACGCATTCGGCATTTTCTTCACAACAGGAATTCGGCTCTTTTAATTGAACCGAACCTTGCATTTCAAGAAACCTTTACCTTCCTTGCTCGTGGTTACTCGTTGTGTCTGTTTTAATCAATCGCTTGAAAATTTGAAGCGCATCATGCAATCAAAAAACCTAACGACCTTTGAAGAATTGAAATGCGAAGTCGTGTTCGGAGAAAAGTGCAAGATGTGCGTTCCCTACGTGCAAAAGATGATTGAAACCGGAAAGACGATGTTCCCCTACATACCGAATGTGCAAGAAGTCAAATCGCTGTTGAAGACGTAGATTTTTTCTTCAATAAGTCCAGCGCCGCCGCAGTGCTCATCGCGCCGAGTGGCAAGCCCACAAGAAACCCCGTGATAATTCGCGTTTCAAAGACGTTGTGATAAATGTGTAAGTAACCGCAAACGACGTCAATTCCAACCAGCGCGCCCGAAACGCCCAATAAAATCAAGTATCTACGGCGATTTTCCGAATTGAACGTTGGCAGAAAAAGCGCGCCGACGGCGATTCCGAGATAAATCGACGCGCATCGAGCGCAAATCGCCATCGGAAATCCAAACAGTTCGAAACAGCGATGCGCCTTTTGATGACAGACGCCATGAAAGAGCGCGTAATAAGCCGTGTTTCCGCGTGCGGCTTCGAGCGGCGCAAAAATTGACAATGCAAGAAGAATCAGCATCACGCTTGCGACAAGTAATCGGGGCAGAAGCCGAATCAAAACATCAGAGCGCGTCGAGAACATCACCTGCGGAAGGGTTGTGAATGGTTTCGCTGGCTTTGCGTCCTGCAACGCCGTGTAGATGAGCAGAAACCGCCGCCGCAATGTTGAGCGGGAGACCTTGTGCCGCAAAGGAAGTAATCATGCCTGCAAGCACGTCGCCTGTGCCTGCTGTGGCGAGGGCTTCGGTGCCGGTGTCGGAAAGGTAAAGATTGCCTTTGGACGCAATGAGGGTTGGCGCGCCTTTCAGCAATAATCCAATTCCGAACTCTTCCACAAACGATTTGACGTAGAAAAGTCGGTCGGCATCAATGCTTCGGATAGGCGTTTGAATCAAACGAGAAAACTCACCTAAGTGTGGCGTGAGAATGGCGTTTTGAAGTTGAAGTTGCAAAAGCAAATCTAACTCGGAAATCGCGTAAAGCGCGTCGGCATCGAGCACGAGTTTTTTTTGCGCAAGCAGTGGGGAGGTGAGCAGTTTGGCGATGAAGGCTTGGCGTTCAGGCGTTCTGCCAAATCCGCAACCGATGAGCACAGCGTCTGCCCATTCAAGTTTTTCAAGAATCGCAGATTCAGTTTGTGTGATTAAAATGGCTTCGGGCACGAGGCTATGAACAAGGTTAAATGCCGAAGGCGGAACAGCGGCGCACACATAGCCTGCTCCGCATTTGAGCGTTGCGCGCAGCGAAAGCAGAAGCGCGCCCATCATAGAGGCGTCTTCGCTTTGATTGCCCGCAACGATTAAGACCTTTCCGTTCAAGTGTTTCGCGCTTTGCTTGGCGCGCACAGGCAAATGTGCGGAAACGAAATCGTCGTCAATCAGACGCATTGCATCAGGCTTGACGAGAAACGACGGAATGGAAATATCCGCCACGCGAATTTCACCGCAAGCTTCGCGACCTCTTCCGAAGAAAAATCCCGACTTCAAAAACGCGAGCGCAATCGTCAAATCGGCCTCGACGCACGGCGTTTCGGCTTCGCCCGTCGTGCTGTCCAAGCCCGTCGGAGAATCGAGCGCAACGACAAACGAACCATAATGCCGCTTCTTGTGATTGATGAGCGAAACGGCTTCTTGAATCAGCGGCGAGAGCGACGGGCGCAATTCGGTCGCAAGTTCAAAGGCTTGCTTTTCAGGCTCGGACAATCGCTCTTCGGAGATGTTCGGCAAATAAGGATTATTGGCTTCACGGCGTTTGATGCCTTTGGGGTGGTCGGTGCGCTTATAGCCTGTGCCTAAAATGGCATCAACGATAAGGTCGTAGCGTTTGGTATAAATGACTTCGGGCAAAAATTCGTCGGCTTCGAAAATGCGGAACGAGTCGGTGTAGGAAACATACTGCGTAAGGATTTTGAGCGAGGCGGCACCGTCTTGTTTAAGCAAGTCCGTTTTGCAAAGATAGGCTAAATCGACCTGCGCGCCGTGATTGATAAGATGACGCGCCAGCACAATGCCGTCGCCGCCGTTGTTGCCTTTGCCACACAAGACGAGCACTGATTTTCCAACAAGAGAACTAAATTTTTCAAGCAAGATGTTGCAGGATTCTTTTCCCGCAAGTTCCATGAGTTGTTTTTCCGTGATGCGAAGTTTGATGACGGCGTCGTAATCGACTTCGCGCATTTCTTGCGCAGTGAGAATGGGCAACATTAGCGATGCGAATTAAAAGTTGAATTGAAACGTAACGCGCGGCTCGACGCGGCGAACAGGGTCGTAGCGCAAAATTCTGCCGCCATCGTCGCGAACCGCAAGATAAGTCCATTGATAAATCACGGAAAGAAGCAAATACGGATACGGGAAGTAGCCCAATTCTACGATGGAAAGGCTTCGGTCGTCGAGCGTGAACAGGTCGGTTTCAAATCCGATGTCGCGCTTGTAGTAATCGGCGCGGAAAAGCACGGACGGAATGAGTTCGGTCAGCCTTGCACCCAAGTGGAGCTGTCCGCCGCGCGGCGTGCGATAAAGCCGTTGGTAACTTCCGAACAAACGAACTTTGCCTAAAATGCTACCGCCTAAATCGCCATAAACGCCCGGCCCAGGCGCGCTAAAATTGGCAAGCTCATTGGCGCGCGTGATGATTTGACCGTTCTCAAACGAGAGGAATCGGTCTTGTTCGTAGAGCGCGTCGAAGTAGGCGAATTGAAATTGATTGCCAACGACGCGATGCTCCAAGCGCGATGAAATGTTGATGACCCCCAAGACATTCGGAATCGTCCCGACAACCCCAGCCGCAAAGCCTGAACCATAGCCGATAATCTTCGCAAAATCAATATAAGCGTCCAACTCAAAAATCGGCGAGCGCAAGAGCGGCAAGCCCGCATCGAGACCAACGACCGTCAAGTTCCCACGGCGAATGGCGAGCGAATCAAAAAACAATTCGCGGCTGTTGGATTTGGCTACAAGTCCGCCGCCTCTTACGACATTGGCTTGACTGCTGAAATCCGCCACATAACTCGCGCCGATTTGCAAATTGGAAAGAATTGGAATGTCGGTTGAAAACAGCGGACGATTGTAAGCGCGAATCCCAACGATGTTGAAATTCGAGAGGTCGCTGACCATCGATTCAAAGCCGTAGTTTCCGAAATCCATATCGAACTCCACGCCAACGCGCCGCGCGTCGTAACTGCCGTTATTGCGATAAAAATTAACGATTGACCCATGCCCAAGTCGCGTAAAGTCCAACTGCCCGACGCGAACATAAAGGCTATCGCGCTTGTTGCCGTATCGCACATAGCGAATGAGGCGCAGGTATGATGAAATGCCGTCGTTCCAATCTTCTTGGCGAAGTTGTCCGCTTTGGCTGATGCGCAGGTTGATGTCAAGCCCGATGCCGACTTTGCCAAAAGCGAGGTCAGGCGAAAAATTCAGCGTATAAAAGACATCGTTGCCGAAACTTGTAATGCCCAAGCCGCCGCCGCCTCTAACTTCTCTGGGGTCAGTTTGATACAAAAGGTAGGCGTCGCTGAATGAGCCTGCTTGCGCGAAGAGCAGTGTGGGAAATGAAAGAATTGTGAAGAGTGCAAAAATAGCTTTCATAACTATGGTTTGTTGGTGAACGAACAGCGGCAAGTTAATCCAAAAAAACAATACGCTGAAAAGGCGAGAGTAGAGGATTTAAGGGTAATTTCAAATCGAACAAGCGAAGAACCCAAACGGATTCTTCACTTGTGTTCGAAATGGCAAAGAACACAGTCAAAACAACACCCGATTTTACTTCACCAACATCATCTTTTTCGTCGCCACGAAGTTTGAACTTGACGCTCCATTCGTCGCGCTCGCTTGCAAGCGGTAGAAATAAATGCCGCTTGATAAGTTCGCCCCGTTCAGCGACACGCTGTATGACCCCGCCGCTTGCCGTCCATTCACCAACGCCATCACTTCGCGTCCGAGCACATCGTAGAGTTTGAGCGACACCTCGCTCGCAACAGGAAGTTGGTAACTAATCGCCGTCGTCGGATTGAACGGGTTCGGATAGTTCTGCGACAGGATATACTCACGCAAAAACGTAATCTCTTTGACAGGATGTTCCGTCACAACGCCGTCAAAATCCACATCAAGAAGTTTGTAAAAGTAAGTTTGCCCTGCTTGAAGCGTTCTGTCATCATCAAAGTAAGAATAGATTTTCCCCAATGGCGAAGCGCCCGCTCCGCGAAGCGCCTCGTGGGTGCGATATGACGCAATTTCCGAATACTCTCCTGAACGGCTGACGCTACGCTTGATAATGAAACCCGCGTTATTGACTTCCGATGCCGTCCGCCACTCTAAAAAAATGCCGCGTTCTTTTGGCACGAGTGAAAAGGCGATAAGCTCAACAGGCAACGGCGCATCGTCATCAGAGACTTGGAAGTGCGCTTCGGTTGGCGCAACGCCCGCAGGGTAATACCACCGCGAGCGCGGCAGCAGAAGATGCCCGATGCCGCCCAGTCGCTCTACCTGCCGAACCCGCCACTTGTAAAGCGTCCGATTGGATAGACTGCCGACCGTCAAGTCCGTCGGCGTGCCCGTCGTGGCGTGCAGGGCGAAACTCGTCTCTTGCAAGCCCAGTCCGTTGAACGGCGTGCCCAGCGTTTTGACCTCAATTTGAATTTTGGTGTTGCTTCGTCCCGCGATGGACTTTTGGCGTTTGCGGAGCGTAACGCCCGCGAGCGATTGGGTTTTGAGGGCGGGCACGATGGGCGTGGTGGTGGAAGGGCGGAACTGACGCAGGTCTTGGCGCAAACCGCCGCCTTCGTTGCCATAATAGACAAACGCGCCTCCTTCATCGGTCTGCCCGTTGTCAAAACGATATGCGCCGACAATCACATCGCTGAACCCGTCGCCATTCACATCGCCCGCCGACGATGCCGAAATGCCAAAGTTTGCATCCGTTTGATTGCTCTCCGCCGTCCAGTTGGGCGAGGCGGAAAGTCCGCTTGCCGAACCGTGATACGCAAACGCACGTCCTTCATCGATTTGCCCGTTGTCAAAGAACCGCGCCCCGACAATCACATCGCTGAACCCGTCGCCATTGACATCCCCCGCCGACGCAACGGAATAGCCAAACTCCGCACCGACTTGATTGCTCTCCGCCGTCCAGTTGGCTGTTGCCGACAGCCCGCTCGCCGACCCGTGATACGCATACGCCCGTCCTTCATCGGTCTCGCCGTTGTCAAAGCGATATGCGCCCACAATCACATCGCTAAACCCGTCCCCATTCACATCGCCCGCCGACGCAACCGAATAGCCAAAGTATGCAAAATCTTGATTGCTCTCCGCCGTCCAATTCGCTGTCGCTGAAAGCCCGCTCGCCGACCCGTGATACACAAACGCCCGTCCTTCATCACTTTCGCCGTTGTCAAACAGATACGCGCCGACAATCACATCGCTGAACCCATCGCCATTCACATCGCCCGCCGACGCAACCGAAGCGCCAAAGATTGCACCCGCTTGATTGCTCTCCGCCGTCCAATTCGGCGTGGTAGAAAGCCCGCTCGCCGAGCCGTGATACGCATATGCGCCTCCTTCATCACTCTCGCCGTTGTCAAAGCGCAACGCACCCACAATCACATCGCTGAACCCGTCCCCATTCACATCGCCCGCCGACGCAACGGAATAGCCAAACCGCGCATTCGCTTGATTGCTCTCCGCCGTCCAATTGGCTGTTGCTG
>JAJUFC010000013.1 GCA_029263855.1 Candidatus Thermochlorobacteriaceae bacterium | reverse complement strand
GCAAAGATGAACCGCCTACAAAATCCGAACCGCCGCCTGAGGAACTTATCTATGACACCACCTCGCACAACATTACTTGGTTCGCCGATACCTTAGGCGACTACGGACAAGAACTCAACGACATTTGGGCGGCGGATAGCGCAAATTTTTATGCGGTCGGCTCAATTAACATCAGTTCAGACCCCAATCGCTCGTGGCGTTGCATTATAAAGTGGAACGGCTCAGAGTGGGTAGATGTGCCCAACATTGGACGCGGCGAATCCAATGAGTTGGGCGGCATTGCCGGAGCGATTTATGGGTTCGGTAACAATGATATTTGGGTAGCTAAGGTTCTAAGGATGACCAATGGCTTTGGCTCGGCTATTCCGGGTATTCCATTTTCCCATTTCGATGGTAGCACTTGGAAAACGCACTATGCACCGCCGCCTTCATCAACAAACCTATATGGTTACAATACCTACATCTACGACATGTGGGGCTCTGACCCGAATAACTTATGGGCGGTGGGTGATAGCGGCTTGGTGTATTTCTGGAACGGCTCGGTTTGGACGAAACAAGCCGTGCCGCAAGAAGTTCAAAACATGCAGTTATTCTCTATTTTCGGCTTTTCCGCAAACGAAGTTTATGTGACGGGTATCGGACAATTTTATTTCAACACTATTTTAATGAAGTACGATGGCACGCAATGGTCTGTCATTGATAGAGTCGCGCCATACACATACCCATATGATTTTTTCGGAGTAATTTTTGGAGGTAAGTGGAAAATGGGTCGTGATGAAGAGGAACGGTTTTGGGTTGCAAGGTCTGGTAGGATAGAGTGTTGGGATAGAAAAGGTTTTCCGCAACATCTCACTTTACAAACTCATCTTAGAGCACCTGTCGGACATTCCAGAGTTATAACATCATCTGGTTCAAATATCATTCTAACAGGTCAAGGTAAGATAGCACACTGGAATGGGGTTTCTTGGCACATATTCTCGAACACATTTACAACCTTACCCTCAGATGTTGTCTTTCATAGTATTTCAGTTAAGGGAAAAACGATAATTGGCATTGGTCGTTCCTATCAAGGGATTGATAGACCATACTATTTCATAGGAAGACAGGAGTGAGAACAAAATGATCTAAATCAACAAAAACAAAAGGTTTCAATGCGCGGCAACGCAAAGAAACCTATTTCGCAAACCGAACCACTTGGGCTTAACGACCTCATTTAAGAGGGCGGCGTGGCGTTTTTGCTTGCGCCTTTTCACTTTAAACTTGCCGCAGACTGCTTATTCGTGATTGCAGTTAAAATTGCGCTTGTTCGGCTTGGGCTTTGAGGCGTTCGGTTTGGTCGTAAAGTTTAAGGGCTTCGGTGAGTTCGCTCAAATCGCCGTCGAGGACTTGCGCGAGGTTGTGCGTGGTGAAGTTAATGCGGTGGTCGGTGATGCGCGATTGCGGAAAGTTGTAAGTTCGAATTTTCGCGCTACGGTCGCCTGTGGAAACCATTGAGCGTCGCATATCGGCGCGTTCTTTGTCTAATTGTTCGCGTTTCATATCGTAGAGTTTGGCGCGAAGCATTTTCATCGCGCGCTCTCGGTTTTGCAGTTGCGAGCGTTCCTCTTGACAAGCGACGACCACGCCCGTCGGCAAATGCGTGATGCGGACGGCGGTTTCGACTTTGTTCACGTTTTGTCCGCCTTTGCCGCCGCTTCGGTAGGTATCGATTTGCAAATCGTCGCGCCGAATTTCGATGTCGACTTCTTCGGCTTCGGGCAAGACGGCGACGCTGGCCGCCGAAGTATGCACGCGCCCTTGGGTTTCGGTTTCGGGAACGCGCTGAACGCGATGCACGCCGCTTTCGTATTTCATCGCGCCGAACACGCCTTCGCCGCTGAGTTCAAACGAGATTTCTTTGTAGCCGCCCATTCCGCCCGCGTCGGCGTAATCCAGCACGGAGCACTTCCAGCCGTTGCGTTCAGCATAGCGTTGATACATTCGGAATAAATCCAACGCGAAAAGCGAGGCTTCGTCGCCGCCCGTTCCCGCGCGGATTTCCACAATCGCATTGCGCGAATCGGCTTCGTCTTTGGGCAGAAGCAAGACCTTCAATTCTTCTTCCAATTTTGGAACGCGCTCGATGAGGTCGTTGAACTCTTCTTGCGCGAGGGCTTTGAGTTCCGGGTCGCGCTCGCTTGCGAGCAACTCGCGGCTTTGCGCGAGGTCGTCTTTGGCGCGCTTGTATTCTTGATACTTTTTGATGATTGGGGCAAGTTGGCTGTATTCCTTATTGAGTGCGCGAAATTTTTCTTGATTGCTTATCACATTGGCATCGGAAAGTTGCCGTTCAATTTCGGCGTATCGCGCCGAGAGCGCGTCGAGTTTATCAAACATAGTTTGCTGTTAAAATTTCGAGAGCGGCAAATATACGGCGATTCCGTTTTCTTGAAAATTTAGACCGCACCTTTCAGGTTTCTTTTGAAACTAATTTCAGCCCGATGATTGAGCCAATCAGCATCACGAGGAAAAAAATACGCCAAAAATCCGCCGACTCTTTGAAAAAGACGATTCCAACGAGCGCCGTGCCAAATGCGCCAATGCCCGTCCACACGGCGTAGCCGGTGCCAAGCGGAATGACTTTCACCGCTTCCGCAAGCAACGAAAAACTTATCGTCGCGCAAATCAAAAAACCCGTCGACCACTTCCAATCCGAAAAGTTATTTGAGAGTTTAAGACAGGTCGTAAAGCCCACTTCAAACAATCCCGCAAGAATCAAGAAAATCCAAGCCATTATGGTGATTAGGTTTGATGGTTCGACGCGCGTTGCATCGAGCGCATTTTTTTATAGAGCAAGTATCTATCGCGCGCGTGAAAATAAGCATATCCCAAACCTGATATGCCGTCCAAGACGCTTTTCTTCAAGAAGAATTTTTTGACGAATCCCGAAATGGCGCGTAGCGTCGGCGTAAAAGCCGATACGCGCTTTGCGGTTTTGAATTTCTTTTCCGCTTCAAGCGTCGTGTAGCGGTCTTGCTTTCGCGCATATCCTTGCCAATCGGTTGCCGTAAGGTGAATGATGTCATGCTTCAATCGCTTTACCACGCCTGTCACTTTCACGCTTTCGTGAACGGCGAGATTTTCCATTGTGAATCGACTTTTTCGGAAGAGCCGAAGTTGATAATCGGGATAAACTTCACCGTGCCGAACCGCGCCGCCGAAATAGAAATTTAATCTTGGCATTTCAAAGCCATCGGCTTCGATTGTTTCTTGTGAAAGCAGTTGTTGGATTTCGGTTTGAAGGTCTGGCGAAAGTCGTTCATCGGCATCGATGTAGAGAATCCATTCGTGAGAAGTTTTTGAGAAGGAAAAAAGGCGTTGACGAGCAAATCCGTCAAAGCGATTTTGAAAGACGTGTGGCGTAAATCGTTTCGCAATTTCAACGGTGCGGTCAGTGGAAAACGAATCAACGACGATAAGTTCTTCGCACCACACCACACTTTTGAGACATTCTTGCAGATTGGATTCTTCGTTGTAACAGAGAACCGTGCATGAGAGAGGACGTCGTTGAAAGGTCATCAGGCGCGCACGAGTTTTCTTCGGAATTGAAAGCGCACAATGATTGCGGTCAGATTGAGCGTAAATGTGAGCGCGAGCAAGACAAGCGTTGTGGCGTACTGAATCGGGAGCGTGGCTTCAACATCGACCGATTGCGTGGCTAAAACATAAAGGTGATAGCCAAGTTGCATGAATTGGTCGTCGAGCGAGTTTGGCAACTTAGGCAGAAAGAACGCCGCACCTGTGAATAACAGCGGCGCGACTTCACCCGCACCGCGACTGACGGCGAGAATCGCGCCCGTTAAAATTCCGCCTGTGGCATTCGGTAGCACGACATTCCAAACGGTCTGCCACTTTGTTGCGCCCAGCGCAAGCGAAGCTTCGCGATATTCACGCGGCACATTACGCAAGGCTTCATCAACCGAGACGATAACAACGGGCAAGGTCAAGACTGCAAGCGTCATTGCCGCCCACAAAAGCGAGGGTTTTCCCCAAACCGGCTCGTCGGGCGAAACCACCGCATCAATCCCTGACCCCAAAAACTGCACAAAAAATCCTAACCCGAACAATCCGAATACAATCGAAGGAACGCCTGCCAAGTTTGAAACGGCAAATCGAATCCAACGCGCCACGCCTGAGCGTTCATTTGAATACTCCGAAAGGTAAATCGCGGTAATCGTGCCGAAAGGAATGCCAACGATGGTCATAATCAAGACGAGTAGCACCGTGCCGTAAATGGCGGGAAAAATGCCGCCTTCGGTCATGCCTTTGCGAGGCGCGGCTGTGAGGAACTCCCAACTTAGTCGGCTTGCGCCGCCTTTGAGTGCGTCAAAGAGAATGACCAAAAATGCCAAGACAATGATAAACGCGGCAAACGCCGTAATGCCCGTGAAAAAATACCCTAAAAGTTTTTTCTTCGTCATTTCCCTTTCAATTCTTTTTTGTTGGCTTGACTTCTTCCGCGTCGAGCATTTGGCGCACCATCAGAGCGAAGCAACGATTTCTTGCGCAAACTTCATCTGTTGCTTATGGCATCGCTTCGCTCTGAGTTTCAGAGAGATTATTTTCTGCCGGAAAGCTCTTTGAACTTTTTGATGTAAGGAGCGGCTTCGGCGTTTTTACCGACGCTTTGTAATATCGTGCCTAAAACTTCATTGCCGCGTGCGTCGTCTTTTCTTTGGTCAACAGCGGCTTTGAGCAGGTCTAATGCCACTTTTTCTCTGCCGTGGTCGCTAGCGAATTGGAAGAGTGCCGCATACATATCCCAGTTATCGGGCGCGATTTTCAAACTTTCTTGATAAAAAGCAATCACTTTGTCTATTGTTGCGGCATCAAGTTCGGGCACTTTGATTTCATTGCCTTGTGGGTCTTTGCCAAGCGATTTCATTTTCGCGCCGTTGGCTTCGGCTTGTTTCTGAACGCTTTCGGCGTAGAAGAGCGCAAGGTCGCGCAGGTTTCCAGCAACTTCATCGCTGCTGCTGCGCTCGTAGGCGAATTTGTGAATGTCAAGCGCTTTCTCGAAGGCGGGCACTGCCTCGTTCCAACGCTGATGCTTGTGGAGCAAGCCTGCGTATTTGAAGCTCGATGTCGCGGCGGTTACCATCACGTAGTCTTTTGCCTTTTCGGCGAGCTCCGCCGATTTTTTCGCGTATTCCAGCGACTTGTCGACGTCTTTTTGGTAAATGTCGGACAAATCGCGATAGCAGATGCTCAAGCTGTTATTGAAGTTGATGTAAAGATTTTTGAGCGAATCGTTTGGAAACGGGGGCGGCGGCATTGCGGCTAATCCTTTTTCAAACGTTTGAATCGCTTCTTCAAAGAGTTCGAGTTCAACTTCCTTTTTTGACGGACGAGCGAAAGACTGCATCATAATCGCTGTGTTGTAATAAGCACTGGCGTTGGTAGGATCAATCTCAATGGCTTCTTTGCCGAGTTTCAGAGCTTTCTCTTTGTATTGTTCGGATTCGGCTAAAAGCGCATTGCGACCCTTTTCAGGAGCCTTGAAGGCTTTTTCAAGGGTTGCAAGAGCTTCGGAATAGGCGAGCGCGGATTGCTTCATTTTGTCGTTGGATTTGTCGCGCGGCGTTCCGCAGCCGAGCGCGAGCACACCAAGCAGTGCGAAGAGAAGATGTTTTTTCATGGCATTACAAATTAAGGTTGTAGAAAAACAAGTTATGTTCAAAGTCAGAAATCGGTCTGTTATGTTTTTGTTTCGCCCGCGCGTTCAACAAGTTTTCGCAAGCGGTCGACTTCTTTGGGCAGGAGGTGTCGCCATTCGCCGCGCCGCAAGCCTTTGGGCGTGATGCCCGCGTAAGAAATGCGGTCGAGTTTTTTGACATCATAACCAAGCGTCCAAAACATTCGATGCACTTGTCGATTTTTGCCCTCGTGAATTTTCAGCCAAACGCTCGTGCCATCGCCGAGAATTTCGGCTTCACACTCGCTTACTTTTTCGCCTGTATCGGAAAGCCGCATGCCGCTTTTGAGTTTTTGCAAGTCGGCACGGATCATTTTTTTATCTAATTCCGCCAGATACTCTTTATTTACCCCGAAAGAAGGGTGCATGAGGCGGTGGGCAAGGTCGCCATCGTTGGTGAGAAGCAGTGCGCCTGTGGTGTTTCTATCCAAGCGTCCAACCGTGTAGACGCGATCGTCGATGCCGATGAAATCCATCACAGTTCGGCGGTCGAGTTCGTCGCTCGATGTTGAAATCGCGTCTTTGGGCTTATTGAGCAGAATGTAAATTTTGCGTCGATCGATTTTAGCAATGCGTCCAGCGGCAACGACTTTATCGTTTATCGGGTCGACTTTGAATCCTAATTCGGTTACAAGTTTTCCATTGACCTCGACTTCGCCGTTTTGAATCATCTCGTCGGCTTTACGGCGCGAGGCGATTCCTGCACTTGCTAAGAATTTATTGAGCCGCATGTGCGAGGAGCCAACAGTTTCTGCTTTTGCGCTTGGTTTAGGCGGCGCGACTTTCGGCGTGGCTCGTCCAATAGGCTTTTGAGCCGTCTTTCGGTTTGAATTGCTATTCTTGGCAACCCTGTGCGCCAATTTACCCTCTCCCTGCTTGCTACTCGGATTGCGCTTCGGCTTTGGTTTCGTCTGGTTCGGCATCGCGTTCGAGTTCGACTTTGAGTCGAGCGTTGAGTTCTTGTTTCAAAAAATCTTGTGCGTCGCCTTCGCGCATGAGTTCCTCGATTTCGCGTGGCTTAGGCAACTCGGCAAGGGAAGGCAGATTGAAATAATCGAGAAACTCTTTGGTGGTGCCGTAGAGCAAGGCTTTTCCGATGCCCTCGCTTCGTCCGCTCACTTCAATCAAATTTTTCTCGAGCAAAACCCGAATGACATAATCGGCGTTTGTGCCGCGAATGGCTTCAATTTCGGCTTTTGTAATCGGCTGTTTATAAGCAATAATCGCTAAGGTTTCTAATGCCGCTTGCGAGAGGCGACGCGACAATTTGGGTTGCAAAAGCCGCTGAATCGGTCGATGAAACTGCTTTTCGGTTAAAAACCGATACCCTTGTGCGATATGTTGAATGCGAAAAGTGCGCCCGGTTTGTTCATACTCGCGGTTGAGTTCAGCAACAAGCGCGGCGATGTGTTCATCGGAAAGGTTCTCGTCGTCCAAAGCGATACGAATGAGTTTCGTGGAAATGACTTCATCGCTGGCGAAAATGACCGATTCTAACTGTTGCTTCAAATCCGCCTCGATATCGACTTCGCGGCTGACTTCATTCGGCGTTTCGTTGCTTTGGGCTTCGGTATCGGTTGCCATGTTCGCTTGCACGTCGGCTATCGGCGTTGAGGATTGCCCCGATGCTTCACGTGCCGCTTCGTCGTTCAGCGTAAGGTTTCCTGAAGAAGTCGGCGGTTCAAAATCGGCGTCCGCCGTGTGTGTCTCTGTGGTCAAGGTTTAATTCAATTTGAGTTGAGCCTGCAAATATAAACGCATTCAACCTCGTTTTGAAATCATGACCTAAACGGTGGAATGAACACGATGATAAAGCGGATTGACCTCCTCAATACGCCGATGCTTGTCGCGCCAGTGCAGATTTGATTTCTTCGGTGATTTTTTCAGCGACAAAGAGCGCGCGCCGTGCCGCTTGCGAATCGACGCGAATCGGCTTGCCGTTCAAGATAGATTCAATAAAACAACTTTGCTCTTCTTTGAGCGCGTTGAGTTTCGGCGGCTCGGGCGAAAGATACTCAATCGTTTTGCCGTTCAGCGCGTCTTGAATATCGCCGAAAAGTGAGACGATTTTTTGCATTGCAAATTCTTTAAGCGTGGTCTTTCTGTCGGACGGTGCATCAACAATTCGGAAAATTTCCGACTTCCCCGAACTCAAATCGAGCGACGCATAACTGTTCGGATTCTGACAAAAGAAACGCATCTTGCGAACCTTGCTCCGACTAATTCGACTTGCCGTTACCGTTGCCACCGTGCCGTTCTGAAACTCCAATCGCGCGTTGGCAATATCCAATTCATTTGAAAACACTGACGCGCCCGACGCAACCACCGACCGCACTTCCGACTTGACGAGCGAAAGAATCAAATCAATATCGTGAATCATCAAATCGAGCACGACCGACACATCAGTTACCCGTTTTGAAAATCCCGACAGCCGCTCTGCTGCAACAAACAAAGGCTCTCCGAGATATGGCTCTGCCGCAACAAGTGCAGGATTGAATCGCTCAATGTGCCCAACTTGAATTTTCGCGCCGTATTGTTTTTCCAATGCGATGAGTTCATCGGCTTGTGCAATGGTGGCGGTGATAGGCTTTTCAATGAAAAGATGAATGCCGCGTTCAAGAAGCGGTTTGGCAACGTCATAATGTGCGCGAGTTGTAGCGGCTACAATGACGGCGTTGCATGTGGCTTTTGCGGAATCCAGCGAATCAAACGCGCGAACTTTATATCGTGCTGAAATTTCCTGCAAGCGTGCCGTGCTTTGGTCGTAAATGCCAGCGATGGAAATATCGCCGCGCTCTGCCGAAAGTTCTTTGAGCAACTTCAAGTGCAGTTCGCCCAACTTTCCGATGCCAATAATTCCGATAGAGAGCATGTGAGTTTGGTTTAGAAGAAACGCGAAAGAATCAAGCCCGCACTTAACAGCACGCCGTAAATGAAGAGCAGTTGCGCCGTTCCGCCGAGTGCAGGATTCAAGGCTTTGCCACGCTCAATGGCAACGATGCGCCACTGCTTGAACGCAAACGGAAGCGAAAGAAGCGCGAGCAAGGGTGCGTAGCCATATCCCATCAGGGCTAAGACGAACGGCACGGTGTATGAGACGAACATCACCCAATAATACATCTGCCGTGCGAAGCCTTCACCAAATCGCACTGCGAGCGTTCGCTTGCCAACTTCGCGGTCGGTAGGAATATCTCGCAGATTATTCACGCCCAAGATATTGACGGCAATCGCCCCCGCACCCGTTGCAACCACAACCGATGAGAGCGAAAACGAATAGTGATGCAAGTAATATGTGCCGCATACTGCCGCCAATCCGAAAAAGAGAAACACGAACACATCGCCGAGACCGAGATACGCCAGCGAGTACTTTCCGCCTGTATATGCCCACGCAAAGAAGAGCGACGCCAGTCCGATGACTAAAATTACCCAGCCCGCGCGCCAAACGAGAATCAACCCCAAGAAAAATGCGGCGAGCATCACGACGACGGTGGCGACGACAAGTTGCCGCTCCGTCAGCAATCCTGCCGTCAGGGCTTTTTTCGCGCCGAGCCGTTTTTCATTGTCGGCTCCTTTGCGGAAGTCGTAAAGATCGTTGATGATGTTGGTTGCGATTTGAATGAGCAAGGAGCATATCAGCGCAATCGTGGTGGAAAGCCAATTCATGTTGCCATCGGCGTAGGCGAGTGCCGAGCCAAGCAAGACGGGAACAATCGCCGCAGTCAGCGTGCGCGGCTTCGTTACTAAAATCCAGCCTTCGAGCGTAGCGGGCGCGTTGGCGGTTGAGTTCATCGCGAGAGATCTTTAAGCGTTGCGTTCAATATCGTCGTTTTCGCGCAGTCGGAATTTTTCGCCCAAATAAAGTTTGCGCACAACGGGGTCGTTAGCAAGGTCTTCAGGCGCGCCTTGTCGCAAAATTTCGCCGTCGAACATAATGTAGGCGCGGTTCGTGATAGAAAGCGTTTCATCGACGTTATGGTCGGTAATTAAAATGCCGATGTTGCGCTCTTTGAGGCGAGCAACGGTGTGCTGAATGTCCTCGACGGCAATCGGGTCGACGCCGGCGAAAGGTTCGTCGAGCAAGATGAATTTCGGCTCGAGCGCAAGGGCGCGTGCAATTTCGCAACGTCGACGCTCACCGCCTGAAAGCGCGTAGCCCATTGACTTACGAATATGTGTGATGCTAAACTCCTCGAGCAGTTGTTCGGTGCGTTCTAATTGCGCTTTGCGCGGAAGGTTTGAAAACTCAAGAATCCCCAAAAGGTTTTCTTCAACAGTGAGTTTCTGAAAAACGGAACGCTCTTGTGGCAAGTAGCCAATGCCAAGCCGAGCGCGTTTATACATCGGCTCTCGTGTGATGTCAATATCGTTCAAAAATACTTTGCCACTGTCAGGCTGAATGAAGCCGACAATCATGTAAAAGGTTGTCGTTTTGCCTGCGCCGTTCGGTCCGAGAAGCCCAACGATTTCGCCTTGTCGGACTTCAAGCGTCGACTCTTTGACGACGGCGCGTTTTTTATAGACTTTTCGCAGCGATTCAGAGCGGAGAATGGCACGAGATTCAGAGCGCATGTGGTCAGCGTTCAAAGGTTGATTTTTCGCGAATGAAATACGCCGTGATGAGCGCGGCGAGTTTGGCTGTACGCCCGTCGATATCGAACTCGGGATTGACTTCGGTAATTTCTAACAACTTACTGCGTTTATGTTTTCCTGCAATGCCTGCGATGTGGCAAATTTCTTCAGCACTGAAGCCAACCGGCGAAGGCGCGCTAACGCCCGGCGCGTCGCAGGCTCGCACCGAATCCATATCGATTCCCCAAAAAATCGCACGTGGCGCAGTAAAGTGCCGAATAATATCTTCAAGGCGTTGGTCAATGCCATATCGGCGAATGCTCTCGAGCGGGTGAATCGCAACGCCTTTCTCCATCAAGTAAGTTTGATAAGCGGCGGAATTGGCAAACGGTTGAGAGCCAATTTCAAAAAAGTATTCAGGCGCGAGAAGATTCTCCTCTAACAGTTGGCGATACGGCGTGCCACTGTTGCAAGGCGTGTCGGCGCGAACATCAAAATGCGCATCAATGTTGAACGCCATCACTTCCGAAAATACTTGGCGTAGCGCTTTGCAATCGGGATAAGCAATATCGTTTCCGCCGCCCAAGACGATGACGATTTTTTCATCGCGCAAGAGTTGCTCAATCACTTGGCAATGCCGCTCGTGAATTTGCTCCAACGAGCCTTGAACAAGCGTGTTGCCAATATCAAAAACATCGCCCTCCGAAATCGTGTTTGGAATTGGCAGTTTGTAGAACGCACGGCGAATTTCATCAGGCGCGCGTCGCGCGCCTTCGCGCCCCTTATTACGCTTGATGCCTTCATCTTGCGGCACGCCAAGAATCACAAACTTTGCCTTGCGATAAAATCGAATGTCGGCTTTAACGATTTCGCCGAAGCGAATGTCGTTGGCATCGTTCTTTTGAAAGAAAAGAGATTCGTCGGAGCGGAAGGTTAAATCGAAGAGTTTTAGCACGTCCATACTACAACGCCATTTTTGATAATGGTTTTTGAATGATTGATTCCGAAAAAATAAATCGCCTGCTCGAAAGTAGGCGTGTCGAGAATAACGAGGTCGGCTTGTTTGCCGATTTCAATCGAGCCAAGTTTGTCAGAAAGTCCGAGCGAATAGGCGGCGTTGAGCGTTGCCGCTGTTAAGGCTTCGTTTGCAGAAAGCGACATCTGGGCGCAAGCCACAAACATCACAAGTTGCATATTGAGGTTCATCGCACTTCCCGGATTGAAGTTCGAAGCAAGAGCAACAATCGCGCCTGAATCTATCAAGGTTCGTGCAGGCGGATAGCCATAACCTAAAAAGAGCGAAACGCATGGCAAGAGCGTGGCAACGGTTTCCGACTGCGCAAGCAAGTGAATTTCTTCGTTCGAGAGTTTCTCTAAATGGTCGAGCGAGACCGCACCGAGCCGAAGCCCTAACGCCACGCCGCCGATCGATGAAAATTGATTGACATGCAAGCGCGGCAGAAGTCCGCACCGTTTGGCTTCGCGACAGAGCGCTTCTGTTTGTTCAAGATTGAAATAATTTTCTTCCACGAAAGCGTCAATAAACTTGGCTTTTGTAGCAACGCGCGGCAAAAGCCGATGAAGCAAATCGAGATACTCCGACTTCGTGCAATCGGGTGGAAAGGCATGCGCGCCGAGAAAGCTTGGCACAAGCGTGATTGGCTGTTCCGCATTAAGTTCTTCAATCACATCGAGCAATTTGAGTTCAGTTTCTTCATCGAGTCCGTAGCCCGTTTTGACTTCCATCGTCGTCGTGCCGTGCGCCAATGCCAGCGAAAGGTAACAGGAGGCGATAGATTTGAGTTCATCTTTTGAAGCCTTGCGTGTTGCTGAAACCGTTGAAAGAATGCCGCCACCTTGCGAGGCGATTTCTTGATAAGTCGCACCAGAGAGCCGAAGCGCAAATTCTTTTTCGCGCGAGCCCGCAAAAACGAGATGTGTGTGTGAATCAATCAGTCCGGGAATCACCGTGCAACTTGTTGCGTCAATGACTTGTGAAGCAGACGGAAATGATTGTTCAAGTTCAGCGGGTGTGCCGATAGCACGAATGATTCCGTCTTGAATGTAAATCGAGGCGTGTTCATAAAGGCGCAGATTGTTCATGTCTGAGCCTCGTGCGTAATGCCCTGTGGCAGTTGCAATTTGGGCGGTGTTGTGAATGAGCAACGATGCCATTGACTATTCGAGTCCGCTTAAAATGTCGTCGATGTTAATCGTCTTTTTTCCGACGGCACTTTTGTGATTAGGTTCAACGAGGACTTCAATTTTGACCGTCTGCGACGGCTTTGGTTCGGGAGAAACTGTTTCTTTTTCAAGACTCTGCGTCGGGGCAGATTCAGCGATCGGCTTATTGAGCGAATCGGGTGAAGATTCTTGCGAGAAAGGCGCGGTGGCGGGCGGTGGCGGAGTTTCGGTTTGCGCGTTTTTCTGCTCCGATAAAAGTTTCTTGTTAGCGAATTGTTGGAGAATGAAGCTTTCTTCGTCGTCGCTGAACGCATTTAAGAGTTCAAGTTGAGAAGAAAGGAGCATGCGAAGTTTAGCGATAAGTTCGCGCTTTTGTGCCTCGAGCCGTCGAACGTCGTCGCCCATAGCCGAGACTTCAAGTTTGGCGCGCTCGATGAGTTGTTGGCTTTTGATTTCGGCTTCTTGGCGAATGAGCTCAGCTTCGCGCTTGGCATTCTCGATAACGCTGTTGGTGCTTTGCTGGGCTTGCGCGAGGGTCTGGTGAAGCATCGACTCGACATCTTTATACTTGCGTGTTTCTCCTTCTAATTCGGCAATGCGACGCTTGGCGCGATCGAGTTCATCTAAAAGTTCTTCCCATTGGCGCGAAACAGTGTCTAAAAATGCCTCGACTTCTTCGGGCGCAAACCCGCGAAAGACAGTGTTGAAAGTGTGTTTTTTTATATCAATCGGCGTGAGTTTCATCTGCAAGTTGTCGTTTTGGAAGGATTGTTAAAACGGCGAGAAGATAAAACATTTGAGCGGAATCGTGAAGGCAGAAAATATATGAAGCACTTATTTTGTAATGATTCTAGAATCATAGGAAGCGTGCAACTTGCATTTTGTTCTTCGTTACGCGCTTCCCATTCGTCATTATGGCTATGCAGGCAAAAGTTCCTTCAAAGCTTTTTGAACGATGCTACCGTCAGTTTTGCCTTTAAGTTCTTTCATCGCTACACCCATCACTTTGCCCATTTCTTTTTGCGTCGTTGCGCCGACTTCGCCGATGATGCGCGTTAAGACTCCCTTCACTTCGGCTTCCGAGAGTTGCTTGGGCAAGAACTCTTGAATGATGGCAAGTTCGTTTTTTTCTTTTTCTGCCATTTCTGCACGACCCGCGTTGGTAAATTCCTCGATGGAATCTTTGCGACGCTTTGCCATTGCGGTCAAGACTTCTATTTCTTCTTCGGGCGTGAGGTCGCCGCGTTGCGCACGCTTTTCGGCGGTTTCTTTCTCGATGATGTATTTCTTGATATCGCGCACGGTTTCGAGGCGCAATTTGTCGCCGCTTTTCATGGCGGCTTTGATTGCTTCGTTAATTTTTTCTTTGAGCGTCATTTCAAATAAGGTTTGATTTGAGTCACAAAGTTACGGCTTTTCTCACAGATATGAATCTATCAGATATGAATCCATAATCCGCTCATCAAAATGCGCCATTTTTTAATAGGTCTTGCGCTTTTCATACCAAGTTCGAACTTTTTCTACGAGTTCAGGAAATGGGTGCGCGAGTTCCTGAACAGACGCGCGAAAGCCCGTGAGGTTGTTTTCTTGGCGACGAATATTTTTCGCGGGCGATTGCTTGTAGAGTTCGGCGCGCGCGGCGGCAAGTCCGACGATGCCTTTCAAGGCTTCATCTGAAAAAGGACGCACGACATAACGAAACACGCTCCCTTCATTGACCAATCGCTTTGCCAGTTCTGAATCGCGCACGTCGCTGAGAAGAATCGAAACGATGTCGGGGTTAGCGGTTTTCAAAATGGTCAGAAATTCAGCTTCGTCGATGTGCGTGGTTTTGAAAGATTCAAGAACCAAGACCGAGATAGACTTCGTCGCCAAAATTTCAAAGGCTTCTTCGGCGGTCGTTGAAACGCACACGTCATACTGATGGTCAAGCAAGAATTTCGTTTGTTCGAGCCGCGCCTGATTAGCATCGATGAGAAGCAGTTGCGGGAGCGGCGGAAGAACGGCGAAGTTGGCGAACATTTCCGCGCGCGCTTGCTCGTTTTTTTCGGCGATCAATTTCTTGTGCAGTTTGTAAGCGAGGTCTATCGTCTCCGTAAGTTTTGAGGCTTGCCAAGGCTTGTTGACATATCGGAAAATTTCGCCGTCGTTGATGGAGCGAATCGTGTCGTCAATGTCGGAGTAGCCCGTGAGCAAAATGCGAATCGCGTCGGGTCGCAGATTTTTGGCTTGGGACAAAAATTCGTGTCCGAGCATTTCAGGCATGCGCTGGTCGCTAATCACCACTCCGACCTCATGCTTGGCGAGCAGGTCTAATCCTTTCTTTCCACTGTCAGCAGTCAAAACTTCGTAATCGTCGTCGAATAAGCGGCGCAGTGAATTGAGAATCATCGGCTCATCGTCCACAAATAGAATGGTTGGTTCAGGCATTTGTAAAGTAATTTATTGGTTTTGAGAAATTGGTTTCAACCTTTTAGAAATTAAGGTATTAAAAGGCTAATAATTTAATTTTTCAGGCAAGAGAGGCGCAAAAGCAAAACTATTTGAAAATAGAATTTTCTCACAAAACAACAAAGCCCGCTTTTCAACGGGCTTTTAGCAAGATGATGATAGCAAGCAGATTTATCCGCCGATGTATTCTTTGAGCACGTTGCTATACGGCGAGTTGCGCAAACGGCGAATAGCTTTCTCTTTAATTTGTCGGACGCGCTCACGAGTGAGTTTGAACTTTTCGCCGATTTCCTCGAGCGTGAGCGGGTTATCCATTCCGATTCCGAAATATGAGCGAATGACGTCAGCTTCGCGCGAGGTGAGAGCAGAAAGCGACCGCTCAACTTCAATGCGGAGCGACTCTTGAATCAAACTATGGTCAGGGCGTTGCGAGTCGTTTTGAAGCACATCTAGCAAGCGATTATCGTCGCCTTGCGCGAAGGGTGCATCGACGGAAATATGCCGTCCTGCGATTTTGAGCGTGTCGGTAACTTCCGACGAGTTCATATCCAAGACTTGCGCAAGTTCTTCGGTGCTGGGGTCGCGCTCGTATTCTTGCTCCAACTGCGAAAACGCTTTGCCGATTTTATTGAGCGTTCCGACACGGTTGAGCGGCAAACGCACAATGCGCGATTGTTCAGCAAGGGCTTGCAAGATGGATTGGCGAATCCACCACACGGCGTAAGAAATGAACTTGAATCCGCGTGTTTCATCGAAGCGTTTGGCGGCTTTGATGAGTCCGAGATTGCCTTCGTTGATTAAATCGCCAAGCGAAAGCCCTTGATTTTGATACTGCTTCGCCACTGAGACGACGAAGCGCAAGTTCGCCTTAATGAGTTTTTCTAAGGCTCTACGCCCTTCCTTGTATTCGCGCGAGTCAATCGGCTTGCCGTCGCCGCGTTTGATTTTGCGCGTCAGGTCAATTTCGTCTTGCGCAGTGAGTAAATCAAATTTGCCGATTTCTTGCAAGTAGCGGTCGAGCGACGCGCTCTCACGATTGGTAATTTGCCTGCTGATTTTCAGTTGGCGCATAGTATTCCTTTCAAAAATAAAGTGACTAAAACTAATTTGACAAACGGTTCGGATTGAATCCGACTGTGTTAAATCTTTTCAGAACCCGATGTTTTAGAACGGGCATAGACACTAATGCTCTCAACAATTCCGACAAGCGTCGCGTCGATGGGAACGAGCTTTAACTTTTTCCGCACTTTAATTGGAACAGCGGCTTCCGAAGACGTTACATACATCACGGTTTCGCCCGCCCCTGCACCGACAGCATCAACGGCGACGATTGGCTTGCCGACTAAATTTCCATCGGTGTCAATCGGCTGAACAAGTTGTAGTTTCTCTCCTACGAGGGCGTGATGCTTTTGCGTTGCCCAAACTGTTCCAATTACTTTTCCGAGATACAACGTTCGTAAAGTTTAAGCGAAGCGTGCTTAATCCGCCACATCGAGTTTATCGACAATCGCCATAATGACGGCGTCGACGGGTTTATTTTTCGTTATTTCCGTCAATCGTGCTGAACTGCCGGTTGCAATCAAAACAATTTCGCCGACGCCCGCCCCAACGGAGTCTACGGCGATTAAAAATCCCTCTTTTGCTTGTAAATCCAAGCCAACGGGTCTCACGATTTGAAGTTTCATGCCCACAAGCCCTTCATCTTTGCGCGTTGCCCAAATCGTGCCGATAACTTTTCCGAGCGTCATGCTCAAGCGTCAGGTTTAATGATTGAGAAACATATGATTGTGAAACATAGCGCGTGCAACTCAAAATTTCACTTAAAAGACTTTTACGCAATTTCCGCCTGAATTTTGCGCGTGTTGCAAGGCTTTTTCTGCCCCTTCAATCCAGAGGTCAGGGTCGGCTTGCTCATGGCGTAATTTTGCCACGCCAACACTCACCGTTGCTAAAATCGTGCGGAACTGGTCGCCGGTTTCAAAAGGAAAATTGATGACTTGTTCACGCACTTTCTCTGCCCAAAATCGAGCGTTAATTTCGGTAATGCCGTTGAGGCAAACGCCAAAGCGCATTTTACCGACGCGCCCGACAAGGTCGTAGTTACGCGCATTAGCGACAATCATGCGTGCGGTTGCTTGCATGAGGTTGGCAATAGCGGCTGTATTGTGGTTGCTTCGCGTCTCGATGCCTTTTTGGTCGTCAAATTCAATCAAGAGCAAAGCGGTCTCGACGCGCTCGCGCGTGGCGCGGTTCGTTTCATAGCGCAAGCGTTCAAAAAAGGCTTTTGCGGAAAGCAATCCTGTTTCTTCATCGTAGGGCGAGACGTGCCGAATGCGGTCTTTGAGCAAAAATCCATTGAGCGAAAGCGACAGCACATTGACGAAGAATCGCGCTTTTTGCGCGCTCTCTTGGCTGAAAAAGTTTTTTTGAGATGATTCTAGCGTTACAACGCCGGCAATAAAATCGCCGAGTTTAATCGGCATAATCAGCATTGAGCCTTGCGCAGGTGCAATGCCTGCTTCGACTTCTTCTGCGAAAAACCGCGGCATGCCGCCAAGCGTAGAGAGGTCGTCGATGATGCCTGAATCGCCGTGCATAACGGCTTGTCCAACCGCCGACTGCTCCAAATCTACCAACGCGCCTTCAGCGACGTAACTGCTCTTTGTACGCACATTGCGGATTCGCAGTTCCGAGCGCGAGTTAATCAGCGAAAGCGCGAGATGGTCAAAGTCAATCACGCTTTGAATCGCATTGCAAAATGCCTGAATTTGCGGCTCGAGTTGTGCTTCCTTGTAAAGCGAATAAGTAAACGCTATCGCTGGCTCAACAAAGCGAATCGACTCCAAATGCCCCGACTTAACCGCGTAGTTATCAATCAGCGTCGCACAAATTTTTCCAAACCGATTCAAGAGTTTGACTTGCTCCTGACGAAACGCGCTCTTCTGCAAACTATCGGCGAACAAAACGCCGTAAATATGCTCTCGATGAAACACAGGCACGCCCATAAACGACTTAACGCCTATCGGCGTGCTATAATATCGAATCAATTTCGGCTCGTCTTCCGCGCTGATTTCAGTATAGAGTTGTCCGTTTTTAGCCAACACTACTTGTGTAACGGCGTCGCTTCCGAAAGAAAGCCATTTTTCGGTCGTGAAGTGGTCGGAGGAAATATCTTTATGCGCAAGGTAAAGTTTCTTCTTGTTCGCGCTTACCCACGCAAAGCAAACGGTGTGCGCTTCAACAGATGCTTTGATAGTGGCAAGAATTTCGGAAATCATCGTTCCTAATTCTTCTTCAACGCTTAACGGCGCGTCGTGTGGCGAAATAGAATCAGGCTCCGCGAAAGGCTCGAGTTCAATTTTGACGGTTTGAGAGGAGATCTTCTCAGGCTTGTATTTACGGACATTGATGACGCCCTCGCTCATGTCCATCGAAACGGTGTAATTGCCTTGCGTTTCCAACGTCAAACTGCCGATTTGAATGTTATGGGAATTGTTTTCTGAAAAAGTATAAATATACCTTTTTTTCGTCAAGGCTCAAACTTCAAGCGACGCACTGCTTGTGCATCTTGCGAGTCTCAAAAAATCACAACGGTTTTCCCATTATCTCTCACTAACTTCGCTTACAAAAGGTGTTCAAATTTGGGGTTCAACATTTAATCGACCGAGCCATGACAGAGCCACATTTTTTACACGAATGTAATTTACATCTGCCGCTCTGGAAGTGTTTAGAGATGGGCTGTAAAGCGCAGTATGACCAACTGCAACGATTCATCGATGAAAAATCGCAGACCCCCGATAGCAAAGAGAGCCAAGAGGTGCTTGAAGCCTTGTATTTGCTTAGCACCTACTTTCCCGAAAGTCCCATTTTTGATTGCACGGAAACGAAGCCCGCAACGCACGAGCCGCCTGCCGATTTTCATCACTCTTAACTCTCGATAGCATGCCCGAACTTGTTGAGCAATCTAAATCGCTCTCGACCCTCGACCTCAACTCGCTTTTAGAAACGAGTAAGGTTCTTGTGGCATCGGCGGACATTGACCAAATGCTTTCTCATGTCTTGCGCACGGTCATGGGCAAGTATGTGCTCTCGCGTGCCGCCATCAGTATTATCGAGCGTCAGGGCCAGAGCGAGCGTTACACCCTTGCCAAGTATCGTGGATTGATTTCGCCGCCCAAACAGTTCGAGAATTTGAGCGCGTTTATGGATTCAAATCAATTTGAGCAGTGCGTTCCACTCGTTTCGCAGACGCGACGAATCGGCTGTTTGCTTCTCGGAAAAAAAATCACAAGCGTGCCCTACACCGACTCTGAACTAGCCTTTCTTGAATCGCTTGCGGCACTGACGGCGAGTGCGCTTGAGAGTGCTTTCACGCTTCAAGAAATGAAGCAACTCAATCGCAACCTCGACCAAACCGTTCAAAAATTAAAAACCCTTTTTGAACTCACGAACTCCTACACGGTTGGGCTTTCGCGAGATGAAATCCTCAAAATTTTCTCGCGCTCTGTTTCAGGGCAAATGCTCATTCGCACTTATATGGTCGTCATGCGTGGCGAAAGCGGCAAGCCAATTACTGAACTCTCGCTTGGAATTGAAGTACAGAACCTTTCGCAAGGTCAGCAATTTCAATACGAGTTAGAAAAAACATTTCAATCGCAAACACCGACGAAGGTTCTTAATGAGGACTACCCTTCGCTGTATTTGGTAGGCTTACGCTACATCGTGCCGATGCGCAACAATGATAAAACAATTGGCGTGTTTTTATGTGATGAGCGCCTAACAAAACAACCCTTTTCAGAAACAGACTTGGATTTTATTTCGCTGGCGGCGGCACAGGCGGCGAATGCCTTAGAGCAATCGCGGCTCTTCAAAGAAACGCTGGAAGTGCAGGCGATGGAAAAAGAGTTGCAAGTCGCCAAAGAAATTCAAGCCGCCTTGCTCCCGAAAACGTTGCCTGTTATCTCGGGTATTGAATTGGCGGCGCGAAACATTCCCACCAAACAAGTCGGCGGCGATTACTACGACATCATGATGCTCGATGAAAAACATCTTTTTCTTGGCATTGCCGATGTTACGGGCAAAGGCACGCCCGCCGCGCTCCTGATGGCGAACCTGCAAGCCTCCATCAAAGCCTACATGACCGCCTTCAACCCTGAAACTTTTGACCTCTCCAAAGTCGTCGGCAAAATCAACAACATTATCTACGAAAATACGCCCGCCGATAAGTTCATCACCTTCTTTTGCGCCGTCATTGACCTTCAAACGCGGACGATGATTTCCGTCAATGCCGGGCATAACCCGCCGTATCTCTTGAAACAATCGGGTGTGCTTCAAACGCTCACAAAGGGCGGCGTGATTCTCGGCGTCATTTCAACCCTCATGCCTTACGAAGTCGAAACAACCGTGCTTGAATCGGGCGACATGCTCCTGCTCTTCACCGACGGCGTAACAGAGGCAATGAACACCCATCGAGAAGAATTTGGCGAAGAACGACTGGTTGAGATTCTCAAAGCGCATTGCGATAAACCCGCTTCCGAACTCATCGCGCAAATCATCGCGGAAACCTCTCGCTTTCAGCCCGAAGGCGAACAGCACGACGACATCACCCTCGTCTGTATGAAGCTCTCTTAAACAAAAAAGCCGACCCCCTAGCGAGTCGGCTTCTACAACACAACAACAAAATTAAGACACGACCCAAGTTTCTTTGCCGCGAAGCAATGCGTCTAAATCGCCGTCGCCTTTTTGTTTGGCGAGGTTGAGCTGGTCAAGCATCGCGTTTTCGTAGCAGAATCGCTCCTCGACATAAAACACGCCGAAGGGACGCGGCATATAATGCTCCGAGCCGGGTTCATCGAAGAAGCGCGTTAAAATGCTCGCTTTGGTGCGGTCGTTCTCGTCGTGAATCCAAAGGTCATCTTTGGAAACATTCGGAAGCGTCAGGTCAACAACGATTGGCTTGAGCCCAAAGAGTTTGATGCCCTTGTCGTTGTTCTTGCCGAAGATGAGCGGCTTGCCGTGTTCGAGGAAGAGGTCGTTTTCGGCTTTGACATCTTTTTCCGTGAAGTCTTCGAACGCACCGTCGTTGAAGATGACGCAGTTTTGATAAATCTCCAAGAAAGATGTGCCTTTGTGCGCGTGTGCGCGTTTAAGCATTTCGCGCAAGTGCTTGACGTCTCTATCCATCGCGCGCGCGATGAACGTGCCACCTGCTCCGACGGCGAGTGCAAGCGGATTGATGGGATAATCGAGCGCGCCGTAAGGCGTTGATTTGGCGACGAATCCGACCGGCGACGTCGGGGAGTATTGCCCTTTGGTCAGCCCGTAAATTTCGTTGTTGAACAACAAGACATTCACGTTCAAATTGCGTCGGAGCAAGTGAAGCGTATGATTGCCGCCGATGGAAAGCAAATCCCCGTCGCCGCCGACAATCCACACATCGAGGTCGGGACGAGCGGCTTTCAAGCCTGTGGCAATCGCCGTCGCGCGTCCGTGAATGCTGTGAATGCCGAAGGTTTCCATGTAGTAAGGAAAGCGCGAGGAGCACCCGATTCCCGACACAAAAACAATGTTTTCGCGCGGCACACCCAGTTCAGGCAAGACGGCTTGCACTTGCTTCAAGATCGAATAATCGCCGCACCCTGGACACCAACGCACTTCTTGCTCCGACGCGAAATCTTTCGCCGTCAAAACGGGCAGGTCAAGTTTCTTTCCATTGCCCTGTAAATCCAATGCTGACATACTTACTTCTCCTTTTGATTTAGGGTTGCGATGATTTTTTCTTTGAGTTCCGAGACCGTGAACGGCATGCCTTGAACCTTGTTGAATTGCTCCACAGGCACGAGGAACTTGTCGCGAATGAGCCGCGAGAGTTGTCCCGCGTTGAGTTCGGGAATCAGAACTTTGTCGAAGTTGTAGATGAGTTCACCGAGATTTTTCGGGAACGGATTCAGATAGGTCAAATGCGTGTGTGAAACGTCGTAGCCTTCGTCGCGCAAGTCGCGCACAGCGGTCTTGATTGAGCCGTAAGTTGAACCCCAGCCCAAGACGAGCAATTTGCCTTTGGACGAGCCGTTGTCAATGGTTTGAAGCGGAATGGCGTTGGCGATTTTCTCAACCTTTTCGGCGCGAAGTTTCGTCATCAATTCGTGGTTTTCGCCGTCGTAAGAGATGTTGCCCGTTTCGTGCTGTTTTTCCAATCCACCGACACGATGCTCCAAGCCTTTCGTGCCGGGAATCGCCCATTCGCGCGCGCCGTTTTCGTTGCGCTTATAGGGCAAGAAAGGCGCGTCGTTTGGATTGCGCGGCGCGGCGAATTTGACCTTGAAGTCAGGCAATTCGCTTGCGGTTGGGAATCGCCATGGCTCTGCGCCGTTGGCGATGTAGCCATCGGTCAGGCAGATGACCGGTGTCATGAACTCGACCGCGAGCCGCGCGGCTTCAAATGTGGCGTTGAAGCAGTCAGCCGGCGAATTTGCGGCGATAATCGGAATCGGCGATTCGCCGTGTCTGCCGAACATCGCCATCAACAAGTCCGATTGTTCCGTCTTCGTCGGCAAGCCCGTTGACGGTCCGCCGCGCTGAACGTCGATGATGACGACAGGCAATTCGAGCGACGCCGCAAGTCCAATGGCTTCTTCTTTCAAATCCATTCCCGGTCCCGAAGTAGACGTAACGGCGAGACAGCCTCCATATGCCGCGCCGATTGCCGCGCACATCGCGGCGATTTCGTCTTCGGCTTGGAAGGTTTTGACTCCGAAATTTTTGTGCTTTGAAAGTTCGTGCAAAATGTCGGAGGCGGGCGTAATCGGATACGAACCCAAGAAGAGCGGCAAGCCCGACTTTTTGGAAGCGGCGATGAGCGCGTAAGCGGTCGCCTGATTGCCCATAATGTGCCGATACGTTCCTGCGGGCAGTTGGGCTTTCTTCACCTCGTAGCGCGTCGTGAAAACTTCCGTCGCTTCGCCGTAATTGTAGCCGGCTTGCAAGGCTTTGAGATTGGCTTCGGCGATTTCAGGCTTCTTTTTGAACTTCTCTTGAATGTTTTTGATGGCGTAATCCATCGGGCGATTGTAGAGCCAAAAGAGCAAGCCCAACACGAACATATTTTTTGAGCGGTCGATCTCTTTCGTGCCTAACCCCGTGCCTTCGAGCGCCATGCGCGTGAGTTTGCCGATTTCAATCGCGTAGACATGATACTTCACCAACGAGCCATCTTCGAGCGGATTGGTTTTGCAATTCGCCAGTTGAAGATTTTTCGCATCAAAGCCGTCGACATTAGCGATGATGATTTTGCCTTCTTTGAGCAACTTCAAATTGGCTTTGAGCGCGGCGGCGTTCATGGCAACGAGCACGTCGATTTTGTCGCCGGGCGTAAAAATTTCTTTGCTTCCGAATTGAACTTGAAATCCTGAAACGCCCGCGAGAGTGCCAGCAGGAGCGCGAATTTCGGCAGGGTAGTTTGGAAACGTGTTGAGGTCGTTTCCTAAAATCGCGGTGGTTTCGCTGAACTGCGTCCCGGTGAGTTGCATGCCATCACCTGAATCGCCAGCGAAAAGAATCGTAACATCTTGCTTCGTTTCAACATGAAGCGGACGATTTTTGACTTCGCTCATCGTTATTCTCCTTTACTTCTTTAATACTGAAAAACACACTTGTCCGAAATTTGAGCGATATGCAAAGAACACTCGGACAAGCGGGGTTTGAAAACAAATTGCTGTGAAGTTAAGCAATCGTGGGAGCATTTCCTATTGAAGCGACATTTTTGTGCCGCTGTTGAATGCCAATCACAATCAAAAGGTTGCTTGCCGTAAGGAGGCTTTCTGCCAATCCATGCAAAAGGTCGTCGTGTGTGAGCGTTGGATAGCCGCGCAACTTTGAGAAATGCATACAAACGACTGTAACGCCGATAAAGACGAGCACGAACCAAAAGCCGAAGACCGTAACGGGTGAGAAGATGGATTTATCGCGCCGATAAACGAAAAGAAGCGAAATGAGAAAGCAGAAATACACGCCGCTTGAAATTTGAAAAATCATCTCGATGAACTTGGCGCGCCAATACAGTTCAGGAAAGGTTTGAACGGATTGAAATACCATCAGCAACAGAAACGCCGACGGGCTTAACGCTTCGTGCTTGATTTTGCGACCGAACAGGAGCGAGAGCGAGCCGTAAAGCAAGCACACACTTCCAACGAAGTTGACGACTTTGGATGCCTCGAGCCAGAAATGAATTTCATCATTTGTGAGATGAAAGGCAATCACGCACCAGCCGCCCGCCCAATGCGGAAGCATCAAGAGCGCGAACTTCTTGATGTCGTCGCGCTCAATCAAGTTTCCATATCGGTAAAGCAAGAGTGCGGCAAGCCCCCACTCAATCATGGAGGAAATATGAATAATCCATGTCGGAATCGAGAGCAACATGATTTCCTCTTACTTTCCAATCGCCAAGTGATAGAGATTTTTCGCGGTGATTTTCAGTTGCACCCAAAGCGGCGCAGGCACCATTTTTTTGTAAAGGTAAGAGTCAAACGAAATTTGTTGAACGTGCTCGTCTTCCAAAATCGAGACGAAACTTTCGCGCAGGCGGTCGTTGCGATAATAAAGCGATTGCATGAGGTCGAGCCCTTTGAAAATAATGCCGAACTGTTTGCGGAATTTTTTTTCATACATCGAAAGCGGCGAGCCTTTGCCTTGAATGTGGTCGATGAGCGTTTCAGCGGACATTTTGCCCGATTTCATTGCAAAGAAAATGCCTTCACCGTTGGAGGGCGTAACGAGACCAGCGGCGTCGCCAACCAGCATCGCGTTCCCTTTGACGAAGGTTTTGCGCGGGTGCATCGGAATTTTCGCGGCTTCCTCGTAATAAGGCTTCGCTTGAATGCCGAGTTTCTCGATGAATCGCGCTTGAAGATGTTTGATGTTGGCTTTGCCATCTTCAGTGCCCGTGCCAATGGCGATGTGGTCAGCTTTTGGAAACACCCACGCATAGAAGTCGGGCGAGACTTCGCCGTCATACCAAATCTCAACTAAGTTTTCATAACGCGCAAGTTCCTCGCACGAGTGAAAGCGCTGTTGAATGGCAACGGCTTTGAATTCATTGGGCGGGAAGGCTAAATCGAGCGCGACTTTGGAATTTGCGCCGTCTGCACCAATCACATACTTTGAGCGAACCTCCATTGTCTCGCCGCCCTTAATGTCCAGCGAGAGTCGATAGCCTCCGTTCGTTTCCTCAATCGTTCTGAACTTGCTTTCAAGGAGCGTCGCGCCGTTTTGTGCCGCGCGTTCGCGCAGAAATTTATCAAAGCGTTCGCGCCGAACCATGCCAACAAATCCATTCGGCATGGTCATCGTAACCATCTTGCCTTTCGGAGAGCGCACCGCCATGTGTGTAACCTTGCGCTCGACTAAGAAATCGGGAATTTCAAATTCTTCAATGAGCCCCAGTGGAATTGCGCCACCGCAAGGTTTGGCGTTGCTTAAATTGCGTTCGATGAGAATGGTAGAAAGTCCTTTTTTGGCGAGTTCGTTTGCGGCTGAAGCTCCCGCAGGTCCGCCTCCGACAACAGCGACATCAACATTCATACTTCTAACTCCTTCTTTGATTACTTCTGAAAAACATCTGAAAGAAGTTAGGGCTTTTGAGTTTAGCGAGCCGTCGCTTTCACCGATGGAAATGGTCGTTTCGGACGATTTGTCGCTCAATCCAATTCCATGAGGACGATGCGGACGGAATTCAACGCCGCTTGGGTGAAGAGTTCTTTATTGCGCAGGCGGTCTTGCGAGAAGATGAATGTTTTTGTGCGACGAATGCGTCCGAATTTTTCACTTGTGCCGGCGGCGATACACACCATTCCAACGGGCTTTGTTTCTGTGCCACCTGTCGGTCCGGCAATGCCTGTTGTTGCAACGGCAATATCCGCACCCGATTCGTTCAAACAGCCCTCGAGCATTTCAAGCGCGACTTCTTCGCTTACTGCGCCAAAGGCTTCGAGCGTTTCAGACTTCACACCCAGCGTTCGAATTTTCGCCTCATTGTTATAGACGACGTAGCTTTGAGAGAAGTATGCCGAAGAACCTGAAATGTTCGTAATGCGATTGGCGATTTGTCCACCCGTGCAACTTTCCGCCGTTGCTAAAATCATGTTTCGCTCCAAGAGCATTTTCCCGACGACTTCTTCGAGAAGCACGTCGTCTTGTGCGAAGATGAATTTCGGAACGCGCGACGCAATCGTCTTGACGATGCGCTCATTTTCTTCAATGACGCTTTGTTGAGATGTGCCGCGTGTGGTGATGCGCAAGCGCACGCCCATCGTGTGCGGCAAATAAGCAAGGGTAGAGTTCGGCGTTAAGAACTCTTGTTCGTTGCCGATGAGTTCCGCAAGGTGCGATTCTCCGATGCCCGCCGTCATAATCACGCTGTGCTTGACGAAGGTATCCGAAAGCGGCGCGAGAAACGGAACAATGCTTTTCTTCATCATGGCGTCCATTTCATAAGGCACGCCGGGCATAAGAATGACAATTCTTCCCTCGTAGCCGTCAAAGTCTTTGAGAATCATTCCCGGTGCCGTGCCTTGTGAGTTTTGAACGACGATGCACCCTTCAATCACTTCGCCTTGGGTGCGATTGGATTCAGGCATTCTCACGCCACGCCGTTCAAAGATGCGCTTGCAGTTTTGAAACGCCTCTTCGTCCCAAGCCAAGCCGCGTCCAAAAAATTCAGCGACGGCAATTTTCGTAACGTCGTCGTGTGTTGGACCTAATCCACCCGTGATGATAACGACATCGACTTCCGCCAAAGCATTGGCGAGTTCAGCTTGAATGATTTCTTTCCTATCGCCCGCCGACACAATGCGTCGAACTTCAATACCAATTTCTTCAAGTTGCTTTGCGATTTCTGTCGCGTTCGTGTTAATCACCTGCCCAATGAGCAGTTCATCGCCGATACAAAGAATTTCTGCTTTCATGAGTAATTGAATTTGAAGGGCAAAGATAGGCAAGAGCGATTTGTCTTCAATCATGCTTTGGTGATGAACGAAAAGGAATCGTGAGAAAAACAAACGGGAGCAAGTCTATTCAGACCGCTCCCGTTATTCGCCTGATGAAACACAACGACTCAAAGAACAGAACTCAATTACGCCGCTTTAGTTTGCATGGCTGAAATGCGTGCGAGTTTGCTGAGCACTTCCGATTTGTGAAAGGGCTTTTTCAGCAACTGCACGTTTGGACGGCGGAGAAGATGCTCTAAATCCAATCGTTCGCTTCCTGTAACCATCAAAAGAATTTGCATTGTACTGTTTTTTGATTGAACCCAATCAATAACTGCATCGCCGTTCATCGTTGGCATTTCCGCATCAGTAATGACGGCGTAAAGCGTTTCGCCAAGTGCTTCAAAGGCTTTGATTCCCTCCGCGCCGTCGCTGCGGATAATCAGTTGATAATCCTTCGAGAGCATCGTGTATAAAATCTCTTGAACCCAGAGATTGTCTTCAATAACAAGCAGTTTCTTTTTATTCATACTTGCCTCCAGAATTTGCTGTGTTGAACTTCTGTGCAAATTTAAGTTGAACCGATAGGCGAGTGATAGCACAAGTGTCGCATCGAGTAGCACGTGCGTCGCGTTTTGCCAAGAAATGATGAAAGTTTGGATTGACCGTAAGGGAAATGAGAATTAAGCGGAAAATTCGGAGGGCAGTTTACCGAATTGCTCCTTGAAGCATTTAGAGAAATAACTTTTATTGCTTCCAAAGCCGACTTCAAACGCGACTTGTGAGATGCTCTTATCGCCTTTTCGCAACATCTCAGCGGCGCACCGTAAGCGGACGGCGCGAATGAAATCGCTCGGCGAGCCGCCCGTTAAAGCAACGAATTTTCGGTGCAGTTGCGAGCGTGAAAGAAACAAGTCGTAAGCGAACTGCTCAACGCTATAAGATTCATCGCCTAAATGCGCTTCAATGACGCTTGTGGCTTGGGCTAAAAACGGATTTTGATTTTCAATGTTGCTACGGCTTGTTTCAGAATGTTGGATCGAAGATTGGTAGTGGGACTGCACGCGCTTTCGCTGTTCAATCAGGTTCTTGACGCGCGCCCTCAATTCTCTTGCGTTGAACGGCTTTGTCAGATAGTCGTCTGCGCCAATGTCTAAGCCTTTGACCTTGCTCTCCATAGAGCCTTTTGCAGTCAGCAAAATGATGGGAATATGGTTGGTCGCGAGATTGGATTTGAGTTCCGCGCACAGTTCGTAGCCCGACTTTTCGGGCATCATAACATCGGAAACAATTAAATCGGGCACAATCTCTTTGGCGCGCTCAACGCCTAATGCGCCGTTTTCCGCTTTAATAACTTGGAACTCTTCCAACTGCTCGGCGATGTAGGCGCAAACGTCAGGATTATCTTCTACAATCAATACCACATCGCACGACGACGCTTTCTTTACGGCTTTCGACTTGTCGTCTTTCTTTTTCACGCGCTTCTTTTCAATCGCAATACGAACTCCCTCTTTAATCTCTTCAACGGCTTCGGCACGTTCGTCGTTGGAGTAGGCTTCTCTGGCAATAGGAAGTTCAATCGTGAATCGCGCGCCTTTGCCTTCCTCGCTTTCCACCGAAATCGTCCCGCGATGCAGTTCTATCAATTCTTTGACGAGCGCAAGCCCGATGCCCGTGCCTTGATAGCGACGCGCGTAAGAACTTTCTACTTGGTAAAATCGGTCAAAAATGTTCTGCTGTTGCTCGGCAGGAATTCCAATGCCCGTATCCTCAATGACAACGCGAAGCCGTTTTTGTGCAGAGCCTTCTGCCTCGAGACGCACGCCGACACTTCCCTCTTTGGTGAATTTGAAAGCGTTGGAGCAAAGATTGGAGAAGATTTTTTCGAGTTTGTCACGGTCAAAAAATCCAACAAGTTCGCTCACATTTGTTTCAAAGCGCATTGCCAATCCTTTCTGTTCAGCAAGCGATTCAAACGATTGGAAAATGCCGTTAAGAAAAAAAACAATGTCGCCTTCACTGACGCGGAGTTTGAGTTTACCATCTTCCAACTTAGAGAGGTCGAGCAGTTCGTTGATGAGCGTCAGCAGGCGCGACGCCGAGCGTAGCATCACTTCGGCTTTTGGTCGTAAAACGTCTTTATCGGGGTGGTCGAGTTGGTCTTGAAGCGGTGCGATGATTAAAGTTAAAGGCGTTCTGAACTCGTGCGAAAGATTGGCGAAAAATCGAGTCTTGATTTTATCGAGTTCTGAAAGATGCTCGGCTTTGGTTTTTTGAAGTTCTGCGTCGCGCTTCGTCTGCTCAACTTGATGGACAACTTGAAGATTTTTAAGTTTCTTATCGGATTCTTCGTTGAATACCTGCCGCTCAACCTCATGAAACTTTTTGAAGTGCGAATAAGCGCGCTCAATGTCGCCACTGAGTTCGTAGGCTTCGGCAAGCGAGCGATGAAGTTGAGCGATTAAATCTTTTGCGTCGATGGCTTCGGCAATCGTAAGGGCTTCATGAAATGCGGCGAAAGCGGCATCAAGATTGTTTTCAATCGGGGTAGATTGTTGCGCGATGCCGTCGCTCATGGTCGGTTCAGCGGTTGAGTTTTTTTAACTTTTGCGAATGTAATACACCACGCTCGATGCCGTTTCCACATCGGCACTTGTTGCGATTGAGCCTTTCATTATCGCGTTCAGCCACAGCGTCGCTCCGCCCGAACTTCCTTTCGCTTCTGCCACGATTTTTTCCGACAAAAGCGCGTTGTAATAACAATCAAGCGGAAGCGCGTGCATATCGATGAGTTTGAAGCGATGTTTCGCAAGTAAGGTCGCGAACACTTTCGGCGTGAAGTGATAAAGGTGGCGCGGCGCATCGAAGCCATTCCAATACTTGCCGTAGTGCCGTGCGTCCCAACTGTCGGGATTAGGCATAGCAACCACAAGTAAGCCGTTTGGCTTCAAAATGCGATGCAGTTTTTCCAGCGTTTCGTTCAGCCGCAAAACGTGCTCCAAGACATGCCACATTGTGATTAAATCAAACTCAATGCTGAAGTCAACCGTCAGCAGTTCGCCTTGCTTGGCGTAAAGTTCATTTTCTTCTTGCGCAAATCGGACGGCTTTTTCCGACATTTCAATTCCGTATAAATCTAACTTTACACCTTTGGCATGGCGTTTGAGTTCGCAAGAAAAATCGCCTGTCGCACAGCCAATATCCAACGTGCTGTATCGCTCGCCCTGTTGAAATTTGGCGCGCTTCAAAACCGATGTGGCTTTGTAGCGAAGCGTGATGAATCGGCGCAAGAAGGTATAAAGTCGGTCTTGAAATGAGGGCGTTTGTTTGAGCGAAATGAAGGGGTCATAATCCATTGGCTCGTAGTATGTGCCTATCGTTTCAGCGGTTGGGCGCGGATTGAGAAAAATAAGTCCCGAAGGCTCGGCACGAACCAACTGCCACACATCGCCTTGCGATAAATTAAATCGGTCGGGTAAGCGGAGAAACGGCACAAGCCGCTCGCTTTCATCTATTGGCGATGCAATCGTTTCAGTTTGCAAGTTTTCTTGTATGAACAATTCAGCCATAAAGAAGGTGTTTTCGCATTTTGTAGTCGTCCATCACAAACCCGCCGCCGATGTCTTTGACGACCTCCTGCTCAATCGCGAATCCAAACCGCAAATAAGCACGAATGGCTTTTTCGTTGCGCTTGTTGACGAAAAGGTAAATTGAAGTCGCGCCTTGTTCGCGTGCGGCATCTTCAAGGTGCATAAGCGCGGCGCGACCAAGCCCTTTGCCGTGCAAATCGGGATTGAGATAAAGTTTTGAAAGAAATACGCTCGGCAGTTCGAAGCGATACGACGCATAGCCGATTGGCTCGCTATCCCAAAAAAGCAGTTCGTAGCGCAAGGTCGTGTCGGAAAGTTCCTGCGCGATGATGTCGTCGCCATACATTCGTGGCAACATATACTCAATTTGTTCAACGGAGATAATGCTTGGATAATGCGCATGCCAAATTTGGCGCGCAAGGCGTTGAATCAGCGGAATATCGTTCGCCGTTGCGTTACGAAACGAGAGTGCCTGAAGCGTAGAGTTTACCTGCATCGTGATAAGTCTTGTGTTACCAAGCCGTCCAGCCGCCATCGACGACGAGGTTCGCGCCCGTCATATACGCCGAAGCATCGGAAGCAAGAAAAACGATTGCGCCTCTGTAGTCCGTAGGCTCTGCCATTCTGCCGAGCATAGTTTTGGCAGCGTAATTTTTCACGAAGTAATCATCTTGCGCGTTCTCGACGCCGCCGGGCGAAAGCGTATTGACGCGCACGCCTTTATTGCCCCAATACGCCGCAAGAAACCGCGTGAAGGAAATGACTGCGCCTTTTGTAGCAGGATAAGCCGCCGACTTCCAAAAACTTTGTGAACCATCTTTCTTCTTGTAAATTGATTGGTCGGGCGCGACGATGCCGTAAGTAGATGCCACATTGATAATGCTTCCCGAACCACGCTTCGCCATTTCCGCACCGAGAATCTGCGAGCATAAAAAAACACCCGTAACATTCACATCGAGCGACTTCTGCCAAAGGTCGAGCGGATAATTCTCAAACTTTGAGAGTTCGGCGGCGGCAGTTGGATTCTCAAACATATCGTTGATAGCGGCATTATTGATGAGCACGTCAATTTTTCCAAACGCGCTCAAAATCGCGTCGCGCAGGGCTTTGAGCGAATCGGGTTTTGTAATATCCGCCGCAACACCGAGCATCTTGCGCTGAAATTGCTTTGAGAGTTCATCGGCAAACGCAACGCATTTTTCTTGATTCATATCCGTTACCACCACACTCGCCCCTGCTTCGGCAAGCGCGAAACAATGCTGTTTGCCAATTAAGCCGAGCGCGCCTGTAACGACGGCAATTTTTCCTTCAAGTGAAAATAACTTCATAAGTTTGATTGATGGTTTGAAAGGCACGCAAGTTACGAAGAAAATTTATTTGCGATACGGCGTGCTTTGCTCAAACTTTTTTGCAAATTCCTAACTTGCCAAAAGTTTCAATCACAAATGAATACACCTGAGCCAAGTTTATTTGACATTTTAGGTCCGATTATGATAGGACCGTCGAGTTCTCACACAGCAGGCGCAAGCCGAATCGGATTTATTGCGCGTCGCCTCTTGGGCGAATCGCCGCGCCGTGCCGTCATTACGCTCTATAACTCCTTTGCTCGCACGCACAAAGGGCACGGCACAGATTGCGCGATTATTGGCGGCATTTTAGGCTTTGCACCTGACGACGAGCGCATTAAAGATGCGTTTGACATTGCACGCTCAAAAGGGCTTGATTGGCAGTTTAAGTTTCAAGGCGATGCCGAGCGGTTTCACTCCAACGCGGCACGTCTGCAACTCTTTGGAGAGAACCATAAAATTGAAATCGTGGGTGCGTCGCTCGGCGGCGGAAGGATTAAAATTGAGGAAATCGAGGGCTTTGCGGTGGAATTTACGGCGCAACTCGATACGTTGATTGTCATTGCTGAAGACGTTCCGGGAAGTATTCAACGCATCAGCGGCATTATCGCTGAAAGGAAAGTCAATATCGCGCAGATGTTTGTCTCACGCAATAAAAATCAAAAGCCGCCAATGGCGAGCATGGTCATGGAGTTGGATAATCCGCTTCCGCCTTCGTGCGTGAGTGCGGTCGGCGCGCTGGGGTGGGTGAAATTCGCACGACTGATTGAATCCATTCAAGAAGGAAGTTCAATGTATGAAAAGTGAAACGCAGGTTAGTTCAACTCCTCATCTTGTTCGCGTTGTTGCTCTTCAAAGGCTTGGCGGCGTCGCGATTGGCTGGCTTTGGCGTAGGTTGTAACGCCGCGATAAATTCCGTAGAGAAACATCACGGTCATTAAAACATTGCGATACTCGACCGTTGCCCACTGCGGCACAAGTGCACCGAGATAAACCATTCCGCCCAAGACGAAAAACATCAGCATTACGCTGTAGCCAATCACCTCGTTGGTTGTTAAGCCAAACCACATGCCGCGCGACGTTTTTTTTCGCACAGGCTTTCGTGCGCGCTCGCGCTGAATGTTTCGCAAAACCTCGTCGGTTTGGCGCACATTGAAATCGTCGTCTTCATTTTTTCCCGACCCGTTTGAGTGATAGGCTCCGTTGTTCATGGTTTCCTTTAATTTGAATTGACGAAAAGGCGATTGGTTTTCAAAAATTGATACTCGATTTTAATGCTCGAATAAAAAAGCCGACACCCAAAGGCGTCGGCAAAGAGCATTGAATTTGAACTTAGCGTGCGTTGAGTTTAAAACTAAACGGCACCATCAGCCAGACCTTAACTGGACGTCCGTTTTGAATAGCGGGCGTATAGGTCGAGTTCATCACGGCGTTGATGACGGATTCATCAAAAATGTCTGTGCCCGGATTTTTAATGATTTGCGCTTTTTCTGGCTTTCCATTTTTTCCGACGAGCACCTTGACAATCACCTTGCCCTCGATACCTGCTTTTCTCGCCATATCTGGATATGCGGCTTGAACACGATTGACGAACTCTGGGTCTTTTTCCACAGCCACAAAGTCAGGCGGGTCTCCGCCGTCGTCGACGGGTTCAACAGGTCCGCTTCCTGTGCCGGCAAAGCCGATGTTGGGGTCGGAAAGTCCCGTGGTATCGCCTTCGCCTGCGGCACCTTTGGCGGTTGCTTTTTTAATGAGGTCTTGGTCGGCGAATGTTTTTTGGCGAGGCGCTTCTTCGTCCTTCACTTTTTTGACTTCACCAACGTCGGGAGCGGCGGGCGGTTTGAACGCGGGCGGCGGCGGGGGTGGCGGTTGGTTCTGGTCCATCGGCGGAGGCGGTTGCAAATCCGAGATGGAAAGTTGTCGCGGCTTCACGGTCATGATTTCATCGTCCGACGCGGTCAGGAGTTGTTTAATCCAGCCCCAACTCAAATAAAAAATGAAGATACCAGCAATGATGCCGATAGCATAGCCTACGCCTTTAGCCATGAACACGTGATATTCTCGTCGCAGCACGAGATTGCCGTAGGTCAGATGGCGCATTTTGTCGGTGTCGAGGTAGTCCGTCTTAACGAAGCCGTCTTTATGCTCCGACGCGACGTCCATCGTTTCTTTTTCGTCCGTCATTTCTTTTTCTCCTTTGGTTGAGGTTCGGTTTGTGCACCACCAGCAAGCATTTGTGCAATTTCTTCGCCGTCAGCCTCGGTGAAATCGGCAATACTAAAACGTTTGATGGGTGGATTGGAGATATTCAGTTCGTCAATGATGTCGACAAGGTTGCGGTATTTGGCTTTTTTATCCAATTTCAAGACCAAGACCATCACATCTTCGCCGACTTCTTGGCGGATTTGTTCGCGCTTCTCTTTGAGCATTTTACGGAACTTGTCGCTGATAGAGGGCTTTCCGCCGTCGCCTTCGTCGTAAAGGTCAATCGACTCGGGCGGCTTGAATCCGATGTTCCAATAGGCTTTGTCGCCTTCCATAATGCGCACGGTCAGCACGTTGGATTCGGCGACTTCGACCTTCGTGTCTTCGTTTTTTTCAGCGGGCAAGTTGATTTCCATCGTTTTCGGCTTGGAAAACGTGGTCGTGAGCATAAAGAAGGTTAAAAGCAAGAAGGCGACATCGACCATCGGGGTCATATCGAGGCTGAACCCCACGCGCTTCGGCATTTTTTTGCCTTTTTTGCCTTTCTTTTTGGGTTCGGGCGAACCAACGGCAGCCATTGTAAAATTGTGTGGTTAGTTTTTAGAATCTCCAAGTCCGCCTTCAAGCCCCGTAATGAGGTTGAAGGTCGGCATATTGGTTTTCTTAAAGGTCTTCATAACAAAATCGACCATCTCATAACTCGAATTGACGTCGGCTTTGATGACAGGACGCAATTTCGGGTTGGCAAAACGGGCGGCGATAATCATTTTTTCAAGGTTATCCTTGTTGACCGAGAACGCATCGTTGAGTTTGAACTTGCGAAGCGAGTCATCAATCGCAGGATAACCAGCTTCTTGGAGTTGTTTGCGAATCGTGCTCTCGAAGATGCGCTCGCGAGCGGGTTGCGAATCTACGCCCAAAAAGAGTTCGTCATCTTTGCCGATTTGCACCATCAAAATATCCGTATCAGGCAACGGAACGGTCGCGTTTGATGAGGGTAAGTCAATCGGGGTCGGCTCTGGCGGTTTGAATTGCGTCGTGAGCATAAAAAACGTGAGAAGCAAGAATGCGACATCGACCATCGGGGTCATGTCGAGCTTGAATCCGACACGTTTCGTTTTAATCTTTGGCATATTGCTTAACCAATTTTGAATTTGTGTCTGTCAAAGAGTCTAAGCCTTATGCGTTTACTTTTTCGCTTCGGGTTGCAAGTGTTTGCACAATGTAGAACGCCGCTTCGTCAATCATGTGCGTGAATCCGTCAATGCGCGTCGTGAAATAGTTATAAGCGACAATAGCAATAATGCCGCCGAAAATGCCGCCCGCCGTGTTGTAAAGGGCTTCAGAGATACCGCGTGAAAGTCCAACCGCGTCAGGCGCGCCGCCCGTCGCAAGCGCCGAGAACGAGCGAATCATGCCAATCGTGGTGCCAAGCAACCCCACCATAGTCGAGATTGAAGCAATCGTGGAAATGGCGACCAAATTGCGCTCCAAAAGTGGCATTTCCATTTGGGTGGCTTCTTCCATCGCTTTTTGCAAACTTGCGGTTTTCTTGTCGGGGTCGGTTACGTTCTTCGCGACTAACTCTTTGTGCTTTTCCAAGCCCGCCCGAATCACAGCCGCCAAAGAACTCTGGTGCTGGTCGCACTTTTCAATCGCACTGTCAATTCTACCTGTTTCAATTTCTTCTTTGACGCTCTTCACAAAATCCGTCATCGTCGATTTGCCTGAGGCTTTTCCCAACGCAATCGTGCGCTCAATGATGTAAGCAAAAACCATAATAATCAAGGTAATCAGCACGGCGACGAGCGGTCCACCTTCATACATCGCATGCCAGATTGAATCTTTGGGCTGATTGCCCATGTAAAAAAAGTAAAACGAGAACGAGACGCTGGCGGCAACGATAATGAGGACCGCTGTGAATGCATTTTGCTTCATAACCGTAGAGTAATTGTTGTTTTTGGTTAATAGAAAACTGTTGATGTTGAAACCGATATACCTTGCGCTTGCGACGCAATACTGAAACGCTTAGGAGATACGATTCAGAGTATAAGAAAAATTCCGATAAAGAAAAACGCCCATGTACGTCATAGCGGGCGAATACAAAGTGTAGCGCACTTTACAAAGAAGCAATTTATCAATTTATCTGTTTAGCGAAAGTAAGATAAGTTTCGCAAATCGCGCTGTTAAATTTTCTTAACCCGTTACTTCTATCGAGCAGACCCTCGTATTGACTCCATAAGGCAAATGCGAAATAGTTCTGTATCTTTCTAATACTTGTGCCCGACTTTCTAAAATCACTTGTTGAAAACTTTCGCTATGCAAGGACTTCTGCTTCTTTCCGCCGACGAAGCGCAAACGATGCTATTCAGCACGGCGCTTATCAATTCCGAACGGTTCTCAGTGATTTCCGCTTCGACATGTGAGCAAGGTTATCAATTGCTTCTTAGCGATACAGTGCGATTCAACGGCATAGTGGTGAACTTTACTAAATCTTTAAATGACACCATGCATTTTTTCAGCCGTGTTGCTCGACTAGCAAACCCGATTCCAATGGTGTTGCTCTGCGAGCGTGGAAATGAAAATTTGATTATCTCCTCAATGAAGAACGGCGTGAAAGATTGCATCATTAAAGACGAATTGACAGATGAGAATCTGGTCAGAACGGTCTCGCAAGTCATCGAGGCACATAAGTTCGAGATGATGAACGCACAATTTCAGAAGCAGCTTGAAGAGCGCGCCAATCGCGACTTTTTGACAGGCACGCTCAATCGCCATCGCTTCACCGAACTTTACGAATATGAACTTTCCAGTGCGCGCCGCTACAAGCGTCCGCTCTCTGTGGCAATGATTGACCTCGACGATTTCAAACACATCAACGACGCCCACGGGCACAAAGTCGGAGATGAAGCGCTGATTGCACTAAGCACGTTGCTCAAAGAACAACTGCGCGCCGCTGATTTAATCGGGCGATTCGGCGGAGATGAGTTCATCGTTGCCATGCCTGAAACCGATTTCTCGCAAGCCCAAATCACTTTCAAGCGCATTCGTGAAGCACTCGCGGCGTTCAATCAGTCAGAGCAACTTCCATGCGAACTTGCCATCAGTGTCGGTATTAGCAGCAGCGATTCAGGTTACGAGAGTTTGATGGAGCGTGCTGACGAGGCGATGTATCAGAGCAAGATGACGCACAAAACACAGCAGAAAACCACGCCGCCGCCGCAAACTTAACGCTCACACTAATTGATTTGGAATTCCAAAGAAACGCCGTATATTTGCGGCTCTTTTTTAGAAATTTCGTGCATAATCTCTTTGCATAATTCCGAATTGAAATCCGAACAGAAATGAAGGCTCTCGTAGAAATTTCCGACAAACAGTTCCTCGTCAGTGCAGGCGACACCATCTTCGTGCCGACCCAAAAAGCCACCGAAGGCGAAACGCTGACTTACAGCAACGTGCTTCTAACCACAGACGGCGCAACCGCAACGCTTTCGCCCAAAGCCGCCGTAACCGCAAAGGTGCTCGCACACGTCAAAGGCGAAAAAGTGTTGGTATTCAAGAAAAAGCGTCGCAAACGCTATCGCCGCACCAAAGGGCACCGTCAAGGATACACGCAACTTGAAATTCTTTCCGTTGCGTAATTGCTAAATTGTTTAACCACATAATTTCAGAGGAGATTTACAATGGCACATAAAAAGGGCGCAGGCTCAACGAAGAATGGACGCGACAGTAATCCGCAGTATCTGGGCGTGAAAGCCTTTGGCGGTCAAATGGTAAGCGCAGGCTCAATCATTGTTCGCCAACGCGGCACGGTTTACCTTGCGGGCAAAAATACGGGAATGGGCAAAGACCACACCATTTTTGCTACGAAAGACGGCAAAGTGCTTTTCAAGACGGGCAAGAATAATAAAAAGTCCGTTCATATTGAATCAGCACTGTGAGTGTAACCAAAGTTTGTTTGAAAGCCCGTTCAAAACGGGCTTTTCTGTTTTCAAGCGAAGACTGTAAATTCCAACAAAGCACATTTCAACACAACAAGTAGTGTTGCCCTTCCAATCGCTATGCAATCGTTCTTGTAGAATCCTATCAAAACGCTATCATCTTTGATTTATGGAATTTTCTGACTATGCCCTCGACGCATTTTATGATGAGATGTTTGACGAGCAAAGAGCGACGCGACCAGCCTATCAACGCTTGCGCCAATGTTTATCTGAACTCAGCAAAGAGGAACTCTTGCGCCGACAATACGCCGCCGAGCGATACCTGTTTTCGTTGGGCATCACGTTCAGCGTGTATAGCGACGAAGCCAACATCGAGCGCATTTTCCCATTCGACATCATTCCGCGCATCATCGACGCAAACGAGTGGCGCACCATCGAAGCAGGTTTGAAACAGCGCATTGAAGCCTTGAATCTTTTTCTCAACGATGTATATCACGAGCGGCAAATCATCAAGGATAAAATCATTCCCGATTATATTGTGGATTCAAGCAAAGGATATTTATCCGCATGCATCGGCTTGAAACCACCCAAAAATGTATGGTGCCATATCACAGGAACGGACTTGGTGCGGAGCGGAGACGGCAAGTTTTATGTGTTGGAAGATAATCTGCGCTGTCCATCAGGCGTGTCGTATGTGCTTGCCAATCGCGAAGTGATGAAGCGAACCTTTCCCGAAGTCTTTGAGCAAATCGGCATTTATCCCGTCGCCGATTATCCGCAACATCTTTTTGAAACCTTGCAATCGGTCGCAAATCGTCCGAATCCGAAAGTGGCGGTCTTAACGCCGGGGATTTACAATTCGGCGTATTACGAGCATGCATTTCTGGCACAACAAATGAGCGTGGAGTTGGTGGTCGGCACCGACCTCGTTGTCAAAGACGATGTCGTATTCATGCGCACCACCAGAGGGCTCGAGCGCGTCGATGTGATTTATCGTCGCATTGATGATGTATTCATAGACCCGACCGTCTTCCGCCCTGATTCCCTGCTCGGAATTCCGGGCATTTTTAACGCTTACAAAAAAGCCAATGTTACGCTCGTCAATGCGCCCGGCACCGGCATCGCCGACGACAAAGTCGTCTATGCCTTCGTTCCGAAAATGATTAAGTATTACTTAGACCAAGAGCCGATTCTGCCTAATGTGCCAACCTACGTCTGCTCCGAAGAAAGCGACCGAAAATATGTGTTAGAAAATCTCGATAAACTCGTCGTCAAGGCGGCGAATGAATCGGGCGGCTACGGAATGCTCATCGGACCGCACGCCACGAAAGAAGAACGAGAGAAATTCAAAACTTACATTCAGGAAAATCCTCGCAATTACATCGCCCAACCGACGCTTGCACTCTCGCGAATTCCATCGTTGGTCGAGAACGGGTTGGTAGAAGGGCGGCACGTCGATGTTCGACCCTACATTCTTTACGGCGAAAAAATTTACGTGCTTCCTGGCGGCTTGACGCGCGTCGCGCTCAAAAAAGGCTCGCTCGTCGTCAACTCCTCGCAAGGCGGCGGTAGCAAAGACACTTGGGTGCTTTACTGAACGCGCTTTGACCATCTTATGTCGCGTTGACAAATTAGAGCAACCCGCATCAATCATTCAGAATTGGCTTGCTTTGGCGCGCCATTGGTGGACTCAACCTCACCCCTAACCCCTCTCCTTTGACACAGTCAGAATCGGGGGGAGAGGTTCGCGTTCTGCGCTTTGCGTGGTCAGTAAACGCGTCGAGAGTTCAGAAACAAAATGTCATACAACCTATAACCCGTCGTTTCCCGCTTCAACAATCGCCATACGCAAATTTTAGCGTCATCGTGGATCCCGCCTTCGCGGGAACGACAAATTCGCATGCCGCTAAAAGAAACTTCGCCAAGAGCGACGCAATCAAACGCGCTCATCGCATTTTGAAAACGAGATAGTTTGTTTTATATTAGATTAAGTCTAAATAAGACGCTTTTCGTTCTTGTCAACTTAATCTCAATCGTTTTATGAAAGCATCTTTTCGCATCTGCGGTTTGTGCGTTCTCGCGCTTGTTGTCTTTGCTTCCTGCAAAGAGGACGACAGAGTAACCACGCCAACGCCTGACCTTCAAATTCCGAGCGTTTATGATTCAACAGGCTACGCGGCAAATGTCGTAACTGAATCCCAAGTGCGTGCCGAGTTGGCGACACTCACGGGACGAATGCAAGTGGGCAGAAACATGGATTCAACCGTTACACTTGCCGCGTTGCAAAATCTTTACAACGGCACAACGCTCCGCTCGGTAACGGGCGCGAGTTATCAAGCCAAAATTGACGTTGCTTTGCCTGAACTCGCTCGCGCAAGCGGCAAAGGCGTACGCTATGCGTGGGAAAACGCGCCTGTGTCAGGGAGCGATGGCGGCGTGATTCCGACCGCCGTTGGTGGAAGAGTAGGATACCTCTATGATGAACATGTGCTGGAATTGGAGCAAGTGGTCGAGAAGGGACTTTTCGCCGCCGCCATGTATAACCATGCCGTCTCGCTCATCAGCGCGGGCAACATCACCGAAGCGACCATTCACAAACTTGTAGAAATCTATGGCGCAAAGCCGGGCTTCGGAAATAATGAACGAAGCAGCGACCCGAACCGCGACCGCTTTTCAGCACAATACGCCGCTCGCCGTAGCGACAGCGCCAACGCCAACAGCCTTTACGCTCAAATCAAGCGCAATTTAATTACCGCACAAGCCGCCGTGAAAGGAGGGTCTGCGTTTAATGCACAACGCGACCAAGCCCTCGCCGACTTCAAACTCAACTGGGAAAAAGCCATTGCCGCCACTGTCATTAACTATTGCCACTCGACGCTTTCAGGCTTGACCGCTCCAAACCGCGATGATGGCGTGATTACGGGCGCAATGCATGCTTACGGCGAAGCCGTCGGATTCCTTTCAGGTTGGAAAGCCGTTCCCGCCTCGCAACGCCGTATTACCGATGCGCAAATCGACGAACTCTTAAGCCTGCTTCGTGCGCCATTCGACCAAACGGCAAGCGCGCAGTCGTATCTCTTTTTGAGCAACAATTCCGCCACAGCGCAACTTTTCCGATTAGACGGACGGAACGACCCGAATACGGGCGTCATTGAACGCTTGGCGCAAATCTATGGATTTTCAAATGCCGAAGTGGAAGACTTCCGAAGAAATTGGGTTGCGTTTCAAAATCGTCGCTAATGAATTTTTCTCTCATATCAAAACAGAAAAGGGCGGAACGACCGCCCTTCTCTATTTCCCTCCGATAGAAACTTGACTTAATCGGATTGCAAGGCACTTGCGCCGCTAACGATTTCGATGATTTCTTTTGTGATTGCGGCTTGGCGTGCGCGGTTGTAGGTGATGGAAAGCGTGCGCAGAAGTTCTTTGGCGTTGTCGGTTGCTGATTCCATCGCCATCATGCGTGCGGCTTGCTCGGCGGCGAAGGATTCGAGCAGAATGCGCCAAATTTGAGTAGAAAGGTGGCGTGGTGCAAGGTCGTTGATAATGGCTTCAGGCGAGGGTTCATAGATGTAGTCACTACTGATGCCAACATTTTTCTCACTTGGCTGAATCGGCAAGAAAATGTCCGTTTTGAGTTTTGAAGCCAGAAGCGATTTGAACTCGTTATAGACCACGACAACGCGGTCGACTTCGCCGTTCAAATACATTTGGGTGGCTTGTTCGGCAATCGCTTTCGCCGATGCAAACTCAATTTTGCTGAAAATGCCGCCGTATTCTCCCACGACTTGATAGCCGCCTTTGACGAAATGCTCGACGCTCCGCTTCCCAACGCAAATCATTTTGACTTTCCCCGCTTTGAGCAGTGCGCCGTATTCGACATCGAGAACTTGGTGTGCCGTTTTGAACAAGTTTGAATTGAACCCGCCGCAAAGTCCTCTATCGGCGGCAACAGCAATCACAAGCACGCTTTTCACCTCTTTACGCGGCGAAAGAAGCGGAAAAAGCGACGTGTCGACTTTTTGTGAGAGCGATTCGAGGAGTTCTTTCAACTTGAATGCGTAAGGGCGGGCTTGAAGCACGGCATCTTGCGAACGACGCAACTTTGCCGCCGCCACCATTTTCATGGCTCTGGTAACTTGTTGTGTCGTTTTTACGCCTTTAATTCGCCCGCGAATTTCTCTGAGTGTCGCCATTTTGAATAGTATTTTTTAGCCGACGGTTACGGATTACTTGGTATGCTTAGCTTTGAAAGTTTCCGCGAATTGCGTCGCCAATTTTTTGAGTTCGGACGCAATCTCATCGGTGAGTTCCTTCTTTTCTGCCAGGATTTGAATCGGATTTTTTTCTTGACGCTCAGCGAACTCAATGAACTCTTTTTCAAAGTCGCGCACGAGATTAACAGGAATGCTATCGAGAATGCCGATTGAGCCGACATAAATAATCGCGACCTGTTTGGCGACAGGAACGGGTTGATACTGCCCTTGCTTCAAGACTTCGACCATTCGTTGACCGCGCGTCAGTTGTGCCTGCGTGGCTTTGTCGAGGTCACTGCCGAATTTGGCGAAGGCTTCAAGGCTACGGTAGCTGGCAAGGTCGAGTCGCAAGGTGCCTGCGACTTTTTTCATCGCCTTGATTTGCGCCGAGCCGCCGACGCGGGAAACCGAAATGCCAACGTTAATCGCCGGACGCACGCCGCTGTTGAAGAGGTTGGATTCGAGATAAATTTGTCCGTCTGTAATTGAAATCACATTGGTTGGAATGTAAGCCGAAACGTCGCCCGCTTGGGTTTCAATGACGGGAAGAGCGGTGAGCGAGCCGCCGCCTTTGACCATCGGCTTGATGGCTTCAGGAAGGTCGTTCATGGCTTGCGCAAGTTTGTCATCGCGATTGATTTTGGCGGCGCGCTCCAAAAGGCGAGAGTGCAAGTAAAAGACATCGCCCGGATAGGCTTCGCGCCCTGGCGGACGGCGGAGCAAGAGCGAGAGTTGGCGATACGCAACGGCTTGTTTGGAAAGGTCGTCGTAAATGACGAGCGCGTGACGACCCGTGTCGCGGAAGTATTCGCCCAACGCCGCACCTGCAAATGGCGCGATATATTGAAGCGGTGCAGGGTCGCTGGCGGTTGCAGAGATGACGGTGGTGTATTCCATCGCGCCATATTTTTCAAGCGTGGCAACCACCTGCGCCACCGTTGAGCCTTTCTGACCAATCGCAACATAAATGCACTGCACGCCTAACCCTTTTTGATTGATGATGGTATCGACGGCGACAGTAGTTTTTCCTGTTTGGCGGTCGCCGATGATGAGTTCGCGCTGTCCGCGCCCGATTGGAATCATGGAGTCAATGGCTTTAATGCCGGTTTGAAGCGGCTCTTTGACGGGTTCGCGATAGATAACGCCCGGTGCGCGGCGTTCGAGCGGAAGGCGAATTTTGGTTTCAATCGCGCCTTTGCCATCAATTGGCTGACCGAGCGGGTTAATGACGCGCCCAAGCATCGCTTCGCCGACGGGCACTGATGCCAAAATTTTCGTGCGCTTGACTTGGTCGCCTTCGCGAATCAAATCCGTTTCGCCGAAAAGCACGGCACCGACATTGTCTTCTTCAAGGTTCAGCACCATACCCATTACGCCATGCGGCAACTCGATGAGTTCGCCCGCCATGACCTTTGAAAGCCCATAAATGCGAGCGATTCCATCTCCAACTTGGAGAACTGTGCCGACGTCGTAAGTATCGGCTTCGTTATCAAATCCCGAAAGCTGTTTGCGGAGAATGGCGGAAATTTCGTCGGGACGAACTGCGGTAGATGCTGACATATTTGTGAAAGGCGTTAAATCTTTGTTTGGAAAATTTGAATAAAAACTTAAAGAGGCGGCAAATTTACAAAAAGCGAAAAGGGAAATCAAATCGCTAAATCTAAGCCAATGTCTCATATCCGAATTTGAGAATCATCGCGCCGATGACGAAGAGAAACAAGACTCTGAGGAGCGCACTGCCTTTAAGAATGGCTAATCGCGCACCGAGAATCGCACCCACGATGTTGAACACACCCATTATCAATCCAAGCGCGAAAATCACGTTGCCTGTCGGCGCAAAGTAGCAGAGCGCAGCGAGGTTCGTAGAAAAATTCACCACTTTTGCTGTGGCAGAGGCACGAAGAAAATCGTATCCGAAAATGCTGATGAACGCCAGGATAAGAAAACTGCCCGTTCCCGGTCCGAAAAAGCCGTCGTAAAATCCAATGCCCGCCCCAAGAAGTATGGCGTAAAGATTGGCACGTTTCGTGTTGAGTTTTGGCGCGTGAATCGCACCGAAGTTTTTATTCAGTGCAGTATAAACGCCGACTGCAATCAAAAGAAAAAGCACGAGCGGGCGTAAGGTTTCTTTCGGAATGAAACTCACAACGCTTGCGCCCAAGAAAGAAAAAAGAAATGCAAAGGTTGCAGTAAGAAGTGCAATGCGCCAATCGAGTTCGATTCGGCGCGCATACTGTGCTGTGGCAATGCTGGTGCCGCAGATGGAAGAGAGTTTATTTGTTCCGAAAATCGTTGGGTGCTCGTAGTGCGGCGCGAAAATGAAGAGCGCAGGCAGTTGAATCAGACCGCCGCCGCCCACGATGGAATCGATAAATCCTGCAAGAAAGGCAAACGCGCAAAGTTGCAAGAGGTCGCTGACAGAGAGTTGAGCGAAAAGTTCGAGCACAATTATTTGACGCGTTTCAAAATTTCCTGTGCAATCGTATCGGGAACAGGCATTACCGAAAGGCGTGGCAGGCGAAGCAGGTCAAATGCGGCAAAGGTTTTATCGGCTTTCATCTGCGCCAGCGAGAGCGTTTGAGCATAACGCTGAACGAATTTGAGTTCAATGACCCATGCGTCTTGTGTTTGGTAGGGTTCGCTAATGGCTTCGGCAAGTCCAACGATTTGTTTTTCTTTTCCTGTATGGTAAATGAAGCATCGGTCGCCTTTGTGAATGGTGCGAAGATGTTTGAGCGCGAGAGCGTTCTCGACGCCGTCCCAAGTGCATTGGGCGTCGCGTTGAAGTTGGTCGAGGCTGTAATCGCTCGGTTCAGTTTTTAAGAGATAGTGCATAGTTTGATTTACTCGATTCGGAATGCGCCACATTTGCTGAAATTAAGAAAGTCGAGATAATGCGTTCGAGTCGGTTCAGGAAGTTTGGGCAAGGCGCGCTCGAGGGCTTCGGCGAGGGCAAGCGCGTCGCGTTCAGAAATCAGGTCGCCGCTTGAAGCGAAGTAAATGCGTTCCCAATCGTCGTGTGGTGCGTCTTGGGGTTTCCAACCAAAATCTTTGGCGACAAGAAGCAACTCTTCCCATTGATGATTGGAAAAAGCAAATCGCTCGTGTGTGCGTGTCAGTTCAATCGGCATTGTGTTAATTGCGATAAAATGGGTGCAGAAATCGCCCCATTGGCTTGAAATTTTCAGATGAATTTGTAAGTTGAAAATGCTACATTTTACCGTTAATCTGTGTGCATCCTCATCAAAAAATGTTTGAAATAATGCCAGCGAGAGTTTTTTTGTTTGGGATAATTTTTGTGCTCATGTGTGCCGATGCGAAGGCACAGTATTTTGCATTCGGCAAGAACAAAGTTCAATACCGCAATTTTGAATGGAATTATGTGCAGTCGCGCCACTTCGATGTGTATTTCACCGAAGGCGGCGAGTATTTAGCGCGCTTTACCGCAGACGCATGCGAAGCGGCTTACGAGACCATTCGCAAAGATTTCAATTACGATATTAACAATCGCATCTCGATTATCGTGATGAAGTCGCACAACGACTTTCAGCAAAATAATGTGATTGGTGAATACTTGCCCGAAGGTGTTGGTGGCGTTACCGAGCTCTACAAAAATCGCATTGTGCTTCCCTTTGAAGGCGATTACAAAAAATTCCGACACGTCATTCATCACGAACTTATTCACGCCGTTGTGAATGATTTGGTTTATGGCGGCTCTCTGCAAAACGCGATTAGCAATAACATTCGAATTCAAGTGCCGCTGTGGTTCAACGAAGGCATCGCCGAATATCAATCGCTGGAATGGGATACAAACAGCGATATGTTTTTGACCGACGCGGTCATCAACAATTACCTTGCGCCGATTCCGTATCTCTCTGGCTATTTCGCCTATCGGGGCGGACAATCGGTTTGGCGATTCATTTCGGAAAAATACGGACGGGAAAAAATCAGCGAAATCATGGCGCGGCTTCGTGCAACACGTAGCGTAGATTTAGCCTTCCGTGGTGCAATCGGCTTATCTGTTGAAGAACTTTCAGAAAAATGGCAACGCGAACAAAAGGTGATGTATTGGCCCGAAATCGCCAAGCGCGAAGACATCAATGCCATTATGAAAAAACTCACCGACCACAAAAAAGACGGAAGCAACTACAACACCTCGCCCGCGATTTCTCCGCAAGGCGACAAGTTCGCCTTCATCACCGATAGGAACGGCAAGTTCGACATTTATCTCGGCTCGACCATCAACCCAACGGAATTTGTCAAACTCATTGATGGGCAAACCACGCCGAACTTTGAGGAACTCAAAATCCTCACGCCAGGCATTTCTTGGTCGCCTGATGGCGGCAAAATCGCCATCGCCACGAAAGCCGGCGAACAAGACGCGGTGATGCTTATCGATGTCCGAACGAAGAAAACAGAGAAACTCACCTTTGAGTTGGACGGCATTTTCACGACGAAATGGTCGCCCGATGGCAAGCGCATTGCCTTCGTCGGACACAACGACTACAAGAGCGATATTTACATTTACGAATTTGCGACCAATCGCCTGACGAATCTCACCAACGATGTGTTCAGCGATAGCGAGCCAGTTTGGACAAACGACGGCACGCGCATCATTTTTGCTTCCGACCGTCAAGGCTATTTGAGCGTCAATTCGCGCAATGTGCCGATTCAAAAGAAAAAGAACAAGAAAACAAAAGAGGCTGAAGAAGCCGTCTTCAAAATGCGCTTGCACGATTATTCGCAATTAGATTTGTATGAGCTCGTGATTGGTGAAAGCAAATTGCGTCGGCTCACTGCGACACAAGGCATTGACGAAACCGCGCCCGTATTCTCACCTGACGATAAAAAAATGCTGTTTGTCTCTGATGCAAACGGCGTCTATAACCTCTACGAACTTCGCTTAGACCTTCTTGACCAGCCGCTTGCTTCATATAAAACCGATTCAGGACAAGTGGCAAAAGTCCTCCCTGTTACGAATTTGCTTTCAGGCATACGACAGATTTCAATTTCACGCGACGGCACGAAACTCTTAGGCGTCGGGCTAGACTATGCAGGTTTCGATGTCTTCATGCTCCGCACACCCTTTGAGCGACGCGCCAGAGATGTGCAAGCCGACGGCACGCTTGAACCAACCCCTTGGGGCAAACAACACGTCGAGGTGCAACGGCAAAAATTTTACACTGTAACTGGATTGGATAAGTTGACGAACGTGCCAACAGCGTCGCTCTTCAACTCGCCAAGTTCTGCTCTGCTCTCGGCTTCGTCATCTGTGGCTGACTTTGTCAATCTTACAGCGGCTGATTCTTCAAGCGTTCAGCGCGATAGCACCGCCACGACATCGGCAAAAGAAAGTCCAAAAGACACGACCAAAGTCGCCGCTGCGCCGCCCGTTGATGTGAAGACATTTGTCTTTGATAGAGGGTTGGTACAAACTTTCAAAGAAGCCAAAGAGCGACGCGAAGAAAACGCGCCTGCAAAAAAAGCTCCGAAAAAAAATATCGATGAGAACGGCGAGTATCGCGTGCGCAAATACAAAGTCAACTTCACGCCCGACATCGTTTATGGCGGCGCGAGTTACGATGCCATTTGGGGCGCACAAGGCTCAGGCATTTTCGCGTTCAGCGACCTTTTAGGCAATCACCAATTAAGCGTATTCACCAACTTGCAGTTTGATTTGCAAAACAGTAACTACGGCATCACCTACGCCTATTTGCCTGAACGCATTGATTACAGCATTAGTGCGTATCACACCGCACGCTTCTTGGGCATTTTAGACCCCGAAAACCCTGCCTTCGTGAACTTCTTCCGATTCCGCGTTTATGGCGCGACGCTTGGAATGTCATATCCGATTTCGCGATTCAATCGCGTGGATTTCAGCGCGGGCTACCTGACGCTCTCAAAAGAAAATCTCGATGGCGGCTTCGGAAACGACAACGTCTCGTTTATTTATCCAACCATCACATTCACGCACGACGATTCGCGCCCGTTCCTTTATTCGCCGATTGAAGGCTCTCGTTGGGCAATCAGTTTTTCGGGAAGCGCGCTGAGCCGCGTCAGTTTCGGAACGATTCTCGCCGACTATCGCCGCTACTACGACTTGGGCGGCTACTACTCTTTTGTGATGCGCTTCTCCGGGGCGACGAGTTTCGGAGCAACGCCTCAAAAATTCTTCATTGGCGGCACGGAAAATTGGATTAACCGACGTTTTGAGAACAATGCTATTCCGATTTCAGAGGTGCAAGATTTCATCTTCACCACGCCCGCGATTCCGCTACGCGGCTACAATTTCAACCGTCAAAACGGAACAAACTTCGCGCTGGCAAACTTCGAACTGCGCTATCCTTTCTTGCAATACTTGGCGTTTGGTCCCGTGCCGATTCCCTTCTACTATTTACAGGGCGTTTTATTTACGGACATCGGCGGCGCGTGGTCAGACCGCTCGTTCAGAGGCACAATTCGCAACGCGCAGGGCAATACTGAACTCAAAGATTTGCTCGTTGGCTACGGATGGGGATTTAGAACGGTCTTTTTCGGGCTCGTCTTGCGCTACGATATGGCTTGGGCGTATAACCTGACCGGCTCTTCACCGCCGCGACATTATGTTTCGCTCGGCGGCGATTTTTAATCAATGCGGTTTAATTCATCGTCGCGAAGGGCGAGTTCATTCTCGCCCTTTTTTAGATTCATCTGAAATTTCACTTCGGAACGGTCAAGCAATAAACCTTGCGACTTCCGCTACAAACAATGTAATCGTCACTTACCGCGACCGGCGACGAGTAAATGTATGACCGATTCCGCCGATACTCCGGCGGCGCGCCAAACCATATTCGCCTCCCCGTCCCTGCTTCCAAGACATGAATCTCCACCCCGTTTGTAAAAAACACCTTGCCGTTGCGAACGCTGATAATCGTAATGACCGATGCATTGGCGTCCGTTACCCACCGTTGCTGTCCTGTCCGAAGGTCAAAGGCATACATCGCCCCTTCGGCAACGCCTCCCATATAGACCAAGTTTCCATGAATTTTCGGGGTCGCCCAAAAACTGTTGTCCGGCACAAAGGTCTCCCATATCTTTTGTCCTGTAAACCGATTGAGTGCCGTCATGTATTGACCAGCTGGAAATACCAACACGCTATCTTGTATGTCGCACGATTCAACACTCCACTGTGCCTCGTAACGCCAACGAAATTGACCCGTGTGGGCGTTGAAGCACAAAACATTGCCACGCGAATTCATTCCGTCCCAACTGCCCAATGGCACATAGAGCATATCGCCATCGTCAGAGAGTTTGATGTCATATGCGATTTGTTCCAAACCCGACGGCACCCATTGGCGAAGGGCGATTCTCATATCCACTTGCCCCGTTGCTTTCTGAAGCCGAATCACTTGGCTTTCACGCCCACCAAAAAACAAATGCGTCTCGTTTTCAACTAAATAATTGAAAATTGAAGACGTAAAATCGGGAACAACGGTTTTCCATAACCGCTCGCCGTTGCTTTTATTGAAGGCATACACGCGGCTTCCGTCGCCAATGTAGATTGCATTTTGACTTAACACAAAAGCACGACATTTAATCAAAATTGTATCAATTCCGACCGACCACATCAGTTCGCCCGTTGTAAGGTTGATGCACCACAAGGCGGTATCGGGTATGGCATACACCAAATTGCCCTCGATAATCGGCTGCGTTGCGCCGCCAAAGAGAACGCCGTCTTTCGGATTGGGGATAGACCACACCACCGATGCGCTTTTCGGGCTTGGCGAACTAAGAGGCGGAGAATCCTCACAATTCACGCCACAAAGCATAATCAAACTCAAAATTGCAACCGTGTATTGGGTAATGGGCTTCATCATCGTTCTCGCATTTTGATGATTGAAGGGAGGCTTTGGCGCGCCCCCCTTTGTTCAAGTTTGGGTTAGAATCTACGCAGATTGATGTCGTCACTTCTCAACGCTCGTCTAATTTGGTTTAGAGGTTCAGGGTTGTTGGGCGTGCCTGTTTCTTCCAAGTGATTGGTGCTGATGGCTTCAAACTGCCTGTCTGAATTGACGAAGTTCGGCGTCTGAGACCAACTTGGAATAAAGGCATCACTGCGCGCATTGCGATTGTCTATATCTTGTTGAGTTAATCCCTCGCCAATAAGCCGACCATTAAACTCTGCCTGATGTATTAGCACAAGTGCGTAATTCCCATAGACAAAGCCATTCATAACATATTCGCAGTATCTGAACACCTGCCAATAATACAACTTATCCTCCCAGTTTGTCGCTGAAAGGTATAAAGAAAAGTAGAAATTTGCCTCATAGAACATCTCTGAAAGGGTTTTCAAACTTGCATTGCCGTATATTTCAACTCGGTTACACATCAATTTTTTGAATACAATGACCTTTCAAAACTACATCGGCGGCAAGTGGAAGCCGTCTTCCTCAAAAAAAACTTTTCTCAATGTCAATCCCGCCAATGTCGACGACATCATCGGCAAGTTTCCGCAATCGACCAAAAGCGACGTGCAAGAAGCGGCACAAGCCGCGCGCGAAGCCTACAACCATTGGCGACTTATGCCCGCTCCGAAACGCGGCGACATTATGCGCAAAGCGGGAATGATTTTGGAAGCGCGCAAAGACGAACTCGCTCGCGAAATGACCCGCGAAATGGGCAAAGTCTTCGCCGAAACCAAAGGCGACGTGCAAGAAGGCATCGATACCGCCTACTACGCCGCCACCGAAGGCAGACGGCTCTTCGGGCACACCGTCCCTTCCGAGCTCTCGAATAAATTCGCGATGAGCGTCCGCCAACCGATTGGCGTGGCGGGGTGCATCACGCCTTGGAACTTTCCGCTCGCGATTCCGACGTGGAAAATTTTTCCCGCGCTCTTGTGCGGCAATACGGTCGTCTTCAAACCCGCGATGGAAACGCCGAAAACCGCGCACGCCTTCGTCGAGATTTTGATTGAAGCGGGCGTTCCCGAAGGCGTGATTAATTTGGTTCACGGCGGCGACGAAGCGGGAAAGGAAGTCGTCGCGAATCCCAACATCAACTTGATTTCCTTCACAGGCTCGTCGCAGACGGGCGCAATCGTGGCGCAGAACTGCGCCAAACGGCACAAGCGCGTCTCGCTTGAAATGGGCGGCAAAAACGCCGTCGTTTTGATGGACGACGCGGATTTGAAACTCGCGCTCGACGGCGCGCTTTGGGGCGCATTCGGCACGACGGGGCAACGATGCACCGCCACCAGCCGCTTGCTCCTTCACGAAAAAATTCACGACAAATTTCTCGATATGCTCTTAACGCGCGTCGAGAAACTCAAACTCGGCGATGGCAATCAAGAAGGCGTTGATGTCGGTCCCGTCATCAATGAGGCGCAACTCAAACGCATTTTGAACTACATCGACATCGGCAAAAGCGAAGGCGCGAAATGCCTCATCGGCGGAAAACGCGCCACAGGCAAGGGTTTGGAGAAAGGCTACTTCATTGAGCCGACGGTTTTCGCGAATGTCAAGCCCGAACATCGCATCGCGCAAGAAGAAATTTTCGGTCCCGTGCTTTCCGTCTTGAAATTCAAAACCTTTGACGAAGCCGTTCAGATTCTCAACGGCGTGCGTTATGGACTTTCGTCGTCGCTTTACACCAAGAATGTTAATCTCGCGTTTCGAGCGATGCGCGATTTTGAAGCGGGCATCACTTACATCAATGCCCCGACGATTGGCGCAGAAGCGCACTTGCCTTTCGGCGGCATCAAGGAAACGGGGAACGGACATCGCGAGGGCGGCTGGCAGGTCTATGAATTTTTCAGCGAAACGAAAACGATTTACGTGGATTTCAGCGGCTCGTTGCAACGCGCGCAAATCGATAACTACGACAAATGAAACTCGTTCTTGTCGGTCCTGCCTATCCGCTTCGCGGCGGCAACGCGCTCACGCTCGGTTATTTAGCCGAAGCGCTCTCCGCCGAACACGATGTTCGCATCGTCTCGTATTCGCGGCTCTATCCGAAATTGCTCTTTCCCGGAACGCGAATGGAAGACGTGAGCAAAACGCCCATGAAGCCTACAAACCCTGAAACCACACACTTTTTGATTGATTGTATCAATCCAATTTCGTGGAAGCAAACCGCTGATTTCATCAATCGCTTGAAGCCTGATATGCTCGTGATGCAATGGTGGAACTCGTTTTTCGGCGTGGCGCATCGCGGGATTCTTTCCTTCGTCGACAAGCGCATTCCGATTTTCTACATTCCCGAAAACATCGTCTCGCACGAAGCGAGCGCGGCGAATTTGTTTCTGACGAAACTCGCGCTCTCCAAAGCCGATTATTTTTTAGCCTTCTCGCATAGCGTCGCCGAAGGCGTTAAACGGCTTTATCCCAATAAGCCTACCTACGAGGCGCAACTTCCAATTTTTGATTGCTTCAACCTTGAACCTGAGTTCGACAAAGCCGCCTTCGCCAAATCGCTCGGCTTGAAGCGTCGCGTAATGCTCTTCTTCGGCTACGTGCGCGAATACAAAGGCTTGATGGCGCTTCTCGATGCGATGCCCGATATTTTGAAGCGAATCGGGAGCGACGCGACGTTGCTCATCGTCGGAGAGTTTTATGACAAGCGCGAAAAGTATGACGAGAAGATTCGCGCGCTCGGCATTGCGGAGAATGTGAAAATCGTGAGCGAGTTCGTTCCGAATGAAGAAGTCGGGCGATATTTTTCCGTGAGCGACGTCGTGGTGATGCCATACCACTCTGGCACGCAGAGCGGCATTTTGAGCATTGCGTATAGTTTCCGAAAGCCCGTCGTGATTACGAATGTGGGCGGCATTGCCGAAACGGTAATTGAAGGCGAAACGGGCTTCATCGTTCCGCCACGCAATCCCGACGCGCTCGCCGAAGCCATCGAGAAATTTTATCGCGCCTTGCCAACCGTGAATTTCGAGCAAAACATTTTGCGCGTCGTGAAGGCGAACAACTTTGCCAAAACCTTGCAAGTCTTTCGTGATTTGGAACGCGAACTAAAATCGAGATGAACGTCAAAACGCTCGGACAAGTCTTCACGCCGCCTTTCATCGTAAATCTCATGCTGTCGCTTCGGAAAAATTCGGGAAGTGTTCTCGAGCCTTCGTGCGGCGACGGCGCGTTTTCAAACGCGATTCCTGATTGCGTCGCGATTGAACTTGATACCACCAAAGCCCCACCAAACGCACTCGTGATGGATTTCTTCGACTTCCCCACTTCCGAAAAGTTTGAGACGATTATCGGCAATCCGCCTTACGTGCGCTTTCAAGACATCAATTCCGACACCAAACAAAAACTTTCGCTCACACGCTTTGACGCACGAACTAACCTCTACCTTTTCTTCATTGAAAAATGCGTTCAGCATCTTGCGCCACACGGCGAATTGATTTTTATCACGCCACGCGATTTTCTCAAAGCCACATCAAGCCGAAAACTCAACGCTTGGCTCTTTACGCAAGGCACGATGACGCATTGGATTGAACTCGGCGACAAACGCATCTTTCAGGGCTACGCGCCCAACTGCGCGATTTGGCGATTCGAGAAAAACAACTTCTCGCGACAAACCCGCTTCACGAGCGAGAACGGACGCGAAGAAATCCGAACCTTCGCTTGCGCAAACGGACAACTCCTCTTTCTCAAAGCCAATTACGTCGTGCCGTTTAGCGACGTCTTTTTCGTGAAAGTCGGCGCAGTGAGCGGCGATGACGAAGTTTTCACTCACGATGAATTTGGAAACCGTGATTTTGTATGCTCTACCACTGCCAAAGACGGCAAAACCCGCCGAATGATTTTCAACATCAAACACCTATACCTCGAACCTTTCAAATCGCGGTTGCTCTCGCGCCGCATTAAAACGTTTGACGAATCGAATTGGTGGACTTGGGGGCGTGTGCATTATCAAAGTTCCGAAAAGCGATTGTATGTAAATTGCAAAACGCGAAACCCGCGCCCGTTTTTCCTGCACCCGTGCAACGATTACGACGGCTCATTGTTGGCGATTTTTCCGAAACTGCAAACTGCCGATTTGAATATGCTTTGCACGATGCTCAACGATGTGGATTGGCGCGAACTCGGCTTTATGTGCGACGGACGATTTTTGTTTTCGCAACGCGCTTTGGAACACTCCCTCTTGCCTGATGCCTTTCGTGCTTTTGCGACACCGTCCTGTATGTTTGAATATGAAATTCCTCTTGTGTGATATTCGCTCGTGCTCACTTTGAAAGAAGCCGTTGAAAGCGTTATGTTCCCGTTTCTAAACATTGACAAATGGAATCGCAAAAGCCTATCGTTTATATTTGCACCAACCTTCGTCCTGAACATTCACCGAAACCCTCTTGCGCTCGACGCGGCTCGGAAAAGTTTTTAGAAATCTTCAAGCAAGAACTGAACGCCAACGGGTGCGCCGATAAAGTCGACATTGAGAACAGCGGTTGTTTGGGCGCGTGCGAAGACGGCGCGACCGTGATGTTTTTTGAGGAGCAGATTTGGTATGGCAACGTTCAAGAAAGCGACGTCGCCCGAATCGTCAAGGAGCATATCAAGGAAGGAAAGCCCGTCGAGGAATTATTCATCAGGCGTTTGATGACGCGCCGCAAGGCATTGTGAGCGCAACGCGCTATTTGAAAATTTGCGATAGTGGAAACTCAATGCCGAGCCGTTTATCGATGAGCGTTTGATGCTCGCGATAAATTTCGTAGGCGGTTGGACTTTCAAAGACGTGAATGTTTTTGAGACGCGGAATCACAATCCAGCACGACTTTACGCCGTTCTCAAAATACTTTTGCGCTTTGTCGACAAGGCTGTCTAGGGTTTGCGAGGCGGAAAGAATTTCAATCGCGCAGAGCGGCAGTTTTGTCAGTTTTGTCTCATCGCGCGAAAAGTCAACTTCATTTTGTTGATAGATGGCGATGTCGGGAACGGAGTCCCAATCGTTGAACGACAAACTCAATTCCGACAAACAAACGTAGTTGGATTGCTGATACAGTAGAGCGACCAAGTTGCTCTGCGCTCGAGCGTGTAAGAGAGATGGCATTGGTTTTCCGCGCTCAAGTTCGTAGTCAGAAAGCGTAGCGACGGCGTTTTCCATAGTTTGCAAAAGTTAATTTTGACGAAACCTACGAAATTTGCATCATACTCTTCGCCGCGCAGTCGCGAGCGATTTTCACATAACTTCAAAAACACAGGAGAACTACAATGGCGCTTCAAGTTGGCGACCTCGCCCCCGATTTTGAACTCGATTCCACCGACGGCACGAAGGTGAAACTTTCCGATTTCAGAGGGAAGAAAAACGTGCTTCTTTCATTTTACCCGCTTGATTTCACGCCCGTTTGCACGGCGCAAAATTGCTCTTACTCGCAAGATTGGAGTCGCTACGAGCAACTCGGCGTGGTCGTGCTTCCGATTTCCGCCGATTCCAAGTTCGCGCACCAAGCCTTTCGCGAGAAATACAATATGCAACATCACTTGCTCTCGGACATTCACCGCGACGCGACGAAAAAGTATGACATTCTTTTTGAGCCGCTCAATGTGAGCAAGCGCGCGTATTTCCTTGTGGGAATGGACGGCAAAATCAAGTGGTTTCACATCGAGAAGGAACTCAAAGATAGCCGCACCGACGATGAACTCATCGCCGCAATCAAACAAGCCTTGAATTAACCGAATCGCCCTTGCTTGCCTTTCTCAAAGCGAGGGCTTTATTTTTTCACGCAAATTCATTCAACGCAGATGGCAAAACTCATTCTCATTCGGCACGGCGAATCACAATGGAATTTGGAAAATCGCTTCACGGGTTGGGTTGATGTTCCGCTCACCGAAAAGGGTCGCCGAGAAGCGCGCGAAGCGGGCGAAAAAATCAAACACATCTCGATTGACTTTGGTTACACATCGGTTCTCTATCGCGCGATTGAAACGCACATTCTCGCGCTCGCGGCGGCAGGTCAATTAGACCGCGTCCCGACTTACTTTAACAAAGCCCTCAATGAACGCCACTATGGCGCGTTGCAAGGCTTGAACAAAGCGGAAACGGCGGCGAAGTTCGGCGAAGAACAAGTGAAAATTTGGCGACGCAGTTACGACATTCCGCCGCCCGCCGACAAAACCGACCTCAACCCCGACGGCTACACGGAAAGCCTCAAAGACACGGCGGCGCGCGCCATTCCTTACTTTGAGCGCGAGATTTTGCCGAAAATCGTTTCGGGAAAAAACGTCGTCATTTCGGCTCACGGCAACAGCCTGCGCGCCATCGTGATGCGGCTCGATAATCTCACCAAAGAACAAGTGTTGGAACTTAACATCGCCAACGGCGTTCCGATTGTGTATGATTACCAGGGGGAGCGGATTGTCAAGAAGGAGATTTTAAGTTAGATGAAATGGGAAGAGGCGATTCTTCGCGCCCTCGAAGAAAAAGGCGGCGTCGCATCGCTTAAAGATTTCTACACTACGGTGTGGAGGCGATCGTCAATCTGAAAAAACACAAACCTTTCGTTAGAACCAAGTGCCATCAACCAACAGACGCAACGCCTCGCCAAACGGCAAGCCCAATGGCTTTCAAATGCAAGCCGACACTGTTTCGGGCAATGCGTTTGATTTGCCTTTGCTCAAACGTCTTTTCAGATATGTGCGTCCATATCCGAACCTGCTTTTCGCTGCGGTCGCTCTAACGATTATCGGCGCGCTAATCTCGCCGCTCCGCCCGTATATCACCAAACTTGCGATTGACAACCACATCGCCATTGGCGACGCGCAGGGGCTGTTTTACATCAGCCTTATTTTTCTCGCCGTCGTCGCGCTTGAAGTCGTGATGCAATTCGGCAACACTTACCTCACTCAACTTTTGGGGCAAAGAGCCGTGATGCAACTGCGGCTCGATATTTTCAAGCACCTTCAAACGCTTTCGCTCAAATTCTTCGACCGCAATCCGATTGGTCGTTTGATGACGCGCGCCACAAACGACGTGGAAACGCTCAACGAAATGCTTTCAAGCGGGCTTGTCGCCCTGCTTGGCGACGTGTTTCAACTCTCGTTCATCATCGTGATGATGTTTTACACCGATTGGCAACTGACGCTCGTTTCATTTAGCGTTCTGCCAATTATGTTTTGGGTAACGATGGAATTCAAAAAGCGCGTGCGCGTCGCTTATCAAGACGTGCGCACCGAAGTCGCTCGTCTTTCCGCCTTTCTTCAAGAGCATATCACGGGCATCGGCACGGTACAACTCTTCGGACGCGAACAAAAAGAATTTGAAAAGCACGCGGACATCAACGCCGCGCATCGCGACGCGAACATTCGCTCCGTCTTTTATTACTCCGTCTTTTATCCCGCGATTGAATTGCTCTCGGCGATTGCGCTGGGGCTGATTATTTGGTATAGCGGAATGAAGATGCTCGACGCGGATTTGACGCTCGGCGTGGTGGTCGCCTTCGTGCAGTATATCGCGCTCTTCTTCCGCCCGCTTCAAGATTTGTCGGACAAATACAACATTATGCAAACCGCCATCACGAGCGCGGAGCGGGTTTTCAGATTGCTTGACGAAAAAGTTTTCATTGAACCTCCAAAACAGCCGAAATCACTTGTCAATCCAAAAGGCGACATCGCTTTCGAGCGCGTGTGGTTTGCATACAACGACGAGCATTGGGTTTTGCAAGACGTGAGTTTCGCGGCGAAGGCGGGCGAGCGCATCGCGATTGTCGGCGCAACGGGTTCTGGAAAATCCACGACGATTTCGCTTCTCTCCAAATTCTATGAAGTTCAAAGAGGACGCATCACGATAGACGGAATTGACCTGCGCGATTTGACGGAACAAGACGTTCGACGCAATGTTGGCGTGGTGCTTCAAGACGTGTTTCTTTTTTCGGGAACGATTCGCGACAACATCACGCTCGGGGATTCGTCCATTACCGACGCGCAAATCAAAGAGGCGGCGGAACTTGTTGGCGCGGCGGCGTTCATCGAGAAACTTCCAAACGGATACGATTATCAAGTTCAGGAGCGCGGCGCGGCACTTTCAACGGGTCAGCGGCAACTGATTTCATTTGTGCGCGCGATGGTCTACAACCCCAAAATTCTTGTCCTTGATGAAGCCACAAGTTCTGTCGATACCGAAACCGAACATCTGATTGAATCCGCTTTGGAAAAATTGATGAGCGGAAGAACCTGCATCATCATCGCGCATCGGCTTTCCACGATTCAACATTGCGACAAAATCCTCGTGATGCACAAAGGCGTTCTGCGCGAACAAGGCACGCATCAAGAATTGCTCGCGCAACGCGGCTTATACTACAAACTCTATCAACTGCAATACGCAAACCATCTGACCGCGTCGTAATCACCTCTGGCGTTTCTCTCGTTGTCGCATTGGCATCGCGTCAATCTCGGCGAAAATTTCAGTCCAACGAAGCGACGAATACGCGCCCTTCATTTCGCCATCTTTGCCGATTAAAACGACGGCTTCTTTTTTCAATCGCGCTCGAACTTCCCCTTTCAGCACGCTGGATAAAACTCCACCGTAGTTGCTGATAAGTCGGTCGCCGCAGATGATGAAATAGACGATGTCTCGCTCGTCTATGCGCTCCTTTTCCAACAAGGTTGCATCGTGAAGTTTATCAAGCAAAGCGGAATCGGATTTGCACAACACGATGCGCGCTTTCCACCGCAGTTCCGAGAGCGAGCGCAGTTCGTCGCTGTGCATGGTTACGTTTAGCAAAAGCAAGAGCGTCATCGGTAATTGACGAATTGAAGCGGAACGCCTAAATCCAACGCCAACAAGGCTTTTTGGACGGCTTGAAGGTCGTCGATTTGCTTGCCTGAAACGCGAACTTCATCGCCTTGAATTTGCGCTTGCACTTTGAGTTTCATCTCCTTAATCGCAGTCGTGATTTTCTTCGTCGTCTCTTTGTCCAAACCTTGTTTCAACTTTACTTTTTGGCGCACGGTGTTTTGCGTGGCAGGTTCGATTTTTTGAAAGTCCAAGACTTTCGTCGAGATGTTGCGTTTGATGAGTTTGGATTGCAGCGTGTCGACAACCGCCTTCAAAGTAAACTCGCTCGCCGATTCAAGCGTCAATTCCATATCCTTTTCGTTGAAGAGAATCGCCGACTTGGAGTCTTTGAGGTCGTAGCGTTGTTGCAGTTCTTTTCGGGCTTGGTTGAGTGCGTTATCTAACTCTTGAAGATTGATTTTTGAAACGACGTCAAACGAATGTTCCGATGCCATTTTTGTAGTTGATTGGTGTTGATTAAAACTTATCGCGAAAGTCCTCGCAAAAGCGCGCGCACTTCCTCGTCGGTTTGAGCGGGGTCGTAACGCGCAAGGAATTTATCAAGGTGCGCCTTGATTTCATCTCGCAAAGCGCGGTATTGTCTGCGGCTCTCGCCTGAAACGTCCTTGAATCCCCAATGCGCGTTGATGGCGTTTTGATAGAGCCATTCAGGGCAATCGTGATACGCCGTTCCGCTTACGGTTATGACGATGTCAATTTTTTTGCCTTTGAATTCGTCAACAGATTTTGAGCGTTGCGATGAAATGTCAATTCCAATTTCGCGCATCACCGCAATCGCGTCTTTGTCGACGTAGCCGCATGGCTGAACGCCGCCGCTGTATGCTTTTAGCGCGCTTGTTTTCGCATTGATGTAGCCTTCCGCCATTTGACTACGAATCGCGTTTGCCGTGCATAAAAAAATGACGCTTCTCACTGATTTCTATGGTTGTTTTTTGGCGAATTATTTCGTCGTCATTCTTTCCAACCTTCTTTGCCGATGAGCGGCACGAAAGCGAAGTTATCGGCGACTGTTTCGAAAACTTGATTGCCTTGACGATGAAAAATATGCATCTGTTGGCGCTTCGCATCGCCGATGGGGATAATCAAGCGACCGTTGTCGGCGAGTTGTTCGAGAAGCGGACGCGGCACGTCGGGCGAGCCTGCGGTAACGAGAATCGCGTCGAAGGGTTTCATCGCCGCCCAGCCGAGCGTTCCATCGCCAAGTCGCGCCTGCGCTTTGATTCCGAGTTCCTCGAAACGCTTCGTCGCTTGCTCGTAGAGCGAGGCGTGCCGCTCAACCGTATAGACGCGATACCCCAACGCGAACAGAATCGCCGCTTGATACCCCGACCCCGTTCCGATTTCCAAAACCTTCGCGCCGCTCGGATAATGCTCCACGACGATGCTCGTCATATACGCGACCGTGTAAGGTTGCGAAATGGTTTGATTGGCGGCGATTGGCAACGGCGAATCTTGATAGGCGGATTCCCAAAACATCGAGTCGACGAACAAGTGGCGCTTGACGTCGCGGAACGCTTGCAAGACGCGCTCGTTTGCGACGCCCATCTCGCGCAGTTTCAGAACCATTTCTTCGCGCTTCGGGCGGTATTTGTGGTCTTGGTCGTTTATCACGGTTTTGCTTGCGCTGAAAAGAAACGTTAAACGCTTGCTCTCGTCGTTTCTTTGTTTCGTGGCGCGTCTTTTTTATGCTTTGATTCTTGCTCTACCATCGGCTCGAACAAAGTTATCTGACGCATTTTCGCGTCGACATTAGATTTGCTGAGCGCCGTCAAACTTGACAAAGGCGTTTGAATGTCCGCTTTTGTCTTTAAGACAATCGGCGTTGTATCAATGTCTTCTGGGTTATTTGGTATGTAGTAGAAGTCTTTCAAGTAGTCCCAATCTTTGTCGCGCAACGTCGTTACTTCATCGAGATAGAAACTGACCCATCTATTTCCTAGCTTAGAAAGCGACTTTTCTTGCTCCAATTTTTGTCGCGTGATTTTCACGTATTCTTCATCGATGTCGAAGCCAATATACTGCCGTCCAAGTCGCTTTGCCGCCAACGCCGTAGTTCCCGTCCCGCTAAACGGGTCAAGAATCACGTCGCCTTCATCGCTACTCATCAGGATTATTCTTTCAAGCAAGTGAATCGGTAGTTGGCACGGGTGTTCATCTCTGAACTTGTTATGTTTAATTCTGTGAATATCCGTCCATACGTCTGATGCGAGCGGTCCGAACGGGTGAAGCATTGATTTCTTGCCGCCATAATCTTTTGCGAGAATCTGCGCTTTTCGCGCGCGTTTGTGGGGATGACGAATTTCATAAAACTTCAACTGCTTCGCGTCTTTGGCATAAAAGAGGATTCCGTAGTGCGCAGGTTGCAAGGTTTTCCCCATTGGCGCAGTTGGCGCGTCCCAACTTATCCAGTGCTTAAAGTCTGCTTTCTGATTTAGAAATGTCGCATAGTAAGTGAGCCATTTTGGAATGTTATGCAAAAAAATCGATCCTGTGGGCTTTGTAATCCGAACCATTTCTGAAATCCATTTTTCGCACCACGTCAAGTATTCTTGCAACTTCAAGCTGTCTTTGTAAGTGTTGTAGCCTTTTTTCAGATTGAATGGCGGGTCGGCGAATGTTACATCAATCGAGTCGTCGGGAATCTGTCGGAGCAATTCCAAGCAGTCGCCTTGCGTTATCGCGTTTAAATGCTTTTCAATCATTAGCGTAATTGCGTTTTAAGAAATTCCTTGAAGCGTTCAACCTCTTCATCGTGAAATGTGAACACGTCGTCGTAAGCCGCAACCATTCGCATTAAATCTTTTTTGCGAACATACCAACCGACGCCATCGACAAAACCGATAAACTTGGCTTGCCGATAATATCTCGAAATCAACTTTTTGATGTTGCCTTCGGTCTTGGACTTATCTCCTTGTCCTGATGAAGTCGTAACAAGAAACGAACTTTCAATGATTACTTTCGGCGCTTCTTTTCGCGGAATAATGAAGTCCATCGTCCGCTTCTCAATCGGCTCGTTTTTGAAAAGTTCGGTTAAGTCCCCTTTTTCAAATGTTATGCCTTCTTCTTTTAGAATTTCGGCGATGAAATGTTCGGGATTGTTTTCCGCCTGCCCCGAATACGACCCTTTTTCTTTGTATCTCACCAGCGTATCAATCATCGCTGGCGCTTCAAACCTTAATTTCGAGATGCTCAACTTTTTCAACTCAAAGAGAGGAAGCATTCGCGCTAAAATCGCCGTTGTCGCTCCCTCAAAGAAAAGATTGACAAGTCCTTTTCTGAAATAAACATTGCTTTTCAAAAGCGTGGCGATTTTCGCGTCGCTCCACTCCTTGATTTCGGCTTCGCTTTCCGTTTCCGCCCATTTATCCTTGTGAATCAGTTTTGAAAGTTCTTTGTCGTCGACGGCGCGCGCGACCGTAATGAGTCGTTTCAAACTCTCATTGGCAAAACCTGTTAAGGCGAGAATGGCGCGAAGCCCGTTTTCTTTATCGGCGAGAAGTTCTTCAAAATGTTGCTTTTTTAGCCCTTGCGTTTCAACCTGATTTTTGAGAACAAGAAGCGTTTCTTTCAACGAATTGATATGACTTTCATAGCGCTCTTGAAAAGTTGGATTGTAAAAGTAGAAAGTGTTTTTTTCTATGACGGTTTGAAATTTTTTTGCGTTCTCTCTCACGAATTGACGACAAGAAGTTAGTTGGTTCAAGTTTGCAGATGAACATCATTGAACGTATTTACAAAAAATCTTTGCAACGCTATTCCTCTTCCGCTTCCGTCCACAACTGCGGCTTGACGAGCAAGACTTCCTCGCGCTCGACCACCACCGCGCCAACGTCCGCGCCCTTCGGCTTGCGCACATACTTTTTGGGCGCGCAAATCACGGGCGCAAGTTCCGCACCCTTCGCCGACGAGTAGTATGCCGCTATCGCCGCCGCGCGTTCCAGCTCGTCTCTTGATGGCGGTTTGCTCGATTTCAAAACGCAGTGCGACCCCGCCACGCCGCGCGCATGAAACCACAAATCATTCGGGCGCGCGTATTTGAACGTGAGCAAATCGTTGTTCTTCGCGTTCTTGCCGACCCACAACTCCGCATTTGGCGAAAGTCGGAACCGCCGAAAGAGCGTTTGCTTTTCCGCTTCCTCTTTGGAGACGAGCAAAAATTTTTGAAGGGTTTGAAGATTCGCCTTGCGCCAACGCTCAAACGTCCGTTGGTCGTTTATCTTCCATAGTTCCGATTGAAGTCTCTCGGCTTGGCTCAAATTTTCTCTCGCTGTTTTCAATCGTTCCGCCGAAATCGCTTGACTGGCGCCAGATTTCTTGGCTTTTTCAAAATGCATTTCCGCGTTTTGATACGGCGATTTCTTCTCGTCAAGCGCGATGACGATTGAACCTCCGTCAAAGAAATTCTCGACCGTGATTTCCGTCATTCCTTTTTCAAGCCGATGCAAATTCGCCATCAAGAGGCGCCCGTTTCGCTCGTATTCGTCGGCTCGTTTTTTTTGCGATTGCAAGTCAAGCGCGTCAATCTGCGCCCGCGTTTTTTCAATCAACCGTTCAAGTTGCGCGCGTAGCGTTTTGAGTTCCTTGCCAAAATGTTCGGCTTGATGAATTTTGAACGAGTAAAATTTCATCGCGTCGTTGATGGATTCAAACCGCTCGACCGATTCAAACGCGCGATGTCGCTCGTCAATGATGGAAAACCAATGCGCCGCGCCGCCTTGATTTGACTTGCCTTGATAGACTTTCGGCTCTGGCGAAACGAGTTCGTAGAAAATTTCCGCGACCGCTTCGTGAAGCGATTGCGGCGCAATCGTCGGCGATTTTTCTTTTGCGCGAAAGAGCGCTTCGCGAGCGAGCGTCGCGTCGAACCCCGGCAAAATTTGCGTGAGTTTCTTTTGCAACTCTTTCTCGCTCAAAGCCTCGTCGCTCACGTCGCCGATGGCTTCGGCGAAGCGCGCTTCGTCTTGCGCGTAACGCTCGACGGTTTGAATGATGGACGCGCTCGCGCTCTCGACAAATGGCTTGCCCGATAGATCGTCGTTCTTTTTGAAGGCTTCGATGATGATTCCGTTTTGAACCAAAAGAAAATTCGTGTTCGCGCTGAACAGTTGAAAGACGAATCGCAAATCGCCTTCGAGGTCAAAGTAGATGACGCGGTCGAAGTCGGAGATGCGGACTTGTTCGATTTGACGCTCGTTGGCTTGCGTCATCAGCGTGGCAGAGTTGCGACGGCGACGCGCCGCGTCTTCGACATAGTAAAGCGCAAGGCGCGTTTCGCCCGTCGTTCCGACAATCGCGAATCGCTCTTTGGAGCGCGTGAAAAGCGACAGGCGCAGTTCCCCTTTCTCTTGCGAGAAGCACTCGAAGACATATCCGCCCGCGAAGCGTTCCGACAGTTCTTGCGCCAATTCGTAGAGCGCGAAATAGTTGCGTATCATTGCGCGGTTTGTGGTTAATCTCGTTTTTCTTTCGCTTGCGTTTTCGTTATTTGCGCGCTGGCTTGCAAGCCAAAATGTTGGTTGAACTTTTCGCTCAATCCAAATTAGCGCGATTTTAGTTTCGTCAATGCTCAACGCTTATCTCAACGTTTTCAAGCATTATGTTCTTCGACGCAATTTTTTCGCGTTGCGTCAGCGTTTTTTCGCGAAGGCTCTTTCGGACTCGGCGTTCATCAAATTTTTCCCGTTTGAAGCCAACGATGCGTCTGATTTCATCTCGCTCTTCGCGCGGCAATCGCGCTACAACTTTTTTTTCAACCTGGCGAATCGCAAAGAGTTTTTCTTGCAACTGCTCGCTCGATTGCATTCGCAAACCGACATCGTGATGGAAGCCGAAGCGATTATGAACGGCAAAATCGAACTCTTCGGCGTTGCGCATCGCTTTTCGGGCGATTGGGATTGGCATTTGGATTTGAACGCCAAACGGCGATTTGATTCGTCTTCATTTTACTCCGACATCTCGCTTCCAAAAGGTCAAGACGTCAAATTCACTTGGGAACTCTCGCGCTTTCACTTCGCTTGGACGCTCGGCAAAGCCTATTGGACGACCAACCGTCGCGATTACAAAGAGAAGTTCCTCGCGCTCGCGCTCGATTGGATTGCGAAAAATCCATTCTGCTACGGCACCAATTGGATGTCGCCGATGGACGTCGCCATTCGCGCCGCCAACTGGATTGCGGGTTTTTATTTCTTCAACGACGACAAGCCTTTTGACGACGAGCCGCGCGCGTGGCTCGCGATTCTCAAATCGCTTTGGCAGCACGGCACGTATCTCGAACACAACTTGGAATACACGCGCCGAAGTGGCAATCATCTTCTTGCCGATGCGGTCGGTCTGCTCGTGCTTGGCGTTTTCTTCAAAGCCTCTGAACACGGACGCAAGTGGCTCGAGCTTGGAAAAAACATTCTCGAAGAAGAAATCCTTTCGCAAACTTACCCCGACGGCGTGAACTACGAAATGAGCGTCGCCTATCACCGAATGGTGACAGAGTTTTTCCTTACGGCGTTCATCTTGATGAACATCAATAAAAATCCGTTCTCTCCCGCCTATCGCGAGCGGCTCGTTCAAATGCTTCGCTATGTCTTGCATTACTTAAAGCCCGACGGCACAGCCCCGCTTCTTGGCGATTCCGACGACGGTCGACTTTTTTGGTTCAGAAGCGATGAAGACTTCAACAATCACAGTTCGCTCCTTTCAATCGCGCAAACGCTCTTCGATTTTCCTTTCACGACGAGCGACGCAGAGTTTTCCGAACAAGCCCTGTGGCTTTTGGGAACGGACGGGTGGGAACTCTTTCAGCGAAAAAAACGACTTACTCCAACAACCTTGCTCACAAGCACGCTTTTTCCCGATAGCCAAATCGCCGTGATGCGCCAAAGCGATACACACATTTTCATCGACGCGGGCGAACTCGGCAAAAAAGGCTGGGGCGGACATGGCAACAACGACACGCTCTCGTTTGAACTCTACGCCAACGGCGTGAATTGGCTCACCGATAGAGGCACGTTTGCTTATACTTCCAACAAAGACCTGCGCGATGAACTACGCTCGACGCGCGCGCACAATATCGCGATGATTGACGGCGTAGAACTCGCCGACTTCGCCAACGCCTTCAAGGTGAAAGCCGATTTGACGAATCCAAAAATTTTGAAGTGGGAAACTTCAGCGGAGCGCGATGTGCTTATTGCTGAACACGGTGCTTACACGCGGCTTTCAAAGCCCGTTAAGCATCAACGCGAATTTTTCTTTGATAAACAGCGAGGCGAACTCTTACTGACTGACACGCTCACAGGGCAAGGCGAACACACCGCAGAGTTTTTCTTTCACTTTGCGCCTGACATTGTGCTGGCGCAAAACAGCAATATCATCACGGCAACTCACACGAGTTCTGCTCAACTTGTCTTAACATTCAGCGCGAAGCCCGAAGAGATTGCGATTCAGCCAAGTTGGATTGCGCCACGCTACAATCGCCGCGTTGAAACTCACAAGCTTATGGTGCAAATTCGTTTCCAAGATGCGCTCACAGCAATGGTTCGCTTCTCTTGGCAAGACACGAGAAGCGATACCTCGAGCTAACATTTTCCGTGTCAAAATTTTAGGTATATTTCGCTTCTACTATCTTTCTTGCTCTAACTTCGTGCTAAAATCATATCGCGCTCATGGGGAGAGTTATCGCAATTTCCAATCAAAAAGGAGGCGTCGGGAAAACCACGACGGCAATTAACCTTGCTTCGTCTATTGCCGCCGCCGAGCTTTCAACGCTTCTGATTGATATCGACCCACAAGCGAATGCAACCGTTGGGTCAGGCACGCATGTTTCAGATGAGACAAAAACGATTTATGAAGTCTTGGTTGAAAAAGAGGATATTGAGCACGTGATTCAAAAATCGGCACTGCCATTTATGGATGTTGTACCGTCGCATATCAATCTTGTTGGAACAGAAATCGAGCTTGTTGATGTGCCCGAGCGCGAAAAAGTTATGTTCAACGCGCTTCAAAAAGTGCGCAAAAAGTATGATTACATTTTGATTGATTGCCCGCCTTCGCTTGGTCTTATCACGCTCAATTCGCTCACGGCGGCAGACGCGGTTTTGATTCCCGTTCAATGTGAATACTTCGCGCTCGAGGGGCTGGGGCAACTTCTGAACACGATTAGCCTTGTGCGAAAGCATCTCAATCCTAACCTCGATATCGAGGGCGTTTTGCTAACAATGTATGACAGCCGATTGCGGCTTTCCAATCAAGTCGCTGAAGAGGTGCGTAAGTATTTCAAGGAGAAAGTCTTTAACACCGTCATTCGTCGCAATGTTAAAGTTTCCGAAGCCCCGTCGCATGGCAAGCCAATTTTGCTCTACGACGCACAAAGTCTCGGCACGAAAGATTACATGGACTTGGCTTACGAAATGTTTGAGCGCGACGGTATTGAGAAGTTCAAAACGATGAAATCGCGCAATGGCGCATCAACGGTGGCGACACCACCCGCGTCGCTTTCCTCTGACGTCAATCTCAACACCAACATTTAATGTTATCGGATATGGCGGCAAAATTGGTTCTTGGAAAAGGCTTAGGTGCTTTGATTGCCGATAAGGCGATAGAAATTGACGAGCGTCAAAGTGCGCCGAATCTCGATGCTCCTGAGCGTCGCTTTCGCAATGTCGAAACAGGCGAAGTTGGCACGATTGGATTGCTCCCGATTGCTCAAATTTCTCCGAACCCCTTTCAACCGCGTTTAGATTTTGAACCCGAAGCCTTGAAAGAGCTCAAAGAATCCATCATGCAAAAAGGCGTCGTTCAGCCCATCACCGTGCGACGCAAGCCTGACGGCAACGGATATGAACTTATCAGCGGCGAGCGACGCTTGCGTGCAGCCACCGACGCGGGCTTCACCGAAATTCCCGCCTACGTGCTCGATGTGAAAACCAATCGCGATATGATTGAAATCGCGCTCATCGAGAACATTCAGCGAAAAAATCTCAACCCGATTGAAGTCGCACTCGGCTACCAACGCCTCGCCGACGAATGTGGATTGACCCAAGAAGAAATTGCTCAGCGCGTCAATAAAGACCGCACCACCGTTACAAACTTCATTCGCTTGCTCAAACTGCCTCGTGAAATTCAAGAGAGCATTCGTACCGAGACGGTCTCAATGGGGCATGCGCGCGCCCTGCTCGGCGTTGAAGACCCCGACATTCAACTCGAACTCTGGCGGCTCATTGTCGAACAGCAGCTCTCCGTCCGTCGCGTTGAAGAACTCGCCAATAAAATCAACCGTCAAAAGAAGAAGACCAGCCGAAAAAAAGTAGGAAAGTCCGATTCCGAAAAACTCTTGGATATTGCAGAGGTAGAAAACACATTGCGCAACAAGCTCAGCACGAAAGTCAAAATTCGCCACTCCAAAAAAGGAAGCGGGGAAATTACGATTGAGTATTACAGCACCGACGATTTGGAGCGCATTTTGGAAGCCATTACAAACCCCGACGCACAAGGCTAATCTTTACGCGGTTTCTCTAACAATCAATTCAGGTTCTAAGCGACGGTTTTGCTTCGGCGCATTGGGGTTTTTGATACGTTGAAGTAAAAAATCGAATGCCGTCGCACCCATTTTTTGAATCGGCTGCCGAACAGTCGTGAGGTGCGGTGAAATCAGTTGCGCAATCGGTTGGTCGTCAAAGCCAATGACGGCGACTTGTTTCGGGATTTGGTAGCCATGCTCGAGCAAGGCGGTTACGATGCCAATCGCCATTTCGTCGCCCGCCGCACAAAAGACTGCATCAAAAGGCAGTTCTTTGGACTTGCGAATAAAATTCTCAATCACTTCGCTTCCTTGCTGACGCATTTCACTGATTTTGTAAGGCACTTCGAGCAGAAGTTTTTGAGAAAGTCGGATTTTATTTTTTTTGAGTGCCGCTTCGTAGCCGCGCCGACGCTCGCTCATCACGCTTGATGGCATCGGTCCATATACCAGCAAAATTCTTTTTTTGCCTTTGCGAACAAGGTAATCCGTTGCGCGAAATCCACCTTCGTAATTATTGACGGAAATGGAATCAAGTTCTTTCAATTCGGCTTCAATGACAACGCACGGCAGGTTGTGCTGAATGAACTCTTGGGTGCGGTTTTGATTATGGTCGAAGAGCTGCACCACTATTCCGTCGACTTGTCGGCTACGGGCGATGTCGCTGTAAATTTCTTCTTCGCTTTTCGGTCGCCCCGTCGTGCTGTGAATAACAAGGTTGTATCCAGAGTTTCGAATCTGCGATTCAATTCCGCGCAATACTTCCACCGTAAAAGGCTCCGCCATGCTTGGCACAAGCAATCCAATAAGTTTCGTTTCTTGTTTGACAAGTCGCATCGCATTGATGTTCGGCACGTAGTTGAGGTCGCGGACGATTTTTTTCACTTTCTTTATCGTCTCTTCTTTGAACGTGCCTTTGCCGTTCAAAATCATAGAGACAGCGGCGGGTGTCAAACCTGCCAATGCGGCGACATCTTTAATCGTTACTGTGCCGTTTTGATTTTTCATAGAAGACACTTCTATTTCGTTTTAATGTTTGCGTAGTGTATGGATAGAACTTGGGCTTTTGAAATTACAGATTGAACTCAATGCTCACCGGCGAGTGGTCGGAGTTTGCTTCCTCTTTTTGAATAATCGCCCGATTTGCTTTTGAGGCAAGCGCAGGCGAAGCGTAAGTGCAATCAATTCGCCACCCGATATTTTTTTCCCTCGCCCCTTTCGGAAAATAATTCCACCACGAATAAAGTCCCTCTTCGTTTGGGTGCGCTTCACGATAAACATCTTTCAATCCAATTTCAAGCAAAGCATCAATCTTGGCGCGCTCTTCTGGACGAAAGCCCGTGTTTTTTTCATCGCGTTCCGAAGGGTGCAGATCGATTTCTTTGTGAGCGACGTTGATGTCTCCCATAAACGCCACTTCCTTGCCTTCGTTCATCAGGCTTTGCAAGTGCGCGCGAATCGCGTCAAAAAATTTCAGTTTGAACGCGAAGTGGTCGGGCTTTTCGCCGCGCGGCGCGTAAATGCCCAAAATCACGAGTCGCTCGAACTCGGCTTGAATCAATCGGTTTTCGGCATCAAAGTCAGGAATGGTGATTTTCGGTTTGCCATACTTTTCCGATATGGCGCGGTGCACGAACAGCCCCACGCCGCTGTATCCTGCTTTGAACGTGGACGGATTCCAAAACGCATCGTAATCGGAGAGCGTCTTGAACGCATCGGGGATTTTCGCGAAGTCGGCTTTGAGTTCTTGCACGCAAAGAATTTCGGGTTCGGCTTTCGCCAAGCGTTGAAGCAGTGCGGCTTCGCGTGCGCGTATGCCGTTGATGTTCCAAGTGGTGAGTTTCATGTTGCGCGTGTTTGATGTAAATAAAAAAGGGCATCACTGTGGATACCCTTTTTTCATGTTCATTGACTTGGTTCAATCGTCAATTTCAACTTCGCCGTTGCTCTCTGCGCTCACCTCGACATAGCGAGTCTCACTCGAGAGCCGCATTTGACGATATTTTTTCATTCCTGTTCCAGCAGGAATCGGCTTGCCGACAATGACATTTTCTTTCAAACCCAAGAGGTAATCTTCCTTGCCCTCGATGGCGGCATCAGTCAATACCTTCGTGGTTTCTTGGAACGAAGCGGCGGAAATGAAACTCTCCGTTTGGAGTGCCGCACTCGTGATTCCCAAGAGTTGCGGCTGTGCCGTCGCTTGAAGGGCTTCACGGAATTTAATTTGTTGTTTTTCGTTCTTTTTCAGTTCCTTGTTTATCTTCGTGATTTCATCTTTCGGGTAGAGTTCGCCCACTTTAATGCTTCGTGGTGCGTCGCCTCTTTCCTCAACAACGACCTTGTTCGCGATGGCTTTATTGACATCAGCAAAGTAGAATCGGTCAACGAGGTCGCCGGGCAAAAGCGTTGTATCGCCTGCCTCTTCGATTTTCACCTTTTGAAGCATTTGCCGCACGATGATTTCAAGGTGTTTGTCGTTGATTTCAACGCCCGCGTTGGTTTGATAGACTTTTTGAATTTCGTCGACCAAGTACTTTTGCACGGCGTTGGAGCCTTGAATGCGCAAAATGTCTTGCGGAGAAATCGCGCCGTCGGTGAGTGAGTCGCCGGCTTTGACTTCATCGCCTTCATTGACGAGCAAATGTTTGCCGAGCGGCACGAGATACTGTTTAGTCTCGCCGTAGTCGGTAACGACCAGAATTTCCTTGTTGTTGCGCTTTTGTCCGCCGAATTTGACAACGCCGGCGACTTCGACGACGACGGCGGGTTCGGACGGGTTTCGCGCTTCCAAGAGTTCGGTAACGCGAGGCAAGCCTGCCGTAATGTCGCCGCCGAGCCGTGAAGCATCTTTCGGCACTTTGGCAAGGGTATCGCCGCTCTTAATTTTTTCGCCGTCTTCAACCAGCAAGGTTGCTTTAATCGGAATTGGATAGGTGGCGACGACTTCGCCGTTGCGATCGACGACCTCAATTTTCGGCTCACGCACATCACTGGCTCTCAATTTTGAACGCCAGTTGATGATGATGCGTTGCACCATGCCAGTTTGCGGGTCGGATTCTTCCTTGTAGGTTTCACCTTTGACGATTTGCACAAACCTCACCATGCCGTCAAATTCGGTGATAATCGGCGTACTGTTCGGTTCAATCGTGAAGAGCGTTGTGTCTTTCTTGACGAGGTCGCCGTCGGCGCAGAGCAGTTTCGCACCGTAAGGAATCGTGTATTTTTTCAACACTTTTTCAGAGCCGGATTCAATGATGCTCAGCGTGCCGTTTTTGCGAATCACGACTTGACTTTCCGTTTCCTCGCCCGTGTTTTCGTTCAGTTGCGTGGTTGAGACGGTGCGCACGTTTTCGAGTTGGACGCGCCCTTCAAAAGCCGCTTTGATTTCTGTTTCAGAAATGCCGCCCTGCGCCGCGCCGCCTTGGTGGAAGGTGCGAAGCGTGAGCTGCGTTCCTGGCTCGCCGATTGATTGCGCCGCAATCACGCCGACGGTTTCGCCGACGTCGACCAAGCGGTTATTCGCCAAACTCGTACCGTAGCACTTTGCGCAAATGCCGCGTCGCGTTTCACAGGTCAAGCCTGAGCGCATTGTAACCTCAACAATGCCAAGATTTTGTTCAATCATCGTGGCCAGTTCTTCATCAATCATTCGTCCTGCTTCAATGACAACCTCACCCGTATTTGTATCAATGACATCTGCGGCGGTGATGCGCCCTCTCAATCGCTCGTGGAATTTGACCTTGTTGCCGGATTCTTCTTCCACTTGGCGGTTGAGCGTAATGCCGCGCTTCGTTCCGCAATCCTCTTCATTGATGATGACATCTTGCGCAACGTCGTGCAGTCGGCGCGTTAGGTATCCTGCGTCCGCTGTTTTCAGCGACGTATCTGAAAGTCCTTTTCTCGCGCCGTGCGTTGAGATGAAGTATTCAAGCACGGAGAGACCCTCTTTGAGGTTTGAGATAATCGGATTCTCGATGATTTCGCCAGGCTGTCCTGACATGGATTTTTGCGGACGCGCAATCAAGCCGCGCATACCCGTAAGCTGACGCACCTGCTCGCGAGAGCCGCGTGCGCCTGAATCAAGCATCATGAAGAGCGGATTGAATCCGTCTCGGTCTTTCTCGATTGTGTTCAAGGCTTCGTTTGCAACGAGGTTTGTCACGTTTTGCCACACATCGACGACCTTGTTATACTTTTCATTTTCCGTAATAAAGCCGCCGCTGTATTCTTTGAGAATACGGTTGTTCTTGGCTTGCGCCTCTTTGATGAACTCGTCTTTTTTCGTCGGAATAATCGCGTCGGAGAGCGAGACCGAAAGCCCGCCTTTCATCGCGTAGGTGAAGCCCATCGCTTTGAGGTTGTCTAAGAACTCGACTGTTTGAACATTGCCCGCGTTTTCAATGATTTTTCCGATTAAGTCGCGCGAATCTTTCTTCTTTATGACGCGATTGATAAAGCCGACTTGCTTCGGAATAATTTGATTGAGAAGCACACGCCCGACCGTAGTGGCAAGCATCTTCTTTTGTTTGAGTTGCTCTTTTACCCAAGCGCGCTTCTTTTCATCGTTGATGATTTCAACAGCACGGTCAATATCCACCTTTTCGTCGCGCTTGCCTTCGTAGCGGAGGAAAATGCGTGCGTGCAGGTCAATTTCGCCTTCGTTATAGGCGATGATGACTTCCGACATATCGCCAAAGATTCTGCCTTCTCCCTTTTTGCCTTTGGCTTCTTTGGTGATGTAATAAATTCCGAGCACCATGTCTTGCGACGGCACAGTAACGGGTTTTCCTGTTGCTGGCAGAATAAGGTTATGCGCCGAGAGCATGAGCATTGCCGCTTCCATTTGCGCGTCCATTGAAAGCGGAATGTGAACCGCCATTTGATCGCCGTCGAAGTCGGCATTGAACGCCGTGCAAACGAGCGGATGAATTTGAATCGCTTTTCCCTCGACCAAAACAGGCTGGAAGGCTTGAATGCCCAATCGGTGCAACGTGGGTGCACGGTTGAGGAGCACTGGATGTCCGTCGATGACTTTCTCGAGCACGTCCCAAATTGCAGGGTCTTTGCGGTCAATCATTTTCTTGGCGGATTTCACCGACTTTGCCAAGCCGCGTTCAACCAAGCGACGAATCACAAAAGGTTGGAAGAGCTCAATCGCCATATCTTTCGGCAATCCACATTCGTGCAGTTTGAGTTCGGGACCGACCACGATAACCGAGCGACCCGAATAGTCCACACGCTTGCCGAGCAGGTTTTGGCGGAAGCGTCCTTGCTTGCCTTTGAGCGCGTCGGAAAGCGATTTTAAGGCACGATTACTTTCGCCTGATTTCACCGCGTTGGCTTTGCGCGAGTTATCGATGAGCGCGTCGACGGCTTCTTGCAACATTCGCTTTTCATTTCTCAAAATCACTTCGGGGGCTTTGATATCGATGAGTTTTTTCAAGCGATTATTGCGAATGATGACGCGGCGATAGAGGTCGTTTAGGTCTGATGTCGCGAAGCGTCCGCCTTCAAGCGGCACGAGCGGGCGCAGTTCGGGCGGAATCACAGGAATCACTTCCATCACCATGTATTCAGGCTTGTTGCCTTCGTAGCGATAAGGCTCAGGTGCTTCGAGCGAAAATTCTTCTTTTTTCTTCGTTTCCTTTGAGGCGGGTTCGTATGAATTTCGGAACGCCTCAACCACTTTGAGCCGTTTAAGCGCGTCGGCTCTTTTTTGCTCGGAGCCAGTATTTTTGAGGGTTTCGCGCAACTGCTTGGCGAGGTCGTCGAGCGGCAATTTTTTGAGCAACATTTTAATGGCTTCGCCGCCCATTTTCGCTACAAATTTCTTCTCGTCGTCGTCGTCAAGGTCTTGGTTATCTTCATACTCGGAGATAATCTTGTAGTATTGATCTTCCGTCAAGCGGTCCATAAACTTCAAGCCTTGCTTTTCGCCGGGCTCACCAGGGTTGATGACAACATAGACTTCGTAATAAATGATGCGCTCGAGTTCTTTGGTTGAAAGGTCTAACAGCGCGCCCAATTTGCTCGGCACGGAGCGGAAAAACCATGTGTGAACCACCGGCACGGCAAGCGAGATATGCCCCATGCGCTCACGGCGGACGGACTTCGTCGTAACTTCCACGCCGCAACGGTCGCAAACGATACCTTTATAGCGGACGCGCTTATACTTGCCGCAGTAGCACTCCCAATCTTTCGTCGGTCCAAAAATCTTTTCGCACATTAGCCCGTCGCGCTCTGGCTTATAGGAGCGATAGTTGATGGTTTCGGGCTTCAACACTTCGCCACGAGAGCGCGCTAAAATGCTTTCGGGCGAGGCAATGCTGATTTTTATCTTCGCGAAGTCACGCTTGATAGCTGGTGAGCTTAGAAATGCCATATTGGCTTCCCCCTTCTCTTGTGTTAGTGATTTGATGTTAATGCTGTCGCTTTCGAGGTCAGTGCTTTTAGAGTCGCTGACCCTTTACCTTTCCGTCTTAAAACGAACGTCTGTTGAGTTTGAGCACAGGAACGCTCTTCATTGAAATTCGATTTGTCAGGGCACTTTGTCGTCGATGCGAATTTCGAGACCGAGACCCTGCAACTCTCTCACCAGTACGTTGAACGACTCTGGCACAGAGGGTTCAGGCAAGTTCTGTCCCTTGACAATCGCCTCGTAGGTTCTTGTGCGCCCAATGACGTCGTCAGACTTGACGGTCAGCATTTCTTGCAGAATGTTCGCCGCGCCGTAGGCTTCGAGCGCCCAAACTTCCATTTCTCCGAACCGCTGTCCGCCGAACTGCGCTTTGCCGCCGAGCGGCTGTTGCGTAATCAGCGAATACGGTCCCGTAGAGCGAGCGTGAATTTTATCGTCGACCAAGTGCGAGAGTTTGAGCATATAGATGTATCCGACGGTGACGTCTTGGTCAAATTTTTCGCCTGTTCGTCCGTCATAAAGCGTGATTTTGCCGTTTGGAGGCAATCCCGCTTCCTTCAATTTTTCCTCGACCTCTTCGTAGGTTGCGCCATCAAAAATCGGGGTTGCGAATTTCACGCCGAGTTTATCCGCCGCCCAACCCAATGCGGTTTCAAACAACTGCCCGATGTTCATGCGGCTTGGCACGCCGAGCGGATTGAGCACGATGTCGACGGGTGTTCCATCTTCCATAAACGGCATATCTTCTACGGGGACGATTTTTCCGACCACGCCCTTGTTTCCGTGGCGACCTGCCATTTTATCGCCGACTTGCAATTTGCGCTTTTGAGCCACATAGACTTTGGCGAGTTCTTCAATGCCGGGCTGGAGTTCGTCGCCGACATTGATTTTATACTTTTCGTTCTCGAGCTCATCTTGAATGCTCTTCAATCGGCGGCGATACTCGTCCATCAATCGGCGGACGATGTTGTTGGTTTTTGTGGATTCCACGAATCCATTGTCGACATCGAGTTTTTCAAGACGTGCCACGTTGGCGTATACTTCCAAGTTTTCGCGACTGAACTTCGCGCCTTTGCGGATTTCCGTTTCGCCTCTGTTGTTCTTCACGCCGATGGACTCTTTGTCGCCCAAATAATGCACGAGGCGGTCAAGGAATTTGTTTTGCAGTTCCGCCTTGCGTTTATCGTATTCCTTCTCGAGTTTGGCGATTCGAATTTTCGGATCTTCCGCGAGTTTTTTCTTTCGGCTGAAGAGTTTGGTTTTAATGACCACGCCTTCCATTCCGGGGGGCGCATGAAGCGAAGCGTCTTTGACATCGCTCGACTTTTCGCCGAAAATCGCGCGGAGCAATTTTTCTTCGGGCGTTGGGTCGGTTTCGCCTTTGGGCGTGATTTTGCCGATGAGAATATCTTTCTCTTTGACTTCCGCACCGACGCGAATAATGCCGTTCTCATCGAGATTTCGCAACGCCTCTTCGCTGACGTTGTAAATGTCTCGGGTGAATTGCTCTTCGCCGCGCTTCGTGTCGCGCACGGTCAGTTCAAATTCGTGAATGTGAATCGAGGTATAAACGTCTTCTGCAACAATTCGCTCTGAAATCACGATTGCATCTTCGAAGTTATATCCGCGCCATGGCATGAACGCCACCAAAACATTTTTTCCGAGCGCCAATTCGCCATTATCTGTTGATGAGCCGTCGGCGAGAACATCGCCTTTGCGGACACGCTGACCTTCCGAGACAATCGGCTTTTGATTGACACAAGTGTCTTGGTTTGAGCGGAAGAACTTCGTGAGTCTGTAAGTCTTCAGCGTTTCATTGACGTCAATGAGCGAACCATCTTCTTCATCGTCAAGGCGTTGGTCGTAGCGAATCGTAATTTCGGTTGCGCTCACAGATTCCACGACACCGTTTCCTTCGGCGACAATCATCGTGCGTGAATCGCGAGCGACTTTGGCTTCCAAGCCCGTGCCGACAAGCGGTGCTTCGGCGCGCAACAGAGGAACGGCTTGGCGTTGCATGTTTGAACCCATCAAGGCACGGTTGGCATCATCATGCTCGAGGAACGGGATGAGTGCCGCCGCTGCACTCACGATTTGATTGGGTGCAACATCCATGTAGTTTATCTCTTCGGCTTCCACGAGCGGATAGTCGCCGCGTTTTCGCGCTTGGACACGGTCTTCGGCGATTTTCCCGTTCTTATCCAACGCAATCGTGGCAGGGACGGTAATTTTGTTCTCTTCGTCTTCCGCCGAGAGATAGACCGCTTTGTTTTCAGGCACGCCGTTTTTCACAGGACGATATGGCGTTTCAATAAATCCTTTTGGATTGATTTCAGCATAAATGCAGAATGATGAAATCAGACCGATGTTCGGACCTTCGGGGGTTTCAATCGGGCAAAGTCGACCGTAGTGGGTGTAATGCACGTCGCGCACTTCAAAGCCCGCTCGCTCGCGCGTCAGCCCACCCGGACCCAATGCAGAGGTTCTTCGCTTATTCGTCAATTCCGCAAGTGGATTTGTTTGGTCCATAAATTGCGAAAGTTGACTTGTGCCGAAGAACGACGCAATGACACTCGTTACTGTTCTGGCATTGACTAAATCAGCAGGCGTGATTTTTTCGGCATCTCGCGCATTGAGTTTCTCTTTGATGTTTTTCCCCATTCGGGCAAACCCAACAAGAAACTGCCCTGCCAGTTGTTCTCCAACACTACGAACCCGACGGTTTGAAAGGTGATCGACATCGTCGACTTCCACTTTTCCATTGACGAGGCGAATGAGGTAATACATAATCGCCACAATGTCATACTGCGTGAGCACGGAGATTTCGGAACTCACACCTTCTTTGCCTTTTTCAAAGCTTATGGTGCCAATCGTCTCGGAAAGTCTGTCAAAAATGGCTTTCAGTTCGGGGTCTTTTTTCACGACAGCAAGCAGTTCCTTGAACTCGTTGAGCAATTTTTTATTGATGCGGTAACGCCCAACATCACCTAAATCATATTTCTTGTTGTTGAAAAAGGTTCGTTCCAAGAGGCTTCGTGCCGATTCCAAATCGGGGGCTTCATTGGAGCGGAGTTCGCGATAAATTTGTTCTAAGGCTTCCGTCTCCGTCTTGGATTCATCTTTGGCAAGGGTCGTTGAAATGACGGATTTATCCATTGCATCGTCTTTATCAATCCGACTGACCTTAATCCTCTTAACGCCGCTTGCAACAAGCAATTCAATTTCAGACTCTCCAATCACTGCTCCCGCAGGAATCACTTCGCCCGTTTCAGCATTGATGACATCGTGAGCGAGTTGTCGGTCCAAGAGATGCTCGTTTTCTTCAACTGATTTTTTTACATCGAGTTCTTCGAGAAGATTAAAGAGCCGCAGAATGTCCTCGTTCTTCGGGAAGCCGATTGAGCGCAGAAGCGTTGTCGCCAAGAATTTTTTCTTTTGGTCGACATAGACGTAAAGCATATTGTTAATATCTGTCTGGAACTCAATCCAAGAGCCGCGCAACGGGACAATTTTTGCCGAGTACATCTTCTTTCCGTTGGGGTGAGTGGCTTCGGAGAAAACCACGCCGGGCGAGCGATGCAGTTGTGCAACGATGACACGCTCTGCACCGTTGATGATGAACGTGCCGCGCTCCGTCATGTATGGAATTTTTCCCAAATACACTTCTTGCTCAATGGTTTCTTTCCACTCCGTTTCCTCTGGCTCGTCTTTGAGTGAGAGACGCAATTTGGCTTTCAGCGTAACCTCGTAGGTCAATCCGCGTTCTATGCACTCTTCAATCGAGTAACGCGGCTTATCAATCGAGTAGCTTTTGTATTCCAACAAGTAAAGTCCGCGCGTATCGGTTACGGGAAAGCTTTGTCGTAGCACATTTTCAAGCCCAACATTTTGACGGCGTTCAGGCGAAACTTCGTCCTGCAAGAACGCTTTGAATGAATCTAACTGGACTTTGAGGAGGTCTGGTGGCTCAACGATGTTTGGAAGTTTTGAGAAGGAAATTCTCTCGTTTTTCTTTTTCGCGGTCTTTTTATTCACGTTCACGATTCCCTCGCTTTTGGAAAGAGTTGGTAAGTTTTCCTTTTGGGATGATTCACAGACGAAGTAAGGCAGAAGTCTAAAATCGCTATTTGTCTTTTAGACGTTCCAAATGCCGCTTGCTCGATTCAATCTTTTTCAATCTGTCTCACTTTGATTTAGTTTTGATTGATTGAAGGTCGAAGATGCGAAAACAGCAAAAGCCCCGCATCTAATTTGAGAGGCGGAGCTTTGCCGTTAAAACGGTGATGCTGGCAACTACTTGACTTCGACTTCGGCACCGGCGTCGCGGAGTTCTTTTGCCAATTTTTCCGCGTCAGCCTTAGAGATACCTTCTTTAACCGGTTTCGGTGCGCCATCAACGAGGTCTTTGGCTTCTTTGAGTCCGAGATTGGTTGCGGCACGCACAACTTTGATGACGTTGATTTTATTTGCGCCACCGCTTTTAAGAATGACGTCAAATTCCGTCTTTTCTTCTGCAGGTGCGGCGGGTGCGCCACCACCAGCGGCTGCGCTGGGCATAACGCCGCCCATCATGACGGGAGCAGATGCCGTTACGCCGAATTTTGCTTCGAGAGCCTTTACCAATTCAGAGGCTTCGGTGAGCGTTAGTTTACCAATCTCTTCAACGAGTGTGTCGACTGATGCCATGTTGTTTCTTTTCCTTTCAAATTTATTTTTCGGCAATGTTAGAAGCGAGCACTGCCTGAAAAAGTTAGTTGTTTGAGTGCGTAATAAAACTTGTTGATTAAAAATATCCGCTTAGACTTATGCCGCTTTCTGCTTTGCGACTTGGTCGAGCACATTGACGAGATTTCTCATCACAGCATTGACGGTGCGCGGCACACCTGCGACAAGCGTATTGACGGTGCCAATCGCACGCGCGATATTTTCCGCCTTGCTGAGCATTCCCGCAACATCATTGAGCTGCTTGCTTTCAAAAACAGTTCCGTCAATCGTTGCCGCCTTGAATTTGAGCTTTTCGTTGTCAGCCGCAAACTTCTTGATGATTTTTGCGGGTGCAATCGGGTCGTCATATGACAGTGCTAATCCCGTCGAGTTTTTCAGCGCAGAAAATACTTTATCGCTGATTTTTGCTTCTTGCATTGCTTTTTTAATCAGGGTGTTTTTCACAACCCGATATTCAATGCCCGCCTTACGAAATTCGTTGCGAAGATTGCTGACTTCTTCGACCGTTAAACCCGTAAAATCGGTTAAATACACGCCTTGTGCTTTTTTGAGCTTTTCGGCGACAGTCGCAATCACTTTTTCTTTTTGTTCTCTTTTCATGGTTGTTTCCTTTCCAATTTACAATACGACCTCGTCGCGCTTAATTTTAACACTGGGCGACATCGTGCTTGAAAGATATACCGACTTGATGTATTGACCTTTTGCCGCCGACGGCTTTGCGCGAAGCACCGCATCTAAAAAGGCGTTTACATTTTCAGTCAACTTTGACCCGTCAAACGACATTTTGCCGACACCCGCGTGAACAATTCCCGCCTTATCGACGCGAAACTCAATTTTACCAGACTTTACTTCTTTCACGGCTTTGGCGACATCCATTGTTACCGTTCCAGATTTTGGATTCGGCATCAGACCACGCGGACCGAGCACTTTACCTAACTTACCCACTTCACCCATTGTATCAGGCGTTGCGATAATCACATCGACATCTGTCCATCCACCTTGAATCTTCTCTACAAATTCAGCCAAGCCAACATAGTCTGCACCTGCATCTTTGGCTTCTTGCTCTTTATTTGCCTTACACATCACGAGCACGCGCACACTTTTTCCAATGCCGTGCGGAAGTGCAACCGTGCCGCGTACGATTTGGTCGGCGTGCTTTGGGTCGACACCAAGTCGAACTGCGACGTCGAGCGTGGAATCAAACTTCGTGTTTGAAATTTCTTTGAGTTTCGCGACTGCCTCTGCAACCGTATATTCGGCATTAGGCGTAAGTTTCGCAAGAGCCGCTTTGTATTTTTTTCCTGCCATTATGTTTGATAAAAATTGTGGTTAAAGAAAATCGATGCAACTTTGCTTTACAGCCATTGCATCTCCCACTAAAAAACTGTTACTCTACAACAGTAATACCCATGCTTTTCGCCGTGCCTTCAACCATCGACATTGCCGACTCCAATTTTGTCGTGTTGAGGTCGGGCATTTTCAATTCGGCGATTTTTTTGACCTGCGCCTTCGTTACTTGCGCCACTTTATTGCGGTTTGGCTGCGCCGAGCCTTTTTCAATTTTTGCTTCTTTCAAGAGCAAAACTGCAGCAGGCGGCGTTTTGGTGATAAAGGTGAAAGACTTATCGGAGTAAACCGTAATCACGACCGGAATAATCAATCCTTGTTGTGATGCGGTTCTTGCATTGAATTGTTTGCAAAACTCCATGATGTTTACGCCTTTTTGACCGAGCGCAGGTCCGACGGGCGGAGCAGGATTCGCCGCCCCAGCAGGAATTTGAAGTTTGATAAACCCCGTTACTTTCTTTGCCATTGTTTATTCGGTATCAAGTTGTGTGCGAAAATAATTTTGCGAGAGATCGAGCTTCGCTGATTTTAATTTTTGCGTTATTTACGCATTCATGGGTTTGACCTGTGAAAAATCAAATTCGGTCGGGGTGCTTCGTCCAAAAAATCCAATAAGCACTTTCACCTTCATTTTCTCGGCATTGATTTCTTGAACAGTTCCCGTCAGCGAACTGAATGGTCCGTCTGTAATTTTAACCATATTTCCAATCTCAAACGGAGCTTTGATCGACATTCGCTTTTCTTCTTGTCCATCTTCCATAAGACGCTTGACTTCATCGGGGCGAAGCGGAATGGGTTCATCTTTCACACCTAAAAATCCAATAATTGACGGCGCATCGAGGATAATGCTCTTCGTTTGCTTATCTAAGACTGTTTCAACCAAGATGTACCCAGGAAACGCATTTTTTGTACGGCTTTTTTTCTTCCCATCTTTCACTTCAACAAACTTTTCATATGGAATATGAACTGTCGGGAGTTTTTCCTTTATACCCTGCTTTTCAACTTCCTTATCGATGTGCTCTTTTACTTTTCGCTCATGTCCCGAATAAGTACGCACAGCATACCATTTCACATCAGGGTGCTTTACCACAACTACTTGTCCCTCTGAACCCGTATGGGCAGACATTTCAGGCGATTGCGCCGAATTATCTTGCGACACTACTTCCGACTCTTGACTTTGCTCTTGTTCTTTCATGCGTTCAATTCTTTATCTCAAAAATTGCTTGATAAGCAAGTTTAAACTTTCATCTATCACAAACGTGAAAAGAGCGAGGATACCCGCAACGATTAAAACGACAAGCGTAGACTCACGCAGTTCGTCTTTCGATGGCCACGTCACTTTTTTCATTTCCGCAACCACATCGTTATAGTAGTTGCCAATTTTTTCCGTCAGTTTCATTTCTTTCTATGAATTCTATGAACTTTCGCTTTCTTCAAAACTTTTGCACTTGCACACTTCTTCGATGGAGTGCGTCTCCACTGGATTGCGTTGTGCATTTGCACGGGCGGTAGGACTCGAACCCACAACCAACGGTTTTGGAGACCGCTACTCTACCAATTGAGCTACGCCCGTATTTCTGACCACACTATTTACGAAACAACTCGAGCTGATGACCGGGATTGAACCGGTGACCTCGTCCTTACCAAGGACGTGCTCTACCAACTGAGCTACATCAGCACATGCACATTTATGCATCATAACCAAGTGGGTAGGGAAGGATTCGAACCTCCGAAGACTGAGTCGACTGATTTACAGTCAGTTGCGTTTGACCACTTCGCTACCTACCCAAGCCGAGCTGGTGAAGGGACTTGAACCCCCGACCGGCTGATTACAAATCAGCTGCTCTACCAACTGAGCTACACCAGCACTTACAGTTTTTCAAGCAACTTTCCCGATTCAATCTACCTGCTTTCATCAATTACCTTACTTACCTTATTCATTCCGAAACAAACACTTATTCTTGCAACCTATCCTTGCACTTTCTTTGCTCTTTACTTTGCTTTCATTTCATCGACAGCAACTACAAAAAAATTGGTAAAAAGCAAATTATCGTAGAAAAAAGGGCTACAAAAGTAATTGTTCGCACGCAAATTTCCAAAATGTTCCCAAAATTATTTTCCCCCGCTTTTTCAAAAAAATGCTTGTGCTCCTGAAACTTTTTCTTTTGATTTTCAGTATTGATAATTGTTACTATTATTTTCAAATCAACACATAAGAAAAGGACACAAACTATGCTTAACAGCAACACGAAAACACGCAAAAATCTTGAATCTGCCTTTGCAGGCGAAGCAATGGCGTTCCGCCGTTACCTTTATTTTGGCGAAATCGCGCGCGAACTCGGCAATGAAGAAGTGGCACAAGTTTTTGAAAAGACCGCCAAAGATGAATTCGGACACGCGGTTGCGCACTTGCAACTTCTTTATCCAAAAGAAGGCATGACGGTGGAGAAATTGCTCGAAATTGCCGCCGAAGGCGAACTTTACGAGACGAATCAGATGTATCCGCAATTTGAGCGGGAAGCGATTGAGGAAGGAAATTTAGCGGCGGTCGAAGAGTTCCGTGAGCAAGCCAAAGAATCCCTCGAGCATGCCGAGATGTTCAAGGCGGCGGCAAAGCGGTTCAAATCGTTCGGCAAGGTCGAGCGCGAGCATGCACAAAATTACTTGAACGCACTTGAAAAAGTTCGCGCGGCGCAAGCGAAGGAATCGGAAACGGTTTAATCAAGTTGGGCAAGTTGTGGCGGCGGGAAACGCTATGGTCTCGCCGCCGTCGTTTAATTTATTTAATCTTTCCAAAACGACCGCAATGAAACGGCTCTTGTTGTTCGTTCTCTTCGCGCTTGCGAACGCTCGATTGCAAGCGCAACCCAAAGATGTTTTTCTGGCGGCGCGGTTGGGCGACCGAGAAACGATTGAAACCGCGCTCAATCAAGGCGTTTCGATTGATACGGCAACGGCGAAAGGCTTTACGATGCTTATGCTGGCAATCTACAACAAGCGAACTGACTTATCTGCGTTTCTCATTGAGCGCGGCGCAAACATTCACGCCCCCGACTTTATGGGAAACACCCCGCTGATGAGCGCGGCGTTCAAAGGCGAAACCGAACTCGCGAAACGACTGATTGAAAAGGGCGCGAACGTCAATGCGCGAAACGCGCTCGGCATCACCGCCCTGATGTTCGCGGCGATGGCGGGACGGAAAGAAACCGTTTCAATGCTGATACAAAACGGTGCCGATGTGAACGCCGTCGACCAACGCGGGTTCACGGCGCTTGCGCTCGCGCTTCACAAAGGCGCGAAAGATGTCGTTGAATTGCTTTCAGGCTTAACCGATATGGCACGCTAAATCCACTTTCGTTATGGAACAGAAGTAGAACAATTCGCGCGCTCAATGCGTTAGATTCCTTTAATTCGTTTATTGAACTTTTCCATTAAAAGAGGTATGTCTGAAATGAAAGAAAAAGTTGTTGGACAGCGTTACTCACGTCAGCGAGAAGAGATATTGCGCGTTGTGCGTGAAACGGATTCTCACCCGACAGCCGACTGGGTATATGAACAAGTCCGCAAAACATTGCCGCACGTCAGTCTTGGCACGGTTTATCGCAACTTGAACTTGCTTGCCGACGAAGGCTTGATTCAGCGCGTGATTTTGGATGACGGCGTGGTGCGCTTCGACGGCAACATCAACGAGCATCACCACTTCATCTGCGCCAAGACGGGCAAAATTTATGACGTGAATTTGTCGCTCGGAGACGACCTTTTGGAGAAATTTCGCGCGCAGACTGGCTTCAAAGCGACGCATTTCAAAATTGAATTTTACGGCGAAAAAGCACAATGAACGCGGCGGTTTTAGACGGAATCAATCTTCCCCTTCAACTTAAATCCGTTGAAACGCCGCGCCCTTCCGAGAGCGAAGCCCTCGTCCAACTTCATGCCGCCGCGCTCAACCACCGCGACTTGTGGATTCAAAAAGGACAATACGCAGGATTGAAATTTCCCGTCATTCTTGGCTCTGATGGCGCGGGCATCGTCGCCGAGCATTCCGACCCGTCTTGGATTGGCAAAGCAGTCGTCATCAATCCAAGTTTGGATTGGGGCAAGAGCGAAGTGGCGCAACAAAAATCGTTTCGCATTTTAGGACTTCCCGACGATGGCACGTTCGCGGAATTTGTCAAAGTCCCCGTTCAGAATCTTTGCGAAAAGCCTGCGCATCTTTCTTGGACGGAAGCGGCAGCGTTGCCGTTGGCGGCGCTGACGGCGCACCGCGCCCTCTTTGCCCGCGCTCGATTGCAAGCGAAAGAAAAAGTCTTGATTACGGGCGTTGGCGGCGGCGTGGCGTTGTTTGGGTTGCAGTTCGCGCTCGCGGCAGGCGCGGAAGTGTGGGTAACATCAGGGTCAGACGAAAAATTGAGCAAAGCCCTCGCGCTTGGCGCAAAAGGCGGCGCAAACTATCGCAACGCTTCGTGGGAGCAGGACTTAAAATCAATTGGCTTTGATGTGATTTTAGACAGCGCGGGCGGCAACGACTTTCTCAAACTCATTGACCTTTGCGCGATGGGCGGACGGATTGTCTTCGTCGGAGCGACAAACGGCGCGCCCTCTTCCCTGCCGATGCAGCGCGTTTTTTGGAAGCAACTTTCTATCTTTGGCTCAACAATGGGCTCACCTCGCGATTTTTCACACATGCTTGATTTCGTGAATTCAAATAAGGTGATTCCTATTGTGAGCGATGTTCTTTCTCTTTCGTCCGCTGAACACGCCTTGCGCAAGATGAACGAGGCTGGACAGTTCGGCAAAATCGTCTTACAAATTAACTAACTTTTCAAGGAGGTAAATTATGTCGACCGAAGTTCGAGTGAAACACACCACGCCTGCGGTAATGGCGGCGTTAGACCAACACATCGCCAGCGCGGCGGTTCTTTCCGTGAAATACAAGAAATTTCATTGGTATGTCTCAGGTCCGTTTTTCAAGTCGCTACACGATTTGTTTGACGCGCATTATGAGCAACTTTTAGAAATCATCGATGACCTTGCCGAGCGCTCGCGGGCGATTGGCGGATACCCCGTTGGCACGACGCGCGAATTTTTAGAACTCTCGCTCGTTACCGATGCCGACGGCACGATGTTCTCGCCGCTCGAAATGGTTGAAATGCTTCACGCCGATACGGATAAAATCATCGACGCGCTTCACGACCACATCGAGCTTGCCACGAAAGACAACGACCCCGGCACCGCCGACATTCTTACGGGCATCGTGCAGATTTATCAAAAGCAAGCGTGGTTCTTGGCAGAAACGAAGGCGCGAAAAGTCTTGGGCGAATTTTAATCGACGACGAATCTCTCGCGAACAAAGGCTTCCGTTTCGGGAAGCCTTTTTTGTTTCCCGCGTCATTTCTTGAACTGCTTGACGAGTTCAGCGATGGCATCGTCAGAGAGTTTAGGGATTGTCGAAGATTTCACGTGGCTTGACTGTGCCGTTGGTGCAACGGGCTTATTCCCTGCTTTGAGGCGAATGCGCTCGTCGATGATTTCGGAAAAACTTTTCGGCATTAGCGGTGCGGGTTTCTTCTCTTCGCTTGATTGGCTTTCAGCAATGGGATTGCCATTTGCGTCATTGACGGGATTTGTCTCGAATCCAATTCGTTTGATGTTGAGCAAGTGAAGCGGCGAGATGTTATCGGTTGTAATTGAGCCGCCAATCGTTCCCGGTCCGAGCGTCATGGCAGGCGGAAGTGCCGTCGTATATCCGACCGCACCAATTGCGGCAACCGTGTTTATCAAGATGCGATGCGCAGGCTTATGCAAGGCGAATTGCTCGATGACCATTTCGTTTTGCGTGTGCAGTGCGAGCGAGTGACCAATGCCGCCAAATTCCAAGAGTTCAATACATCGTTTGCACCCTGCTTCCCAACCGTCTTCGGTGTAGAACGCGAGCACAGGCGAGAGTTTTTCCGCCGAAAGAATTTCTTTTTTGCCAACTGCTCCAAGTTCAACAACCAAAACGGCGGTTTGCGGCGGCACGGAAAATCCTGCGCGTTCTGCAATGAAGGTTGCGGGCATTCCAACGACTTCGGGGTTCAAGCCTTTCGGAAACATGTATCGCTCTAACTTTTGCTTTTCTTCCATCGAGACGAAATACGCGCCACGCTTTTTCAATTCTTCAATCACTTTGTTTTTGATAGGCAAATCACAAACGATGGCTTGTTCAGAAGAGCATAACGTGCCGTTGTCGAATGTTTTTCCGAACAGAATATCGGCGACGGCTTTTGGGATATTTGCGCTTCGCTCAATGAAGGCGGGCACGTTGCCAGAACCGACACCGTAAGCAGGTTTGCCTGATGAATACGCGGCGCGCACCATTGGCGTGCTCCCTGTGGCAAGAATAACGCTGGTGAGTTCGTGGCGCATCAATTCCGTAGTTCCTTCGAGCGTGGGCTTTGTCATGCAGAGAATTAAGTTATCGGGTGCGCCGGCTTTCTTTGCGGCATCTGCCATGATTTTTGCGGCTTCGGTCGTGCATTGCACGGCGCGCGGGTGCGGCGAGGCGACAATCGCATTGCGCGATTTGAGCGAAATAATTGCTTTATACATCATCGTTGAAGTGGGATTTGTCGATGGAATCAATGCCGCCACAATGCCCATCGGGGTTGCAACTTCCCACACTTTGCCGTTGTGCGTCTTATTGACAATCCCACAAGTTTTCATGTTTTTGATGTAATCGTAGAGCATTTTCGTGCCGACGATGTTTTTCTTCACTTTATCCTGCCATTTGCCGAAGCCTGTTTCTTCGACGGCAAGTTTGGCGAGTCGCTCGCGTGCCTCGTAGCCGGCTTCCGCCGTGGCTTTAACGATTTTATCGACTTGCTCTTGCGTGAAGTCTTTGTAGGCTTGTTGGGCTTCTTTGGCTTTGGCAAGGAGCGTGCGTGCTTCTTGAATAGATTGTAAATCGGACGAGAGTTCCATCGTGCTAAATGATGATTGCGCGTTCATCGGAAGAGTATCGCTTAGACTTGTGATTGTGCTTTGAGCGTTGCGTGCGAAATTGAGCCATCGGCTTCGCGCGGCAATTCGCTCAGGAATTCAATTTCGTCAGGGACGACGAGTTCGCCGAGTTCGTGCCGAACATAATCGCGCAGGACGGCTTCGAGCGCATTGGCTACGCCAAACGGATTCTTCAAGACGACGAAGGCGCGAACCTTTTCGCCCTTGTTCGCATCGGGCAAGCCAATGACGGCAACTTCTTTGACGACGGGGTGTTCCGCGAGCGTGGCTTCTAATTCCGCGTTTGAAATTCGATAACCACTCACTTTCATCACGTCGTCAATTCTGCCTGTGATTTTGAAATAACCGTTTTCATCTTTAATCGCCATGTCGCCCGTGTTGAAACAGCCTTCGATGTGCCGCCAGTATTTGTTGTATCGTTCTTGATTTTTCCAAATGGTTTTCATCAAATACGGCACGGAGTGCGCGAGCACGAGCAAGCCTTCTTGATTCGGCGAAAGTTCTTTGCCATCTAAACTGCGCACTTCGAGTTTCGCGCCGGGCAAGGCTTTTCCGACTTTGCCGACTTTGATTGGAAAATTTAGCGTATTGCCGATGGCAGGAATTGGGATTTCATTTTGAAGCCACATCTCGACCACGCTTCCGATTTTGCCAACGACTTCTTTTTGTGCCCATTCGTGAAGCGATGGCGAAAGCGCGCCACCAGTTGTGAGCATTAAGCGGAGCGTCGAGTTATCATATTTTTTCATCAGTTCGGTGTCGTGCTTTTGTAGTCGTTGCAAGAGCGACGGATGCGAGAGGAAGATATTGACCCCATGCCGCTCAATGCGTCGCCAAAACGATTCCGCGTTTGGATAATCGATTGCGCCTTCGTGCATGAGAATCGTTGCGCCTGAAAGCAAGGTGCCATAAACAGAGAAAAGATGACCGGGCGCAGAGCCAATATGAAAACTGTTCCACAGCACATCGTTGTCTTGAATGTCGATGAGCATTTTTGTGGCGTAGTATGCGCCGACCATGTAGCCGCCGTGAGTGTGCACCACGCCTTTCGGCTTGCCGCTCGTGCTACTTGTGTAGAGCACGAACAAAGGGTGATTGGATTCCACGATTTCGGGATTGCAGAATTGCGGTTGCCCTGAAATGAAATCGTAAAAATCAATTTCGCGCTCTGAGGTGAGATTGAGTTTCGGCGATTGGCGACGCAGAACAACGATTCGCTCGACGCTCGCGCTGGTGCGCAAGGCACTGTTGAGCACGCTTTTCATCGGAAAGTGCATCGCCTCGCTGTAAGTTGCATCAGCACAGAAGACGACCTTCGGCTCAATATCCTCAATGCGCGTTTTGAGCGCACGCGCTCCTGCCTTTTCGTGAATGACCGCGTGAATCGCGCCAATTCGAGCGCACGCCAGCATCACATAAACGGCTTCAACGGTGTTCGGCATGAACACCAAAACGGTGTCGCCCTTTCGGACGCCAACAGATTTCAGCGCGTTTGCTACTTGCGAGACACGGCGAATTAAGCGGTCGAAGGTTACATAATTTTCAGGTCCCGATTCGCTCGACCAAATGAGCGCGACTTTATTGCGCCGCTCACCAACAATGTGGCGGTCGAGCGCGTTCAGCGTGATGTTGGTTTTCGCACCAAGAAACCATTCGTGTTTCGGCGGTTCAAACTCGAAGACCTTGCTCCACTTTGTTTCCCAAAGCAGTTGCTCGGCAATCGTTGCCCAAAATTCAGCAGGATTTTCAATTGAGGATTTGTAGGTGGGTTCGTAATCCAACTTGTTGCGTCGCAAAAAAACTGGCGGCGTGAATTGTTTCGGTGATTCGGATAAAATGTCGCTGGTCATAACGTTTGGAATTAGTTACACTTCTCTTGTTAGAAAATCTACGACATAGACTTCCATTTTCAACTCAAACTTGCCAAGTTTTCTTGCAGTTTCAAGAGCGTTGTTTTGGCGTTGGCGAGTTTTTCTTTTTCAGCATCAATGACTTCTTTCGGTGCGCGTGCCACAAAGCCTTCGTTTGCAAGTTTGGCTTCTAATTGCTTCACATAGTTTTCTGACTTTTGAATCTCCTTGGCAAGGCGCGCTTTTTCTTTCTCGAAATCGATTAAGCCTTCGAGCAAGATGTAAAGTTCATTGCCTTCAACCATTGCGCTGGCGGCGTGTTTCGGCTTCGTAAGGTCGGCAGAAACATGGAGCGTTGCACGTGCAAGCCGTTCAAGAAGCGCGCGCTCACGCACGAAGAGTTCCGCCGTTTCATTCGCATTTGGCTTGAGTTGCACTTGTGCAATCGGCGCGGGCGGCACGCCCAGCACAGCGCGAATGCTCCGAATTTCCGTGATGATTTTCTTCACGAGTTCGAACTCTTGTTCGGATTGCTCGTCGCTCCACGACGCATCGCCTTGCGCAATCGGCGTTCTGTCCAAAAATTCTCCATCGTTTCTTTGCGCGAGGTTTTGCCAAATTTCTTCCGTGATGAACGGCATAATCGGATGAAGCATTTTGAGCGACTCCTCAAACGCAAAGAACGCACGGAACAAAATCGCTTTTTTCTCTTCCGCCGACGGCGCGGTTAGAAGATTCACCTTCATGGCTTCGATGAACCAATCGCAATAATCGCTCCAAATGAAATCGTAGGCGAGTTTCGCCAAATCATTGACGCGAAATTGCTCGTAGGCTTTGTGATAGGCTTGCAACGCGCGATGGAGCCGCGAAAAGAGCCATCGCTCCGCAAGGTTGAAGGTTGACGGTTGAATCGCGAAGGTGGCGTATTGCGACAGAAAGTCATCGATGCCATTGAAAATTTCGTTGCGATTCATCAAGAGGAATCGGGCGGCGTTCCAAATTTTCGTGGCGAAGTTCCGACCTTGCTCGACCTGCGGTGTGTCTTGGTCTTTGGTTACTTCCATTCGCACGTCTTGACCGAGCGGCGCGAGGTAAATGGTCGTAAATCGAAGCGCGTCCGCGCCGTATTTCTCAATCACGTCAAGCGGATTGGGCGAATTGCCAAGCGACTTCGACATTTTTCGCCCCTGCCCGTCGCGAATGATGCTCGTGAAATAGACGTTTCGGAACGGAATTTCTTTTTTGAAATACAAGCCCGCCATAATCATTCGCGCCACCCAAAAGAAAATGATGTCGGGTCCAGTAACGAGCGTCGTGGTCGGATAGAACGCCTTGAAATCGTCGGTCTCCATTGAGTTCGCGCCGTCCCAGCCGAGCGTGGTGAGGGGCCAAAGCCAAGACGAGAACCATGTGTCGAGCACATCGTCGTCTTGAACGATGTCTGCGAGTTCAATCGTTGGATTTTTGGCTTTCAGTTTCGCGAAGGCTTCTTCTTTGGTTGCGGCGACGGCAACCGTTCCATCAGGCGCGTAGTAAGCGGGAATGCGATGTCCCCACCACAGTTGGCGCGAAATGCACCAATCTTGAATGTTCGTCATCCAATGGCGGTAGGTGTTAATCCATCGTTCAGGATAGAATTTGATTTGACCTTCTTCGACGACTTTAAGCGCGGGTTCGGCAAGCGGCTTCATCTTCACGAACCACTGTTCCGAGAGATAAGGCTCGACGACGACATCGGCGCGCTCCGAATAACCAACATTGTGCGCGTAGTCTTCCACCTTTTCCAAGTTGCCTTGTGCTTGCAAAATTTCTTCGGCTTTTTTGCGAGCGGCGAATCGGTCTAATCCCGACAGGTCGCCGAAGCCTTGCTCGATTTTTCCCGTTTTGTCAATCGCGCAGATGAAAGGCAAGTTGTGTCGCAATCCGATTTGGTAATCGTTTGCGTCGTGCGCGGGCGTGATTTTGAGCGCGCCCGTTCCGAATTCCATTTCAACGTAATCATCGGCGATGATGGGCAGTTCGCGTTTGGTTAGAGGTTCAATCACGATTTTGCCAATCAACGATTTGTAGCGTTCATCATTGGGATTGACGGCGACGGCGACATCGGCGAGCATCGTTTCGGGGCGGACGGTCGCAATCGTGATGAACGTTTCGGGGTCGTCTTTGAAGAAGTAGCGCACGAAGTAAAGTTTATCGGTTTGCGTTTTCATGATGACCTCTTCGTCAGAGAGTGCGGTTTGCGAGGCAGGACACCAATTGATGATGCGTTTGCCGCGATAAATCAAGCCGTCGTTGTAGAGTTTGATGAATGTATGCGTAACGGCTTTCGAGGCACTCTCGTCCATTGTGAAGAGGTTGCGTCGCCAGTCGGCGGAGTCGCCAAGTTTGCGCAGTTGTTTGAGAATCAAGTCGCCGTATTCGTTGCGCCACTGCCAAACGCGCTCTAAAAATTTTTCGCGTCCTAAATCGTATCGTGTTTTTTTCTCTTTGCGAAGTTCCTTCTCGACGCGGGTTTGCGTCGCAATGCCTGCGTGGTCGGTGCCAGGAAGCCAGAGCGACTCGTAGCCCATCATTCGGTAGTAGCGAATGAAGAGGTCTTGAATGGTGTGGTTGAGCACGTGCCCCATGGTCAGACTGCCCGTGATGTTCGGCGGCGGCATGAGAATCGTGAACGGTTTTTTTTCGCCGCGCAAGACAGGTGCACTTTCCGCGTTTGTAATGCCGAGCGTTTCAAAATGCGGGACGCTCCACTTGGCTTCAACCGTTTGAGGGTTATAGGTTTTGTCGAGATGTTGTTCAGAAAGCGTTTCGGACATAAATCGGTTTTCAAGGAAATGTGAACGCCGCGAGCAATTTCGCGGCGAATTTTGGGAAGATACGGAAGCGCGATGAAAAAATGTGCGCGTTGCGTTGGGTTAATTTCGGCGCAATTCTCGGCGTTGGTCGCGCGAGGGTTGTCCGCCGCCGAAACCTGTGCTTGAGCGCATGCGGTCTTGGAACTGCTGTCCCTCAATGAGCGCGCGCGAGAAGATGGTGATTTCGACTTCGTCGCCTTCGTTCAAGCCGCGCAGGACTTCGGCATATTCGGCGGTTTGTTCGCCAATCAAAACGGGCTTTGGAACGACTTCGCTTGTGGAATCTTTGAGCATCACGAGTCGGCGTTTGCCTTTTGCGCCTTCCAGCCAACGCATGGCGGAGGAATCGCCTGTTGCAATTCGTTCTTCAAATCGCTTGCGGCGTGCTTGTCGAACCGAATCGAGCAACTCTCGTTTATCTTCTCCGCGTCCACCGAAATTCATGGTAACTCGCTCTGTGCCGATGCTCTCCTTCATTTCTTTCAAGGCTTCCACAGGCACAACGAGCGCGTTTGGATTATTATAGACCGTTATTGTTACCGTAGCGTTCATGCCTGCAAGCAAGCGATTTTTCGGATTCGGAACTTCAATTACAACGGGAAAGCGGGTTACATTTTGCTCGACTTTGGCAAGCGGGTCAATGCGCAAGACTTTGCCGATGAACTTTTCTTCGGGGAACGCATCAGCAACGATTTGTGCCTCTTGTCCAAGTTTAATTTTTCCGACATCGACTTCGTCGATATTGGCATACACATAGACGCGGCTCATGTCGGCAATCGTAACAATCGTGGTGCCGCCCGAAACCGTGTTGAGACCGCCCATAATCACTTGTCCCTCGTCGACGGGTTTGTCCAACACGAGTCCGTCTATCGGGCTACGCACGACGCAGTCGTTGAGGCGAATTTGGGCTTGGTCGAATGTCGCCTGCGCTCTGATGAGTTGGGCTTTGCGTTGTTCGAGTTCGAGATTGGAAGCGTCCATTTCTTGTTCGCTGATGAGTTTTTGCTCGAACAGTTTGAGACTGCGGGCGTTGTTGGTTTCAACTTGTTTGAGCGTGGCTTTGGCGACTTCCAAATCGGCTTTGGCTTGATTGTAGGCGGCGAGCGCATCCGTTTTTTCAATCAACGCAATCACCGTTCCTTTCTTGACGAAATCGCCTTCGTTGAGTTTAAGCGAAAGTACTTCGCCGCTCGCTTTGGATTTGATTTCAACTTTATAGACGGGCTGAATTTGTCCTGTCGCCACGACTTGCACCTTAATCGGCTGACGCTCGACTTTGGCGGTTCTCTTTATCAAGCCCATTGGGGAGGCTTTGGCATCGCTTTCAGGTTTTCGGAAGAAGAAAAACCAACTTGCAACTAAAAGCACTACAACGATGCCCGAGACGATGAGGACTTTCTTTTTCATTTCTTTGTGTGTTTAACCATTGATTTGGCAATTTAGCCCTAAAACTGTAAAGAAGTGTGAATGCTTTGGCGGTCGGGGGAAAGTGCGAGAATTTTGCTATACTTCCTGCATCTTCAACCGATTCATTTTTCAGTAATCCATTCTCAAAAAACTCACATGAATATCCACGAGTATCAAGCAAAAGAACTTCTCAAAAAGTATCAAGTTGCCGTTCCCAAAAACATCGTTTGCTTTTCGGCGGAAGAAGTCAAATCGGCGGCGGAAAAAATGCTTGCCGAACAAGGCGGCGGCGTAGTGGTCGTCAAAGCGCAAATTCACGCAGGCGGAAGAGGCAAGGCAGGCGGCGTGAAGGTGGTCAAAACGGCGGACGATGCTTACGCTTACGCACAAAAAATGCTCGGCTCAACGCTTGTTACGCACCAAACAGGACCCGAAGGAAGAGTTGTGCGCCGTTTGCTTGTCGAGCAAGGCATGAACATCGAGCGCGAACTTTATCTCGGTATCACGCTCGACCGTGCCGTTTCAAAAAATGTGCTGATGATTTCCACCGAAGGCGGAATGGACATTGAAGCCGTCGCCGAGCATTCTCCCGAAAAAATTTTGAAAATTCACATCGACCCACTTCTCGGCATTCAAGGCTATCAAGCCCGCGAAGCCGCGCTCTTCTTGCAACTTTCAGGCGAGCAGTTCAAAAACGGCGTCAAGTTCATCACGGCTCTTTACAACGCATATCTTCAATTAGATTGCTCTTTGGCGGAAATCAATCCGCTTGTCGTTACCAAAGAAGGCGAGGTGATTGCGCTCGATGCGAAAATCAACTTTGATGATAATGCGCTTTATCGGCACCCCGAATACGCCGAACTGCGCGACGAATCCGAAGAAGACCCGCTCGAAGTCGAAGCCTCAAAATCGAACTTGAACTATGTGCGTTTGGACGGCAATGTTGGCTGTATGGTCAATGGTGCTGGTTTGGCAATGGCAACGATGGATATTATCCAACTTGCAGGCGGCAAACCTGCGAACTTTCTTGATGTCGGCGGCGGCGCAAACGCAAAAACGGTCGAGGCAGGGTTTCGAATTATTTTGAGCGATAAAAATGTGAAAGCGATTTTGATTAACATTTTCGGCGGGATTGTTCGCTGCGATAGAGTCGCCGCAGGCGTGATTGAAGCGGCGAAGAACATCGGCTTGCAAGTCCCTGTCATCGTCCGGCTCGAAGGCACCAACGCCGACATCGCCCAAAAAATGCTCGATGAATCTGGCTTGAATCTTATTTCCGCACAAGGTTTGAAAGACGCTTCCGAAAAGGTTACCAAAGCTCTTGCCGCTTAAAGTTCAGTTGCGTTCAAACCGAAAGAAGGGGCACTTTTGCCCCTTTTTCTTTCTGCTTTTTTCGGTCTAAACGCGGTGCATGGCTTTGAAAATGTCTTCGTGTTGCGCCTGCACTTTCACGCCGACCTTTTCCCCTGCCTTCGTGAGCGCATCTAAAATTTGTGCGAAGTTTGATGGCGACTTCGAGATGTCGACAATCATAATCAGCGTGAAAAATTCCTGCATAATTTTTTGCGACACATCTTGCAAATCGCATTGATGCTCAGCAAGAGCCGTCGTGAGCGCGCTGACAATGCCAACGCGATTTTTCCCAAACGCCGTTACGATAATCCGACCTGAATCTTGCGCACTTGGCACATGTAAATTTCGGTCGGAAAGCGTCAGTGATGGCGCGCCTTTGTCGTATTCTTTTATCACTTCGGCAACGACGGCTTGAACCGTTTCCTTTGTGGCTTTCTCGCCAAGTTCTTCGATGGCAAGGTCGACAATGCGACGAATTTCTACTTCGGTCATGTGTTGGTTTTTACTTAACGATGATTTCAAACGGCATGCACGCTTGCGGTTGGAGCGGCGTTAGAGCCGAGAGCCGTCGCAAGGTCTTGAGCGCAGTTTTGAACTCTGCGGGCAGTTCTACTTCTTCGGCAATCGTTTGCTTCAAGTTTGCAAGTAGTCCTTTCAGAATCGCTTGGCTGATTATGCTGGCGTCCGTTTCGCTTCCGAATCCCTCTAAGAAAGCGTCCCAAAAATCTTTGCGCTTCGGATAACTAACGAGTTCAACGGGTGCCGATTCGTCAATGCCTGCAAGGCTTTTGGCAATTTGAATTGACTTTCGGAATCCGCCGAGTTCATCGACGAGTCCGATTTCCTTGGCGCTTTCGCCGAGCCAGACGTGCCCTTGTGCAATCGCATCAACGCTTTGAACCGTCATGTTTCTGCCTTCGGCAACTTTTTTCAAAAATTCTTGATAGGTGTAATCAATCAGCGCGTCGGCTTTTTGATAGACTTCGGGCGAGAGTTTATCGAAGAGGTTGAACGAATCGGCATACTTGGCTTTTGAAATTACGGTGCGTTTCAACCCGATTTTATCGGCAAGTTCGCGCATCGAGGGCTTGGTGGCAATCACGCCGATTGAACCCGTAATGGTGGTTGGATTGGCGACGATTTTTTGCGCTTGCATTGAAACCCAATATCCGCCCGAAGCGGCAACGCCCGACATAGAGGCAATCACCGGCTTTTCGGCTTTGGCTTTATTGAGGGAGAGCAGAATTTTGTCGGAGGCAATCGCCGAGCCGCCGGGGCTGTCGACGCGCAAAATGATGGCTTTGACGGCGTTGTCTTTTCGTGCTTCTTCAATGGCGGGCACGAGGGTTTCGTCGCCGCTATCGCTCTCGCCGTCAGGCGAAGGATTGCTTTTGCCGTCCACCAACGCGCCGACGACGTTGATGACCGCGATTTTATCCTGCGCTTTTTGACCCAACGATTTGTAAGTAACCGATTTGTATTTCGCCGCTGGAAGAAAGAGCGATGCATCGTCCTCTTCGGCAATGTTGAATTGTTTGCGAATGCTCTCTTTAAGTTCGCTGAAATAGCAGACGGAGTCGACGAGATGTTGCGAGAGCGCATCTTTGTCGGAAAGGTAGGCTTGTTCGTTGAGAATTTTGCGATACGCCGCTTCGCCGATGTTGCGCGATTGTGCAACGCCTTGCACGTAGGTTTCATCAAATCCTGTCAATAGCGCGTTGAGTTGTTCATAGTTCGGTGCGGAAATCGTGTCGCTGACGAGCGATTCAGCAGCGGATTTGTATTTGCCCCGTCTTGCCACTTCGAACTGAATGCCAACTTTGCCGAGCAGGGTTTTGTAGTAAAGAATTTCGGCTTTCAAACCGTCGAGCGCCAAAACGCCGTAGCGTTCGAGAAAAATTTTGTTGCATGCGGATGCAAGGAAATACTCCGCGTCGCCTGAAAATTGTGGCAAGTATGCCCAAATCTCTTTGCCTGACGCGCGAAAGTCGGCGATGGCGTCGCGCAGTTCTGTGAGTTTAGATTGTTGGGTGGAAAGGTCTTTAATCGTGGCGACTACAAGTTTGACGCGCTCATCGAGTTTGGCTTTGTCTAATGTTTCCAACAGCCCTTGCAAAGTTGCAGGCGATTTCGTTGAAAAGCCGGGAAAGCCTTCACTCAACACCAATTCGGGCAACTCGCCGCTGATGTCGATAAGCAGAACCGTTTCCTTTGGCACGCTGACTTTCGGCGATGACGACCGATAAATCCCGATGCCAATTAAAATTGCAATGAGAATCAAGATAATAAGCCAGATTCTCCCGCTTCCTCTTGGTTTTGATGACGATTGCGCCATGAGTTATTGATGCGATTAGATTTTAGAAACGCTGAATATCGTTTGCGAGACGCTCTTTTGCAATGTTGCGGTGGTTACGATTTCAAGACTTCAGTTGCATAAAACGTGCCGCGCCACTCCACGCCGCCTTTCACTGAAACGAGCAATGCCGATTTGACCAGCGCATAAAGAAACAAAATGGACATGATTGGGTGAAGGATTGTGATGACACCTGCTCGCCACAGAGATTCTTTTCCGACTGCATAGCCAAGGTAAATGAATCCAAGCGAGAGCAAGGCGCAGAGCACAGCGAAGTCGTCGTTCAAGAGCCAGAGCCAATACGGCGCAATCAATCCGAATAGCGTTCCGAAAATGCCAATCCAAACCCAAGTCCACGAGAAATTCACGCCTGCAAACGCGCTGCGTTCAATGCCTTTCATCGAGTCCCACAAGCCTTCGCGCCAACGCACTTGCACGAAGTTGCGTCCTTCGACGACGTGCGTCGCTTCGCCCTGTCGCTTGACGAGGTATCCCAGTTTGACATCGTCCGCAATTTCGGCTTTGAGCGGATAATGTTCGCCAATGGCTTTGTAGAGCGTGCGCTCAATAAAGTTGAACGCGCCAACGCCGATGTATGCGCGCTTGTTCTTCGGATTTCGTGCGCCAATCGGATTAAACTTCCACACGAAGAGCATGCCGAAAAGCGCGAGAAAGGCTTCTTCAAAAATGTTTTCAGAAAGCATTTTCGGATAGACGACGATATGCCGCGCCTTATTTGCCAGCGCGTAGCCAACAGTTTTTGAAATCGTGTTTGGCGCAAAGAGAATATCGGCGTCAGTGAATAAAAGATACTCGCCGCTTGTCTGCTCGAAGCCGCGTTGGTTTGCATGATTTTTGCCGAGCCAACCTTGTGGGAGCTCAGAAATGTGAATGACTTTGAGCCGTGCATCTTCTTTGGCAAGGCTGTTGATAATGTTGCCCGTCTCGTCGTCGGAGCGGTCGTTAATGACGATGAGTTCGAGGTTCGGATAATCTTGCGAGAGAAGCGAGCGGAGCGACGCCTGAATTTTTTTGGATTCATTTTTTGCAGGCACAATCACGCTCACACGTGGGTGTGTTTGTGGCGCAGGCGCAGAAGCAAGTTTCGGAATCCAGACTTGAAGCGTAACGGCGCGCATGAGCATCATCAGCCAGCCACCAACGCAAAAGAGCGAGAAGAGATGAAGCAGTGAGAAACCCTCGAGCATAAATTTTGATTGGACAATTCTATCGTATTTTATTTCCGTTTTTCTAACGCGCATTGTGCATTATCGGTTTAACTTTGATTGAACAATGTCAAACACTGACTCAAAGACTTCATTTGGCACATTCGGAGAAAATCTCGCGGCAGAGTTTCTCACGAAAAACGGATTTGAGATTTTGCATCGCAATTTTCGTTGTGGCAAAAACGAAATTGATTTGATTGCCAAGAAAGACGGGGTGATTTCCTTCGTTGAAGTCAAAACGCGCAAGGGCGTGGAGTTCGGACACGCCGCCGAAGCCGTAACAGGCGCAAAACAAAAAGAGCTTGCAAAAGCGGCAGAGTGTTATCTTCGCAAGTTTGTGAACAGTGCCGACCTTTATCGCTTCGATGTGATTGCCATTACCGTTACAAGCGGACAAACACCCGAGATTCTATTCATTGAAGATGCCTTCCGACTGATGTGAATACAATAGCGTCGCACTTCCATTCAACCATCATTAAATCGCTTCTCGAACATGAAAGCACTAATCACCGCAGGCGGAAGAGGCACGCGACTTCGTCCGCTCACGCATACGCACAACAAACATCTCATTCCGATTGCCAACAAACCCATGCTTGCTTACGCCATCGAAGCTGTTCGCGATGCGGGCATTAAAGAAATTGGAATTGTAACCAATGCCGACAATCAAGACGTGCAAACGGCGTTTGGTTCAGGCAAGGAATACGGCGTCAAACTCACCTACATTCCGCAATCGGCACCGCTTGGCTTGGCGCACGTCGTTAAAATCTCACAGAGTTTTATCAAGGACGAGCCGTTCATTTTTTATCTCGGCGATAATATGCTGGTCGGCGGCGTGGCAAAGTTCGTTGAAGCCTTCAAGACAAATAAGTCGAACTGCCATCTCACGCTTGCCAAAGTCAAAGACCCTGAACGCTTTGGCGTGCCTGAACTCAAAGGCGGGCGCATCGTCTCCATTGAAGAAAAGCCGAAGAAACCCAAATCCGATTACGCCGTTGCAGGAATTTATCTCTACGACGAAAGCATCTTTGAAGCCGTCAATGCCATCAAACCCTCCGCGCGCGGCGAACTTGAAATTTCTGACGCGCATCAATACCTGCTCTCCAAAAAGAAAAAAGTAACCTACTCGGAAATTACAGGCTGGTGGAAAGACACAGGCAAACCCTACGACTTGCTCGAAGCCAACCGCCTTGTGCTTGAAAATCAAGAGACGATGATTTTGGGAAAAGTTGATGACGCCTCGCACTTATCGGGCAAAATTGTGATTGGCAAAGGCTCAAAAATCATCAACAGCGTTTTGCGTGGTCCGCTCATCATCGGCGAAAATTGCTTGATTGAAGATGCTTACATCGGACCCTTTACGTCCATCTACGATTCAACCTTTGTGAAGCGGTCGGAAATTGAGTTCAGCATCGTTTTGAAAGATTGCCGAATTGAAGATGTTGGTATTCGCATTGAAGAAAGCCTGCTTGGAAACGATGTGCAAATTGTAAGTGCCTCGAAGAAACCGAAGACCAATCGCTTTATGCTTGGCGACCAATCGCGTGTGGAAGTCGTTTAACGCTTTTCAAATTTTATCAACTTCATGATACCTCGCTATTCTCCGCAAGACATTGCCGCCATTTGGACGGAAGAAGCCAAAATGCAACGCTGGCTCGAGATAGAACTTGCCGCCGTCGAGGCGCGCGTCAAATTAGGCGAAGTTCCCGAAGAAGATTACGCTGTGATTAAGAAAAAAGCCCGCTTTGAAGTCGAGCGCGCCCTTGAAATTGAAAAAACTACCAAGCACGATGTGATTGCCTTTCTGACCAATGTTGCTGAACACGTCGGCGCGGAATCGCGGCATATTCATCAAGGCATGACCTCGAGCGATGTGTTGGATACAGCACTCTCGATGCAAATGCGCGACGCAGGCAACACCATTCTTGCCGACATTGAGCGACTTTTGAAGATTCTTGCTAAACGCGCCAAAGAATTCAAATACACCTTGCAAATCGGACGCACGCATGGCGTTCATGCCGAACCGATTACTTTCGGGTTGAAACTCGCGTTGTGGTATGAAGAAATGAAACGCAACCGTGAGCGGTTGAAGCGCGCGATTGACGTGATTAGCGTTGGCAAAATTAGCGGTGCGGTCGGCACATTTGAGCATCTTTCGCCGAAGGTTGAAGAATATGTCTGCAAAAAATTAGGCTTGAAGCCTGCGCCTGTTTCTACGCAAATCATTCAGCGCGATAGGCACGCCGAATACCTTTGCACGCTCGCTGTGATTGCCTCCTCGATTGAAAAATTTTCGGTTGAATGTCGACACTTGCAACGCACCGAAGTTTTGGAAGCAGAAGAATTTTTCAGCGAAGGACAAAAAGGCAGTTCCGCCATGCCGCACAAGCGCAATCCGATTACATTTGAACGCTTGTCAGGACTTGCGCGCGTCATTCGCGCCAATGCGTTGGCGGGGTTGGAAAATGTCGCCTTGTGGCACGAGCGCGATATTTCCCACAGTTCCGTCGAGCGCGTCGTAATGCCCGATTCCACGATTGCGCTTTGCTACATCGTCCGTCAATTTGCGGACGCGATAGAAAATCTCCTCGTCTATCCCGATAGAATGTTCAAAAACTTTGATAGTTCTTACGGACTGATTTCATCTCAAACTGTAATGCTCACGCTCACCACGAAAGGCTTGACACGCGAAGAAGCCTACAAATTTGTTCAGCGCAATGCTATGCGAAGTTGGCGCGAAAAAATTCATCTCAAACACCTTGTGTTGAATGACCCCGATATTCGCCTGCATTTATCCGAAAAGGAAATTGAGCGGATTTTTTCCGCCGAAGCCTTGATGAAGAAGTTAAAGAAGAATGTGGATTACATTTTCCGCCGCGTTGGGTTGGGGAAGTGATACCTAAATTGTTTTGGATTATTCCATCGTCATGGCAACGCCGCCTGCGAATTTATCGCGCAGTTCGGCTTGAAATTCCTCGACCACGCGGAAGGATTCTTTGAGTGCATTGCGTTCAATTTGCGTGAGCCGTTCGGGCGCGATGAAGTTATCGGGCGAAAGTCCCTTGCGACGCTGTTCGCTGTGGTGCGTGAGTCGAAGTGTCATCATAAAATCAAAGGCTTCAATAACGTTGTCCATCAGGCTTTGGCGCATCAAACTTTTCTCTTTGGCGACTTCAAGGCGCGACCATGTGTTCGCACTATTCGTTTTGGCTTGAAACGATAAGAGCCGTGCGCCATCGACGAGCGGACGAAGTGCGCGTTCTTTGATGTTGAATTGATTTTTATGCGCGCCTGAATCTTCAAGCAAGAACGCGCCGAAGAAGCCGAGCGGCGGTTTGGTTTGAAGCGCGTTCTGCGTCATGAAAAAAAGAAACTGCTTCGTCTGTGCAATCTCTGAAAAAAGATGTTGGCGCAATGTCGCAACGAGCGTTGCCTCGCCGTAAATCGATCGGAAATCGAAGAAAATCGACGCATTGAGTAGCGACTTCGGGCTTGCAGAGTGAACCCACTTCGAGAAATTCTTTTTCCATCCTGAAAGGCTTTGGCAGAGTTCAGGGTTTGTTGCCATGATGTTGCCTTTGCATTTTGGAAATCCAACTTTATCCAAACCTTCCACAACGAACGACGCAAATTTCAGAAAGTAGGATTGTACTTCGGAATCGGTGGCGGTATTCTCAAAAACAAGCCCGTTATCTTGGTCGGTGCTGATGGTTTGTTCTTCGCGCCCTTCGCTGCCGAAAGCAATCCAAGCGAAAGGAACGGGCGGTTTTCCAAATCCTTCTTGAACCATTCGTGTTTCGGCAAATTGCAAAACCCGCTCGGTCAGTTTATCGTTGAACGAGGTAATGATGTGCGTGAGCCGTTTCGCGGTCATGCCTTGCGCGATGAGCGAATCAATGACCGCGTCCATTTGCATACGCACGCAAAGCAAGCCTTCGACGGTTTCCTCACGGTCTAAATTCTTGGTAACAGCCGCAGGACTAACGCCGTGCATGAGCATTAAATCGTGTTCGGAAACCACGCCGAGAAACTTCTCGACTTCGCCCTTACGCTCCACGACACAGAGGTGATGAATGCGGCGTCGGGTCATGAGCATGAGCGCGTTCATGACCGAATCTTCAGAATCAATCGTGATGACGGGGGAAGACATCACCGCAGAAACCGGCAAATTGATGCTTTGACTGCGTGCGACAATTTTCGAGCGAAAGTCGGTATCGGTGATAATGCCATCAGGCTTGCCGTCGTCGCCTAAAATCACAAGCGAGCCAACGCGCTCGAGCGTCATAATTTCGGCGGCTTCGCGCACGGTGAGTTCAGGAGTGCCAACAATCGGGCGGCGTTTGATAAGCGACACCACGCTTTGAAACAGCAAAGGGGCTTCGTCATTCTGTTTGTGCACAGAGAGCCGCTCGCGCTCGATTTGGTAAGCATTGGCAAGCGAAACGGAAAGCGTGGGCGAAAAATAATCCGCAACCTTTTGATGCGTGTCGTAAAGATGTTTGAACTCGGCTTTGGGGAGAAGGTAGCAAATGGTGTCGTCATCGCTTGTCGCGTTAAAGATAAACGCCTCGTTTTCTAAAAGCGAGGTGATGCCGAAACTATCGCCTTCGCCGCAGAGCGAAACGAGCCGCTCGTTTTCGCCACTACGCCCGCGCGTAATGCGAACTCGACCTTTGCGCACGATGTAAAGAAACTCGGCTTTGTCGAGGTCGCGCCTTAAAATCACGCTACCTTTTGGGAAATACTCCACGAGCATTTTCTTCGCAACCGCTTCGCGCTCTTCATCGGAAAGAAGCGAGAACGGCGCAACTTCCATCAAAAAACGCGCAACGCTTTCCATTGTCGTGAGAATTAAATCTTAATGAAACACGGCAAATTAAGCATTGCGCAATTCATCGTCCTAATTCACTCGACCGTTACGGACTTCGCCAAGTTGCGCGGCTGGTCGACATTGCACCCACGCATGACGGCAATGTGATACGCCAAAAGTTGAAGCGGAATCGAGGTCAAAAGCGGCAAGAGCATATCGAGCGTGTTCGGAATGCGAATAACGAACTCAGCGAGGTGAGAAATTTCATCGTCGCCTTCGGTGGCAATCGCAATCACGCGACCTTTGCGACTGCGCACTTCCTCGATGTTGCTGACAACTTTGTGATACGAAGCGTCTTTCGTGGCAATAAAGACGACGGGCATATTTTCGTCGATGAGCGCAATCGGACCGTGCTTCATTTCGGCGGCAGGATAGCCTTCGGCGTGGATGTAGGAAATTTCTTTGAGTTTGAGCGCGCCTTCAAGAGCCACAGGAAAATTTACTCCTCGACCGAGATAAAGAAAATTCCGTGCGTCTTTGAAGAGTGCCGCAAGCTGTTTGACTTCGTCGTTCAATTTCAAAATATCGCGCACTTTGTCGGGAATCTGATGCAGTTCGTCGATAAGCATTTTGGCTTCGGCGTCCGAAAGCGTGCGCCGCCGACCGAGCGCAAGCGCGAGAAGCGTCAGAACCGTAACTTGCGCAGTAAAGGCTTTGGTTGAGGCGACGCCAATTTCAGGACCTGCGTGCGTGTAGATGCCACAATCCGTTTCGCGAGCAATCGACGAGCCGACCACATTACAAATGCCCAGCACCAACGCGCCGCGCGACTTGGCTTCGCGAATGGCGGCAAGCGTATCCGCCGTCTCACCTGATTGTGAAATCGCCAGCACCACATCGTCTTGATTGATAATCGGATTGCGATAGCGAAACTCCGACGCATACTCCACTTCAACCGGTATGCGTGCAATTTCTTCAATCAAATACTCGCCAACCAACCCCGCGTGCCAGCTTGTGCCGCACGCAACGATGATGATGCGTTTCGAGGCGCGGAGCCGTTCAAGATGTTGCGAAATGCCGCCCAGCCTGACCGAGCCTTCGCTAACGAGCAAGCGTCCGCGCATCGAGTTCAAAATCGCGTCGGGCTGTTCGAAAATTTCTTTGAGCATAAAGTGGTCGTAGCCGCCTTTCTCAATTTCATCAATGCTGAACGTGAGTTCATCGATGACTTTTGGCATCTCGATGTTTTCAATCGTCTTGACCGTGTAGCCGTCTTTGGTGATGATGACCATTTCGCCGTCCGAAAGGTAAATCACCTTGCGCGTGTGCTGGACAAGCGGCGAAGCGTCCGACCCCAAGAAGTATTCCCCATCGCCGACACCGAACAAAAGCGGACTGCCATTGCGCGCCGCAATCAATTTATCAGGCTCGCGCGAAGAAATCACGCAGATGCCGTAAGTGCCGACCACTTGCTTCAAGGCAAGACGAACCGCTGTTTCAAAATCACATTCCGCCTCTTTCCAAATTTCTTCGATGAGATGAACCAGCACTTCGGTATCGGTCTGACCACGAAAAACGTGTCCTTTGCGTAAGAGTTCGGTGCGAATGGCGGCGTAGTTTTCAATAATGCCGTTGTGAATAAGGGCGATGGTGCCATCTGTGCTGAAATGTGGGTGTGCGTTGATGTCGTTCGGAACGCCGTGCGTTGCCCAGCGCGTATGTCCTATGCCAATCTTTCCTTCAAGCGATTTCGGAAGCGATTGTTCAAGGTCGGCAACTTTGCCTGCCCGTTTGTGAATGTCCATTCGTCCGTTCAAAATAGCAACCCCTGCTGAATCATAGCCCCGATATTCCAATCGCTTTAAGCCTTCAAGCACAATCGGCACCGCCTGGCGCGTTCCGATATATCCGACAATTCCACACATGATTGAGATGGTTTTAAGTTGATTTCAAGCGTAGGGAAAATACAAAATGTGAATGCAAGAGACGAGTGACTGTGTTATCAAATTGTGCTGTGTGTCAAAAGTGGTCCCTGTAGGACTTGAACCTACGACCAAGCGATTATGAGTCGCCTGCTCTAACCAACTGAGCTAAGGGACCTTGATAAAAAAGAGCGGTGAAAATAGCCTATCAAATTTCTTTTTGCAAAATTAAAGAAAAGATAACAGTGGTCATACAAGTTGATTTGAAAGCCGACTCCTTATCATTAAACCACTATTTTAGTGCTTGAATAGGGCGGGCAGGCGTAACCTTAAAACCAAATTGCTCATCACACAAACAAACAATAAACGATGAAACTGATCTGATACTCTTGGCTTTGGCGGCGCTTCTGACGGGCGCAACAGGCACATCGGCGCAAGGCGTGAACAGAGACCTTGCCGCGACCAGCAACTTTAACACGCGCTTTGACGGCGCGGCGACGGCTTTGATGATGTTTTTGCGGGCGCAATCGGCACCGCTTTTAACAGTCGCACTGGTTTAGGAAGCGTGTATTATGTTAACCTCTTCACAACGGGAACGCCCGCCGCCAAACTCGCGCAATCCCTCGCCGGCAACGCCCCGCCGCTTCGCTTCAATACCCAACGCCTCACGATTGACTTTGCAAACGGCACAGCCGGCACGGTCAGCGTTCAGCGCGTTTCGCAAAAGTCAACAACAGGCTTGCCCGCCAACACCGCCAATGTCTATTGGGTCATCACCACCACCAAAACGGGCATCACGGGCACAAGCGTAACCTTCAAATATACCGATGCCGACATTGCGGACTTCACCGAAAGTGCCTTGCAACTCTACACCCGTCCGACGGGCGGCGGAGCAACAGCGTGGGTGCCGGTCATCGGCGAAACCTTAAACACCGCCAACAACACCATCACGGCGACGGTCAACAGCCTTGCCGAATACACGATTGGCAATGTAGGGGACAGTCCGCTTCCGGTTGAACTCTCGGCATTCACGGGTAGTGCGTCTGCAAGTGGCGTGAGACTCTCGTGGACGACGCAATCAGAGCAGAACAATGCAGGCTTTGCCATTCTTCGCGACGGCTTAGAGATAGCGACCTACCAAAACTATTCCACGCTTTTGGGCGGCGGCACGACGAATGAAGCGCGCGATTACGCTTTTACAGACAGCGGCGTCGTGGTTGGAAATTCATATCAATATCAACTCCGCTCCTACGATTTTGACGGCACCGTCCATACTTACCCCGACCTCATAACGGTTGAATTCGAGCCGGATGTTGCATTGCCGACAAAGTATGCGTTGGAGCAGAACTACCCGAACCCGTTCAACCCGACGACGCGGATTGAATACGCACTGCCAGAAGCAAGCGAGGTGAGTTTAAAAGTCTTTGATATGATTGGTCGAGAAGTGGCGACCTTAGTAAGCGGTCGGCAGTCGGCGGGCGTGCAGGTCATCAATTTCAACGCGGCGGGCTTGGCAAGCAGGGTTTATTTCTATCGTATTGACGCGCGCTCGCAGACGGGGTCATTCAGTCAGACGAAGAAAATGATGCTGGTGAAGTGAGATTGTAACCTCACCCTAACCCTCTCCTTTTGTAGGAGAGGGAAAGATTCCGCAACGCGGAATCAAGGGTGAGGTTTGCACGGCTCGGAATGAAAAACACACTTTAATAGCACTACCCAATTCCCGCGCCCCAACAACACCATCCGCAGAATCCGCGTGCTCGTTTCATTGCTCGTTTGAAAAAAATCACCCTCTTAACGACCGATACAGCCGCTTTATCTCGTAACCCCAATAAACAACATCTTAAAAAGTAAAAAAATGGGAGGGGGTGAAACGTTTTTCCTTGCATCGTGCAAAAGCCCGCCGTAACTTCATTGCGAACTTTGTTCCTTACCAATTTTCAAAAACAAAAGACCCGTTTTCCCACAACAAGAAAACGCGCCCGAAACACGATGAAGTATGAAACACGCGCTTTTACCTTTCGCGCTCTTGCTCGCGCTTTGCGTCGTTGCCCATAGTTGCAAAGATGCGCCGACCGCGATACAGCCTGACCCCAAACGCGCCATCGCCCTTGCCGTCG